>JBGQET010000038.1:0-39878 GCA_041496545.1 Binatia bacterium | reverse complement strand
CGTGATCGGCGCGTTCATCGCGCAGTACAACGCGGAGTGGATCGTGGAGCGCCTGGGGTACCGGACGCCTGCCCAGGCCCGTCGCGACGCGCTCCGAGAGGCCGCATGAGGGGGTACCTGGATATCGTCCCGGTCGCGTGGCGTGGCGCTACGGGGCTCTACGTGCGTCGCAGATCGGGTCGATCGTCGGGCTACGTGTTTAGCGGCCTGGCTGTCCAAGGAACCGGGTGCGGTACACACCTACGGCAAGTCGCTGCCCATCGGGAAGCGGACCGCCTCGACGCAGCCGCCGAGCAGGCCGGGACAACCGCGGCCGCGACCGGGACAGGACCGGATTTCGAGCCGAGTGGTAGCAAAGTGGTAGCGGCCCCCCGGTTGGTCGGTCCGCGGAGTCAGGGTAGGAGAGGCCAAGTATGCGGAATCCCGTCTTCGTTGGCTCGGCCTTCGTCGCCAAGTACCCCGAGGGGGGCGGCAACTTCTGGGTCCCGCTCCAGTACCTGCTCGGCCTCGTCGCCCTCGGAGTCGACGCGCACTGGCTCGAGTACGTCTGGGGCGGCGCGGACCCGGAGACGGCGCGCCGCTTCATCGACGTCTTCCGGCGCCACGTCGTGGCGCTCGGGGTCGCCGACCGGGTGACGGTGTGCTTCTTCCCCGACCACGGCCGCAACGACGCCCCCGGCCGGGTCGAGCACCTGGGCGCGCTCGACGCCCCCGCGCTCGTGGCGCGCGCGCGCGACGGGCTCCTCCTGAACCTCGCCCACAGCGTGACGGCGCCGCTCCGCGCGGGCTTCGGGCGCACGGCCCTCTTCGACCTCGACCCGGGCCCCTTCCAGCTCTGGGCGCGCGACTCCGACCTCGGCGTTGGCACGCACGACGTCCACCTGACGATCGGACGGCACCTGGGCGCGCCGGACTCCCCGATCCCGCTCGGCGACGTGACGTGGCACCGCGTCTGGCCCGCCGTCCATCTCCCCGCGTGGCCTGAAGAGGACGGTCCGGGCGCGGCCTGGACGACCGTCACGCAGTGGTGGAACAACCAGTACGCCTTCCTCGACGGCGAGACGTACGACTGCAACAAGCGCACCGGCTTCGTGCAGGTGATCGACCTCCCCGCGCGCGCCGGGCTCGCCCTCGAGCTGGCGGCCAACGTCCATCCCGGGGAGACGGAGGACCGTGCGCTGCTCGCCCGGCACGGCTGGCGTCTGGTGGACCCAGCCGCGGTCGCGGGCACGCCCGAGGCGTTCCGGCGCTACGTGCAGGGCTCGCGCGGCGAGCTGAGCGCCGCCAAGCCGGCCTACGTCAAGGCGCGGGCGGGCTGGGTGAGCGACCGGACGATCTGCTACCTGGCGAGCGGCCGGCCGTGCGTGGTCGAGGCGACTGGCGCCGAGCGCCACCTCCCGGAGAGCCCGGGGCTCCGCTTCTACCGTTCGCTCGACGAAGCGGCCGAGGCGCTGCGCGCCGTCGAGCGCGACTACGCGGGGGCGGCGCGGGCGGCCCGTCGCCTGGCGGAAGAGGTCTTCGCGACCGCCGTCGTCGTGCCCGCGCTGCTCGCGGCCGCCGGCGCGTAAGCGCGCTTCTTGACGGGGCGGCCGCCGCCCGCTAGCCGAGCGGCATGGCGGCGGACGGCCGGGAGCTCGTGGTGGGGGCGATCGACATGCACTGCCACCACGGCCCCGACCCGCACCGCGCGCGGAGCGTCGACGCGGCCGAAGCGGTAGCCGAGGCCGAAGCGCTCGGCATGGGGGCGGTGGTGCTGAAGAGCCACGCGTACCCGACGGGCCCGGTCGCCGTGCTGATGCAGAAAACGGTCCGGCGGCTCCGCGTCTTCGGCGGCATCTGCTGCGACTTCGAGGTCGGCGGGCTCAACCCGGCGGCGGTCGAGGTGGCGCTGCGGACGGGCGCGAAGGTGGTGTGGATGCCGACCTTCTCCTCGGTCCCCGACCGCCGGAAGCTCGGGCTCCCCGGGCCCGGCATCCCGCTCCTCGGCGCGCACGAGCGTCTGGTGGAGGGCGTCGAGGAGATCCTCCGCCTCGTCAAGGAGCACGACGCGGTGGTGGCGACGGGTCACGTCGACCTCGCGGAGCAGTTTGCGCTGGTCGACGCGGCGCGCGCGCTGGGCGTGAGGGTAGTCATGACCCATGCGCTCGAGACGCTGGTCGGACCCGATCACACCCTCGCCGACGTCGTCGAGCTCGCGAACCGCGGCGCGATGATCGAGTTCACCTACCTCACCTGCATCCCGGGCGGCATGGCCGCGACCGAGGAACCGGCCGTGTTCGCGCGCGCCATGATGACCGTCGGCCCCCAGCGGGCGATCATGTCCACCGACTTCGGGCAGGCCGAGAGCCCGCACCCCGCCGCCGGGATGCGCTTGTTCATCGACGAGATGCTGGTCGCCGGCGTGCCGGCCGGGGCCATCGATCTCATGGCGCGGCGGAACCCGGCGCGCCTGCTGGGGCTGGCGTAGTGGCGGCGGTCCTGCCCGTCCGCTTCGGCATCCTCGGCGCGGCGCGCATCGCGCCGATGGCGCTCATCCGGCCGGCCCGCGGCATCCCCGAGGCAACCGTCACGGCGGTCGCGGCGCGCGACCCCGAGCGGGCGCGGCGCTTCGCGGCGCGCCACGGCATCCCGCGCGTGCACTCGAGCTACGAGAGCCTGCTCGCCGATCCGGAGATCGAAGCCGTCTACAACCCGCTTCCCAACGCGCTCCACGCGCGCTGGACGATCGCGGCGCTGGAAGCCGGCAAGCACGTGCTCTGCGAGAAGCCGTTCTCCGCCACCGTGGCGGAGGCCGAGGCGATGGCCGCCGCGGCGGCGCGCGCGGGACGCGTCCTCGCGGAGGCGTTCCACTACCGCTACCACCCGCTCTTCGCGCGCCTGCGCGCCATCCTGGCGGCGGGCGACATCGGCGAGGTGCGCCACCTCGAAGCGCACTTCTGCATCCCGCTGCCCTTCCCGCGGGACATCCGGTGGAGCGCGCCGCTGGCGGGCGGGGCGCTCATGGACACGGGCTGCTACACGGTCCACCTGCTGCGCCACCTCGCCGCGGCCGAGCCGGAGGTCGTCTCCGCCAGCGCCCGCTGGACGCGCGGCGGCGTCGACCGCGCGCTCGCCGGCGAGCTGCGCTTCGCCGACGGCCGCACGGCGCGGCTCACCTGCGCGCTCCTCTCGGGGCGCATCTTCCGGGCGAGCGCCCGCGTCGAGGGCTCGAGGGGGCGGCTCTCCGTCATCAACCCGATCGCGCCGCAGTTCTTCCATCGCCTGCGCGTCGTCACGCGCGAGGGGTCGCGCACCGAGAAGGTGGCCGGCGCGGCCTCGTACGACTACCAGCTCCGGGCGTTCGTCGGCGCCGTCCGCCAGGGTATCCCGGTGCCGACCGACGCCGCCGACGCGGTCGCCAACATGCGCGTCATCGAAGGGCTGTACGCGGCGGCGGGACGGCCGCGGTAGCGCGGGTCAGTCCGTGACGCGCGGTCGCTCGTCGCGCGTGGAATTGGGTGGGTTGACGGTGGGGCCGGTGGCGGCGCAAGCAGCGGTGCATGATGCGGCTGTACGATCACCTCAGGTCGGGGAACGGGTACAAGGTTCGGCTGCTGCTCACGCAGCTCGGGATTCCGTTCGAGCGGGTCGAGCTCGACCTCGAGCGGGGGGAGACGCGCACGCCGGAGTTCCTCGCCAAGAATCCGAACGGTCGGATCCCCGTGCTGGAGGTGTCGGCGGGGCGCTTCCTCGCCGAGTCGGACGCGATTCTCTGGTACCTCGCGGAGGGGACACCGTTCCTGGCCGACGACCGGTGGGAGCGCGCCGAGGTGCTGCAGTGGATGTTCTTCGAGCAGTACAGCCACGAGCCGAACATCGCGACCTCGCGGCACTGGATCCACACCGGCAGGGCCGCGAAGCACCCCGAGCTGATGGCGATGAATCACGAAGCGGGGCTTGCGGCGCTGGGCGTCATGGAGCGCCACCTCGCCGGGCGCGCGTGGTTCGTCGGCGAGCGCTACACGATCGCGGACGTCGCGCTCTACGCGTACACGCACGTCGCGCCCGAGGGGCGCTTCGACCTCGCGCCCTATCCGGCGGTGCGGGCGTGGCTGGCGCGCGTGGCAGGCGAGCCGCGCCACATCCCGATCACCCGGGAATAGGTCAGCGCGAGACGCGCAGCTCGACGAGGTTCGGGCTCGGACCCTGCGCCGCCTTCCAGCGGTAGGACCGGCTCGCGAGGTTCACGCGCAGGAGGACGTCCCCGTGGTCCGTCTGCAGGCTCACGCTGCCGAACGGGATGGAGCCCACGGGCGCCAGGCTGCCGATGCGCGCGCCGTGCAGGCGCACGACGACCTTCGACGGATCGCGCCCGGGAGGCTGGACGTCGAAGGCCTGGGGTCCGCTGGAGCGGACTCGGACGAGCCAGTGGTCGGCGTCGACGGTCGTGATCTGCACGTCGGAGACCATGAGCCCGGCGACGGCCGGAAGCGGGCCGAGAATGCCGGCGAGGAGCACCGTCCGGGCGGCGAGACGAAGGAGGCGGCTGGTCATGGCGTGATGTCCACGGTCTTCAGGGTGAACACGACACCCCCGTTGCGGAGCCCGGTCGGGTCGGCGGGCAGGAGCTGGAGCACGGTCTGCCCGCTTGCGGGAGCCTGGAAGGTGAAGGAGAAGCCGCCGCTCCCCACCGTGAAAGTCTTGATCCGGAAGTCGCCGGAGGCGAGCTCGGGCGACTGCGTCCCGTCGACGATCGTCCCCTCGCTCGAGCTGATGCAGACGCCGTTCGTGTCGCGGTGGAAGCAGCTCCCGAGCGTCGAGACGGCGATCCTGGAGCCATCCGGGACCGGGTTGCCGAGCAGGTCGAGGATGTTCGACACGCTGTAGGTCGACTGCGCGCTGGCGGCCACCGTCCCGCTGCCCGTGATGTCGGCCGACCCGTAGCTCACCAGCATGACGTCGCCGACGGCGAAGGCGCGACCGCCGATGATGGTGTCGTCGGCCCCGTTGGCCGGCAGCACGGAGAGACGAGCCGTCGTCGTCTGGCCAGTGGACAGCCGGATGCCGGCGTCGCTGTAGACCGCCTGGATCTGCTGCGACAGCACGTCGAAGACGCGGACCCGGTTGTCGCCCGCGCCGAGGTTCGGGAAGGCGGAGCCCCCGACGACGGTGCCCTCCGCCGAGAAGATGCAGTTGCCCATCAGGTCACGGTGAAAGCAGCCGCCCAGCGTCGACACGGCCACGCGGGTGTGATTCGGCGCCGGCCGGCCCTGGCCGTCGGTGATGGCGCTGACGGTGAGGGTGGAGAGGTTGGCGGCCCCGTCGGCGAGCAGCGAGGGTGGCACGACGCTCACGTGCGCCGGGTCGGTCGCCGCGCTGGTGAGCGCGACCGGCACCACGGTGAACGCGCGCCCGCCGATGATGTTCCCTTGCCCGACTCCGGGCCTGGCGGGCAGCAGCGAGACGTTCGCGGTGTCGACGCTCCCCGCCGGGAGGGTCACCCCCTGGGGATCGTAGTGCACGGTGATCTGCCCGCTCGTCACGGTGAACAGCCTGATGCGCCGGTCGCCGGCGCCGACGTCGGGCGACTGGGTGCCGTTCGTGATGATGCCCCCCGCGGAGCTGATGCAGTTCCCGTCGTGGTCGCGGAAGCCGCAGCCGCCGAGCGTCGAGGCGGCGACTACCGCGCCGTCGGGCACGAGGTTGCCGTTCACGTCGCGGATCCCCGCGGCGGCGATGGCGACGGTCTTCGCCAGGTTGTCGGCGATCGCCGACGGCGGGCTCGCTATCGCGCTCGAGGAGTCGTAGGCGCCGAGCGCCACGTCGCCGATCACGAACGCCCGGCTGCCGATGCCGGCGCCCGAGGGCGTGGCCGGGCGGAAGGTGACCCGTGCGGTCGCCGACTGCGGCGTCGCGAGCGCGACGCCGAGGGCGCTGTAGGTCGCTTCCACCTGTCCGCCCGTGACGGTCAGCACCTTTATCCGGCCGTCACCCATGCCGACGTCGGGAGATTGCGCGCCGTTCATGATGACGCCGCCCGCGGAGTCGACGCAGGTGCCGATCTGGTCGCGGAAACCGCAGCCGCCGAGGGTCGAGACCGAGATCTTGGTCCCGTCCGGGGCCGGGTTGCCGTTCTGGTCGACGATGCCGGTGACCACGATCGTGACCCGGTTGTCGGCGGAGTCGGCGAGCGCCGACGACGGCATGACCGTCACGTGCGCCTGCTCGGCGAAGGGGCTCGACAGCACGATCGGTACGGTGGCGAAGGCGTGATTCCCGATGATGAAGCCGTCGCCGCGCGCCGCGAGCAGGCTCACCGTCGCGGTCTGGCTGGTACCGACCGAGACCGTGAGGCTGGCGGGGTCGTACTGGACCTGGATCATCCCGCCCGTCACCTGGAAGACGCGGATGCGGAGGTCGCCAGCACCCAGATTGGGCGATTGGCTGCCGTTGACGACGTTGCCGCCCGCGGAGTTGATGCAGGTGCCCTCGCGGTTGCGCTGCGCGCAGCCGCCGAGGGTCGAGGCGGCGACGAGCGCGCCGTCGGGGATCGGGTTGCCGGAGGCGTCGCGGAGGCCCGATACGTTGATCGTCACGACCTTCGACCGGCCGTCGGCGATGACCGACGACTGGCTGCGCGGCGCGGTGGCGGTGTCGAAGCTGAGGAGCGAGATCGGCGTGACGGCGAACGCCTGCTGGCCCAGGACGGTGCCGTCCGGGTTGGTGGGGAGGAGGGTCACGTTGCTGATGGCGGTCGCCGCCACGTCGAGCTGGATTCCGGCAGGATCGAAGACGACGTCCACGCGGCCGCCCATCACGACGAAGTTGCGGATGCGCAGATCGCCGGCGCCCAGGTTCGGCGACTGTGCGCCGTTCGTGATGCTGCCGCCCGCCGAGTCGATGCAACTGTTGCTCCGGTCACGGTGCGTGCAGCCGCCGAGGGTCGAGACCGCGACCACGCTGCCCTCGGGGAGCGGGGTGTTGGACAGGTCGAGGAGGTTCGTGAACGTGACCACGATCGGCCGACTCTGGTCTTGCGCGACCTCGCTGTGCTCGCCCGCGATCGCGCCCGTGCCGTCGGGGCCGAAGACGAGGTAGATCGCCGCCGTGCTGATGCCGCCGCCGGCGTCGTCGAGGCGGAGCTGGAGCGTATGCGAGCCGGGGCTGAAGGCGGAGGTGATCTCCGACGCCTGCGCCGAGTGCGGGATCGGGAACGACGAGCCGTTGTCCACCTTCGCCGAGAGGGTGCCGGTGAAGGCGAGGGGCGCCAGCACGTCGGGCGCGCTCGAGAGGAAGACGCGGTCGCCGGCGCGGAAGGGGAACGCCGGCATGTTCAGGATGAGCGGCGCGCTCGGCATGGCGAGCGCGGGGGTCACCTGCTGCGTCTGCGCCCGCCGGGCGTAGACGGTCAGCGTGACCTGGTTGCTCGTCTGCGAGTGCGCGCTCACCTGCACCGGGCCGGTGGTGGCGCCGACGGGCACCGTGAAGACGAGCTCGTCCTGGCGCGCCGCGGTGACGCTCGCGGCCACGCCGTTCACGGTCACCGTGTTGTCGGCCGGCAGGCCCGCGAAGTTCGACCCGCGGATGACCACCGGGTCGCCCTCGGCGGCCCGCGGCCGGTCGACCTCGTCGATGTGCGGCGGCGGGTTCGCGACCGGGATGTTCACCGAGACCGGCACGTTCGCCTCGAGCACGCCGGAGGCGACGTGGATCGAGGTGTCGCCGTTCGCCACCGCCGTGGCCTTGCCGGCCGCGTCCACCGTCACGATCGCCATGTTGTTGGAGGCGAAGGTGACCGGGGCGTCGGGTGGCCCGGTGGTGCCGTCGTTGAAGTGGAAGCTGACGACGAGACCCGTCATCTGGCCGGCGGCGGTGAAGTCGAGGCTCGGTGGCGACACACTCAAGTCGTCGGCGGCGCGCGCCACCACGTGCACCGTGCTGTCGGCCGGCGGCACGCCGGCGAAGGTGGCGGTGATGATGGCGTCGCCGAGCCCGGTCGAGGTGACGAGGCCGTTGCCGCTCACCGTCGCGACGTTCGTGTGGTTCGACTGGAAGCCGACGCCGCTCGTGATCGCACCCATGCTGGCGTCGGAGAACGTGCCGACCACGCCGAGCTGGCGCTGCTTGCCGGTGCCGATGAGCTGGAAGTCGGACGGGTCAAGGGCGATCGACACCAGCGTCTTCACGTGCACCGGGACGTCGATCGGCGGGGCGCCGGCGACCGCGACGTGGATCATTGCGTTGCCGTTGCCGCCCGAGGTGACGACGCCCGCGGTGTCGACCGTGGCCACGGCGGCGTTGGAGGTCATGAAGGTGGCGCCCGCGACCGGACGCTGGCTCGCGTCGGAGAAGTTGCCGGAGACGGCGAGCGACTGCATCTGGCCGGTCGCCACGAAGGTGAGCGAGGCGGGGTCGGTGAAGATGCTCACCAGGTGCGCCTTCTCGACCGTCACCGGCACCGGGATGGTCGCGAAGCCGTTGGGTGCGACGACCACCGTCGTCGAGCCCTCGCCGACCCCCGTCACGACGCCCGCCGTGTCGACCGTCGCGATGGTGGCGTCCTGCGAGCCGAAGGCCACCGAGCCGCCGAAGGGCGCCGTCGTGTTGTCGGAGAGGTCGGCGACGACGCTCAGGCCCTGCGTCTTCCCGAGGTCGAGGAGGTGGACGCTCGGGGGCGAGACGTGGACGCCGACGACGGTCGGGAAGGCGACCATGACCGGCACGTCGACGGGCAGCACGCCGGTGACGGTGACGTGCAGGGTGGTGCTGCCGTTCTTGCCCGGGAGGACGAGGCCCGTGGCGGTCGGCGCGGCGATCGTCGGGTTCTCGCTCGTGAACGCCACGCCGCTGGCGAGTGTCGCCTGCGAGGCGTCGCTGAAGTGCCCCGTGACGGTGAGCTGCTGCGCGGGCGTCGTCCGGTTGAGCGTGATGGCCGGCGGCGTCACGTCGATGCTGATCAGGGCCGGCGGCACGGGGACCATGATGTCGGTCGCCGGGCTCCGGTTCCCTGCCGCGTCGATCGCCACCAGGCGGAGCGTGTCGCCCCCCGCCGCCTCCGTCTCCTTCTGGAAGCTGCCATTCGCACCGGCGGGCGTGGTGACGACGACCTGCTTCGCCAGATTGGCGATCTCGACCTGCGCCTTGGCCTCGACGGCGCCGGCGCTGCCGCCGACCGTCGCCAGCCCGGCCACCGGCGGCGTGACCGTGATGCGGCCGGCGTCGGGGGCGGCGGGCGGGGTGGTGTCCACGGGCACGGTGACGACGGAGAAGTCGACGTGCGCGGTCGCCTGGTTGCCGGCCAGGTCGTGCGCGATGACGCCGGCCGTGTGCGGACCGATGGCGAGCGGGCCGGTGTCGAGGATGAAGCCGCCCGGGTCGGTCGTACGCGGCGCCACGTCGTCGTCGAGGAAGTAGCCCACGTCCTGTAGCCCGACGTCGTCGGTCACCACCGCGGCCACCGGCAGGAACTTCCCGCGTGTCACCTCGGCGCCGGGGACGGGCGACTGGAAGACGATCACGGGCGCCGCGAGGTCGTCGATCACGGTGAAGCCGGCGTCGGTCGGGGTCGTATTGCCGGCCCCGTCGGTGGCGACGGCGTGCAGGCCGTGCGGGCCGGCGCCGAGGCCGCTGGTGGCGAGACCGAACTGGAAGGGGGCCATGAGACCGATGAAGACCGGCGACGTGCCGCCGTCCAGGAAGACCTCGACACGCGCCACGGTGCCGTTGTCGGCCGCGTCGACCCGCACCGGCAGGGTGCGCCCGCGCTGGATCTGCGCGCGGGTGACGATCGCCGCGCTGGGCGGCACGGTGTCGCCGACGACGTTGATGGTGGTCTCGGCGCTGCCGCTGTTGCTCTGCGCGTCGAAGGCGACGGCCCGGAGCGTGTGCGGCCCCGGCGTGACGCCCGCCGTGTCGAGCATGAACATCACCGGCGAGTGGGGGGTCTGCGTGTCGACGAAGCCGCCGTCGAGGAGGAGATCGACGCGCGTCACGGCGACGTCGTCGGTGGCGTCGACCCGGACGGGTACCATCTGCCCGAGCGGCACCGCGCCCGGGGTGACGGGCGGAAGGACCAGGATGCCCGCCTGCGGCGGCGAGGCGTTGGGCGGCGGCGGCACGGCCTTGGTGGTGAAGCGGGCCGTCAGCCCCGAGGCGAGGGCCAGGCCGTTCATGTCGAAGATCTCCGGGCGGACCTGGATCGTATAGAGCGCGCCGGGCTGGAGCACGTCGACCGGGCGCAGGATGGCGATCGTGTTGCCGCTCCCGAAGGCGGCGATCTCGAGCGTGCACGGGACGATGTCACCCAGCGGATCGAGCAGGTTGAAGGTGGCTGCGGTGAAGCCGGTCGTGATCGTCTCGGCGATCATCGGCGCCGAGAAGATGGCCGTGACGGCGGGATCGATCGTCACGTCGGTCGTGTTGTGGGTCGGAATGACGACGACGGAGGGCCGGCCGGACGGATCCTGCGTCTCGCTCGGGAAGGTGCCGATGGCGCAGTCCGGTCCGCCGCCGAAGCCGGTGAAGACCACGGAGAGCTTGAGATTCTGGCTCGCGCCCGCGGTGCAGCTCGTGATCGGCCCGGTCTTGAACGGCAGCACGGTGTAGCTCTGGGTCACGGACTCCCCGGGGAGGATGTCGCCCAGCGCGCGCACGTCCGCGCTCATGAGCACCTGCCCGGTGACCGGGTCGACGAGGCGGGCGTCGACGCCCACGTCCAGCTCGAAGGAGGTGAAGAGCGCCGGCAGCTCGGGGTCGGTGTTGGTGATCTGGACGGTGAGGGTGTAGGGGACGCCGCCCTGCACGAAGTCCGGATGCGACACCGTCACGTCCATGCGCGGCGGGCCCTTCACCTCGACGTCGGTCGAGGCGCTGCCCGAGACCGGGATAGGCCCCGGGAGGCCGAGCCCCGTGATCTTGGCCCCGAAGTGGGCGGTGACGGTGTGGACGCCGATCTGGTCGCCGCGCACGATGAACGTGCCGGTCTGCTGGCTGCCGGGCGGCAGGTCGGGAATCATGATGGGCCCGGAGGCCGGCACGATCGGCGTCAGCGCCCCGGCGGGCACCTCGAGCATGGCCTCGATGTCGGTGAGCGTGAACAGCGTCGAGACGTTGGTGAGGATCAGGTTGACCTTGTAGAACTCCTTCAGCGTCTTGATCCGCCCCTCGATGACGATGACGCCGGGGATGGGCGGGATCGACGGCTGGTCAGGCACGTCGAAGGTGAAGGGGATCACCACGACCGGGGGCTGCGAGGGGTTGCCGCCGCCGCCGCCGCCGCAGGGGATGGAGATCGCCCGATCGGTGGTCTCGAGGCCGTGGCCCGGCTGCGCGCAGCCGATCGTGATCGGCGGCCCGATGCCGGGGCCCGGGTCGCCCACGGGCTTCATGACCGGCACGCTGACCGGGACCTGGCGGCCGTTGATCGTGAGCACGATGTCGAAGCGCGACACGTTGAAGTTCGCCGGGTCGCTCACGTTGATCGTGCCGTCGGCGACCAGCTGCTTGATCTCGGGGATCGTGAGCCGTGTCGCCGTCACCTGCGCCGTCACGATCTGGCCGAGCGACAGCTGGACGATCGTGAAGGGCGCGGAGGTGGCGGTGTCGCCGTGCGTGTCGCTGGCGGTCACCGTGACCGTATTCTCGGCGTTGGTGCGGAGCGGGACGCGGAGCCCGAACTGGGTCTGCCAGGGCGGCAGCACCTGCATCGCCGGCGCCGCCCCTCCCGCCACCGACACGGTGGTCGGGCCGCCCGACTGGGCCCGCAGGGCCGCCGGGCTCGCGAGCGTGGCGGCGAGCGCGGCGAGGAGGGAGAGGCGGCGCATGGCGATCAGAAGGGCACGTCCACGATGGCCTGCCCCGTCGGCTGTCCGGTCTCACCGGGCTGGCCGAGGAAGAATCCCGGGAGGGTGCGCGTCGTTCCGTCGCGCTCGACCACGATGTCGACCGTGGGGCTTGTCTGCCCGGGTACGAGGATGTCCAGGATGTGTGCATAGCCGTCCGCGGAGACGGGGGCACCTTTGGTGCCGAAATCGGTCTTGGCGTACACGATGGTCGGCTGGGCGAAGAGGTCGGTATTGAGCACGTGTGCCGAGATGCCGAACACGCGCCGGAGCACCTGGCCGCTCGGCAGGCCGATGATCAGCGCGCGGCGATCGACCGACAGCTCGAGGTCGCCAGGCTTGGTGAGCCCGGTGATGAAGCGGACCGGCGTCCGCCCGTCCGCCGGGAGCATGATGACCGAGCCGTCGCCCACCTCGCCGTCGCCCTGGTCGGAGATGTAGAAGTTGCCGAAGGGGTCGATCACGAAGCCGCCCGGGTTCGCCCGTCCCGGCGTCGGCGACAGGATGAAGAGGCGACGGTCGGGGTCAGCCGTGGGCACGGGGTCGCTCAGGAAGAAGGCGCCCTCGAGTGGCTGGGCGGCGGCCGGGAACGCGGCGGCGAGGACGGCGAGCACGAGGGCCAGGCGGCGGAGCGTCCTCATCGCCCTTGCCCCTCGCCCTTGAGAGCGCCGAGCGGCACCGAGAATTGCTGGTTGCCGTTGCCGAGCCCGCGGTCGACGGCGTCGCGGCCGAGCTGATCGCCGTAGGCGCCGAAGAGGAAGCCCCCGATGATGGCGCCCGGGCCGTCGCCGACGGCGCCGCCGGCAACCATGCCGGCCGTGCCGAAGGTGGCCGAGCCGATGCCACCCGCGGCCGCCTTGGCCTTCTTCTCGGGCGTCTGCTGGATGAGCCCGGCGTCGATCACGGGCAGGAACTGGAGCGCGAAGCCGGCGCCCTTGATGAAGCCGGCCTTGCCGAGCTGGCGCGGGAACGGGATCGCGTGCAGCGGATTGACGTTCATGTTCTGGAACGGCTCGCTCCGCTTGGCAGCCTGGAAGAGCCAGCTCAGGAACTTGCTGTCCTTGAGCGCCTTGTACCTGGCGATGTTCGGGATCGGCTTCCCGGTCACGTTGGCGAGCCACTCGAAGAGGTCCGAGGTCGGCATGTGGAGATGCGAGTAGCTCTCGTAGGGGAGGCTGAGATGCAGGTCGACGTGGAAGAGGCGGTAGTCGCCGATGACCCGGCCGGATCGGACCTGGATCTGGGGGATGGTGATGCGCAGGAAACCCCCGTTCTTCGATTCCTTGATCACGCCGTTGAAGTTGAACATGTAGGACTCGGGGAAGTACTGGTCCGGGAACTGGGTGAGGGCGACCATCGCCACGCCGAACTGGCTCGGACCGACATGGACGAGATGTGAGCCCGATTTGGCGGGCACGGGGGAGAGGCCGAACGGGTCGTTGAAGGCGATCGGGTCGTTGTTGCCGTAGAAGTACGCGTACATGCCGCGGAGCAGCGGGTCGGGGGAGAGGAAGCGCCCGACGCGCGGGTCGTAGTAGCGGTGGCGGAAGAAGTAGAGGCCGCTCTCGGGGTCGAGCTCGCGGCCCGTGAACAGCCGGCGATTGGCGGCGTTGCCCTGCGCGGAACGCACGCGCCCGAACGGCTCGTACTCGTAGGACACCACGCGCTGACCCGCGGGATTGGTCAGGTCGCTCACGTTGTCCATACCGTCGAAGTGGTAGAAGCGCGTGAGCCCGCCCTCGTCCTTGGCGATGATCTCGTCGGTGAAGATGCCGCTCGTGTACTCGACGGCCGTCTGCTCGGTGGCGTCGAGCTCCTTCCACACGTTGGCGCCGTCGAAGAGGTAGAGGGTCGTGCCGCCGGGCCCCGACTTGGAGACGCGCGCGCCGAGCGGGCTGTAGGTGTACCGGATGGTGGACGCGTCCGGCCGGTGCACGGCCACCACGCGGTTGTCGTAGTCGTAGTCGAAGACCGTCGTCTGGTTGCCCTCGGTGCGGCTGACCAGGTTGCCGTTGGCGTCGTAGCCGTAGGTGACGCCCTCGCCCGCCATGAGGCGCCCGAAGCCGTCGTAGGTGTACACGTGCTCGACCCCGTCGATGACGCGCTTCGCCCGCGCCCCGGTCGCGCCGAAGGTGTACTCCTCGGTCGACAGGTCGGGGTAGGTGATCTTCTCGAGCCGCCCGACGCCGTCGTAGTTGTAGCGCGTGACGTGCCCGTCGGCGTCCGTGACCTTCGTCTTCTGGTCCAGGGTGTCGTACTCGTAGGTGAAGCTCGAGACGACGCTGTTGTCGGCCCGGCGGGTCTCGATCTTGGTCAGGACCTGCCGGGGGCCGCCGAACTCGTACCGGGTGGTCAGACCGTTCGGGTAGTGGACGGCCGTGCGCCGCCCGACCGTGTCGTAGTCGTAGGTCGTCTGGCGCCCGTGGTCGTCGGTGATCGTGGTGGGCCGGCGCGCGGCGTCGTACTCGTAGCTCGTGTGCCCACCGTCGGAATCCTCGCGCACCCTGATGTTGCCGACGATGTCGTGGGTGTAGCGGACCTCCTTCGTGTAGGGGGCCGTGTAGTTGATCTTCTCGAGACGATCGATGTCGTCGTAGGACAGCGTCGCGGCGAAGCCGCGGTTGCTCGTCATCGACGTCAAGTTGCCCACCTTGTCGTAGTCGAACTTCTCGACCGTGCCGTCCCAGCCGTCGACCTCCTTCACGCGGTTCAGCACATCGTACTTGTACGTCGTGATGTTGCCGTTCGGATCGGTCTGCGAGAGCACGTTGTCGGCGGCGTCGTAGGTGAAGCGGAATTGGGCGTCGTCGGTGTTGTGGATGGTGGTGATGCGGCCGACGGGGTCGCGGTCGATCGTCGTGGTGAGTCCCCCGGGCAGCTCGAAGCCCCGGTACTCGAACCCCGAGTCGTTCAGGAACTTCACCTGCGTGCCGTCCTGGAGCTTCGCCGAGATGGGGTTGCCGAACTTGTCGTAGCCGTACTCCAGGAAGTTCCCGTCCGAGTCGTCCAGCCGCGTGAGATTGCCGTCCTCGTCGAAGTGGGTCGCCATGCTCCCCGAGGGTTCGCTGCGCGTCATGAACCGTCCGAGCGCGTCGTACTGGTAGCTCACCACGTCGGGGATGAGGCTGCTGGTGATCTGGAGCGACCCGTGGTCGTCGTCGTGGATACCGACCGTCTCGCCCGTGCCCGGGATCGTGAGCTGGTTCGGCCGCCCGCCGGCGTCGTAATCGACGTGGACGACCTCCCCGTGCTGCTGGTTGGAGGCGCCGGTGAGCCTGCCCTGCGCGTCGTAGGTGAAGGTGGTGCGCTCGCCGCGGGGGTTCACCACCGCCTTCTGATTGCCCTGGGTGTCGTACTCGAAGGTCGTCGTGTGCCCGGCGAAGTCGGTGACCTTGGTCACCTTGTTGAAGACGGGATGGTACTCGAAGGTGACGCTGTCGCCGGCGGCGTTCACGTGGCGCGTGACGTTGCCGATGGCGTCGTACTCCCAGCGCTCCTGCTCCCCGTTGGGCAGCAGGGCGCGGACCGGGCGCGCCTGGTCGTCGTAGAGGTACGTCGTCTGGCGCCCGATCGCGTCGACGAGACGGACGGGGTTGCCCGAGGCGTTGTAGACCTGGGTCTCCTTGAAGCCGCGGCGGTCGGTCGTGGTGGTGAAGCCCGCACCGTACTCGTAGAGGAAGGTGCCGCCGTCGTACGCCTGCTTCACGACCCGTCCCTTGTCGTCGTAGGTGTTCTCGAGCGCCGTCGTCCCCGACGGATTGGTGACGCTCGCCAGGCGACCGGACGCGTCGTAGCCGAAGTGGGCCGTGTGGTTGGCGACGTTGGTCACGTCCGCGAGCCGGTCCTGCGCGTCGTAGCCGTAGAGCACCTGCCGGCCCGCCTGGTCGACGATCCGGCTGACCTTGCCGTTCGGGCCGTAGTCGAAGTCGAGCTGGCGGCCGCCGCCAGCCATGCGGGTGAGGCGCGGTGGCGCGTTCTGCGGCGTCACGTACGTGAAGGCGAGCGCGTCACCGAGCGGCTCGACGATGCCGGTGAGCAACCCGTCGTGGTCGAAGAGCATCTGGTTGCGGGCCTTGTCGGACAGGGTGAAGCCGGTCGCCGTCGCCTCGAGGAAGATGTCCCAGCCGCGCGGCGCCTGGTAGGTGCCGTCGGGCCGCTGGATGAAGTCGTAGCGCGTCCCGAAGCCCGAGCCGATGAGGACGTGGTTGACGCCGTCGCTCGCCTGCTGCTGGGTGAGGCGCATGTTGTAGGTGAAGTCCCAGCCGGGGCCGAACGGCCCGTCGGTCGCGTTGCCGCTGTTGTACGAGCGCACGATGTCGATGAAGATGCGTCCGGGCTCGACGAGGTCCTGGTAGTCGGCGGTGAAGAAGCCGGTGTGGATGTCGACCGGCTCGCCCGTCTCGCCCTCGTTCGGCACCAGGGGCCCGGCCACCTGCACGCGTGGCCCGACGCCGGTCATGAGGAGATAGAGGTCTCCGGTGGCGTCGAACTGGAGATCGAGCGTGTCGCCGGCCACCGGCAGCTCGGCGAAGGGCTGGCCGATGCGGTCGAAGGGATCGAAGGACGCGTTCACCGGCACGCGCTTCACGCTCTGCGACAGGTTGTCGAGGACGTAGACGTCCTCGTGCGACGCCGGGCTGGCGCCGGGGCCCATCGTCATCGGCCCCGCGGACGTCGGGTTGGCGAAGAGGAGCAGGCGGCTGAACTTGTTGATGCTGCCGGTGAAGGTGCGCGCGCCGTCCGGCTGGCTGAAACGGAAGATGCGACCGCCGAACTGGGCGTCGGAGGCGGCGTTGTCGGTGTAGAGTGTGCCCGTGCTGTCGATCGCGAGGCCGGTCTGGCCGGGGGCCTTGAAGTTGGTGGGTGCGAAGACCGTGTGTCGGCCGGCGCCGCCGTTGTCGATGCGGAAGATGTTGCCCGAGTCGGTGTCGCTCGCGAACACGTCGCCCGTGTTGCGGTCGACCTCGATGCCGTCGATCTTGACCGGCACGCCCTCGCTGCCCACCGACACCACGACCGGCTCCGAGTAGTCGCTCACCAGGCCCGACTTGCTCTTGTAGAAGGTCGCGAAGGGGTTCGCCTTCCCGGTGAGCTTGTCGGTCCACCAGGGCACCGCCGCCTCGAGCTGATCCTGGGTCACCGTCTGGTCGATGGTGAAGAGCCGGGTGAGCGTGATGGCGTAGAACCAGGTCGCGGTCTCGGCGGGGATGGCCACCCCCTGCGGGCCGGGGATGAACGGCAAGGGATCGAAGTCGACCAGGTCGAGGTCGTCGCCCCCCCCGACCTTCTTGCTGAAGCTGACCAGCGTGCGCGGCGCGTCCGAGGTCTGGAAGCGGTAGAGGCTGTAGACGAAGGCGCCGCTCTGGTCGTCGTTCGTGCTGCGTTTGAAGTGGACGACGACGCGCGGGCTCCCGTCGTCGCCGAACTGCACCTCGGCGCTCAGCATGCGCGGCGGCGCGGGAATGACCTGGGCGAACTTGAGGGTGCCGAACTGCGCGAACAGGAAGTTGAGCATCGTACCCGCGATGCTCGCCTGCAGGGTGACGAGCGCGGCCGACGGCGTGAACAGGAGCAGCGTCTCGAACGTGACGAAGTCCTGGAACGCCTGGTTGAGCAGCCCCATGATGAAGTTATTCTTGGCCGCGGTCGCGTTGCGCCAGAAGCTCGTGAAGCGGCGCGACGGCGGCGGCGGAGGTGGCGGCGGAGCGTCGGCGAGCTGGAGGGGCACGTCGCGTCGCGTGCCGCCGTCGGCCAGCGCCAGGCGCACGGGTGCCGCGGCGAGGCCGGGCGGCGCGCTCTCGCTCAGCGCCGTCGTCCACAGGCTGGCGCCGAGGAGGAAGCCCTGCACCGGGCCGAGGCGCGTGTCGGCGGCCAGCGTCGGCGGCTCGCGCAGCATGGTGCGGCCGCGGTTGAACATGAGGATGGCGAGGAAGTGGTCGGGATCGTTCGGGTCGGCCCACGCCGCGTTGACCTCGGCCTGCATCACGTCGAGCAGCTCCGCGAGCGTGGGCGGCGTGCCCTGCGACCACTGGAGGCCGAAGGCGAAGGCGAAGAGGACCTCGCTCAGGGTCGTGCTCTCGCCGCGCTCGAGGTGCTCCGCGAGCCGTGCCACCCCGACGGGCGTGAGGCTGATGACGCCGGCGCCGGTCACGTCGGGGTTGAGCTGGATCCCGTTCTCGTCCAGCACCCCGGCCTCGCTGCCGCCGACGGCCAGCATCGTGTCGACGATGAGCCTTCGCGCCTGGGGGAGCGGCGTGCCGCCGACGGTGTCGGTCGCGTTGCGCCCGAGGATGGTCACCAGCTCCGGCGGGGGCACGGGGCCGCCCGGAGGCGGCGGTGGGGGCGGCTGCGTCGAGGGCGCGAAGGCGAGGGTGCCGAGCTGCGCGCTGCCGTTCACCGCCACGCCGATCGGGATCGAGAGCGGGTCGAGGTCCGACGCCGTGACCTGGAGCCGGGTGGTCGTCGTCGGCACACCTGGGAGCGAGAAGCCGCCGTTTCCGTCGGTGGTGGTGCAGATCATCGTGCCCGCGGCGCACACCTGGGCGCCGACCACGGGCTGGCCGGTCGCGTCCGTCAGCCGGCCGCTCACCGTGCCGAGGCCGGGCAGGACGTTGAAGGCGTTCGCCAGGATCGCCTCCGTCGTCCCGGTGGAGGCCGAGACCAGGCGCGGGCCGAGCCCGGCGTCGGCGGCGACGGTGATGTTCACCGTGACGCTGCCGGGATCGTTCACGGTCGTGGTGTTCACCGTGATGCCCGGTCCGAACACGACCTGCGTGTTGCCGGGCTGGAAGTCGCTGCCCTGGCCCGTGATGAGGACGTCGAGCGTCTGGCCCTGGTGGCCCTCGCTCGGCGCGAGCGACGCGATGAGCGGCGTCTGCCCGCCGCCCGGTGGCGCCATGGCGGCGTTCACGCTGCCGCCGATCACCTGCGAGTTCTGGAAGGTCGGTGAAAAGGGTGGACTGACGCTCAGGCGGAGCACTGGCGCGACGATCACGTCCTGGCCGTCGCAGTTCTCGTCGATGCCGTTGCCTGGGATCTCGGGCGTGGGCAGGACCTGGCCCTCGCAGACACCGAAGAGCCCGTTCTGCCCGCACTGGCGCATGCCGGCGTGGCAGACACCGACGTCGCGGGTGACCGGCGGGCCGTCGTAGCAGGCCTGGATCGCTCCTGGCACGCACAGCTCACCGCCACCCGGGCCGTCGCGCCCGTCGCAGTTCTCGTCGATGCCGTTGCCGGGGTCCTCGGGCAGAGGCATCTGCTGGCCCTGGCACGGGCCGAAGACCCCGTCCCCGTCGCACACGCGCGTGCCCGCGTGGCAGATGCCGACGCCGAGCGTCTCGGGTGCGCCGTCGTAGCACGCCTCGACCGCCTGCGGCACGCAGAGGTCGCTTGGGCCGAGCGGCCCGCTGGGGCCCGCCGTGCGCTCGACCATGACCCCGCCGACGCAGCGGCGTCCAGTCGGGTCGACGAGCCCGTCGTCGACCAGGCCGTTGCAGTCGTTGTCGGCGCCGTCGCACACCTCGGGGCCGGGGATCTGGAACGGCATCTGGGCGGCGTGGCCGCGCCCCATGTGGACGACGACCGTGGTCGGCCCGGCCGGCAAGCCGCGCGGGACGACGAAGCTCCGCGTGCGTCCGCGTCGCACGACGCGCGCGCGCTTGCCGCCGACGGTGACGCGCGTGCCGCCGAGCGCCGCGCCGGCGATCGTCACCCGGGTGCCCGCCCCGGCGCACGCCGGCGCGAGCCGGTCGACGTGCGGAAGCGCGCCGGCCGTGGCGAGGCAGGGGAGCCCGAGGAGCAGCGCGAGGGTCGCGACACCGCCGCCGCGGGCCGTCACAGCGACCTCGACAGCGTCGCGATGTCGGCCTTGATGGCCTCGGAGAGGGCGAGCAGCGCCTCACCGACGCCCGTGGGCAGCGCCCTGCGCCCGAGGAGCGAGTTCACGCGATAGGCGAAGGTGGTGAGGTCGCGCGCCGAAGCGCGCAGCACGGTGCTCGCCGCGCGCTTGCGGCCGTTGTGGAGCTTGTCCGCGGCGCGCGTCACCTGCAAGCGCGCGTGGCGCACCCGGGCGAGGAGCAGGTCGCGCAGATGACCGACGTCGCCGAGCGCCAGCACCTGTTTCTCCAGGAGGTCGAGGCGGCAGGTGATGGAGGCGAAGGTCGCGCCGCCGTCGCAGCCCGGCAGCGTGGTCGTCGTGGTGGTGCTCGTCGTCGTGGTGGTGCTGGTCGAGGACGTCGCGGTGGTCGAGGAGGTGCTCGACGTGGAGGTGGTCGAGGTCGAGGTGCTCGACGTGGAGGTCGTGCTCTCCTCGGTAGTGCTGGTGGTGGTCGTGGTGCTGGTGGTCGTGGTCGCCGTGGTGGCGGTGGTGGACGTGGTGGGGGCCGTCGACGTGGAGGTGGTGGAGGTCGTGGTCGAGGTCGTGCTCGGCCGCGTGGTCGTGGTGGTGCTGGTGGTGAGCGTCGTGGTGGTGGTGGGCGTGGCCGCGATCTGGACCGACAGCACCTGCGCGACCCAGGTGAGGCAGTCGAGCTTGTCGCCCGACACGACCTTCGCCGTGCCCGCGGTGCCGCCCGCCTGGACGATGCCGCTCACGTCGAGCAGCAGCGTGTCCCAGAGACCCTGCGGGTTGGTCGGCCCACCGCCGTCGGCGCCGTCGAAGGCGTCGCTCGCCCTGGTCGTGGCGCCGGGGCCGGCGACGGGCGTGTCGTCGTAGTCGGCGCGATCGCCGGTGAAGGCGCCCTGGCCGTCCGCCACCACGTACGCGGTGCGCGCGGAGATGGGGACGAAGGCGCCCATGGCGAGGTGGAGGGTGGTGGAAGCGTCCTCGCCCAGGAAGGTCTGGCCTCCGTCGTGGATGACGATGCTGCGCAGCCCGAGCGTCGGGTCGGCGTAGACGACGACCAGCGAAGCGCCGTCCAGCAGCGGGAAGGCCGAGGTGGCGGCGGGGTCGAGCGGGTCCTCGCCGCCGGTCAATCCCGAGGGGAAGCCCGAGAGCGCGTTCTGGCCCGACATGACGAAGCCGGTCACGTCGGCGCGGAAGACCCAGGCGAAGACGGTTGGCGGGTCGACGAGCGCAGCGTTCTGGTTCGGCCAGCAGGGGTCGCCCGTCTGGGCGATGAGCGTGCCGGTGATGTCGTGTCCGTTGAGACGTCCCGTGTTGGCCAGCTCGTCGGGGGCGACGATGGCCCAGTAGAGGAAGGCCTGGACCGTGGTGGTCCCGGGGGGAAGCGCGAGGTTGATGGTGCCAGCGCCCAGGTTCCGCATGCCGACGCCGGCGGCGGTGAAGTCGCCCGACAGCACGTAGGTGCTGGACTGCGCGAGGGGCACCTGCGGGCCCACGGTGAGAGCCCGGGCGGGGGCGGCGATTGCCGCCACCATCCCCACCGCGAACGCGGCCGTCACCGATCTGCGATTCATTCCACGTGCACACCCGACCCCTCAACCGGAACATCGCGTCAGGTGAGGCCGAGGATTTAGTTCAGAGCCGGCACGTCGGTCAATGGAAAAGGTGGACGGCCATTCGACGGGCAGGGTCACATCCCGCATTCTTACAATGCGTCGGTCCGCTCAACGGGTGAGCAGGAGACACCCGGCGATCGGCCCGCCTCCGGCTGCCACCACCGCCACCTCGCAGTCGGGCACCTGGCGGGGGCCGCAGTCGCCGCGAAGCTGCCGAATCCCCTCGGCGAGGAACCCGAACCCATGCAGGCGACCCCCCGAGAGCTGTCCGCCCCATGTATTGAGGGGAAGCGCCCCGCCGAGGCGGACTCGCCCGCCCTCCACGAAGGGCCCGGCCTCCCCGCGCTTGCAGAAGCCGAGGGCCTCGATCCACGCGAGCGTGAGCCAGCTGAAGCCGTCGTAGAGCTGGATCGTGTCGACGTCGGACGGCCCCAGATCCGCCCGCGCCCACATCTGGGCGGCGGCGTCGCGGGCCGCCATGGTGGTCAGATCCTCCCACTGATCCCAGACCGGGCGCGAGCGGATCGAGCAGCCTATGGCGTGGATGCGGACGGCGGGGCGGGGCAGGTCGCGCGCCGTGTCCGCGGCCGACACGATCACCGCCGTCGAGCCGTCGACCGGGACGTCGCAGTCGTAGAGGCCGAAGGGCCAGGTCACCATCCGGGCGCCGAGGTACTGCTCCATGGTGAGCGGCTCGCGGTACACGGCCGCCGGGTTGAGCGCGGCGTGGGCGCGCGCGGTGAGCGCGACCTCCCCCAGGTGCTCCCGCTTTGTTCCGTACTCGTGCATGTGGCGCACGGCGTGGAAGGCGAGCCAGTTGGCGGCCGACATGGCGCCGAAGGGGATCACCCACTGCGCGAAGCCGGACACCGCCCGCTGCCCGGCGCCGATGCCCAGGCGGCCGGTGCTGGCGGCGGCCGTCGCCTCGGTCACGGTTCGGTAGACGAGCGCGTGGCGGCAGAGCCCGGCGGCGACCGCGAGCGCGGCCCACATGACGGGCGCCACCTGCGCCGGGCCTTCGCCGCCCGAGCCGTGCCAGCCGAGCTGGAGACCGAGCGCGTCCTGGACCTCCGGCGTGCCGGGGCCCGCGAAGCCCGGCGCCGCCACGCCCATGGGGCCCGGGTAGCAGGCGAGACCGTCGATGTCGGCGGGCGTGAGCCCCGCGTCGGCGATGGCGGCGAGCGCCGCTTCGCAGGTCAGGTCGAGGTCGGTGCGGAGGAGGCGGCGGCCGATCGCCGACTGCCCCACGCCGGAGAGGACCGCGCGCCGCTCGAGCCGCTGCTCACTGCGGGGGCGGATCGGGGCGGAGATCGGCATCGGCGGGCGCGACGGCGCGAGGGCGGGCGCCGGCGTGGGGTCGGGCTCGAAGAGCGGCAGCCCGATCTCGTCGCTCACGGGCTCGCAGCGCACGCGCACCGCCATCCCGATCGTCACCGCTTCGGGTGCGCAGCCGACGATGTTGGTGGTGAGCCGCAGCCCCGCCTGCTCGATCAGCTCGACGAGACCGATCGCGTACGGCACCTCCATGTCGGGCATCCAGCGCTGCGCGTTCACGGTGTAGCTCACGACCGTCGCCCGCCCGCTCACCGGCTCCCAGCCGAGGTCGCACCCGTGGCAGCGCGGACACACCGGACGCGGCGGATGAATCCACCACCCGCAGGTGCGGCAGTGCGTGATCTCGAGCCGGCCGGCGCGGCACGCCCGCCAGAAGTGTTCCGTCTCGGGCTCGAGGGCGGGCAGGGGCGGGCGCGCGGGCATCGCTACAGATACCTCTTACCGCGGACGCTCCCGTCGGGGGCCAGCTCGTAGAGCAACGGGCGGCCGGTCGGGATCTCGAGCTGCAGGACCTGCTCGCGCGTGAGGCCGTCGAGGTGCATGACGAGCGCGCGGAGCGAGTTGCCGTGCGCGACGACGAGGACGTTCTTGCCGGCGCGCAGGTCGGGCAGGATCTTCGACTCCCAGTACGGCAGCACGCGCGCCGCCGTGTCGGCGAGGCTCTCGCCGCCGGGCGGGCGCACGTCATAGCTGCGTCGCCAGAGCTTCACCTGCTCGTCACCCCACCGCTTGATGGTCTCCGCCTTGTTGAGGCCCTGGAGGTCGCCGTACATGCGCTCGTTGAGCGCGGCGTCACGCTCCGTCGGCAGCGCCCCGATGCCGGCCGTTCCGAGGGCGAGCGTCGCGGTGTCGATCGCGCGCTGCAGCACCGAGATGTAGAGCTTGTCGATCGTCCGGCCGCGCAGCTTCTCGCCCGCGGCGCGGGCCTCGGCCTCGCCGCGCGGCGACAGCGGGACGTCGACCCAGCCGGTGAACCGGTTCTCGAGGTTCCACTGCGACTGGCCGTGGCGCAGCAGGATCAGCTCGGGCATGCCGGGGTCATAGCGCGCGGCGCGCCGGCGCGCCAAGCCGCGGCCTCGATTGCACCCCGGGGAATCGCTTGGTAGGCTGCGTTCCGGGAGGACGTGCGGCGATGCTGATCATCCTGAGCCTCTTCGTGACCCACTGGGTGGTGTCCGCCTTCTTCCAGTCGAGCTTCCATCACCGTTACGCGTCGCACCGGATGTTCTCGCTCACGCCGCGGGCGGAGCGCGTGTGGCACCTGCTCGCGTACGTCTCGCAGGGGTCCTCGTATCTGTCGCCGCGCGCGTACGCGATCATGCACCGCGAGCACCACGCGTACAGCGACACCGAGCGGGACCCGCACGCCCCTGGCTTCTTCAAGAACGTCTTCGGGATGATGTGGGCCACGGCGCTTCGCTACAACGCGCTCCTCGAGTGGAAGCGTACGCCCGAGAAGCGGTTCCTCGGCAACTACCCGGAGTGGCCGCTGCTGGAGAAGATCGGCTCCGCGTGGCCCGTGCGGATCGCGTGGGGCGCCCTCTACGGCGTCGTGTACCTCTTCTTCGCGAGCCAGTGGTGGCTCTACCTACTGCTCCCGATCCACTTCCTGATGGGCCCGGTGCACGGCGCGATCGTGAACTGGTGCGGGCACCGCTACGGGTACCGCAACCACGCCACCACCGACGCGTCGCGGAACTTGCTCCCCGTCGACTTCCTGACCCTGGGCGAGCTGTTCCAGAACAACCACCACCGCGCCGCCAGCCGGCTCAACTTCGGCTGGCGCTGGTTCGAGCTCGACCCGACGTACGCGGTGCTGCGCGTCCTCGCCTGGCTCGGGCTGGTGGGGCTCCGCGTCGAGCCCGCCACCGACTAGCGCTCAGCGCGGGTCGACGAGGACGCCGGGGTTCAGGATCCCGGCCGGGTCGAGCGCCTTCTTGGCGGCGACGAGCGCGGCGGCGAAGCCGTCCGGACGCTCGCGGTCGTACCACGGACGGTGGTCGCGGCCGACGGCGTGGTGGTGCGTGATCGTGCCGCCGAGCCGGATGATGGCGTCGGAGGCCGCGGCTTTCACCGTCGCCCACTGCTCCAACTCGGCGCCGCGCCGGCCGGGCGCGATGACGGTGTAGTAGGGCGCGGCGCCGTCGGGGTAGACGTGCGTGAAGCGGCAGGTGACCCGGCCCGCGCCGCACGCGCGGCGGAGCGCGTCCTCGGCGGCGGCCAGCACGCCGGCGTGGAATTCGGGGAAGCGGTCCCACGTGACGGCCGTCTCGAACGTCTCGCTCACCATGCCCATGGCGACGAGCGCGTCGCGGAGGTAGGGGCCGTCGAGGAACGCCTTGCGCCACGCGCCGGCGGCGCCGTCGCGTGCGCCCTCCTCGCTGGTGCGCGTCGTGCCGCCGCCGGGCGGGACGCAGCCACCGTGATCCCGCGCGCACTCGAGCGCGCGACTCATCCAGGCGTCGAGCGGATGGTCGGCGGACTCGAAGGCGACGATCAGCACCGCTTCGGCGCCCGAGCCCGCGCCGGCGGTCTCGGCCTCGCCCGGGTCGAGGAGGCGGCAGTTGGCGGGATGGAGCCCCGACTGCGCGATGGCCCGCGCGGCCGCCGCGCCGGCGGCGAAGTCGTCGAAGGTGACGGCGGCGGAGGCGCGGAAGCGCGGGCGGTCCTGGAGTCGCATCCAGGCCTCGGTGATGACGCCGAGGATGCCCTCCGAGCCGATGAACAAGCGGTCGGGGCTGGGACCGGCGCCCGAGCCGGGGAGCCGGCGCGTCTCGACGACGCCCGTCGGGGTGACGATACGGAGCGATTCCACGAACTCGTCGATGTGGGTGTAGAGCGTCGCGTAGTGTCCGCCCGAGCGCGTCGCGATCCAGCCGCCGAGCGTGGAGTACTCGAAGGACTGCGGGAAGTGCCGCAGCGTGAGCGCGTGCGGACGGAGCTGCTCCTCCAGCGACGGCCCGAGGACGCCGGCCTGGATGCGCGCCGCGCGCGAAACGCGGTCGACCTCGAGCACGCGGTCGAGGCGGGAGAGGTCGACGCTCACCGCGCCGTGGAAGCGCTCGCCGACCGCGGGCTCGACGCCCCCGACGACGCTCGAGCCCCCCCCGTAGGGGATGGCCGCGAGGTCCGCGCCGCCGCACCAGTCGAGCACCGCGACCAGCTCCGCTTCGTCGCGCGGGAACGCCACCACGTCGGGCGGGTGCGAGTAGTCACGACGAAACGCGCGCACGACGTCGCGGAACGACTTGCCGTACGCGTGCGCGGCGCGGTCGAGCGGCGTCTGCGAGCAGAAAGCGGCGAGCGTCGCGGGCGGTGCGACCCGCGGTCGCGGCAGCGCGAGCTCGTCTATCCCCGGCGGCTCGGCGACGCGCACCTCCGCGAGGCCGAAGCGCGCCGCCAAGAGGTGCGCGATCGCGTCGCGCTGCGCGCGGCTCGGTCCTTCGCCCTCGCGACCCCAGCCCCAGAACCGACGCGGACCCGACACGCCGTCCGGAGCCACGGGCTCAACGCCGGCCGCGTCCGGGTCCGCCGCCACCCCGGCCGAAGCCGCCGCGCGAGAAGCCGGGGTCGGCCGCGGGCGCGATGTTCTTCGGGAGCGGACGGGGGGGCGGACGGAAGAGCATGCGGTCGCGCGTCGCCTTGATGCGCACGCGGATCACCTCGACGACCGACGGGTCGCCGTCGGCCTGCGCGAGCAGGGCGTGCGGGATCTCCATCGAAGCCGTGTGGCCGCGCTCCTGGAGCAGGAGCCCGATGTTCGGGCTGTCCGACCCCGTCGGGTTTACGAACTCGGCTTCGAGCTTGTTGGAGATGCGCCCCGCGAGCTGCCGAAGAAGCAGTTGCTCGCGGTCGCCGATCTGCTTGAGTCGCACCGCTGGCGTCAGAAGCCGCGGCGGCCGCCGCCGCCCCCGAAGCCCCGGCCGCCGGCGCCACCGCCACCCCCACTGCCGCCGCCGCCCGAGCGCTCACGCGCCTCGCTGACGTTCAGCTTGCGGCCCTGCAGCTCGGTGCCGTTCAGGTCCGAGATGGCCTTCTGCGCTTCGTCGTTCGAGGCCATCTCGACGAAGCCGAAGCCGCGCGATCGGCCGGTGGCGCGGTCCGTGATCACCGACGCCGACTCACAGGTACCCGCCTGCGCGAACAAGGCCTCGAGATCCGCGCTGGTGGTCTGGAACGAGAGGTTCCCCACGAAAAGCTTCTTGCCCATGATCGTCTCTCCTGGCCCTAACGGGGTTGGCTGAGTTGTCCCTGTTGCCTGGGCGAGAAGCCGGTCGCCGTCGTGTCGACGAGGGGATCGCGCACCAACACAAGACGCGAGTTTCGTATCACCCGCCCCGTGGGCTTGCAACCATGCAAGGTCGGGGGCGGCTCAGCGGAGGCTGCGCTTCTTGGCGCGCAGCCCACGCCGGCTCCCACCGTGTTTGCGGAAGGGCGGCGCGTCGCCGCCGCCGCCGCCCCATCCGGGATCGAACGACGGCGCGTCGTAGGCGGGCATCGCGGCCGACGACGGCGCGCTCATCGGGCGCGGTGCCCGCGCCGGCGGCTTGTCGTCGGCGTCGTTGACGCGCAGTCGGCGCCCGCGCAGCTCGTAGGCGTCGAAGCGACGGATGGCGTCGGCGGCCCGGGCCGCGTCGCTGAACTGCGCGAAGGCGAAGCCGCGTGGCCGCCCGGTCACGCGATCGATGCCGAGCCGCACCCGCACCTGGGGGTCGACCTCGGTGAGCACCGCACGGAGCTCCTCTTCGGTGGTGTCGAAGGACAGGTTGCCGACAAAGATCGTGGACGAGATGGCCGTTCCTCCTCAGGGTCTAGTTGGGTTTCGTGGATAGCAGCTTACGGACGCGGACGCGACCCCCCGAAGAGAGTACGTCGCGGCATCAGGAGCCGTGAGGTCACGCGAGCGGGAGCGCAAAGCGAATGTTTCCTCGACGCATACCCTCGAGCACGATCTCCGCCCCTCCGCTGCGCATCATCCACTCCAGGCGGTGGTCCCGATACTCGCGCTTGAAGACGCCCGACGCCACGAGCTGCGGGATCATCTCGAAGCCGGGCACCGCGGACGCCGCGGCTTCGAGCGCGGCGATGACGCTGGGGCGCTCGCGCGCGCGGTCGAACCACGACGCGAGGCGCGAGCCCGGCGCGGGCGGCGTCCCCGTCCAGCTCGCGGCGTGCACCGCCGGCAGGACGGCGATGTCCCCCCAGCCGAAACGCTCGCCGTCGAACCAGGGGGCGGCGCCGAGCTGGCGCTCGAGCCAGGCGTTCGCGCCGTGCACGTCGTCGGCGGCCCGGGCGAGCAGCCGATCGGCGAGTGGTCCCTCGGCGCGCTTGAAGAAGCGGATCTCGAAGACGGCCCAGTTGGCCGCCTCGTAGTAGGTGTCGCAGAGCTCCTCGATCATCCGCGCCCGCGCGCGCGCCGCGGGTTCGCGAGGAAGGAGCGGCGGCGTCGGCCAGCGATCCTCGATGTACTCGAGGATGACCGTCGAGTCGAAGACCGCGACGTCGCCGTCGACCAGCGCCGGCACCTCGCGTCGCGGGTTGGCGGCGGCGAAGGCGGGGTCCTCGCCGCCGAGTAGATCCGGCAGCCGCGTCTCGAAGGGCACCCCCTTCTCGGCCAGCGCGATCTTCACCTTCTGCGCGTACGGCGAGACGGGATGCTCGTAGAGGAGGACCATTGACTCGACTAGAGCACAGGCCGGGGTTGCATTCCAAGTCAGGCGGGGGCCAGGCGCTCGAAGGTGCGCCAGATCGACGCCTCGTCGAAGAGAAAGGGGTGGACCATCGGCGTGGTGACCCCGGCGGCGGCGAACTCGGCCAGACGCGCCCGGCACTCGGCCGGCGAGCCGATCACCGCCAGGCGGTCGATCATCGCGTCGGTGACCGCCGCCTGGTTCTTGGCGCGGTCCTTGGCGCGCCAGCCGGCGTCGATCGCCCGGGCCTCCTCCGGAAAGCCGCACCAGGCGACGAAGCGGTTGTAGACCGAGGTCGCGAAGTAGGGGCCCATCATGAGGCGGATGGCGGCGCGCGCCGCGGGCACGTCGTCGGTGACGATGACCTGGAAGCGCGCCACCACCTCGATCGTCGACGGGTCGCGGCCGGCGCGGGCGGCGCCGGCGCGCACGTGCGCGAGGATGCGGGGCAGGGCGTCGACCGGGAAGAAGTTCAGGATCACGCCGTCCGCGATCTCGCCCGCCAGCTCGAGCATCGGCGGCATGAGCGCGGCGACGTAGACCGGCACCGGCGCCGGCGGCTGCGACACGAGCCGGAAGCCGCGCGTCCGCACCGTCTTCCCTTCGAAGCTGACGCGCTCGCCCGCGAGCATCTGGCGGAGCACGCCGACCGTCTCGCGCATGCGGGTGAGCGGCCGGCGAAACGGCACGCCGCTCCACGCCTCGACGATCGTCTCGCTCGACACGCCGATGCCGAGCACCACGCGCCCGGGCGCGAGCTGCGCGACCGATCCCACGCCGGCGGCGAGGACGGGCAGCGCGCGGGTGTAGATCGGGATGACGGCCGTGCCGATGCGGACGCGCTTCGTCACTTCGGCGGCGACGGTGCCGACGACGAACACGTCGGGCCCCGCACCGGTGTCGGCGATCCAGAGACTCTCGTAGCCGAGCTCCTCGGCGCGCGCCGCGACGCGCCGGCACATGGCGAGGTCGGGCGGCACGGGGAGGCTGGCGGCGAGCCGCGGCGGCGCGGACGGCATGCGGCTCCATGGCACGGTTCGCGTCGCGACGACAAGCGTCGGCTCACCACTTCTCGTACTGCACCGCGCGCCGCTCGTAGCCCGCGCCGCGTAGCAGGTCGCGGAGCCGGAGCACGAGGTCGCCGACCGCGCAGACGAAGAAGCGGCGGCTCCGGTCGTCGTCGGCTTCCACGTAGCGACGGCGGACCTCGTCGAAGAGGACGACGGGGGGCAGGGGCTCGAACTCGAAGCGCTCGTGTGCGCGCGCGAGACCTTCCATCTCCCGCCGGTAGAGCAGCTCTTGCTTGCTCGCGCCCCCGTACAGCAGGACCAACGGATGCGGGACGTCGGTGGCGAGCGCGCGCCGGATCATCGGCCGGATGGGGGCGATCGCCGTCCCCTCGGCGACGAAGACGGCTTCCGCTCGAGGGGCCCGGTCGAGCACGAACCTGCCCCACGGGCCGGTGAACCGGACGGTGCCCCCTTCCTGCAGCGACATTAGATAAGGAGATCCCAGCCCCCCGGGGACGCGGTTCAGGCAGATCTCGAGCAGGTCGCCGTGCTCGGGGTCGGAAGCGATGGAGTAGGGGCGGGTCAGTGTCTCGCCCCCGACCGGCAGCAGGCACGAGATGAACTGCCCCGGGCGAAAGGCGAGCGGCTCGCTGGCAGGCAGGCGAAGGAAGAGCGAGCGCGTCTCGGGCCCGTGCGCGACGACGCGTTCGACGCGCGCTTCGCGCTCAGCCGCCGCCATGGGCGGAGATCTGGTTGATGGTGTAGCGCGGCACGAAGACGACGATTTCGGCGTCCGAGTCCTCGAGCACCGCCTGGCAGCCGAGTCGGGACGTCGGCGTCAGGCCCGGCGCCTTGTCGAGCAGGTCCTCCTCCTGCTCGCTCGCCTCGGAGAGCTTCTGGAAGCCCGACTTCACGATCACGTGGCAGGTGGTGCAAGCGCAGTTGCCGCCGCACGCATGCTCGAGCGCGATGCCGTGGGCGAGCAGCACGTCGAGGATCGAGCCCGGCTGCCCGTCGTGCTGGAAGGGCGCCTTCGCGGGATCGAACTCGATCACCCGCTCGGGCTCACCGCTCTCGAACACGACCCGGATGCGTGCCACGGCGGCACGCTAGCATCTGCGCCCGGGAGGCGCGACCGCCGCTGGCGCCCCGCGCGGCGGCGGGTGTAACAAGGCGCCGAGGGGGACTCATCGCCGTGGCGATCCACTACGCGAAGGACGGGCACGTCGTCACCATCACCATCGACCGGCCCGAGCACCGCAACTCGCTCGACCTCGAGCACTTCGGCCAGCTGGCGGACGCGTGGGTGCGCTTCCGCGACGACGCCGGCGCGTACGTTGCCATCCTGACCGGCGTGGGCGACGTCTACTGCGTCGGCGCGGACCTGAAGCGCTTCATCTCGATCGTCACCGAGAGCGCCGACAAGCTCGCCGCGGGCGGCGCGAGGGACGTCGTCGAGGGGTCGAAGTACACGATGGCGCACTCGCTGGTCGCCGTGCTCCGCGACGGCGCCACGCTGCCCGACGGCACCGAGTTCAAGCTCTACAAGCCGGTGGTGGCGGCGATCAACGGCATCTGCGCCGCGGGCGGGCTCGAGATGATGTGGAACACGGACCTCCGCGTCTGCGCCGACACCGCCTGGTTCCAGCTCGCCGAGCCGCGCCGTGGTCTCTTCCCCGGCGGCGGCTCGACCGTGCACAGCGCGCGGCAGCTCTCCTGGTGCAACGCCATGGAGGTGGTGCTCCTCGCCGACCGCATCACTCCGCAGCGCGCGCTCGAGATGGGGCTGGTGAATCGCGTCGTGCCGCGCGATCAGGTGATGGCGGAGGCGCGGAAGCTTGCGGACACCATCTGCCTGAACGGCCCGCTCGCGGTGCGCGCCTGCAAGCAGTCGGCGAAGGAGTCGACGTTCCTGCCGCTCAAGGAAGCGCTGGTGAACGAGATGAGCTACTCGGCGAGCGTCTTCATGAGCGACGACGCCAAGGAGGGCATCGCGGCGTTCAAGGAGAAGCGCGCGCCCGTCTGGCGCGGACGCTAGCGCGAACCGCTTCGAGCCGGCCGTCCCAGGTCGAAGCGACCCCGCGGGGCGAGCAGCGACGCCCACAGGTCGCCGACGGCGTCGACGCGCGCGGGCACGTTGTCGAGGCGGAAGTCCTCGATCGCCACGCCGCGCTCGACCTCCTCCCACGTGACGGGCGTCGACACGCCCGCGAACGGCGTCGGCCGCACCGAGTAGACCGACGCCAGCGTCCGTCCCCAGGCGTTCTGGTTGTAGTCGATGAGGACGCGGTCCGTCGGGCGCTTGGCGAGGCGGTACTCGGCGGTGAGCAGCTTCGGGTGGGCGGCGGCGAGCTGGACGCCGATCGTCTTCGAGACGTTCCACACCTCCTTCTGCGTCGGACCGCGGACGATCGGCACGTAGATGTGAACGCCGCGGGAGCCCGTCGTCTTGGCGAGGTTCGGCATGCCGAGGTCGTCGAGGGTGCGATGGAGGGTGCGCGCCGACTCGAGCACCATGTCGAAGTCGGCCCGCTTGCCGGGGTCGAGGTCGAAGTGGAGGTAGTCCGGCCGGTCGACGTCGTCGCAGCGCGCGTACCACTGGTTCAGGTCGATGCAGCCCAGGTTGATCACCCAGAGGAGGGACGGTAGGTCCTGGATCATGGGGAAGTCGATCACGTTGCCCGAGGCGTGCTCGATCGAGCACAGCTCGATCCACGCCGGCCGCGGCGACGGCGCGCGCTTCATGAAGAAGTACGCACCCCCCGCGCCGTTCGGGTAGCGCTTCATCACCATGGCCCGGTCCCGGAGATGCGGGAGGAGCACGGGCGCGACGTCGACGTAGTACTGGATCAGGTCGCCCTTGGTGACGCCGAGCGCGGGCCAGAAGAGCTTCTTCAGGTTGGTGAGGGCGACTTCCTTCTCACCCAGCTTGACGATCGCCGCGGAAAGCCCGCGCGGCACGATGCGGCCGAGCCTCGGCACGGGTGCCGGGCGCGCGCGGCGGCGCGTCACGCGGGCGGGATGGTGGTCACGCGTCGCCCTCGGCATGCCGTCGGGGTTGTGCGGCCTTTCCGCTGCGCCGTCAATCGTGCTACCGCCCCCGGATGCCGACGCACGCCGAGGCCGTCGCACTCTTCGAGCGCCGCCGTCGGGCGTGGCTCGCCGCCGACCTCGACGCCTACCTCGCGCTCTGGGCCGACGACATGCGCTTCCAGTCGCCGGTCCACGCCGAGCCGCTGGTCGGGCGCGCCGCGTTCGCCGAGCTGGTCCGCCACTCGTTCGAGTTCTCCCGCCCGGTCCGCTTCGACTTCACGCGCATCGCCGTCCAGGGCGACGCGGTGCTGGCGGAATGGGTGATCGCCATCGAGCGGCGCGCCGACGGCCGGCGGCTCGAGTGGTGGGGGATGAGCGTGGCGACGGTCACGGGGGGGATCATCCGGCGCTGGCGGGAGTACTGGAACCCCTCCGACCTCGCCGGATGACCGCGACCTTCGTCGAGCTGTTCGGCCGTCCGCCGACGGTCACCGCCGACGCACCCGGCCGCGTGAACCTGATCGGCGAGCACACCGACTACAACGACGGGTTCGTCCTGCCGACGGCGATCCCCCAGCGCACCGTCGTCGAGCTGGCCCCGCGTGATGACGCGACCGTGCGCGCCGCGAGCGCCAACGTCGACGCCGGCGCGCCGCTCGTCGCGTACCGGCTCGGCGCCGAGACGCCGGGCCGCGGCTGGCTCGACTACGTGCAGGGCGTGACCAGCGTGCTCGCGGCGGGTGGACGGCCGCTCGGCGGTTTCGACCTCCGTGTCGACTCGCGAGTGCCGGTGGGCAGCGGGGTCGCGTCGAGCGCCGCGCTCGAGGTGGCGCTCGTGCGCGCGCTGCGCGCGGCGTTCGGGTTCGCGCTCGACGACGTCGAGGTGGCGCGCCTCGGGCAGCGCGCCGAGGGCGTCTTCGTCGGCGCGCGGGTCGGCATCATGGATCAAATGGCGGCGAGCCTCGCCGACGAGCGGACGGCGCTCTTCGTCGACACGCGCACGCTCGACTGGGAGCGCGTGCCGCTGCCCGCGGGCCTGGAGGTGGTGGTGATCGACTCCGGCGTCGCGCACCGGCACGCGGGCGGGGAGTACAACACGCGGCGCACCGAGTGCGAGCGCGCCTGCGCGCTGCTCGGCGTCGGCGCGCTGCGCGATCTCGGCGTCCCCGACCTCGAACGCTCGGCGACCCTGCCCGAGCCGCTCCGCGGCCGCGTCCGGCACGTCGTCACCGAGAACGCACGCACCCTTGAGGCCGTGGCCGCGCTGCGCGCCGGAGATCTGGGTGCGCTCGGGGCGCTGCTCGACGCCTCACACGCGTCTTTGCGCGACGACTACGCCGTGTCGGTGCCGGAGGTGGACCTCCTCGTCGAGCTGGCGCAAGCGGCGCCCGAGGTGTACGGCGCGCGCATGACGGGCGGCGGCTTCGGGGGCGCGGTCCTGGCGCTGGCGCGCGCGGGGAGCGGGGCCGCGGTCGCGGTGCGGGTGGCGAGCCGGTACCGCGCGACCTCGGGCCGCCGCCCGACCGTGCTCGTGCCGACGGACGGCGGCTGAGGCTCAGACCGCGGCGACGCGGAAGCCGAAGCGCGGGAAGTGGACGACGACCTCGCCGAGGGTCGGGTCCGTGCGCTTGACCGCGATCTCCTCCGCCGACGCGCCCACCAGCTCGCCCGCCACGGGATCGAACCCGTAGTCGTCGGGCGTCACGCTGACGCGCGCGCCGGCGGCGAGGCCGTTCGGCTCGCGTCCCGCCACGCCCGTCCCGGCCGCGGGGCGGCCTTGCGTGGCGATCGTGAGCGCCTCGGCCGGCGCCATCGCCACGCGCTCCCCCTCGCCCAGCTCGCCTGTGCGCGCCATCCACGCGCGCACGGCGCCGAACTCCTCGAGCGCGGCCGCCGCCCCGGGGGCGACGCGGAGGAACCAGAGCGGGTGGTAGACGGCCGCGTCGGCGAGGCTGAACTCGCGTCCGAGCAGCCACGGCCGGCGGTCGGCGAGCTGCGCCTCGACCGTCGTCAGCAGCGCGCGCACCTGCTCGCGGGCGTACGGTGCCATCGCCGGGATCTCGGCGAAGTTCCGGCCCGGCATCATCTTGGTGCGGTCGTCCACGAACTCCTTCGGCACGAGGTGGCCGATGTCGGCGAACACCAGCGCGACCACGGGGAGGAAGAGGAGGCGGTCGGCCCAGAGGTTCCAGGCGTGGCAGGTTCCCTCGCTGCCGCCGGGATAGATGGTGGGCGTCGGGTGCAGGCGCTCGAGGGTGCGTACGATGCCCTGCGTGTCGCACCAGACGTCGGCGCCGATCTGGAGCACGGGGATCCGCCGGTAGCCGCCCGTGAGCGGCAGCAGGTCGGGCTTCGGCATGATGCTCGGCTGCTCGACGGCGCGCCAGCGCAAGCGCTTGTGCGCGAGCACCTTCCGGATCTTCTCGGAGAACGGTGACGTGTCGTACTGATGAAGGATCAGCTCGCTCATGGCCGTGACCTCGGCGGCGGAGACTAGCGCCGAGCGTCCAGGCGCGGCAAGCCGAACACCCCGCTTGCCTCGGCGCGTGGCCGCCGTTAGGAGGGACCACCACGGACTCGTACGCGCGCACGCTGTTTGGCACGGCCGCGGCTTTCAACGTCGCCGTCGCGCTCAGCCTGCTGTTCCTGCGGCCGCTGCTCGGGCCTCTCGTCGGGCTCGACCCGGTCGCGGGCACCAATCTCGTGTTCCTCTACGTCGCCGGGCTGTTCATCGCGACGTTCGGGTACGCCTACCTGCGCATCGCGCAGGACCCGAGACGATACCGTCCCTTCATCGAGCTGGGCGCGATCGGCAAGCTGCTGGCCGTGGCCGCCGTCGCCTGGCCTTGGCTGGCCGGCGACATCGGCTGGCGGCTTCCGCTGCTGGTGAGCGCCGACCTCGTCTTCGCCCTCCTGTTCATCGACTTCCTGCGCCGCACGCGCCCCGTTTGACCCCGGGGGGCGCCGGCGTCGCCCTCAAGTTTCGGACGGAGTCAGCCGAGGTCTACGACCATGGCGACCAACGTCCAGGGAGTAGAGAAAGCGCTCGGGGGGCTCACCCCCGAGGATCGATCGGTCCTCCGTCAGAGCATCACCACGGTCGGCGACCTGATGTCGGCGAAGGTGGCCACCATGCGCCCCGACCAGCCGGTGTCCGACGCGATCAACCTGTTCGGCGAGCGGCAGTTTCGGCACCTGATCGTGGCCGACGGCGGAAAGCTGGCGGGCATCCTCTCCGACCGCGACGTCCTCCGCTACTGCATCCGCAACCGCGACGGCGGCAGCTCGCCGGTCTCCGGGGTCATGACGCGCGACCCGCTCACCGTCGGGCCCGGGTCGTCGGTCTCGACCGCGATCCAGTTGATGATGAGCAAGCGCATCAACTGCGTGCCGGTGGTCGACGGGGCCAGGATGGTGCTCGGCATCCTCACCACCACGGACCTGCTGCGCGCCCTCTACGCCGTGCAGTACTGGCTCGAGCGCAACGCGGCGGCGCTCGTGGTGTGAGTCGGCGGTCACTGCGTTCCCGACGTCCAGGTGAGTTGGTCCCGGTTCCAGCTCCGGCCGTCGTGTGACGGGAAGCGCCCGTGGCGGGTGCCGGCAGGGTCGCGCGCGGCGGTGAGCGGCTCGGGCGTCCCTCGCGCGTGCTGCGCTGATGGCGCCCGCGAATGGGGTCGAGAACTGCAGGCGTCCCCGAACTGATCGCTCCAGCAGAAGCCGAGCCTGGGAGGCGGCCCGTCGCGTCGATCACCGCGCCTCGAGTGTATCGGCGTCCGACGAGCCGGCCCATGCTCCGGCCGTCGCCCCGTGGAAGAGCGCCGGGCGCCAGCCGGCGCGATCGAAGATGAGGAACGGCCACCGTTGCTCCAACTTGACGAAGATCCGCGCGGCAGGCAGGAGGGCGTCGATCGGGACCGTCGCTTCGCCGTTGGACCCGACGTGGACTGCGCATCGTACCCCGGGGGAGCCCGGCGCGTCCGACGTCACGAGCACGAGCGTCTCACGCCTGAAGGGTCGGAGACGGGGAGCCAGTCGGAGCCGGAGGACGCCGTCCTCGGCCACGGCATCGAGCACCGGGTGCTTCGCCGACTCCGCGAATGGCTGGTCGGTGAAGCATTCCGAGTCCTTCACGTGGGCGAGGAAGCGGCGACGCGAGAGTACGAGCTGACTCTCGTGGCAGAGCACCGCATCGCGCTTGCGCCTCCGCTCCTCCGTGGTGAGCGCGAGCGGCATCCGCTCGAAGTCCTTCGGCGTACCGTGCACCACGTAGCCGAGCGAGAGCGGCTGCGCGCGGCGCTCGAGCATGGCGAGCGCGCGTGCGGCCAGGAGGGCGGTTGCGCTGTGGTCGGGATGGAGGTCTTGTACCGCGGGCGTCACCAGCAGCGTGGGACGGAAGTCTGCGACGAGGCCGCCCAGCGGATCCTCCCCGCGCAGCATGAGTCGCGTCAACCCTTGGTCGGGCAGACCGAGGAACTGCACGGCGTCCTCGGGCACGCCGAGGCAGCCCACGGCCGCAAAGACCTCGGCACGGCGCAGCGCGCCCCAGCGTGCGCGGTCGGCCTCCGTGATCCGCCACCGCCGCAGGAAAAATCGTTGGGGCCAGGGATTGCTTTCGCCGTCGGTCAAGCACACGAGCCGGACGATTGCGCCGCGTGTGACCGCCCGCGCGAGGAGCCCGCCGGCGGCGATCGACTCGTCGTCGGGATGCGGTGCGACGACCATCACCCGTCGCCAGATGACAGGGTTCGCCAGGTTCATCTGGCCGTCACGGCTGGCTCGAACGGCGAGAAACCCCGCTCGGCGGCCTGTGCCCACACGACGGCTGCACGGCTCTCGCTGGGGGCGGCCGCGTAGCTGTGCCGCCCGACGTCGAGGACCCGCGGTCCGTCGTAGCGTGTGCCGTCGAGCAGGCCAGCGGCCTGCCCCCACTCGGTGGTGACGGCATAACGCGAGGGAATCGCGATCTCGAACGGTACGCCCTCGTCGCTCCCCTTCGCGCGGAGCAACGTGCCGCACACCTTCAGGTCGCTGGTCGGGCTATAGCGTCTGACCTGCAGGAAGCGAGTCTCGACGAATTGCCGGAGACGCCCCGGGAACTGCCAGTCGGTTCCCGCCACGACGCAGGTCCGCGTCGCAACCAGGCGCTCGGGGAGGTCGTCGGTGAGGAGCCCGCGGCCGAATCGCCTCCTCGTCACGGCCTCGAAGACCCAGTAGACGGCCCGCTGCCGAAACACGCTCTCACCCCTCGAGTCGAGCACGGGCTGGTCGCGCTCGGTGAGGCGGAGCACGTCTGCGACGAGGGCCGTCGCCGGCCGAGTAGCGCGCGGCGAGACGCCGCTCAGCGCCAGCACGAGTGCTAGCTCGACCGCGACGACGAGCGCGGGCGCCAGGATCGGCGGCGACGGCACCCGGTCGCCGACCCACAGGACGAGGGGTGTGAGCAGCAGCATCAGCAGCGGGTAGAACGGGATGTAGTCCTCCGGCGTGAGGAGCGGCCAGAAGGTGAACAACGCCGCGATGTAGACGGTCGCCGACATCAGGACGAAGACCCGCCGGGCGGCGAGCACGGGATCGATCGTCGCGCGCGCCACGCCTCGGCCCACCGCGGCCAGCAACAGCAACACTGGCGGGAACGCCACCCATCGGTGGGGATACCGAGTCACGAGCCCCATGTTCGAGAGCATGTTGTGGTACACCGTGCCGTACAGGAAGGGGCCGAGCGCGCCCACGGCCGTGAAGCTCGCCGTGATGGCCGTCGGCAGGAGCACGAAGCCGACGCCTGCGGCGGCGGCGGCGCGTGCGACATCCGACCAGCGCTGCCGGCGCGCGAGTCCCGGCACAACGAGAGCGGTGCCGAGCGCGGCCAGCGTGACGCTCAAGAGCATGAGGAAGGTCTTGAGCGACACCCCGACGGCTCCACCGAGGAGAAGCCCGACCACGAAGCTGCGTGCGGGTGTGAGCGGTCCGCCGACCAAGCATGCGAGCGCGGCGAACCAGAAGACACCCCAGAGATCGTCGGTACGGAACTCGAGCGAACACAAGTAGAAGCCCGGGACCATCGCCGCGATCACCGCTCCCCAACGCGCCGCGCGCGGCGCGAAGAGGGCGCGGCCGATCCGGTACACGCACCATACGCTGACCAAGTAGAGCGGGAACATCGCGAATCGCATCACGAAGAGTGCTTCCGGTCGCTCGCCGACTACGCGCACGATGGGCGCGCACAGGACCTGGAAGAGCGGCATGTGATTGTCGAAGACGTCGCGGTACTGGAGAAGCCCCTGCGTCCACGACCAGACGACGTGCATGTGCTGCGGTTCGTCGGCGTCGAACGGGTAGCAGAAGACGAGCACCGCGCGCAGGACGACGGCTCCCGCGAGGACACCTGCTGCGGTGACCCAGTCGCTTCGCTCGCTCCCATCACCCGCTCCGCCCGGGCCGCGACCGATCATCGGGCGTTGTCTGTCACGTCCGGATGACGTGGTCCACCCTGGCCGCGCACATCCCGTTCGCGGGCGACGCGATCCACACCACCTTCGGCGACTGGCCCGCGGACCGCGGATCACAGTGACCACCCGCGCGCGTATCTCGTGGATCCGCAACGCGAGATGGAAGCGTCCCCGACCGGATTCGAACCGGTGTTACCGGCGTGAAAGGCCGGTGTCCTGGGCCAGACTAGACGACGGGGACGACGGCGCGCGGGCACTGCTGCTAGTACAGTCGCTCGGGGCAGTCAAACCACGGTCGAGCGCACGCTCCGCGCGCGCTGTCAATTTTGCGGCTGCGCACGCACGAGGTGAGCAATTTTGTCCGCTCGCACACCGCGCGAGCCCGACCCTGCGTCCAATCGTCGCTGGAACGCGAGTTGCTCCCGTCACGCCGCGTGCGAGTCGGCGGGCGGATGCTGGGGACTATGGTGGTGGCGGCGTGCCTCGCGGGGCCGGCCTTCGCGCGCACGCCGCACGTGCCGCACAAGCCGCATCCGCCGCGGCAGCCGCGTCCGCCGGACGCGCAGCCGCCGGACGGTGGGGGCGACGCGGGCGCGAACGTGCATCTCGCCGTCGCGCAGCAGGGCGCGCTCCCGGGTCGCGGCACGTCGCTCGCGTGGGCGCCCGACGGCCACGCGCTCGCGGTCGGCGGACACTTCCGCCCCGGGCGCACGACGCTGCGCTACGACACCAAGATCTACGACGTCGCGTCGAACACGGTCACGCGCACCTTCGACTGCCACTACTACTGGACCGTGGCCGAGGCGTGGAGCGCCAACCCGTACCTGGGCGAGGTCATCGTCGACGGCGCGGCCGACCACGTCGTCAAGGTGTGGAGCGCCGACGGCGCGGGCAGCACGCGCTGCGTGCCCGGGCAGTTCAAGGCGGCGGATGGCGGGCTCCGCAGGCTCTCCGACGTGAACGGCTGGATCACGTCGCTCGCCTTCTCGCCCGACGGGCGGTTCCTGGCGGGCGCGAGCCGTGACCGGACGATCCGCATCTGGCAGATCGAGCCCGGTGCCAACCAGGGGATGGTCGTGCGCCTCT
>JBGQET010000037.1:0-39880 GCA_041496545.1 Binatia bacterium | reverse complement strand
TGATTCGAACACCCGACCTTCTGATTCGTAGTCAGACGCTCTATCCAACTGAGCTATGGGCGCGGGATGAGGAGCGCCTTCTACTTGCTGGAGTTTCTCGGGTCAACACCACTTCGCCGGAGGCGGCGCGGGAGGCGACTTGCCGAGTTCTTACCGACTCCCCTCTCGTGCCGCCTCTGCTTCACCATATATTCACGGACGGCGTGCAATACACGGCGTGCCGGTCCGGCAGGCATGGCATCCTCGCGTGATGCAACAGGTGGGAGAAGGGTCCGAGTCGGCTGCTCGAACTGAGCGTCGTAGTCCCCGCGTACGACGAGGCTGAAAACCTCGCGCGCCTCGTCGCCGGCGTCAGAGACGTGCTCGACGGCTGCGATCTTCGCTGGGAGCTCCTCATCGTCGACGACGGCTCAGCGGACGACACGCAGCGCGTGTTCGGAGCGCTCCTGGAGCGTGAGCCTCGTCTTCGCGTACATCGACTGCCTTGCCGCCGCGGTCAGACGCAGGCCCTCGCCGCCGGCTTCGCACTTGCCCGGGCGCCTCTCGTCGCGACGCTGGACGCCGACCTACAGTGCCACCCGCGCGACCTGCCCATGCTGGTTGGCGCTCTCGGCGACGCCGACATGGCGGCGGGCATCCGCCGGCGGCGGCAGGATAGCGTATCGCGGTCGGTGGCGTCCGCGGTCGCGAACGGCGTCCGGCGACTGGTCCTGGCGCGGGACCTGCGAGACCTTGCCTGTCCGCTCCGCGTGATGCGCGCCGACGCGCTCGCGACGCTCGTCGCCCGCGGCATGCTGTTCGACGGAGCGCACCGCTGGCTTCCGGCGCTCTTTCAGCTTGCCGGCTTTCGTGTCGTGCAGCGCAACGTGGAGCATCATCCCCGCCTCGCCGGGCGCTCGAAGTACACGACGCTCGGCCGCCTGCTGCCGATTGCGCGCGAGATCGTGAAGGTCGCAGCGCTGAAGTCCGCCGGCACGCCGGCGCGTCCGCGAGCCGAGAGGTCTTCCACCGGCGCCGCGCGACTTCCGGACACTCGGGGCTGAACACCGATGTGCGGTATCTACGGTGTCCTCGGCCGCCCGGGCGATCCGGGCACGGCCTCGACGCTCGAGCGGATGGACCGCACCTTGCTCCATCGCGGTCCGGACGGGACCGGCGCCGTCGTGCGCGGACCTGCCGCGCTCGGGTGCCGTCGCCTCGCGATCATCGACGTCGCGGGCGGTGCCCAGCCGCTGACGGACGAGACCGGCGACGTGACGGTCGTCTGCAACGGCGAGATCTACAACCACCGCGCGCTCCGTCGGGACCTGGTGGCGCGCGGGCACCGGTTCCGCAGCGAGAGCGACGCCGAGGTGTTGCCCCATCTCTACGAGGAGCGGGGTCCGGCGTTCGTCGATGTGCTGGACGGGATGTTCGCGCTCGCCCTCTGGGACGCGCGGCGTGAGCGCCTGCTCCTCGCGCGCGACCGGCTCGGGGAGAAGCCGCTCTACTACGCGCAGACTCCGTCAGCCCTGCTCTTCGCGTCCGAGCCGAAGGCGCTCGTCGCGGCGGGAGCAGACCGTACACCGGACTGGGCAGCGCTCAGCCGATATCTCTGGACGGGATGCGTCGCCGCGCCGGCGAGCGCGTTCCGCGGCGTGCGGCAGCTTCCGCCCGCCGGGCGCCTCGTCGTCCAGGGCGAGCACGCGCGTTTCGACCGGTACTGGGACGTCGCCGCGCTCCTCGCCGGGCCGGCGCTGGACCTCGACCTGGCCACCGCCGCCCGCGAGATCCGTCGGGAGCTCGCGCGCTCCACCGAGGCCGCCCTCGCAAGCGACGTGCCGCTCGGCGTCTTCCTCTCGGGCGGGCTCGACTCCACGGCGGTCACCGCGCTCGCGCGCCGGGTGTGCGGTCCCGGGCTGCAGACGTTCGCGATCGGCTTCGAGGCCCCGGGGTTCGACGAGCGGCCGTACGCGGAGCTCGTCGCCCGGTCGCTCGGCACCCGTCACCGGGCGCTGACCATCACCCCCGCGCTCTTCCTCGAGGGGCTCCGTGACCTCGTGCCGCTCCTCGACGAGCCGCTCGCCGATCCGGCGCTCGTACCGACGTATCTCCTCGCCCGCTTCGCCCGTGCCGACGTCAAGGTGGCGCTCTCCGGCGAAGGCGGCGACGAGCTGTTCGCCGGGTATCCCACGTACCTCGGCGGCAGGTTCGCGCCGGCGTATCGTCGCCTGCCCGCCCGCGGTCGGCGCGCGTTGCACGGGCTCACGCCGCTCCTGGGCGCGTCTCGCAGCAACACGTCGCTCCGCTACCTCCTCCGGCGCTTCCTCGAGGAGGGCGATGCACCCGCCGTGGTCCGACACCGGAACTGGACCGGCTGCTTCTCGCGCGAGGGGCTCGCCTCCATCGCAGCCCCCGGAAGCCCGCTCGTGCCGCCCGCGGTGGACGACCCGGGTCCGGCGCGCACGGAGGTGGACCTCCTCCTCGGGCTCGACCTCGCCGGCCATCTGCCCGACGACCTGCTGGTGAAGCTCGACCGGGCGAGCATGGCAGCTTCGCTCGAGGCAAGGGCGCCCTTCCTCGACCATCACCTCGTGGAGCTCGCCTGCCGGCTCCCCGCCGAACTCAAGCTGCGCGGGCTGGTCGGCAAGCGCGTGTTGCGCCGGGCCGTCGACGACCTCGTCCCGCCCGCCGTTCGACGGCGCGTCAAGCGCGGTCTCACCGTGCCGCTCGCCGCCTGGCTCGCCGGCCCGCTGCGCCTCTTCGCGCGCGACGTCCTGTCCCGGCTGGACCCGCGCCTCGTGCGGCCCGAGGCCGTGAAAGCGCTCTTCGACGCGCACGTGGAGCGCCGGCGCGACAACCGGCGCGAGCTGTGGGCGCTCGTGATGCTCCAGCTCTGGTTGGAGCGATGAAGACGGCACGCCCGGACGATCCCGTCGCGCCATGGGCCGTCCATGCGATTCTCGCCGCCGTCACGTCGTGCCTGTTCGCGATCCGCTTGACCGGCGCAGAGAACCTCTTCGACAACGAGGATCGCCTCGGTGCGTACGTCCTCGACATCCTCCAGGGCGGAAGCTGGATCTGCCCGCACGACTCGCTGGGCAACACCGACAAGCCGCCGCTGCTCGCCTGGCTCGCCACCCTGGCCGCGCTGCCCTCCGGCCGGGTGACACCCTTCGCGCTCTATCTCCCGAGCGCGCTCGCCACGCTCGCGACCGCAGCGATCCTCTACGCCGTCGGGCGGCGATGGTTCGGCGCGCGGAGCGGCCTCCTCGGCGCGCTCTCCTACCTCCTCTGCGACGCGGCTGCGCGCCAGGTGGCCACGGCGCGGTGGGACGGCCTCTTCGCGCTCACCGTCACGCTCGCGGCCGTCGCCGCCTTCCGCGCGTGGGTCGAGGGCGCGTCCTGGACGTGGTTCTGGCTCCTCGCCGCCGTGAGCACTCTGACGAAGGGGCCCGTCGGCGTCGTCCTCGCCGGGGCCGGGCTCCTGGCGGTGCCGTGGGAGCGACGTACCGGCCGCGCCCGCCCGCTCATCGGCTCGCATCGCGCTGGGATACTCCTCTTCCTGCTGATCGTCTTCGGATGGTTCGCGCTCGCGCTCCGGGTCGCGGGGCGGCACCTCGTCGACGACATGATCTTCGGCGAGCTGGTGGGCCACGCGGTGGAGCACGCGCCGTTCCGCCACTTCTACGTCCCGCCGGGGGATTACCTCGCGATGGCGGCGCCGTGGAGCGTCTTTGCCTGCATCGGCCTCGTCCGCCTCGTCGTCCGCCCCGCCGCCGACGACGCCACGCGGAGCCTCGAGCGCTTCCTCTTCTGCTGGTTCTTCGCGGGGCTCCTGCTGTTCTCCGTCGTCCCGCACACCGCGGCGCGCCTGCTCTATCCGATCTTGCCGCCCGCCGCGCTCCTCGCGGGCCGCGAGCTGGCGCGCTGGACCGCCGCGCTCTCCGACCGTCGCCTCGTCGCGACTGCGGCCGCCGCGGTCGTCGTCGCTGCGCTCGCCTTCGGGTACCGCTACCACCACCACCTCCAGAAGGACGACATGGTGCAGCGCACGACGGCGGTCCGGGCGCTCGCGCGGCAGATCGAAAGCGCGGTGGGCGACGGCGTCTCCCTCACGTTCGTGGACACCCCGTTTCCCCTCCAGCTCGTCCTCGACGTCATGCGACCGGCCGCCTCCTTCGCCCAAGCGGCGTCGCTCCTCGGCGCGGATGCCGCCGCGTTCGTCGTCGTGGAGGACTTCGATCGTCTCCGGCGGGTCGTCGGTCCCGGCGTGCGCCTGTACGAGCTCGCACGGTCGGACTGGAAGGGGGTCCCCTACCTCCGTCTTGTCGGTAACCGCCCCCACCTCGACCGGGCGGCGCCCGTGGCCGTCTTCGACGGACCGATTCGCGTCACGGTGGACGGTCTCCGCCCAGCCCGCATCTCCGAACGCGAGCTGATCCTCCGCGTCGCGAAGGGCGGCACCGCCCGCATGGTCAACGAGGCGAACACCGCCCGGACCTTGCGCGTCCGGTTCTTGGACGACGGGAAGCGCGGGTCGCGGGAGCGCGTGCTGGCGCCCGGGGAGACGTGGGTCGTCGCGCCCGAGTGACGACCAGCCGGCCGCGCGCAGACCCCCGATATCACTGGCTCTAGCAAGCTAGAGGCGGGTCTGCATCGCTTTCGTAGTCAGACGCTCTATCCAACTGAGCCACGGGCGCCGTGAAGCGGAAGGCCTTGTCCTCGCGCGGCCTTGGGGGGTCAACCACGGGTCGGCGTCCGCCACGACCGTGCAGGAACGCCTCAAGTCGCCCTGCGATCCGGCCGAGACTCGAGAGGTGGATCCCGATCCCACGCACGGGAAGCAGACTGCCCTCCGCGGCTGGCGCCTCGCGTGCATGCGCGCGGCGGCGGTAGTCGCGACGCTCCTGGCGCTCGTGCCGATCGTGGCGACGTTCGGTCCCGAGGCGGCGCTGCGGGCCGAGCAGAACGCGATCGAAGCGGCACGGCACGGGCTCTGGGCGGTGGCGTTCGCGCCCCCTGCCGACGTCGCGGCGCTGTCCCTCCTCGCACCGCTCGCCCTCGGGCTCGTGCTCGTCTGGCGCCGACCGGTGCGCGAGGACGGTGCCCGGCTCGCGTTCGTCGTCCTCCTCTGGACGGTCGGGCAGGCGCTCGTCGTCGAGCCGCGCGCGTGGGATCGCATCCTCGTCGACGGATGGCGGGCGCACCTCGCCGCCTCGTGGCCGCCCTGGGCGCGTGCGCTCTACCTGCGCGCGTTCGTCGGGCCCTTCCTCCCCCTCCTCTGGCCCGTGAGCTGGATCCTCGCTGCGGCGACCTTCGTGGGCTTCGCGCGCCTCTTTCCGAGACGCCTCCGGGCGCCCGATATCCTTGCAACCGGCGCCGCGCTCCCGACGGATCGCATCGGAGCCACGCTCCGTGCGCTCGGCGTCCGGGCGCCGATCCGCCGACCCGGTCGCTTCGAGGCCTGGCTCTCGTGGAGCCTCGTGTCGTGGCTCTGTCTCGCGACAGTCATGCCGCGCGGGTGGTGGCCCCTCTCGGCGCTCGGGCTCCTCGTCGGCGTCGGAGGCCTCGCCGGCGCATCCCGGCTCCCGCGCGGCGCCGCCGCGCTCACGCGCGCGCTCGCGGTCGCCTCGATCGTCGTCGCGCTCAACCCGTACGACGATCGCGTGCTCGCGGCGGGGATGGCGGTCGGCCTGTTCGTCCTCCTCGCGCGGAGCCGCGCCCTCACGTCGACGGCGCCGCGCGGCTTCTGGATCGTCCCTCTGGGTTGGTCGGCGGTGTGGGTCCTGTCGAGCGACGCGTCGCGCTCGCTGCGGCTCCTGCCGTGGATTCCCGTCGCGCTGTTCGAGGGACTCCGCTACCTGCGCTTCGGGTACCTCGCGGCGAGCGCGACGCTCCGCGCCCGCGTGCTCTGGGTCTACGTCGGGTTCGTCGTGGCCGGCACGCTCGCGCTGTTCTGGCTCGTCCTCGCGCGCGGCGGCGGGCTCGCCGGCTGCTCCGCGTCGTCGCGCGACGTCTTCTGCCGGGCGGTCGCGTATCAGGACTGGCTGCTCCTCCTGCCGCTGCCGGCGGTCGTCGTCTTCCTCGCCGTCGCCGTCTTCTACAGCGGCGCCATCGACCCCGAGATGGTGCTACGCAGGACCGCGACCGCGAGCGCGGTGGCGGTCGTCGTGATCGCTCTCTTCGGCTGGCTCGAGCACGAGCTCGGGAAGCTCGTCGAGCCGAACCTGCCGCACGGCACTCCGGACATCCTGAGCGCAGGACTCACGGCCCTCGCCGTGCACCCGGTGAGGCGGTTGTGCGAACGAGGGGTCGAGCGCGGGCTCGAGCTGCTGCTCGCGATCGGCGCGGTCGGCGCCGCGACAAGCCGCGCGCCGCACAGCGGTCGCACGCCGCGCCGCCGTCGCGCGCCCGCCTGACGCCAGCCGAGCGTCCGCCCACTAGACCGTCGCGACGTGGAGGAAGTTCGTCACCCCCGGCGCCTGGAGCGGCCAGCCGGCGATGATCGCCACGCGCGCGCCGGCACGCACGAGCCCGGTCGCGAGCACGGGCTCGCGGAAACGCGCCAGCAGCGACTCGGTGTCGCCGAACCACGGCACGGTGACGGCGGTCACGCCCCACACGAGCGAGAGGCGGCGGCGAACCACCTCGTCGGGCGTGAGCGCGACGATCGGCACGCGCGGCCGGTGGCGCGCGACCTTCCGCGCCGTGAAGCCCGAGCGTGTGACCACCACGATCGCCGACGCGCCGACGCGCTCGGTCATGGCGCACGCGGCCGCCGCGAGCGCGTCGGGCACCTCGGTCTCGTCACCCCGCGCGCGCGGCGCGAGCAGTCCCTCGGCTTCGCGAATGATCCGCCCCATCACCCGCACCGCTTCGACCGGGTAGCGGCCGACGGCCGTCTCCTCGCTCAGCATCACCGCGTCCGTGCCGTCGAGGACGGCGTTGGCGACGTCGGTCGCCTCGGCGCGGGTCGGGAGACGGCTGTCGACCATGCTGCGGAGCATCTGCGTCGCGGTGATGACCGGCTTGGCCTCGCGGTTGGCGAGCGCGATCAGCTCCTTCTGGACGATCGGCACGCGCTCGATCGGCACCTCGACGCCGAGGTCGCCCCGCGCCACCATCACGCCGTCGGCGGCGGCGAGGATCTCCGCCATGTTCGTCACGGCCTCCGCGCGCTCGATCTTGGCGACGACCGGGAGGCCGCTCGCGCGCGCCTCTGTGACGTCGGCCGCGCGACCGACGAAGGAGAGGCCGACCAGGTCCACGCCGTGCGCGACGGCGAAGGCAAGGTCCCTCCGGTCCTTGTCGGTGAGGGCCGGCATGTCGAGACGCGACGACGGCAGGTTGAGGCCCTTCCCCGCCGGCACGTCGCCGCCGACGACCACGCGCGCGTGCCCCGGGTCGACGACCTCGAGCTGCATGAGGCCATCTGCGAGCAGCACCGGGTCGCCCGCGTGGACGCTGGGTGGGAGCCGGATCGCCACCACGTCGCCAGGCGCGCCGCGGACCGGCGCGTCGAGGCGGAGCTTCGGCCCGGCGAGGTCGGTCAGGATGGCGACCGGCGCATCCCCCGCGAGGCGGCGGACGAGCGCGATCGTCGCGGCGTGCTCGTCGAGGGTGCCGTGCGAGAAGTTCAGCCGGAAGACGTCGACGCCGGCGGCGACGAGCGCGGCGACGACGTCTTCGCTCCGGCTCGCGGGACCGAGTGTTGCGACGATGCGGGTGCGGGGCACCCCTCGCGGGTAGCAGAGGACCGCGACGACATTCAACGGCGGATCGGGAGGCAGACGCCGAGGAGCGCCCGCGTCTCCGCCGCGCGCGGCCGCTCCAGCACCTCCGCCGGCGGCCCGCTCTCGACGAAGTGCCCGCCCGCGAGCACCACGACCCGGTTCGCCACCCGGCGCGCGAACGCCATCTCGTGCGTGACGATCACCATCGTCTGCCCCGCCGCCGCCACCTCCGCAACGACCGCCAGCACCTCGCCGACGAGCGCAGGATCGAGCGCCGACGTCGGCTCGTCGAGCAGCAGCACGACCGGCTCCATGGCGAGCGCGCGCGCGATCGCGACGCGCTGCTGCTGGCCGCCCGAGAGCGTGTGGGGCAGCGCCCCGGCGTGCGAGGCGAGGCCGACGCGCGCGAGCAGCGCTTCGGCCAGCGCGCGCGCCGCGGCGAGGTCGAGGCCGAGCACCTGCCGCGGCGCCTCCATCACGTTGCCGAGCGCCGTCAGGTGCGGGAACAGGTGGAAGCTCTGGAACACCATGCCGACGCGCGTCCGCACCGCGCGCAGCTGTGCCGCGTCGCGCCGCTCGCTCAACCCGGGCCGGAGCGCCGTGCCGGCGATCTCGACCGCGCCCTGGGAGAACGGCGTCAGGTAGTTGAGCGCGCGCAGCAGCGTCGTCTTCCCGCTCCCCGACGGACCGATCACCGCCACCACCTCGCCGCGCCGCACCTCGAGATCCACCCCGCAGAGCACGTCCGTCGCGCCGCGGCGGCTCCACAGGGCGCGCGCCCGCACCACGAGCTGGTCCGTCATGGGGCGACCATCTGGTCGGTCATGTGGGCGCGGGGGCGAGACGGCGTTCCAGGCGCCGGGCCAGGCGGGACAAGGGGTAGCTCAACATTAGATATAGGGCGGCGCAGAGGAGCCCGGGGGCCAGCCACCCGCGCACGTCGACGGCGGTGATCGTCATCTGCTTGGTCAGCTCGACCACCGTGATGACGGACACCAGCGACGAATCCTTGAGCAGCGCGATGAAGTCGTTCGCCACGCCCGGCAGCGCGACGCGGAGCGCTTGCGGGAGCACGATGCGCCGGAGCGCCAGCCAGCGCGACATGCCGAGCGCCAGCGCCGCCTCCGTCTGCCCGACGGGCACCGCCTCCATCCCCGCACGGTACAGCTCCGACTCGTACGCCGCGTAGTTGAGGCCGAGGCCCAGCACCGCGGCGGTGAAGGCGTCGAGCGGCAGGATCGACGCGAGCCCGTAGTAGAGCACGTAGAGCTGGAGGAGGAGCGGCGTGCCGCGCAGCACCTCGACGTAGAAGCCGGCCGCGCCGCGCACCACCGCGCCGCCGTAGCGCCGCGCGACGCTCAACACGAGCCCGCCCGCGACGGCGAGCATCATGGCGAGTGTCGAGATGACGACCGTGAACGCGACGCCGCGGAGGAAGAGCGGCAGGTGCGCGAGCGTGAGCGACCCACGCCCGATGCTCTCGGGCATCGCCGCCTCGCCGCCGAGCGCCGTCTGCCGGTCGTCCCAGAGACTCCAGCGCTGGAGGATGGCGCGCAGCTCGCCGTCGGCCCGCATGCCGGCGAGCGCGCCGTCGACCGCGGTCAGCAGCGCCGGCTGGTCGGGGCGGACGGCGATGGCGTACACGCCCTGCCCCACCGTCGCCGCGGCGCGGAGCGTCGGGCGCACGAGCGCGTAGCGGGCGGCGATGATGTTGTCGAGCAGCACGGCGGCGAGCCGCCCCTGCTCGAGGTCCAGGTACGGCTCCTCGACGCCCTCGTACAGGACGATCTCCACGCCGGGCCCGCTGCGCAGCATGTCGAGCGCGAGCGAGCCCTCGAGCGTGCCGACGCGCTGTGCGCGGAGGTCCGCGAGCCCGCCGATCGGCGGCGCGTCGCGGCGCACGACGAGCGTCTCGCTGAAGGCGTAGTAGGGCCGCGTGAAGGCGACGCGCGCGCGGCGCGCGGGCGTCACCTCGATGCCGTTCATGGCGACGTCGAAGTCGCCCCGCTCGAGCGACGGGATCAGCGTCTGCCAATCGTTCTGCACGAACTCGGCGCGTACGCCGAGGCGGCGGGCGAGGCCGTCGGCGATCTCCACCTCGAAGCCGACGAGCCGCTTCGCCGCCGCGTCCTGGAAGGCGTACGGCTCGCCGCCCTGCACGTCGCCGCCCCAGCGCAGCGTCCCGCGCGCCCGCATGCGCGCGAGGCGGTCGTCCACGGGCCCGGCGGCGGCGCCGGCCGCCCACGCGAGCGCGGCCGCGATGATCCCGATCCGCGTGATCACTCGGCGGTGCGCGATGCCCCCGTCACGACTCGACCGCGTACAGCCGCCACGGCTCCGGGATCCCCTTCAAGGTGTGGAGCCCGCGATCGCCGAAGCGCAGCCCCGACCCGGCGACCAGGTCCTTCACGGTGCTGGAGACGAGCACCTCGTTCGGACCCGCGGCGGCGGTGAGGCGCGCGCCGAGGTGGACGGCGAGGCCGCTCACCTTGTCGCCGAGCACCTCGCACTCGCCGGTGTGGACGCCCGTCCGCAGCGCGATGCCGAGCGGAGCGACCTTGTCGCGGATCGCGCGCGCGTAGCGGATCGCTCGCGCGGGCCCGTCGAAGGTGGCGAAGAGCCCGTCGCCCGTGGTGTCGATCTCGCGGCCGCGGAACTCCGCGAGCTGCTCGCGCACGACGGCGTAGAATTGCGCCAGCAGCGCGCGCCAGCGGCCGTCGCCGAGCGTGGCGAGGTGGCGGGTCGAGTCGACGATGTCGGTGAAGAGCACCGTGGCGAGGATGCGATCGGGCTCGACGCGCCGTCGAGATCCCGTGACGAACTGCTCGACCTCGTCGAGAATCGCGTCGGAGTCGCCGACCCACGGGAAGTGATCGATGCCCGGCACCTCGACGAGCCTCGCTCCGGGGATGCGCTGGGTGAGATAGCGGCCGTTCTCGACCGGCACGATTCGGTCCTCCGTCCGATGCACGACCAGCGTGGGGACCTGGATGGAGGGCAAGACGTGCCGGACGTCCGTGTCCGCGGACATGGCGAGGATCATCCGCATCCCGCCCGGGCTCACCGCGCGTCGCTCGAACCGTCCCCAGGCCCGGCGGAAGGCCTCCTCGTTCTCCCGGCTGGGCGCGAAGCTCGCGGTGAGCCCCGTCCCCCATTCCCGCTCGATCCGCTCCAGATGCTGTCTCTCCTGCTCCTCGGTGAGCGCCCAGGGATAGTCGTCGGCGTATCGGCCCCGGGCGAAGGTATCGCAGAGCACGAGCCCGGCGGTACGCGCCGGGTACGTGGCCGCGAACAGGATGCACATCGGCCCGCCCTCCGAGATGCCGAAGAGATAGGCGCGCTCCGAGCCGGCGGCGTCCATCACGGCGCGCACGTCGTCCATGCGCTCCTCGAGGGTGGGCAGCCGATCCACCCGGTCGGAGAGGCCGGTGCCGCGGCGGTCGAGGAGGATGAGACGCGAGAAGGACGCCAGGCGATGCAGGAAGGGGGCGAAGCTCGGCTCCTCCCAGGCGTGCTCGACGTGCGACACCCAGCCGGGCACGTAGACGAGGTCCACGGGGGCGTCGCCGACCACCTGATAGGCGATGCTCAGGTCGTCGCTGCGTGCGTAGCGCGTCTCCGGCGTCATCTCGCCCCGCAGCCCGGCGGGTATCCCGGGCCGGCACCGCCGTCAAGGATCGATCCTCCCACCCTGCCCCGGGCCCGTGCTAAAGGAGGCGCCCATGCGCACCCGATGGCTCGTCCCCACCGCCGTCCTCCTCGTCTCCTCGCTCGCCCTCCCGGCGCGGGCGGGCGACGCGACCGGGGCGTTCGCACCGTACGAGGACCTGGTCGAGGTGCTCGCCGACCTCACCTGGCACCTGAACGACGACGTCTACCGCTTCCCCGCCCCCAAGGACCCGACCGGCCACGACCTCTACCAGCTCGCGCTCCATCGCATCGAGAACTGGGAGAAGCGCTACCCCGGACGCATGAAGGACGTCACCAGCTACACGCGCGCCGAAGCGCTCGAGCGGCTCGGCGAGTACCGCGTCGCGACCGACCTCTACCGCCAGGTGGCGGCGATGACGTCGCCGCTCGCCGAGCGGGCGCAGAAGGGCGCCGAGCGGGGCGCGGCCTTCGCCGAGGCGGCGGCGCTCCCCGAGAACGGCGGCGACTTCGAGGCGTCGCTCGGGCTCCTCCGCAAGAAGCTCGACGCCTGGGGCGTCCTCATCCAACGCCATCAGGGGACGCCCTACCAGGCGCCCGCCATGGTCGAGGAGGAGCGCCTCGAGCGGCGCGCCGCGGAGCTGGTGCTCGAGCACCGACGCGGCATCGAGGACGGCGACACCACCGCCGAGCGCTCGCTCCGTTTCATGATCCAGAAGCACGCCGACTCGAAGAACCTCCCCGGCTACATCGTCCGCCTGGGTGACCTCTACGCCGACCTCGCGCGCGACTACGTCGAGGCGCACGAGCGGCCCCTCGCCTTCGACGACGACGAGTTCCAGCAGCGCGTGAACCGCGGCCTCGACATGTACCGCAAGGTCGCGACCTGGGACGGCGCGCGCGAGAAGCCCGAGGCGCAGGCCCACTACGCCGCACTCGACGCCTACAAGACGGCGGTGCTGGCCCGCTATCGATGAGCCGACCCGCCCTCTTCCTGGTCGCCGCGCTCGCGCTCCTCCCGGGCCGCGCGCGCGCGAGCGACCTGCTCGCCGACTCCGCGCAGCTCCAGGCGGAGATCGAGGACCGCGTCCGCCAGGTCCTCGTCCACCGGCTCGACGGCGACGCCACGGCGCTCGCCGCCGACGTCGCGGCGCTGGAGACGCGCGACGACGCGCGCCGGGCGAGCGGCCTCCCGCGCACCGGCCTCACCGACGACGTCCGCTACCTCGCCGCGGGGCTCGCCGAGTCGCGCGACGCGCAGCGCGACGCGCTCCACCACGTCCTCGATGAGCACCCCGATCCGGTGATCCGCAAGCTCGCCGAGCACTCCCTCGAAGCCGACGACGCCGCCGCCGCCGACCGCCTCCTCTCCGACGACCGCCACAACCGCCGCGCCGCGGTCGTCAACGACTTCGTCCGCCCGCTCGGCATCTTCTCGGGCGCCGCCGCGTTTGCCGCCATCAATCCCTTCCTGCTCGCCGGCAGCGCGGTCGAGAGCGTCGCGACGACCGCCGTGAACCTGTGGAACTACAATCGCCTCAGCACCCCCGAGCGCGAGGCCCTTGCCCACTACCGCACGCTGGTCGCCAAGGTGCCGCGCACGCACGACGCGCCCGAGATCGCGCACGCCATCCGGAAGCTCGGCACCAAGCGCGCCGAGTCGCTCTGCGTCGACACCGTCGCGCTCGGCAAGAAGGCACTCAAGGCCGACGACCTCGACCACGCGATCTTCTACCTCCGCCAGGCCGACGGCATGGAGCACTGCGAGACGAAGGCGAAGCGGCCGCTGGCGGACGCCGAGGAGGCGTTCGCCCGGCGTGCGGCGCGCGAGGAGGCGGCGCGCTGGCCGGTGGACGACCCACCGCAGCCCAAGCCGGCCGAGGCCGCCGACTACCAGGCGATGCTCTTCGCCACCGCCATGGGCGACCCGGGCGCGATGATCGAGAGCGCCAGCCGCTTCGCGCAGCGCCACGACGACGGCCACTTCGCGCCCGGCGCGCGCTACGTCGTGGCCGTCGCGCGTGACCTCGCCGGGCATCACGACGAAGCGCGCACCGCGCTCGCCGAGCTGGCGCACGACGAGAAGAAGACCGACGCCGGCCGACACGCCGCGGCGCTGCTCGCGAGCGCCGACTTCAGCCGTCTGGAAGCCCTCGACGACGCCGAGCGCCACCACACGCGCGACACCCTCAAGTACGTCTTCCTCGGCGGCCAGCTCGACGGACGCACGGCGATCCACACCGCTTCGTCCTTCGGCGCACAGGGGGTCCAGGCCGCGCAGTCGTTCGGCATGATCAACGTGATCGGCATGCTGACCCGCGCCTGGACCGCGTGGCGCCACGACCCCGTCTCCAACCAGACGATCATCGACCGGGGCGAGGAGTTCCTCACCCGCTCGCCGCACTCCGCCGAGGCCCCCGCCGTGCACGCCCGTCTCGCCGAGGCCTACGCGCGCGCCGGCAGCTACGACCGCGCCCTCATGCACTACCACGAGACGCCCGACCCGAGCCCCGCCCACATCGCGAAGCTCGAGGGCAAGATGGCCGACCAGCTCCTCGACGAAGCCGAGCGCAACGGCGGCAACCCCGTCCTCCTCCAGGGCATCGTGACCCACTTCGCGGAGACGAAAGCCGCCGACAAGGCGCGCAAGCGCCTGAAGGACCGCCCGGGGAGCGGCGAGACGGTCGTCGAGCGCGAGGTGCTGCTCGCCAACCCGGCGCTCCTCGGCCCCGACGCGCTCGACCTCGACCCGACCCTCCTCGACGGCGAGCGCAAGAACGGCGAGCTCGCCGACGGCGGCATCACGCTGGCACCCGAGGGCGAGCTGCGGCTCACGCTCTACAACACCGAGCAAGCGGGCCAGCACTTCGAGACGCGCACGCTCGCGCCCGAGGCGTACGCCCGCGCGCGCGCCGCGGTGCAGGAGGTCCTCTACGACCGGCTGCTCACCGCCGACCGCCTCGACCCCGAGACCGGCCGCTACGAGCGCTACATCCCCTTCTACGTCCAGGGTTCGTTCGGCGAGAGCGGCGTCTCGGTCGCGCCAGGCGTGAAGTTGCGGCGCTACAACTCGGAGGACAAGGACCTCTACGAGTAGCCGGCGCTCCAGCAGCGCCGCACGTAGCCGCAGCCGAGCGCCTCGCACGCCGCCGGTCCGGGCGGTTGCTTGGGGAAGTCCTCCGCGGTTCCGCCCGCCGACGCCGCCCCGAGCCCGATGCCCGCCTCGACCAGCGCGCGTGTCTCGGCCGCGACGTCGATGGGCGGCAGCGGGCACACCACGGTCCCGCCGCGCAGGAAGACCAGCTCGGCCTCGACGACCGGCGCCCCCGCCGCGTGCACCGCGAGCTGGTAGACGCCGAGCTGCCCGCCGTGGCGGAGCGTGGCGTCGGCGGGCGGCGCCGCGTACTTGTAGTCGCGCAGCACGTGCGCGCGGCCGCGACGCGCCAGCAGGTCCAGGCGGCCGTTCAGGACGACCCGCGGGCGGCCGGCGGGCAGCGCGAGCACGAAGGGCACCTCGCGTCCCACGACCTCCATCCCCGCCGCGACGTCGGCGCGGAGCGCGGCGGCCGCCGTCACGAGGTCGGCGGCGAGCGCCGCGCGCTCGTGGCGCGACAGCACCAGGGCTTCCAGCCGTGCGTCGAGCAAGCGGCGGACCTCGGCCTCCGGCGCGGCGGCCAGGTCGAGCGCCTCGAGCACGCCGTGGGCGGCGGTGCCGCGCAGCGTCGCGCGCGTCCCGCCCGCGCCGCGCTCCGGCAGCGCCACGACGTGGCGGAGCCAGTACTGGCGCGGGCAGCGACGGAAGTCGGCGAGCGCGGTCGGGCTGGTGACGACCTCGTCGCTCGGTGTCGGGGCGAAGCCGACGACGCGCGCCGCGGCGGCGTGCTCGTCGGGGCCGGCGTCCGCGACGCGCGGCTCGGGCACGCGGGCGGCGTCGGCGGGCGGCCCGCCGAGGTACGACTCGGCGCGCTCGAGGAGCACGGCGCCGCCGTCCGCGAGCACGACCGTCGCTTGCGGCTCGCCGCTCGCCGCGAACGCCTGCACCTCGGCGGGGCCGAGCAGCGTCCACACCTGGTGGCACCAGCGGTACCCGTCGCCCCCGCGGCCGGCGAGGACGCGCGCGTCGCCCTTCCCTTCGAGCAGCACCAGGAGATCCCGCGCGCGCGTGCACGCGACGTAGAAGAGGCGCGCCAGCTCGGCGTGCTCGCGGTCGGCTTCGCGCTCGCGATGCGCTTCGAGCGCCGCGTTGCCCAGGAGGAGGCGGCCGGCGGCGTCGATCGGGTTCGCGAGCACGCCCAGGTCCTCGTCCAGCACGACGGCCTCGGCGTTGGGCGGCGACTGACGGCCGAGGTCCGGCACTAGGACGACCGGGAACTCGAGCCCCTTCGCCTGATGGATGGTCATCAAGCGGACGACGTCGTCCTCCTCGCCGACCAGCGGCGCCTCGGGCTCCCGCGGCTCGCTCGCCACGAGCCCGCGCACGACGCGGACGAAGTCGCGCAGCGTGGCGTCCCGGCGGCGCTGGTGGTCGCGCGCCAGCTCGATCAGCTTGCGCACGTTCGCCACCTTCTGCGCGCCCTGGAACTGGGTCAGCAGCACGGCTTCGAAGTCGGTGGCGGCGAAGGCTTCCTCCAGCAGCTCGGCGATCGTCGCCCGGTGGCGGAGGCGGCGGAGACGCAGCAGCAGGTCGCGGATCGCCTGCAGCGCCGGCGCCTCCGCCGGCAGGTCGGCGAACGTCTCCTCTGCCCGGAAGCGCCGCGTGAGATCGGCGCGCCCGGCGTCGGGGCGCGCGAGGCGCCAGAGCGTGTCGTCGTCGACCGCGAAGAAGGGCGAGCGGAGCGCCGCCGCGAGCGCGATGCCGTCCTCGTCGTCCACCACCGCGCCGAGGAGCGCCAGCACGTCGCCCACCTCCTGGCACTGGAAGAAGCCGCGGCCCTTGACGACGTAGTACGGCACCTCGAGCCGGCGGAGCGCGTACTCGTACGCTTTCACCTCGCTGAGCGCGCGGAAGAGGACGGCGACGTCGCGGTACGCCACGCCCTCCTCGGCGTGGAGCCGCGAGACGACCCCGGCCAGGACGCGCGCTTCGAGCTCGCGCGCCTCCGACGCCAGGAGCCCGTGGCCGGCCGCGGTGCGACGCGCGTGCTCGGCGGCGAAGCTCACCAGGCGGACGGCGGGCCCGGGCCGCTCCGCCGCGCGGTGCGCCACCAGCTTCTGCCCGGCGTCGAAGCGCGTCCAGTACGTCGCCGTGCTGCCCGCAGGCGGCGTGAAGATGCGCTCGGCGAGCGCGTTCACGACCTCGAGGATGCCGGGCTGGGAGCGGAAGTTCGTGCCCAGCGGCAAGGTGCGGCCGATGGCCTCGCGCACCTCCTGGAACACCTCGATGTCGGCGCCGCGGAAGCGGTAGATCGACTGCTTCTCGTCGCCCACGACGAACAGGAGCGGCGCGGGCGGGCCCTCGGCCAGGAGCCGGATCACGTCGGCCTGGACGCGGTCGGTGTCCTGGAACTCGTCCACCAGGACGGCCCGGAAGCGCTCGGCGTAGCGGCGGCGCACGAGGGGCTCCCGCCCGAGCACCGCGCGCGTCTCGGAGATCATGTCGGCGAAGGTGAGGACGGCGTCGGCGCGCTTGCGCGCGCGCACCCGCTCGGCGACGTCGCCGACCAGCGCGGCGAGCGCCGCCGCGGCCGGCCGGGCGAGGAGGAAGCCGTACGCGTCGGCGAGCGCGCCGCGAAGGCGGCCGCCCCCCCAGCACAGATCGTCCTTGACCTTCCGTCCGAGGCGAGCCCCCGTGAGCAGCCGGCACAGCTCACGCAGCGCGACCACGTCCGCAAGCGGCGTGTCGGGCCCCACGCCGCGCAGCACGGTCTCCCAGCGGGGCCACTCGGCCGCGAGCGCGTCTCGGCCCTTCCCCTTGTGCGTCGCGAGCTGCACCCGCACCTCGGCGACGATGCGCTCGGCCGCCTCGCGCATCGCCGCCTCCACCGCGGGCACGCGCGCGTCCTGGCGCCCGCCGGTGTTGGCCAGCCACGCGGCGTCGCGGCCCGTCGTCCCGAGCCAGGCGAGGAAGCGGCCGAGCAGGACGACCGCGCCGGGGAGGAAGCGACCGCTCCGCAGCCCGTGGCGCAGCACCAGGGCGCGCGCCGCCGGATCGCCGGCGCGCACCCGCGCCACCAGCTCCTCCTCGACCGCCGTCTCCAGGTAGGCGCGGCTCTCGTGCTCGTCGAGGACGACGGCCTCCGGGTCGATCCCCGCCTCGAGCGGGTTCTCGCGCAGCACGCGCGCGCAGAAGGCGTGGATGGTCGATATCTGCGCCCCCAGGAGGTCGCGGCGGATGACGTCCCAGCGCCGGCGTGCGGGGCCCGTTGCGCGCTCGCGCTCGGCGGCCACCAGCTCGCGGATGCGGCTCCTCATCTCGGCCGCGGCGCGCTCGGTGAAGGTGATGGCGAGGATCTGCCCCACCTCCTCCACCGTCCCGGCGCGCAGAAGGTGGACGAAGCGCTCGGCGAGCACGGTCGTCTTGCCGCAGCCCGCACCGGCGCGGACGGCGGTCGACCCGTCCACCTCGACGGCCGCCCGCTGCTCGGGCGTCAGCTCCCGCTCAGGCGCCCCCGCCACCGAATTCCTCCTCCAGCGGCGGCGGCTGGTAGCGGCACACCGTGCGGTACGGGCAGTACGGGTCGCACACCGCGGGGTCGACGTCGAAGCGCCCGGCGCGTACGCCGGCCACCAGCGTGCGGATGCGGTCGGCGACCACCAGCGGCGCGTCGCCGGGCGCCGCGCCGAGGAGCGCGCGCGTGAAGGGCGCCACCACCTCCTTGTCGTCGTCGGCGGCGCGCAGCAGGAGGTAGCCGCCCTCGAGCGTCGCGTCCGGCGTCACCCGCTCGACGCGGGCGAGCGCGCCGAGGAGATAGACGGGGACCTGGAAGCCGACGACGCCGAGGTCCTTCTCGGGATCGAGGAGGCGCCGGTAGCGCGGCACGTCCCGGCTCGCCTTGTAGTCGAGGACGCGGAGGCCGACGGCGACCGCGCCCCGCCGGTGGACGTCCACCCGGTCGGGCCTGCCCGCGAGCTGGATCGGCGGCCCGCCGGCCGGGTCCGGCAGCGCGCACGCGAGCGGCTCCTCGAGCAGCCGCTGGATCTCCACGTCGGCGCCGAGGGCCGCTTGCGCCGCGTGCTCGAGGACGATCACCTCGTCGAGGGCGACGCCCACCTGCCCCCAGGTGACGTCGAAGAGCGCCGGGTCCTTGGCCGCGATCGCGCCCGGCGCGTCGTCGCGTGCCGCGACCAGAAACTCCCGCCCCAGGGCGCGCGCGGCGGCGAGGTCGGCGGGCAGACGCGGGTGGGCGCGGAAGAAGTCCTCCAGCACGCCGTGCATGAGCGTGCCCCGCTCGCGCTCGTCGACGGCGAGGTACGGGTCGTCCTCCTGCTCGAGCTTCAGCACGCGGCCGGCGAAGAACTTGAAACCGCACGCGCCGACCTCGTTGAGCGCGGTCGGGCTCCACACCATCTGCTGGAGGACGGCGGGCAACGAGCCGAGGTCGCGCCCCAGGCGTCCCACGAAGGGGTCGGCGAGCGCCGCCTTGGCGGCGTCCTCGCGCGCGGTGAGGAAGTAACGGGCGCGACGTTCCGCGACGCGGGCGCGCGCGTCGATCGCGGCCAGGCGCGCCGCGCCGTCGGGGAGCGCCGTCGCGAGCGCGGCGCCGAGGCGGTCGGGCGGTGCGCCCGGCCGGCGCGACCAGCGGTCGAGGGCAGCGCGCGCCACCAGCTCCGCCGGCTCGCACGCCGCGGCGACCTCGGGCACGAGCGCCGTCGGGTCGGGCGCCGTCTCCGGGAGCGCCGTGATGCAGCCGCGCAGCTCGTCGACGAACGGCGACGGGACCGTCGGGTTTCCCCGCTCGTCGACGACCGGCCACGAGAGGACGATCTCGCGCTCCGCCATCGAGAGCGCGAGGAAGAAGAGGAACGGGTCCTCGAGACTCGCCTCGCGCGCGGTGCGTAGGAGCCCGCCGAGCGGCAGCCCCTCGGCGCGGGCGCCGAGCTTCTGCCGCAGCGCCGTCGCCGCGGCGCGGCTCGCCTCACGCTTCATCGCGTCGGACCACACCGGGCTCTCGCCGTGCGGCGCCGGGAAGGTGCCGTCGTCAAGGCCGAGGAGGTAGACGACGTCGAAGTCGAGGCCGCGCGCGTCGAGCACGCTCAAGGCGCGCACGCCGCCCGCGCGGGACGCGCCGTCGTCCACCTCCTGCGGTTCGAGGGTCGCTGTGAGAAGGCGCACGAAGTCGGCGAGCGGGACGGCGCCGAGGTCGAGGGCGTCGGCGAGACCGCCGAGGACGGCGAGCGTCTCCTGGAAACGCTCCCAGGCGCGCCCGTCGCGGCGCGCCGCGGCGACGACCAGCGGGTCGGGACCCGCGACCCGCACCCGGAGCGCCTTCAAGGCGGCCCGCAGCTCGCGCACGTGCGCCGCGACGCCGCGCGGGGCGTCGAGCGCGCGCAGCGTGCCAACCACCGCGAGGAGCCGCGCCGCATGGGCGTCGAGCCGCGCCCGGCGGCGCGCGGCCACGGCCCGCCGAGCCGGCGACAGGTGAGCGGCCTCGGCGTCGCGTGCGAGACGCGCCCGCTGGTGGTTCAGGCACTCGGCGAGCGGGCGCGCCGTCTCGGCGACGAAGCCGCTGCGCGCCAGGGTGCGCGCGAGGCGCGCGCCGTGCACGCCGAGGTAGTCGGTCTCGAGGATGCTCGCCAGCCGCCCGCGCGGTACGCCCTCGACCGCCGCCCGCAAGACGTTGAGGCACGTCTTCACCAGGCCGCTCGCGACGAGCGGCCTGCCCTTCTGGAAGCGGACCGGCACGCGGTAGCGGCGCGCGACGTCCTCCACCTGCTCGCGGTAGACGGTGAGGTCGCGCGCCAGGATCGCCATGCGCTCGGGCGGCCGACCGGCTTCGAGACGGCGGCGAACGTCGCGCAACGCCACCTCGACCTCGCGGTAGCGGCTGGGGGCGGCGACGACGCGGATCGAGCCGTCGGCCGGGACCGGCTCGGGCCGCTCGGCGGCGAACACGCCGCGCAGCGCGGCGGCGAGGTTGCCCTCGCGGCCGCCGCGCTCGACGAAGGCGGGCAGCACCTGGTCGGCGATCGAGGGGTCGCCGACGAAGCGGTTCCACGTCCGCTCGAGGAAGCGGGTCGCGTCGACGTTCTCCGGATGCGCGAAGGCAATCAGCTCGGCGTCGCCCACGAGGCGGACGAGCGCGGTCGCGATCAGGAACTGAAGGACGGAGAAGTCGTAGATCTCCGCGAACACGACGCGCGCCACGGCGCCGAGGCACGCGGGCCGCGCGCCACCGGCCGCGAGCCGGTCGCAGACCTGCCACTCGCGACCGTGGCGGTCGACGGCGCCGAGCCGAGCGAGCTCGGCCTCGTAGGCGGCGTAGACGCGCGCCAGCTGCCCCAGGCGCACCGCACCCGGGCCGGGCGGCAGCGCGGCCGCGACCGCCGTCACCTCCTCGGGGCCGAGGTACGCGGCCTTCAGCTCACCGAGGACGCGCAGCAGCTCGCGCAGGAGCCCGCCTCCGGGGGCGCGCCACGGCGGCGGAGTGCCGGGGCGATCGAGGGCGCGCATCAGCACGACCGCCGCCATCTCCGGCTCGAGCACGCGCACGGCGACGCCGAGGTCCCGGGCGAGGTCGTCGGTGAGCTGCGGGAAGGTGGTGATGCGGTGGCCGAGGAGACAGCCGGCGTCCCGTGCCCTGGCGCGGAGCACGCTCTCGGCCTTGAGCGCGGTCGGGTAGACGAAGAGGGTGTCGGCGCTCAGCGTCCCGCCTTCGTCCCGACGCGCTCGTCGGCCTGGAAGCCGACCTTCTTGTGCGTGCCGTCGCAGAACGGCTTGTTGGCCGACTGTCCGCAGCGGCATAGGTAGACGGGATCCTCGCCCCCGGGGTAGGTGACGCCTTCGTGGTCCACGAGGGCGGCCTTGCCCCTCACCTCGTACGGCCCGTTCCGGAGCGGTCGGATCGTCACCTGCTCGGCCATCGGGAGGTCCTCCGTGGGATCGGTCCTTTTTGCACCGCCCCCTAGGCGGGTCAACGTGGCCGCAACGCCATTCCGCGCAGCCTTGCAGGGTCGGGGTAACGCATAGGCGTGACCCAAGGCGGCACGGTATTCGCTACAGGGTCGGGCATGGCACGCTCGCGAGCAACGGCGAGGGAAGCGGCTCCGCCCGAGGAGAGCCGCAGCGGCGGAACGGTGCGGATCGAGGAGGAGTGCTTGGAGCTCGATGTGGCCACGCCACAGGAGATCAACCTGCTCCGTCAGTTCGTCGGGCGGGTGAACGGCCCCGCCTATCCGCAGCCCTATCTGGTCGAGGGGCCGCCCGGCCGCTTCCGGCTCTACGTCGGCGATGCCGCCGAACGGGTCCGGACCCGGCACGGCATCCTGTAACCGGTCGCCGCGCCGTCTCGTCGCCCGACTTCAGCGCCGCCAGCGCTCGAGGTCCATCCGGGTCACCGTCCCGGTGAGCGCGAGCGCGAGCGGGTAGCCGACGAGCAGCACGACGCCCCCGACGCGGAGCGAGGCACCGAGCGCCGCGGCCAGGAGCGCCAACGCCGCGCCGATCGCGACCGGCCGGGCGACACCGGCCAGCACGGGCGCCGCCGCGCCGCGCGTCGTCGGGAGCAGCACGAGCGCCGTCTGCCCCGCGAGCAACGCCAGGAGCGAGGCGAGCGCCGCCCCGACGGCGCCGTGCGCCGGGACGAGTAGCGCGCCGAGCACCACCAGCAGCGTCGCCCCGCCGAGCGTCACGCGCATGAGCGCCCGCTGGAGCCCGAGCGCGACCAGCAGGTTCGACAGCACGGCGCCCGTCGCCACCAGCACCGCCGAGGGCGCGAGGACGCGCAGCACCGGGGCCGCCGCGCTCCAGGCGGGGCCGAAGACGAGCCCCAGGATCGGCTCCGCGTAGAGCGCCAGGAGCGCCGCCGCCGGCACCACGACGACCACCAACACCCGCGCCGCGGCGCGCGCCGGCGGCACCGCACCGGCGGGCGTCGACGCCGCCGCCGCCAGCGCCGGCAGCACGCTCAGCATGAGCGCCTGCGGCAACTGACCGACGGCGTCGACCAGCTTCTGCGCCGCGGCCAGGAGGCCGACGGCCTCCACGCCGTGCAGGCGCACGAGCAGCACCTGGAGCAGGACCTGCTGCGCGCCCATGAGCGCGAGGGCGTTGGCGACCAGCGGCCACGCTTCGGCGACGAGCGCGCGGCGGAGTCCCGTGTCGCCACCGAGCCGCGCGCCGCCGCCGACCAGCGCGCGTCCGAGCCCGATGCCGGCGATGCTCGCCGCCGTCACCGCGCCGAGCACGGCGACGAGGCCGCCGCCCGCGCGTACGACCGCGGCGAGGAGCCCGATCGCGATCGCGCTCTGCGCCCCCACGAGCGCGATCCAGCGTCCGAGCCGCAAGCGCGCGCGCAGGAGCGCGCGGTAGGGGTTCGCCGCCGTGGCGGCGGTGCCGGCCGCCGCCACGGCGGCCGCCCCCACGAGCCCCGCGTCGGCCGTGACGGCGGCCAGCACGGCGAGCCCGAGCGCCGCGCCCAGGAACGAGACGACGACGCGCACCCGCGCCGCGCGCCCGGCGAGGCCGACCGGGTCGGCGTCGGAGCGCGCCAGGCGCGTCACCAGGACGGCCTCCAGACCGGCGTCGGGTAAGACCTGGAAGAAGCCGACGACGGAGAGGACGAGCGCGTAGCGTCCGAAGCCGGCGAGCCCGAGGTGTCGCGGCAGGTAGAGCGCGATGCCGAGCGCGACGAGCTTCTCGAGCCCGAGGCCGGCAACGGCGGCCGCGGCGTCGCGCCCGAGACCGGTGCGGGGGCGCGCGCTCACCTACGCGGCGGCACAACGGAGAGGGAGGGATTCGAACCCTCGGTGGGGAGACTATCCCCACACACGCTTAGCAGGCGTGCACCTTCGACCACTCGGTCACCTCTCCGCAGGTCGAGCGCCGCGGGTCTACCACGTCGCCCCGAGTGCCGCCACCGCGCGCCGCGGCCGCCGCACTGCGGCACGCGCCGTCCGCGGCGTCGGTGCGGATCGACCGGCTCGTGAGCCCCGTGCGACTGAGCGTCCCGCACAGCGAACGGGCTTGACGCCAAAAGGCGGCCCGGGGGACAACCGATGCCGACCGCCGCCGCCCGTGCAGGGCGCCGTCGGTTCACTGGAGGGGCCAGTGAGATCGCGATATCCGGAGCGGGGAATCTTCGTCCTCGTTCTCGTCAATCTGGCGCTGCAGCTGTTCGACGGCGCGGCCACCTACGCCGGCCTCAACGCCGGCTACGGTGAAGGCAATCCCATCCTCTGCTGGGCGCTCGCGCGGCTCGACCCGCTCTCGGCGCTCTTCCTCTTCAAGCTCCAGGCGTGCGCCTGTGTGCTCTTGCTGTGGCGGCTGCGGCGCAACCGCCTCGCCGCTCCGGCGCTCCTCCTGAGCGCCGCCGTGTACGTCGCCTGCTCGCTCGCGCCCTGGACCGTGGCGCTCGCGGCGCTTCACTTCGACTTGTACGCCGCGTCGTAGACCGCCCCGACGTCGTTCGGCATCGTCGAAGCGCGGTCGGCGTAGTCGGAGCCGAAGAACTCGAGCGGCCGCGAGCCGTCGAGATGGGCCGGCGTGAGCAGGTAGGTGCCGCTCACGCAGGGGACCCAGAAGGCGTACGCCGCGCGGGTGTCGCCGCCGGTGAACAAGCCGGCGAACGTCCCGAGCACGAGGCCGCCGAAGGCGACGGCGACCTTCACCGGGACGTAGACGAGATTCCCGGCGCTGGCCACGATGGACAGCGCGATCTCGTTCCCGGGGCCCTTCGCGCTGCCCGTCACCGGGGTCCCGAGCACGAGCCCTGCCATCAGCACCGCCGCAACCACCCTACGCATCGGATCCTCCTCGCCGCCGCGACCGTAAGCGGCGGACAGACTCCCTCCTGCCATGCGACCCGCCGGGTCGCAAGCCGCGGCCTCGGGCGGGCTCTCAGATCGGGTAGCGGCGGAGGAGCTCGGCGAAGCAGCCGGCGGTGAAGTCGTCGCCCCGCGGCGCGCCCCGCCAGCGACGGGCGAAGCCGGCGACGATGTCCTCCAGGCGGTGGGCGAACTCGTCCAGGCCGATCGGACGCCCCTCGGCGCTGGAGAGGCGGTCGAGGGTGCGACGCACCCCGTCGACGATGGCCGTGAGCTCGTCGCGGTCGCACTCCGGCAGCAAGCGGCGGAGGAGCGTGCGCTCGCGGGCCTCGAGCCGGTAGCGGCCCTGGTCGTCGTAGTACGACATGTCGGAAGCCTCGACCCTAGACCGGGCCTAGCTAGATGGTCAAGGTTTTTCTTCGCCCGGCATCGCCTCGAGCGCCAGCTCGTAGACCACCAGGTCGGCTGGCGTGAAGAGGACGAAGCGCACGAGCGAGAACGCTTCCGGACACAAGGCGAGGAAGCCGGCCACCGTGTCGAGCGCGAGTGGCGCCGCCTGGGTGATCGGGAAGCGATAGGCGCCGGTCGAGATCGAGGGGAAGGCGATCGAGCGCGCCCCGCGCGCGGCCGCCACCTCGAGGCTCCGCCGGTAGACGCTCGCCAGCAGCTCGCGCTCGCGTCCCCGCCCGTCGTGCCAGACGGGGCCGACGGCGTGGACGACGAAGCGCGCCGCGAGCCGCCCGCCGCCGGTCGGCTTGGCGTCGCCGGTGGCGCAGCCGCCGAGGCCGCGGCACTCCTCCAGGATGGCGGGGCCGCCGGCGCGGTGGATCGCGCCGTCCACCCCGCCGCCCCCGAGCAGCGTCGTGTTGGCGGCGTTGACGATCGCGTCCGTGTCCTGCCGGGTGATGTCCCCCTGGACCAGCTCGAGGCGCGCGCCGGCGACCGTCCGGCTTCGCATGGCGCGCGCGTAGCACGGCGCTCGGACGCCGACAATCGCCGTTCCGACGTTGCGCGCGGGCGCGCCGCGAGGTAGAGAGAATGCAGGAGGGGGCGGCATGATGAATGGGGTGGATGAGCGTGCGGTCGTCTTCGTGAGCGACCGCCAGGGTCCCGCGCTCCATCGCCGCGAGCGCTGCCTGCGACTCGCCGGCATAGTCCACGCGGTCGAGACGGAGCACCGCGCCTCGGGCACCTACTACAAGCTCCACGTCCGCAGCACGGATGCGGTGGCCGCCCACCTGGCGCTCCAGATGGGGGGCTGCGGGCGGTCCTCGCGGCTGCGCGAGAACCGCTTCAGCGTCACCGCCACCCTGCGCGACGTCGCCCGCACGCTCTGGGACGAGGCCGTGCTGCTGGCGGGGCGGCTGGTGGAGCTGGTCTGGTCGTCGGCGCCCCGCCTCCTGGTCGGCCCCGCGACGTCCCGCGCCCGTACCCGCGCCTGAGCGTCTGAGCCAGCACGCGCCGTCGCCCCGCGGGCCGGCGCACTACTGGCCGGCGCACTACTATTGACCCGGCGCGTTTCCGTGCGCAGGTTCGCGCCTACCCCATGCCCGACCCGAACCAGATGACCCACAAGGTCCAGGAAGCCCTCCAGCAGGCGGGCGGCCTGGCCACCCGCCGCAACCACCAGGGTATCGACGTCGAGCACCTGCTGCTGGCGCTCCTCGACCAGCCCGAGGGCCTGGCCGCGAACCTGCTCGAAGCGGCGGGCGTGGCGCCGCGCGCGCTGCGCGACGCGGTCGAGCGCGAGCTCGGGCGCAAGCCCCAGGTGAGCGGGCCGGCGGCGGGGCCGGGACAGACGTACATCACGCAGCGCCTGTCGCAGCTCCTGACCAAGGCCGAGGACGAGATGCGCGCGCTCAAGGACGACTACCTGAGCGTCGAGCACATCCTGCTCGCGATGGTGAACGAGCCCGTGCTCCGCTCGCTCGGCGTCTCGCGCGAGCGGCTCATGGGCGCGCTCCAGCAGGTGCGCGGCAACCAGCGCGTCACCTCGCCCGACCCGGAGACGACCTACCAGGCGCTCGAGAAGTACGGCCGCGACCTCACCAAGCTCGCCGCTCAGGGCAAGCTCGACCCGGTGATCGGCCGCGACGAGGAGGTCCGCCGCGTCGTCCAGGTGCTCTCGCGCCGCACCAAGAACAACCCGGTGCTGATCGGCGAGCCGGGCGTCGGCAAGACGGCGATCGTCGAAGGGCTCGCGCAGCGCATCGTCAAGGGCGACGTCCCGGAGAGCCTCAAGAACAAGAAGCTCATCGCGCTCGACATGGGCGCGTTGATCGCCGGCGCGAAATACCGTGGCGAGTTCGAGGAGCGCCTGAAGGCCGTCCTGAAGGAAGTCCAGTCCTCGGGCGGTGAGGTGATCCTCTTCATCGACGAGCTGCACACCGTCGTCGGCGCGGGCGCCGCCGAGGGCGCGATGGACGCCTCCAACCTCCTGAAGCCCATGCTGGCACGCGGCGAGCTCCACTGCATCGGCGCCACCACGCTCAACGAGTACAAGAAGCACATCGAGAAGGACCCCGCGCTCGAGCGCCGCTTCCAGCCGGTGCTCGTCCAGGAGCCCTCGGTCGAGGACACCGTCTCGATCCTCCGCGGTCTGAAGGAGCGCTACGAGCTGCACCACGGCGTGCACATCAAGGACGGCGCCCTGGTCGCCGCCGCGACCCTCTCCCACCGCTACATCTCCGACCGCTTCCTCCCCGACAAGGCGATCGACCTGATGGACGAGGCGGCGGCAAGGCTCCGCACCGAGATCGACTCCAAGCCCGAGGAGCTCGACGAGGCCGACCGCAAGGTCATGCAGCTCGAGATCGAGCGCGAGGCCTTGAAGAAGGAGACCGACGCCGCGTCGCGCGAGCGGCTCGCCCGCCTCGAGCAGGAGCTGGCCGACCTCCGCGAGACGTCGAGCGCGCTACGCGCCCAGTGGGAGGCCGAGAAGGGCGCCATCGCCGCCATCCGCAAGACGCGCGAGGAGATCGAGGAGACCAAGCGCGCGATCGAGAAGGCCGAGCGCGAGTACGACCTCAACAAGGTCGCGGAGCTGAAGTACGGCAAGCTCGCGCAGCTCGAGAAGCAGATCGCGCAAGCCGAAGCGGCGCTCGCCGCCAAGGGCGACGGCACCGGCCGCCTCTTGAAGGAAGAGGTCGACGAGGAGGACATCGCCGAGGTCGTGGCGCGCTGGACCGGCATCCCGGTCTCGAAGCTGGTCGAGGGCGAGCGCGAGAAGCTCGTCCACCTGGACGAGCACCTCCACAAGCGCGTCGTCGGCCAGGACGAAGCGGTCACCGCGGTCGCCAACGCGGTGCTGCGCGCGCGCGCCGGCATCAAGGACCCCAACCGGCCGATCGGCTCCTTCATCTTCCTCGGCCCCACCGGGGTCGGGAAGACGGAGCTCGCCCGCGCGCTCGCCGAGTTCCTCTTCGACAGCGAGCAGGCGATGGTCCGCATCGACATGTCCGAGTACATGGAGAAGCACACCGTCGCGCGGCTGATCGGCGCGCCGCCCGGCTACGTCGGCTACGAGGAAGGCGGGCAGCTCACGGAGGCCGTCCGCCGCCGGCCCTACTGCGTCATCCTCTTCGACGAGATCGAGAAAGCGCACCCCGACGTCTTCAACGTGCTCCTCCAGCTCCTCGACGACGGCCGGCTGACGGACGGCCAGGGTCGCACCGTCAACTTCCGGAACACGGTCGTCATCATGACGTCCAACCTCGGCAGCCAGCTCATCACCACGTACCGCGGCGGTGTGGACGCCGAGGCCTACGAGTCGATGAAGCGTGACGTGCTGGAGGCGCTCCGCCAGCACTTCCGCCCCGAGTTCCTGAACCGGGTGGACGACGTCGTCGTCTTCCACGCGCTCTCGCGCGAGGACCTGCGCCGCATCGTCGACATCCAGCTCGACCGCCTGCGCGCCCGGCTCGCCGACCGCCACCTGGAGCTCGACTTCACCGACGCCGCCCGCGACTACCTGGCCGAGCGCGGCTACGACCCGGTCTACGGCGCGCGTCCCCTGAAGCGCGTGCTCCAGACGGCGGTCGAGAACGCGCTTGCCCAGGGCATCATCGCGGGCACCATCCGCGAGGGCGAACACCTCGAGGTGGACGTGAGCGGCAGCGGCCTCGTCTTCCGTCCCGCGCGGACCACGAACGGCCGGGACACGGCCGCCACGGCGCACTGATCCGGCCGCGGGCCGCACTTTATGGCGCGGCGGCGGTGTGTTAGCCCGACCCGCCGTGACGATCGCGCCCCGCCGGGCCGCGCTGGCGCTCGCCGCGCTGGCGCTCTGGCCCGCGCTCCACGTCCTCGTGGGGCCCGAGGTGCCGCTCCGGCTCCGGCTGCGGACCGACGCCGCGGTGACGGGCGGCAGCGTGCGCTGGACGAGCCACGGGCCGGGCGGGGGCGGCGAGCGCCGCCTCACCCCCGCCGACGTCGTGCAGCGCGCGCCGCGCGACGTCACGGTGGATGTCGTGCCGCTCGACGGCGCCGCGCTCTGGCTCGCGGAGATCACCTCGCCGTGCGGGCCGCCGTTCGCGCGCGACGCGCTCGCCGCGCCGGCGCCGTGGCGGAACGACCTCGACTTCGCCTGGCCCTGGACGCGCGACTACCCCGCCCTGCACCCGCTCGTGTGGCCCGGCGGCGAGGCGACCCCGGCGCGCTACGCCGCGCGGCTCTGCAGCCCGGCGGCGGTGGTGCTCGACCACGGTTCGGCGCGCGGCACGGTACGACTCCGCGTCAGCGCCGGCGACCGCGTGCTCGCGGAGCGCGACGTGGGGCTCGAGGGGCGCGCCGGCTTTCGTCCCGAGGCCGTCGGCTGGTTCGAGCCGACGGCGGCCGTCGAGCTGGCCCTCCCCATCCCGCATCGCGCGCGCGCGGTCGAGGTGACGCTCGCCGGCCCGGGCGAGGTCCGCCTCGACGCCGCGAGCTGGGTGCCCCCGCGCGGCGCGTGGGAGGCGACGGCGGCCGACGTGGCACGCGACGCGGGCGGCGTGCGGCTCCGCTTCGCCGACGTGCAGCCCGTCCCCTTCTGGCGGCCGCAAGCGGCGGACGCGGCCCTCCTCGTCGCGCTCTGGCTCGCCGCCTGGGCGGCGCTCGAGGCGTGGGGGGGCGATACAGGCGCCGGCCGCCGCCTCCGCGCGCAGCTCGGCTGGGCGCGCTGGGCCGCGCCGCTCGCCGCGGTGTGGCTCGTCTGGTGGCTCGCGTTCTTTCCCGGCGTGGTGTCCTACGACTCGCTCGACCAGTGGCGACAGATCCTCGCCGGCAAATACCAGAACTGGCACCCGGCGCTGCACACGTGGACGCTCTGGCTCTTGACGCGCGTCGGCCACTCCTTCGCGAGCGTGAGCCTCGTGCAGGTCGCGCTCACGGCCGCGCTCCTGGGCCGGCTGCTCGCCGTCGCGCGGCGGCTCGGCGCACCGCGCTGGCTGGTGTGGGCGGCGGCCGGTTGGCTCGCGCTCTCGCCGCTCTTCGGGCGCGGCGTGATCGCGGTGTGGAAGGACGACGCGTTCGCGCTTGCCGTCCTGTGGACCGTCCTCCTTCTCCTCGAGAGCGTCGTGGCGGGTGCGCTGCCGCCGGCGCTCGGCACGCGCCTCGGCGTCGGGCTCGCGCTCGTGTGGCTGCTCCGCCACAACGGCCCGACGGTGGCGCTCCCGACGCTCGCGCTGGCGGGCTGGTACCACTGGCGGCGGAGCCGCGCGGGCGTCCGGCGGGCGGCGGCCGTCTGCCTCGCCGCCGTCGTCGCCGTCGGCGCGAGCTACCGGATCGCGCACGTCGGGCGCGCCTCGCCGGTGCTCCAGCAGCACTACCTGATCCACCAGGTGGCGGGCCTCGTCGCCGCCGGCACGCCGCTCTCGGACGCCGACGCGGCGACCCTCGAGACGCTCCTCCCGCTCGACGCCTGGCGCGCCGCCTACACCTGCCGCTCCGCGAACGTGCTCCTCTGGTCGTCGGGTCTCCGCGACCGCCCGCTCCGCGATCGTCGCCTGCTGCTCGTCCCCGTCTGGGCGCGCCTCGCCGCGCGCAATCCGGGCGCGCTCTTCGCGCACTGGCGCTGCGTGAGCCGCTACCTCTGGGACCCGACCGCCGAGCTGCACTTCGGCCCGCTGCCCATCCACGCCGACCTCGGCATGGTCGACCCGAACCCGCACGGCGTCGCCGTCGCGTCGCGCCTGCCGGCGGCGCAGCGCCGGCTCGCCGAGGTGGTGAACGCGACGACGGTCCCCGGCTCGTGGGCGCGCCTCGTCTTCTGGCAGCCGGCGGTCGCCCTCTACGTCCTCGTCGCCGCGCTCGCCGTCGCGCTCGCGCGGGCGCGCACGGCGGCGCCCCTCGTCGTCTTCCTCCCCGCCCTCGCGAACACGCTCGGCGTGCTCGCGCTGTCGTCGTCGCCGGAGCTGCGCTTTCAGTGGCCGGTCGCGCTGCTCGCGCCGGTCGCGGTGTGCCTCGCCGGCGCCGACTGGCGGCGCGTCACGCCGCGGCCACCGCGTCGGGTGCCGCGCCCGGGAGGCTCAGGGTGAACGTCGTCCCCTCGCCCGGCACGGAGGCGAGGTCGACCGTGCCGCCGAAGTGGTTGCTCACCAGGTCGCGCACGATCGCGAGCCCGAGGCCGGTGCCGCGGCCCGGGGGCTTGGTGGTGAACAGCTCCTCGTAGACGCGGGCGACGTTCTCGGGCGCGATGCCGCAGCCCCGGTCGCGCACGGAGATGACGACCTGCCCGGCTTCGCCGCCGACGACGACGTCGATGTCGCCGGCGCGACACGCGTCCGCGTACGCGTCGATGCCGTTGGTGATGAGGTTGGTCAGCACCTGGCCGAGCTTGGTCGGATCGCCGCGCAGCCGCGCCACCGGCGGCTCGACGAGGACGCGCAGCGCGCAGCCCGCCGCCTGCACCCGGTGGTGGAGCAGCGTCTCCGTCTCGCGCACCACACGCTCGACCTCGAAGGTGGAGGAGGGGGCGGCCTCGTAGCCGCGGGTGTGCGCCTTGACGGCGAGGATGAACTTGGCGGCCTTCTCGGTCCACTGCTGCGCGCGCTTCGCCATCACGTCGAGCTCGCCGGCGAGCTCGCGGTGATCCGCGGGGCTGACGGCGGGGTCGTCGATCGACTGGTGGTACTCGGCGATCAGATCGCGGGCGAGGTGGAGGCTCGAGAGCGCCGCGCCGAGCGGCGTGCTCACCTCGTGCGCCACGCCCGCGGCCAACCGGCCGAGGGTCGCCATCTTCTCGGAGTGCACGAGCTTCTCCTGGCTCTGCTGAAGCTCGCGGTAGGCCTCGCCCAGGCGGCTGAGCGAGTCCTGCAGATCCTCGTTGGCGCGGCCGAGGGCCGCGGTGCGGTCGGCGACCTTCTGCTCGAGCGTCACGGTGAGCGCGTGCAGCTCCTGGTACCCCTCGGCGTGGAGGATGGAGAGCGCCGCCTGGTTGGCGAGCGTGCGCAGGAACTGGACGTCCTCGGCGGCGTAGTAGCGCCCCGAGTGGCGCGGCCCGAGGGCCAGGAAGCCGATCAACCGCTCGCGAAAGACCATCGGCACGACGACTTCGCTGGGGACGCTGCCGAGCACGAGCGGGGCGCTGGCCGGCTCGGCGTCGCCGTACCACGTGACGACCCGGCCGCTCGCCAGCAGGCGCACCAGCGGATGGTCGGGGGCGACGGACGGCGCGCCGCCGGACGCGACGCCCCGCCCGCCCGCGACGTGAAACGCATCGTCCTTGCCGCGGAGGTAGAGCACCCCGCCCTCGGTCGCAACGGCTTCGTCGGCGCGGGCGACGATCGTCGCCGCGATCCCCTCGACGTCGAGCGTCGAGCCGATCGCGGTGCTCGTGCGCTCGAGGATCGCGGCCGCGTCGTAGGCCGGTCGGAAGCAGACGCGGTCGACGACGCGCTGCACACGGTCGCGCAACGGCATGAGCACGAGCACCGCGCCGAGCGCGAAGTGGAGCGGCAGGAGCGGTGACCCCGCCTGGCTGAGCATGCTCGTGCTGAGTATGACCACGGCGGCGTAGACCGCGCTCGTGAGCGCGGTGAGGACGGCATAGTGGACGAGGCGGCGCGCCAGCGTGTCGATCTCGAAGAGGTCGTGGCGCACGATCGCGTAGCCGAGACCGAGCGGGAAGAGAAACGCCGTGAAGGCCGCGGCATTCACCGGCACCGCGCCCCCCGTGAGCCCCGACATGCCGAGGAGCAGCGCCGGGAACGCGACGCCCAGCAAGGCCGCAAAGGTCACGACCCGGATCTTGTTGCGCTCGAGCGGCGAACCCCATCGGTACGCGCCGACCATGCGGCCGACGAACACGACGCCCACGACGAAGAGGTAGCGGTAGGACAGGTTCCCGACCGCGAGCGACTTCGGCAGGTCGAAGAGGACGACCTGATGGACGACCGCGAAGCCGATCGAGACGACCCACGCGGCGGCGACGACGCGACGCCGCCAGGCGCCCATCCGGCTCGCCGGGAAGACGACGGCGAGCTGGACGAGCGTCGCCGGCGCGAGGTTCTCGGCGAGCTTGTGGACGCGCAGCCAGAGCGGGTCGGGGTCGTAGACGCCCACGGCCGCCAGCGCGAACACCGCGACGCTGAGCCCGAAGGCGAGCATGGCGCGCGCCGCGGGCCGGTCGGGTCGCAGCACCCACACCGCGATCCCGACCAGGCCGAAGACGATGCCGTTCAGGATGAACGCGCCATAGAGCAGGAGCACGTCACTGCCCGCGAACTCGAACGAGTCGATCGTGCGCGTCCACGTGCGCGACCCGCGACGGAAAGTGTAGGTGATCGGCGACCCGGGCGGGCGGGCCGCCGCCGCGGCGTAGATCTCGGCGCTGCTCTCGACGTGGCGGCCCTCGACCTCGACCACTTCCGCCAGGAAGAGATCCTGGATGCGCTCGGTCGGCCAGCCCGGCAGCGACGCCACCGGGACGACGCGGTTCGGGAGCACCAGGAAGCCCGGTACCGGACGGTGCCACCACCGTGCCGCGTCGACCGAGACGAAGGCCGCGAGGGCGAGCACGCCGCAGGCGAGCGCCGCGCCGGCGAGGTAGTGCCGGGGCGCGCGAGCGGGAGGGCGCTGCGCGGTCACGCCGCCGCCTCCGCGGGTCGCGACGCCGCGAGCAGCCAGAGCGCGGCGAGCACGCAAGCCCACGCGAAGGCGTCGCCCAGTCGCACGTAGGGGCTGAGCGTCCCGGCGAGGCCCACGTCCGCCCGGATCACCGCGGCGACCCCGGCGCCGACGGTGGGGCCCAGCTCGCCCGTCGGCCGCACCACGCCGGAGATGCCGGTGGTGGCGGCGCGCACCAGGAAGCGCCGCGTCTCGACGGCGCGGAAGACGGCCATCGAGAAGATCTGCCGGGTCGCGGCGACGCCCGCCGGATCCGTCCACGCATCGTTGGCGATGTTCACCAGGAGCCGCGCTCCCTGTGCGACCAGGTCGCGCGCGATGTCGGGGTAGAGGACCTCGAAGCAGATGAGGACGCCGAGCGGGCCGCGCGGGTGCGGAAGGGGGTGGGGCTCGGCGCCGGGAGCGAGGACCGCGGCGGGGCCGCTCAGCGTGCGGAGGCCGAGCGGCGCGTACTCGGCGAAGGGCACGAGGTGCACCTTGTCGTACGTCCCCGCCACGCCGTCCTCGCCGACCACGTAGGCCGCGTTGTGGATGGGGCCGTTCTCCCCTTCGCTGCGCGGCCCGCCGACGACCAGGGTCGCGCCCGTCTCCCGGCTGAGCCGCGTGAGCGGCGCGACCGACATCGCGTCGTCGGCGAGGTAGAAGCCGGCGGTGTTCTCCGGCCAGACGATCAGCTCCGTGCGCTCGGGCGTCAGCCCCGCGCGGGTGAGCCGGAGGTACGCGTTCATGGTCATCGCGGCCGTCACCGGGGACGTCTCGTGGGCCGGAGCACGGTTCGCCTGCACGAGTGCCACGGGCATCGGGTCGACGGGCGCGCCGCCCCACTCTGCCAGCCGCCACCGGCCGTAGCCGCCGACCCCCGTCCAGACCGCGGCCACGAGCGCCGCCGCGGCGAAGGCTCCGCGTCGCGAGCCGTGCGGCTGGAGGAGATCCGCGACCGCGACCGCGGTGAGCACGCAGAGGAAGGACAGCCCGCACACGCCCGTCGTGTCGGCGATCTGGATGACGGTCAGCCGCCGGTACAGCGTGTGCCCCAGGAACTCCCACGGCAGGCCGGTGAAGGCGTGGGTGCGGGCGAACTCGAACGCGACCCAGAGCGCGGGAATGCCGAGGTAGGCGGCGAGGCGCGGGGCCGCGAGCAGGCGCGCGGCGCCGATGCCGAAGAGCCCGAACGGCACCCCGCCGAAGACCACGTACACCGTCCCGGTGGCGAGCACGGCGAGCGGCCAGGAGACGCCGAAGAAGCGGACGAGCATGGCCGGCATCCACGAGCTGAGCGCCGGGCCGAGGAGGAGCGCGAGCGCGAAGCCCGTGGCGAAGGCGACGCGCGGACGGTCGCCGCGGAGGACGAGCAGGACCGGCGCCAGCGCGAAGGGCGCGAGGACGTCGATCGACCACGGCGGCGCCGCCGCGGCGTAGAGCAGCGCGGCGAGCGCGATGGCGCCCAGACGCTTCACGCGGCCGACCTCGCGAGCGCGTCCTCCGTCGAAGCACCCGGCACGGCCGCCCGGTCGAGGGTCAGCGTGAACGTCGAGCCGACCCCCGGGGCGCTGACCACGGTGAGCTCGCCGCCCATCAAGGCCGCCAGGCGCCGCGCGATGGCGAGGCCGAGCCCCGTGCCCGCGCTCGCGGCGGCGTTGCCCTGGCGGAAGGCCTCGAACATGGCCGCCTGGTCGCGCGCGTCGATGCCGATCCCGGTGTCGCGCACCGCGATCCACACGCGACCGTCGCGCTCGCCGGCTTCCACCGCGATCTCGCCCACCGCCGTGAACTTCGCGGCGTTGGCGAGGAGGTTGAAGAGGATCACGCGCAGCTTGGTGCGGTCGGCGGCGACCGGCGGCAGGTCGGCCACCTTCCAGTGAAACGCCACCGGCTTGGCGGCGAGGAGCCGCGACGCGGCCCGCTCCAGGTCCTCGCGGATGCTCTCCAGAGGAACGGCCCGGAGCTGCACGCCCACGTCGCCGGCTTCGAGCTTCGCCATGTCGAGGAAGTCGTTCACCAGCTCGAGGAGGCCGGCGGCGCTCCCGCGCATGCGGCCGACCGTCTCGCTGGTGTCCGTCGTCTGCGCGCCGCACGCGCCGTCGAGCAGCATGTCGCTGTAGCCGAGGATGATGTGCAGCGGGGTGCGGAACTCGTGCGACACGTTCGACAGCATGTCGGACTTCAGTCGCTCGGCCGCCGTGACGCGCTCGAGCTGCGCGTAGGCCTTGAGCGCGACGTCCACCCAGAGCAGCAGCTTCTCCGGGCCCTCGGCCTTGTCGTGATAGCCGTGGATGTCGAGGCGACGGAGCATCTCGCGGGCCGGCTTGTCCCCGGCGTAGCCCGTCTGGAGGATCACCTGGATGCTCGGCTCGACGTCGCGGATGAGCGCCACCAGCTCGTCGCCCGTCATCCGCGGCATGATGTAGTCGACGAGCGCGAGGTGAATCTTCTCCGAGCCGAGCAGCGTGAGCGCCTCGGCGCCGGTCGACGCCGTCAGGACGCGATGCCCCTCGCGCTCGAGGAGCAGGCGCACCGACTCCAGCGTGTCCTCGTGGTCGTCGACGACGAGGATCGTGTACGACGACGGCGCTGCGTTGATCCGCTTGCGTGCCATGGCTCCGCTCGCTGCGGGGCGACTCAGTGCGCTCGCCGGCTCTTCCGGGCGTTGGCGTCGCCCGCGCCCGTGTTCGGGTTCGGCGTGTTGCGGGTGACGTCCAGGTTGAGCAGCATCTTGACGCCGTCCGGGGTCCACAACCGCAAGGCGTTGCGGAGGTGAACCTTGATGGCGACGATCATGTAGTCGAACTCGACGTGGGGCGAGCCCTGGACGCAACCGGACGGGCCACATGTGTCGGCGTGCCAGAACTGCGGGTCCGACGGGGACGGCAGGTTCGTGCCGGCCTTCTCGTGGGTGGCCTGCCAGGTGTTGAACTCGTGGCGCCAGTACACGAGGTCGTCGCTGTTCAGCGAGGCGCCCGGATCGATGTGGTAGTAGAAGAGGTTCGGGTCCTTGCTCTGGATGTCGATCAGACGGTCGAAGAAGAATCCCTGCGTGTTGAAGCCCGAGATGTCCTCGCCCGAGAACTTGAGCGCCATCCCGTTCACCTGGCCACGGATCAGGAACTCGTCGCGGATGTCCCGCACCCGGAGCGCGATGAAGATCGTCTGCTCGCCCGTGCTGGAGGTGTGGACGCCGGTCTTGTACTTCTGCCGGATCTTCCAGGCGCTCGCGGTCGGCAACCCGGGCGGCGGCCCGAGGTTCACCGGCTTCCCGATCAGGGTGAAGCCGTCGGCGGAGTTCTCGGGAATGACGATCACGTCCTTCTTCGTCTCGTGGTCGACGACCCGGACGCGCTTCGGTCCGGACGAGATGTCGGGCGCGGGGACGCGCAGCTCGAGCCGAGAGGGCACATGCTCGTCGGGGTGCGCGAGGTAGTAGTCGCGCCCCTTGTAGTCCGCCGGATCCTGCGCCAGCAGCGGCCGGGTCGCGAACGGCTGGCGCTGCGGCTTCTCGATCAGGTACGGGCCGACGCCTGCCGTGCCCCGCTGCGTGAGCCGCTCGAAGTAGACGTCGTAGCGACGGTCCTTGACCAGCTCGGAGCCGTACCCGAAGATCTTCACGAGCGGGAACGGCACCGAGGTGGTCCCCGTCGACGAGGGCCAGTCGGTGGTGAGGCTGGGCGTCCAGGCGAACAGCGGCCGGATCGCCGCGTGCCTCGGCATCGGCTTGTCGCAGCCGCAGTAGGTGGCGCGCGCCGTGCCGGACGCGGCGAGCGTCAGCGCGCAGAGCGCGGCGAGAATCCGGGTCCGCATCTGGGAGCTCCTCTCGGGTCGTGGGGCGTTCAGAGCCTCGCCCGATCGAGCAAGAGACGTACCCGGAGAACCCGCCGACCGTCACCGATTTGGCGCTCACACATCCCTCTCTCCGCGGGCCGCGGGCGAGGCATCCCGCAGGCGGCGCCCGGCGGCGCGCCGCCCCTGACACACCACGCACCCACCGGTGGCACACCGGCGCCCGCGCGGCGCGCGTGGTGGCCGCGTTTGCGGGCCGGCCCCGGCCGGGATAGTCGGCTCCCGGCGATGAGGGTCGGCATCCTGGACGTGCTGTCGACGCCGGCCCGGAGCTGGACGGACGCGGTCTACGCCGCCGTCATGACCAAGCAGTACGCCTGCATCACGCCGCAGGCCGTCGCCGTCTGGTGCCGCGAGCTGGGGCATCGGACGTTCTACGCGACCTACTACGGAGTCGGGGACCCGCGACGGCGCCTTCCCGACGACCTCGACGTCGTCTTCGTCTCGACCTATTCGCAGGCGAGCGCGCTCGCCTACGCGCTCGCCAAGCTCTACCGCCGCGCCGGCGCCCGGACCGTGATCGGCGGGCCGCACGCCAAGGCGTTCCCGCGCGACTGCCTGCGCTTCTTCGACCTCGTCGTCGGGGACTGCGACAAGGCGCTGGTCGCGGACATCCTGCGCGGACGGTTCGACCCGGGCTCCGCGGTGGCGAGCGCGCGTCCCTTCGACGACGTGCCGACCGTCGAGGAGCGCATGCCGGAGATCGCCGCGTCGGCGCTCGCCTGGGGCCGCTGGCGCGTGATGGACACCACGGTGCCGATGCTCGCGAGCACCGGCTGCCCCTACGCGTGCGACTTCTGCATCGACTGGGCCGCGCCCTACCGCGTGCTCCCGCTGGAGCGGCTCGCCGCCGACCTGCGCTTCGTCGCGCGCCGCCTGCCCGGGGCGCTACTCGCGTTCCACGACCCGAACTTCGCCGTCAAGTTCGACCAGGTCATGGACGCGATGGAAGCGGTGCCCCCCGGCGCCCGCAACCCCTACCTCATCGAGACGTCGCTCTCGGTGCTCCGCGGCGAGCGCATGCGGCGGCTCGCGGCGACGAACTGCGGCGCGCTCGCGCCCGGCGTCGAGTCGTGGGCCGACTACTCCAACAAGGCCGGCGTCGGTCGCGCGACGGGCGCCACGAAGCTTGAGCGCATGGTCGAGCACTTCACGGCGCTCCGCGAGCACGTCCAGTACCTCCAGGCGAACTTCATGTTCGGCCTGGACGAGGACGCGGGCGACGAGCCCGTCGCGCTCACCAAGGACTTCATGAGTCGCACGCCGTTCGTGTGGCCGGTGGTCAACATCCCGCACCCCTTCGGCGGCACGCCGCTGTTCGAGCGGCAGCTCCGCGAGCGCCGCATCCTCCGCGCCATGCCGTTCGCCTTCTACTACTCGCCGTACCTGGTGACGCGGCCGGCCCACTACGATCCCGCGCAGTACTACCGAAAGCTCATCGAGCTGTTCGAGCACTTCACGACGCCCGCCATGCTCGTGCGCCGCCTGACCACGACCTCGGGCCGCATCGGCCGCACGCTCCACGTGGTGCGCACGCGCGCCAAGCGCCGCCGCCTCCGCGCCTTCCGCCGCCTGCTCGCGATGCTCGAGACCGACGCCGCGTTCCGCGCCTTCCACGAGGGGCGCGGCGCGGCGCTACCCGAGCTCTACCAGCAGGAGTACGAGCGGATGCTCGGTCCCTTCGCGACCCTCATGTCACGCGCCGAGCGGACGCCGGAGCTTGAGCCGCTCGACGAAGCCGACGCGCGGGCCGCCGGCTAAGGCGGCGGCGCCGGGCAGGTCGGCGTGGCCGGCGCGGTCTTGGCGATGAAGCTTCCCGCCACGTCCTTCTTGATGGTGCCGCCGAAGAGCGCGCAGTACTCCGTCCCGCCGCCGGCCGTCACCAGCACCGCGAGCTGGCCCTGGCTCGCCTCGTCGAGCGTGAAGCCGATGCCGACGCCCTGCCCGCTCGCCTTCACGAGCTTCCCCTGGGTGACGGACGCCGTCTTGATCGGACCCTCGCCGAGGTGCGCGTCGCGGTACTTGTAGACCTTGACCGGCGTCCCGCTCGCGGTCCAGAACTGGGCCGGCAGCTCGTAGCCGTCGAGCTCGCCCGTCACCGGGTTCAGGAGCTGGAGCGTCAGGCCGCCGACGCGCGGGTCGTCCATGCCGCCGGGGGCGAGCATGATGGCGGGATCCTTGGCGAGGAAGGTGAGCTTGCGGCGCGATGGGTCGGACGCGTCCTTGACGACCAGGCTCTGGCCCGCGATCGCCTGGGACGTGGGCTCGTCCGGCTTGAGCGGCAGGCACACGTCGCCCGCATCGCGCGCCCGCGCGAGCTCGGCGAGCATCTCGCCCGTGACTCGTGTGGCGGCCTTGGTGTTGATGAAGCTCTCGACCTTGGTCTCCTTCGTGGAACTGTACGTCACGACCTTCCCCAAAGTTAAGCTTCCCTTCGCCACCCCGACGACCTTGTAGTCGGACTTGTCGAGCAGGGGCGACCCCGAGCCCTTGATTTGGAGGCACGCGCCTTCCTCGAAGAGGCACTTGTCGTCGTTGGCGTCCGTCTTGATGAACTTCCCCTCGCTGTACTCCTTGCAGCGCCCCATCGGATGAGAGGGCTTGTAGAGGTTCGAGTCGGTGGTGAGGTTGGCCTCGCTCTTCAGCTCGAGCACGCCGTA
>JBGQET010000036.1:0-40580 GCA_041496545.1 Binatia bacterium | reverse complement strand
GGGCGCAGCGGGAGCGGGTGTACGTGGCACCGCGGACGGCGGTGGAGGAGAAGCTGGCGCAGATCTGGGCGCGCGTGCTCAACGTCGAGCAGGTCGGCGTCTACGACGACTTCTTCGAACTGGGCGGCAACTCGCTGCTCGTTTCGCAGGTCGTGGCGCGCGTCACGGAGAGCTTCGAGGTGGACCTTCCACTGCGCGTGCTCTTCCTCGAGCCGACGATCGCCGACTTCGCGACCGCCATCGAGACGACCCTCGCGGGCGGCACGGTGGCCGCCGCGAGCGGCACGGCGGAGCTGGCGAGCGAAGCGGTGCTCGACGCGAGCATCCTGGGCTAGCGACGGAAATGAAGGCAGATTCCACAGGCGAGGTCCTGCTCACCGGCGCGACGGGGTTCATCGGCTCCTTCCTGCTGGCGGACCTCCTCGATCGGACCTCGGCGCGCGTTCACTGCCTGGTGCGCGCCCGCGACGAGGAGGAAGGCGCGGCGCGGCTGGCGACGGCGCTCGCCTCGGCGCGCCCCGGGCGCTCGCTTCCCGCGGATCGGGTGGTCGCCGTCCCCGGCGACCTGGAGAAGCCGGGCCTCGGCGTCTGCGACGAGCGGTTTCACCGCCTCGCCGCCGCCGTCGAGGCGGTCTACCACTGCGGCGCCTTCGTCAACTTCGCCTACCCGTACGCGACCCTCAAGCCGACGAACGTCGGTGGCACGCAGGAGGTCATCCGTCTGGCGAGCGCGGGACGGCGGAAGCCCCTGCACCACGTCTCGACGCTCCGGGCGCTCGGCTCCTTGGCCGGCTCCGACGGCACGGCGCTCCGGGAGGACGCCGCCCTCGACCACGACGGCGTGCTCTTCACCGGCTACGCGCAGAGCAAGTGGGTGGCCGAGAAGATCGTGGGCATCGCGCGCGCGCGGGGTCTCGCCGCCAGCGTCTACCGCCCCGGGATGGTCGCGGGGGACACGCGCACCGGCGTCTCGAACCTCGACGACCTGCTCTGCCGCATGATCAAGGGTTGCGTCCAGCTCGGCAGCGCCCCCGTCCTCGACATGATGGTCGACGCCACCCCGGTCGACTTCGTGAGCGCGGCGATCGTGGAGCTTTCCCTCCAGCCGCGCTCGCTCGGCAAGACGTTTCACCTGGTCACGACCGAGCCGGTGCCGTGGAACGCGATCGTCGGATGGGTGCGAGGGTTCGGCTACCCGCTGCGCGCGCTCTCCTACGACGGCTGGCGGGCGGAGCTCCTGGAGGCAACGCGCCGGTCGGGCGACAACGCGCTCGCCCCGCTCGTCCACTTCTTCCCCGAAGGGATGGCGCTGCCCTTCGCGGGCCGCTTCGACTGCCGGAACACGACCGAGGGGCTGGCGGGCACCGCACTCGCCTGTCCGCCCGCCTCGGCGGAGGTCCTGGCGACGTATCTGTCGTACTTCGTGCGCAGCGGGTTCCTCGAGCCCCCCAGGTCGGCGAGCGCCGGCCTCGGGTTCACGACACGAGACGAAACGGAGGTGTGCGATGGAGCTCGATGAGCGCGAGCTGCGCGAGCAGCTCAAGCCGCTGCTCTGGAATCCGATGGTCGACAGCGTGCTGACGCGGATCACGAACGACCGCAACCTCCTCTCCCTCTTCCTGAGCGGCGTCAGCTACCTCGAAGGGATCGGCGAGCTGGCGATCGGCGCCATCCGCCACTCCGAGCTGTCACACCTGATGCACGACCTCCACCGCCACGAGCTCGAGGAGCACGGCCACATGACGTGTATCCAGCTCCTCATCCAGGAGCTCTTCCCCGACCTCTGCGAGGGCGGTCGCCACGTCTTCGAGAGCGAGATCTTCGACGCCGCGGGGCGGCAGTTCTACCACAAGCTGCGCGACACCTCCCGCCGGCGCTTGCGCCAGCTCGGGCGCTACTCGTCGCTCAACCTCTATCTGCTGTTCACCTTCGGGGGCGAGACGCTGGTCGAGATGCTCTACGGTCGATTGATCGACGCGCTCCAGACGTCGACGCTTCCGCGCCCGCTCACCGAGCGGATCGAGTTCATCTTCCGGATGATCCTGGCCCAGGAGGACACGCACGACGTCCTGCTCACCGACCAGCACAACAAGCTGCTCGAGGCGGATCGCACGGGGCTGTCCCCCACCGCGGTCGAGACCCTCGACCAGCTCGGCCGCTTGACGGCGGAGGACTACCGGTGGCTGGCGGAGTACATCATCCGCGAGTTCGTGTGCTGGATGGCGGTGCTGGCGCGGGTGGACCAGGGCGACGCCCCGGCCGCGAGGAGCGTCCCATGAGCGCCATCGACGCCGCGCCGCGGGTGGCGCCTCTCACCCAGCTCCTCGAGGAGGAGACGCTCTTCCAGAAGACGGTTCACGACTTCGCGGAGGAGAAGCTCCGTCCGCGGGTGCTCGAGATGGACCGGACGGGCGACATGCCGCAGACGGTCATCGACGAGCTCTTCTCGCTTGGCGCGATGGGGGTCGAGATCCCGGCGCGCTACCAGGGTGCGGGCGGGAGCTTCTTCATGGCGGTCACGGCCATCGAGGAGCTGGCGCGCGTCGATCCGGCCGTGTCGGTCTTCGTCGACGTGCAGACCGTCCTGGTCACGAGCGCGCTCTTGCGCTGGGGGCGCGACGACCAGAAGGAGCGCTACCTGCCGGCGCTGGCGCGCGACACGGTCGGCGCCTACGCGCTGTCCGAGACCGAAGCGGGGAGCGACGCGTTCGCGCTCGCGACCACGGCGCGCCCGGACACCGACGGCTTCGTCCTGAACGGCCGCAAGGCGTGGACCACCAACGGCGCCGAAGCCGGGCTCTTCGTCGTGTTCGCGAAGGTGCCGACCAAGCGGCACGCGCTGGTCACGGCGTTCCTCGTCGACCGTGACACGCCGGGCGTCCAGGTCGGGCCCAAGATCGACAAGCTCGGGATCCGCGCCAGCTCGACCTGTGAGCTGGTCCTCGACGAGGTCCGCGTGCCGCGGCGGAACGTCCTCGGCGAGGTGGGCGGCGGGTACGAGGTGGCGATCGACACCCTGAACAAGGGGCGGGTCGGCATCGGGGCCCAGATGGTCGGCCTCGCGCAAGGCGCCTTCGAGAGCGCCCTCGGGTACGCCCAGCAGCGCAAGCAGTTCGGGCAGCCGATCGTGAGCTTCCAGGGCGTGCACTTCCAGCTCGCCGACATGGCCGCCAAGATCGAGACGGCGCGCCTCGGCGTCTACAACGCCGCGCGCCTGGTGGACGCGAAGACCTTCTACCTGCACCTGACGCGGCCGGCGGCGATCGCGAAGTACATGGCGTCGCAGGTGGCGGAAGAGGTCGCCTCGCGGGCGCTCGAGATCTTCGGAGGTACTGGGTTTGCGAAGGGATCGCCGGTGGAGAAGTTCTATCGTGACGTGAAGATCGGCCAGATCTACGAGGGCACGTCGAACATCCAGCTGCGCACTATCGCAGGGACGTTCGTGGAAGGTCTGCGATGACCAACGGTCTCTTCCGACGCCTGTCGTTCCGACGCCTGCGACAGCACAAGCTCCGCGGGACGCTCACCATCCTCGGGGTCTCCCTCGGGGTTTCCGCCATGGTCAGCATCGGGTTGCTGCACGACTCGCTGTCGAAGTCGTATCAGGAGACGATCGACAAGATGGCGGGCCGCGCAGCGCTCCAGCTCACCAACGGCGAAGCCGGCGTTCCGGAGGAGCTGGTCGACGCCGCGAAGACCGTGGCGGGCGTCCAGATCGCCGCGCCCTCCGTGCAGGGCTTCCTGCCGCTCGCCGACGGCGGTGGCCAGGTCTACGTCTTCGGGATCGACCTGCTGGGAGACGACGGCCTGTACGGCGGGAACAAGCCGGAGATCGACGATCCCATCGTCTTCATCGCCAAGGCCGATTCGGTCGGCCTCACGACCTCCTTCCTCCAGGAGACGGGTCGGCAGGTCGGCGACAAGATCCGCGTCCGCTCGCCGAGCGGGGTGAAGGAGCTGACGATCCGGGCCGAGGTGGACGGGAAGAAGGGGATGGGCGCGGTGTTCGGCGGCCGGCTGGCGCTGATGGACTTCAACGCCGCGCAGCGGCTCTTCGCCCTGGACCGCCGCCTCACGCAGATCGACGTGGTCGTGACCGAGGGCACGCCGGTGCCGGTGGTCCAGGCGGGGCTCGAGCAGCTCGTCGCCGGGCGCGCGCTCGTGGAGCGTCCGAAGCAACGCGGCGAGGTGCTGGACCGGCTGATCACGACGAACCGCTACACGTTGACGCTGGGCGCCGCGATCGCGATCGTCATCGGCCTCTATCTCATCTTCAACATGATGATGATCGGGATCTCCGAGCGGCGACGGGACTTCGCCCTTCTCCGCATGATCGGCGTCGAGCGCAACGACGTGCTGCGCCTGGTCGCGCTCGAAGGGCTCCTGATCGGCGCGCTCGGCTCGGCGCTCGGCGTCCCGCTCAGCATCTGGGTGGCGAAGTCGGGCGCCGCCGACTTCGCCGCCTCGATTAGCACCCGCTTCGTCCACGTCGACGCGCCCCAGGTCTCGGTGGACCTGAGCACCGTCCTGCTCGGGGTGGTGGCGGGTTGCGTGAGCGCGTTGATCGCGGCCATCGTACCCGCGGCGGCGGCGGCGCACGTCCACCCGCTCGAGTCGCTCCGGACCTCCGCGGCGCCGGGCGCGGCGGCGCGCCGCGAGCGGTCGCTCGTGCCCGGGGTGTCGGTCATCGCGGTGTCGCTGGTCGTCTGGTGGCTGCGTACCCTGTTGCCGCTCGACCCCAACGTGAGCGGAGCCACCGCCACGGTGGGGTTGCTGGTCGGGCTGTCGCTCGTCGCGCCGCCCTGCGTGAGCTGGCTCGCGAAGCGCACCGAGGGGCCGTTCAGCGGCGCGTTCGGCTTGGTCGGGATGATGGCCAGCCGGAGCATCGTCACCAACATCTCGCGGGTCGCCCGCACCTGCTCGACCTTCCTGGTGAGCCTCGCCGGCGCGCTCGCGATGGCGGCCATGATCTGGAGCTTGATGCAGACGCTCGGCTTGTGGGTCGACGACGTCTTCGGCGACATGGACCTGATGGTCGCCTCGGGCGACGGCAAGATATCGCTGGATTCGATGCCCTTCCCGGAAGCGGTCGCGGACGGGATCCGCGAGCTTCCGGGGGTGCGCGGCGTGGAGGCGATCCGCTTCGCGAAGGTCGCGTACCGCGACTCGGTGGTCGTCGTCGCGGCCACCGACCCGCGCTCCCCGGGACGCAAGGGCGGCGTGCGCATCGTCGAGGGGAACCAGAAGTCGGCGCTCGACCGCGTCGAGCGCGGCGAGGCGGTGATCGTGAACGAGCCCCTCGCGCGCAACCACCAGAAGACGGTCGGCGACACGCTGGCCCTCTCCTCACCCCAGGGGCCCGTCGATCTGCCGATCGCCGGCGTCTACTTCGACATGCAGGACCTGGGCAAGGTGCGGATGGACCGGGGGTTGTACAAGAAGCTCTGGCGCGACGGCACGATCAGCACGCTCTCCATCGGCCTCGAGCCGGGCGCCGACCGGGCGAAGGTCATCGACGAGATACGCCGGCGCTGGGGCGACACCTTCGGCCTCTTCGTGCTGACCACGGACGAGTTCCGCAGCGAGTTCCAGAAAATCCTGTCGCAGTCGATGGCGGGGGCGTACTCGCTGATCGCGATCGCGATCGGGATCGCGCTGCTCGGCCTGGTGAACGCGCTCGCCGCCTCGGTCCTCGACCGGACGCGGGAGTTCGGCCTGCTGCGCATCATCGGCGCGACGCGCCGGCAGGTCGTCCGCCTGGTCGTCATCGAGGCCACCATCATCGGCTTGATGGCCGGCGTCCTCGGGGTCGTCGGCGGGTCGCTGCTCGGTCGCCTCCAGGTGGACGTCATCGTGGGCGGCATGTGCGCCATGACCGTGCTCTACAGCTTCCCGGCCAAGGCGACGGTGTTCGGCTTGATCGCGAGCGTGCTGCTGGCGGCGGCGGCCGGCTACCTGCCGGGACGCAGGGCCGCGCGACCGAAGATCGTCGATGCCCTGGGGTGCGAATGATGGACGACATCACCTACAAGGTCGTGGTGAACGACGAGGAGCAGTACTCCATCTGGCCGGTCGAGCGGGAGAACCCGCCCGGCTGGCGCGACGGGGGCAAGACGGGCAGCAAGACCGAGTGTCTCGCCTACGTCGCCGAGGTGTGGACCGACATGCGTCCGGCGAGCCTGCGCCGCGCTGCCGCGTCCTGACTCACGCGCCCAGCATCACGGGATCGTCGGCGTGCAGGAAGGGCGGCACGCGGGTGTCCCCTGCGCGCTCAGCCCGTGCCGGCGCGCGACTGAGGCCAGGTGGATGCGAACAGGACCGGCAGCGGTCTCGGGCCCCGGCGCTCGAGCGTCTTCTCGGTTGCCAGGCCGCCGTTTCTGAACGCCCCCGCGAGCAGGACGAGCAACGCCGCGGCGGCCAACCCGAAGGCAGCGACGGCGAGCAGGATCCACCCGACCCGGGGGTCGGTCAGGAACGTCACGTCGAACGGGGGACGGACGTGGGTGGGGAGTCCGCTCAGGAGATCGACGGGCATCGCCTTCCGAGCGTCCGCAAGTTCCGAGCCACCGCCGACGCACGCGGCGCCCGCGCGGACATACGCTCGCGGACAACGGCGCGCGGGTCCTCCCGGCGCGCGACTCGCGTCGACGAGACACCTCGTCGCCGCGGCGTCGGCCGCCCGCTCGTCCGCCCTGAGGCGTCGCGCAGCGTGAACGTCCGGACCCCGGGTGGGCACGATGGTTCCCGGCGTCCGGGTGGAGCGCGTCCGAAGATCGCGTCGCGAATCGATGCCGCCGGCCGACCGCGCGCCCGCCGCCCGTGGCGCGTAAGTTGCTACGCGAGGTGACGGGGCGCGCGGCGGCGCGCCGTACGCATGGGCTGCCATCTGCGGGGAGACCGAACGATGCGAGACGACCGGCGCTACGCAATGCATGGACCGCGCGCGCGGACCTGGAGACTCTCGTCCTGCCTGCTCGTCACGGCCGTCGTCGTGACCGCCTTGCGGCCCCCCGCGGCCCGCGCCCAGACGCCGGCGGCCCCGGGAGCGGCCGCGGGCTCGTACCATGAGTTTCCGCTCGCGAAGAGCTGGCTCCTGCTCAGAGATTCCTCCCCGCCCTCCAGGCGCCGCGTGGTGTTCCAGGCGCGCTGGACCGGGCGGGCGCCCATGCAGGATCCGACCTCCGTGGGGGCGAGCCTGCGGATCCGGGGCACCGGCGCGGACGATGGCGACACCGGCGTGGTTCAGCTGTCGCGGGGGATCTGGCGCGGGCTCGGCCGCCCCGCCGGTGCCAAGGGGTATCACTATCGGGACCGCTACCAGTCCTCGGGTGGCGTCGCCGAGGTGTGGCTGAAGCAGGGGAAGCAGGGCGGCAGCCTGCGCGTGACGGGCGGGGGATCGCGGTGGGGCTATGCGATCAGCGGGCCGCAGCGCGGCGTGATGCTCACGGTGACGATCGGGGACATGCGCTGGTGCGCCCTCTTCACGACCCCCTTCGCGCACAACGGCACGGGCCGCGTGATCGCCCGCGCCGCCAAGGCGCCGGCGTCGTGCCCGTGTGAGAGCTTCCCGAGCACCTTCGACGCGATCGAGGGGGTCGTCTTCGCGAAGCGCGGCTGCGCGCAGGCGGCGTGCCACGGCGCGACGCGCTCGGGCGGGCTCGATCTGCGCCCGGGGGGCGCCTACGACCGGCTCGTCGACGTCCCTTCGGTCGCCGGCGGCATGGATCTCGTCGAGCCCGGCAAGTCGGAGGCGAGCTTCCTCTGGCGCAAGCTCGCCGCCGCGACGTCGGGGCTCGCGAACGTCCCCGGCTCGCCCATGCCGGCGGGCGGGCTGCCGGCGCTGCCGGAGAACGAGCTCGAGGCGTTGCGGCTCTGGATCGTTTCGGGCGCGCCGCGCACGGGCGTCGTGGCGAAGACCGAGCGCCTGCTCGATTCGTGCCTGCCGCCGCCGACCCCGATCAAGATCCGGCGGCCCGATCCCCCGCCACCCGGCGCGGGCGTGCAGTTCCACGCCCCCCCGCGGGGGCTCCCGCCGCAGAGCGAGAGCGAGGTCTGCTACGCCACCTACTACGATGTCTCGGCGCAGGTGCCCGACAGCATGAAGGCGCCCTGTCCGGAGTTCTGGGGCGGCCCGAGTCGCACGTGCTTCTTCTACAACCGCCTCCAGGTCACGCAGGACGCGAACTCCCACCATGCCTCGACGCAGCTCTACAAGGGCAGCTACGACATCGACTCCGACGTCTATACCTGCACGCAGGGCGCGAACGCCGGCAAGCTGTGCGACCCGACCCAGCCCGCGCCCTGCCCGGGGGGCTCGTGCCTCGGGTCACCGGCTTTCGGGCCGTTCACGTGCAAGGGGGGCGCGAAGGCGGGCCTCCCGTGCAAGCCCAAGGGCATCGGCATCCCCGCACCGGACGGCGCCGACTGTGGACCGGACAGCGGCTGTGCGGGGCGCGTCGAGCCGTCGGTGGCCTGCAACTTCTTCGGGCCGCCCGACTGGGGCGTCGACCCGACCGATTCCGGGACCAACAACGCCCCGAAGATCATCGTCGCCCAGCAACCGGTGCTCGACGTCGTCGATCCGCCGCTGGCGTACCGGACGCTCCCCGTCTCCGGCGTGATGACCTTCAACTCGCATGCGTTCAACCTGACCGACCAGCCGGCGACCAACGAGCTGTGGCTCAACCTGTGGTTCGCCGGCAGCGCGGACCGGGTCTATCCGGTCGTGCACCTCTACGACGCGAAAGACATCTTCGTGACCAACGTGCCGCCCTTCGAGAAGCGCGAATACTGTCGCACCCATACGCTCCCGCAAGGGACGCGACTCTTCCAGCTGAGCGCGCACGTGCACAAGCATGGCGTGCTCTTCCGGACCTGGGGGCCGGGGATCACCGACCGCTGCGGCGCGGAGCCCGAGCGGCCGGTCAAGGCCCCGGACTGCCTGCCCGAGTCGGGGCCGCCCATCCTCACCTCGACCATCTACAACGACCCCACCGTCCACGAGTACCACCCGCCGCTCGTGCTCGCCTCGCCCGACGAGTCGAGCCGGACCTTCAAGTTCTGTGGCGTCTTCGACAACGGCTACGTCCATCCGGACAACGTGAAGCGCCGCTCGACCTCGCCCGTGCCGCCGGTCGCCTACGTGCCGGGCGGCCCGTGCACCGACGACACCGTGGCCTGCCTCGCGGGGCCCAAACGGGGCCAACTCTGCCACGGCGACGACCGCGCCTGCGACAGCTCCTCCAAGGTCCAGGACGGTCGGTGCGACGCCTGCCCCCTCCGGGGCGGCGCCACCACCGAGGACGAGATGTTCATCCTCATCGGCGACTACTACGTCGTGCCCTGAACCTGACCTCATCGGCTGCCGGCGGCGCCGACCGCCCCGCAGTACCGGGGTCGGATGTAGCGGTGCTGGATTCCGGCTTCTTCGACCGTGAGCTTGAACGCCAGGGAGAACTCGTTGCCGTTCTCGGTTTGGACCTGGCGTATCTGCTTCACCTGAGGTGGCGCGCCAGGAATGGCCGAGCGGAGGAACGCGGCGGCCGTTCGTGGCGCAACCGGCGCTGCCACGGACGTCCGCCAACGGTGGCACGCGGGCACGGCGCTTGCTCTCTCGGATCACCGAGATGATCGACTCGATACGCTGGCATCCCACGCGAGGGGCGGAGCTGTGCGGTATCCGGACGCGCACCCGAAGCATGCTCCGGGTGCTCGAGCTGATCCAGCGTTTCGCGCCGCTCGACACCCCGGTGCTGATCCAGGGTGAGACCGGCACCGGCAAGGAGCTGGTGGCCCACGCCCTCCACCACCTGAGCCCTCGAGCGGCGAAGCCGTTCGTCACCGTCGACTGCGCCGCGCTGCCCGAGACGCTGGCGGAGTCGGAGCTGTTCGGCCACGAGCGCGGCGCCTTCACGGGGGCGGACCGGCCGTACGCGGGCCGGATCGTGGCGGCCGCGGGCGGCACGGTCTTCCTCGACGAGATCAACGCGGTCTCGCTGACCATGCAGGGCAAGCTCCTCCGCTTCCTCGAGGCGGGCGAGCTGTTCCGCGTCGGGCAGCAGCGCCCGGTGTCGGTCAACGTCCGGCTGGTGAGCGCGACCAACCTGCCGCTCGAGGGTCTGGTGCGCGAAGGCCGCGTCCGCGCGGACTTCTACTACCGCCTGAACATCCTCCGCATCGAGCTCCCGCCGCTGCGCGAGCGGCGCGACGACGTTCCGCTGCTGGTCGAGCAGTTCCTGGAGGAGGACCCGGCGGCGCGCGAGCACGGCGTCCGGGAGGTCGCGCCGGACGTCCTGGCCGAGCTCTCTGCGCGCGACTGGCCGGGGAACGTGCGGGAGCTGCGCAACGCGCTCCGGCGGGCGATCGTGCTGGGCGCCGAGGACGGCGTCCTCCGTTGCCTGGAGGCGGACGAGCGGGCGCCCGTCCGCGAGGACCCGTGGGCGGAGCCGGCGACCGCGGCGGGCACGACGGCCGGATTCCGCGCCTGGATGCGCGAGCGCGAGCGCGAGTACTTCTGCGAGCTGGTCCGTCGCTACCGGACCGTGAGCCAGCAGACGGCCGCCTCCGGTCTCCCGCAGCGGACGCTCTATCGGAAGATCAAGGGTCTCAGCCTGGTCCGCGTCCTCGCCTTACCGGACGCGGCGTGACGTCGATGGACGACATCACCTACAAGGTCGTGCTGAACGACGAGGAGCAGTACTCGATCTGGCCGGCGGAGCGTTCCAACCCGCCCGGCTGGCGCGACGCGGGCAAGTCGGGCTCGAAGACCGAGTGCCTCGCCTATGTCGCCGACGTGTGGACCGACATGCGGCCACTCAGCCTGCGCCGGCGCGCGGCAGGCGCCAAGTCCTGAGCGGGGCGCGGCCGCGCGTCGCCGGTCATCGTTAGGACTTGACGATCTCGGCGGCGGCGCGCTGGCCCGAGCGGACCGCGCCGTCCATGAAGCCGTACCAGACGTCGGCCGTCTCGGTGCCCGCCCAGTGGATCCGCCCGACGGCGGGACGGAGCGCCGGGCCGTACATGCTGAGCACGCCGGGGGCCATGAAGCCCGAGTAGCAGCCGCTGGTCCACGGGTCGCCGGACCAGTCGTGCTGGAGGAAGTCGATCGGTTTGAGTGCCTGCGGGCCGAAGTACCGGCCGAGCGACTCGAGCACCGCCGCCCGGAACTCGTCGGCCGGCCGGTTGCTGCAGTAGCGCGCGTCGTCGGCGTAGACGAAGGCCACCAGGACACCGGGGGCGCCGTCGGGCGGCGAGTCGTCGAAGGTGACCTTCACCGGGCCGGTGTCGCTGATGACCTGTCCGGTGAGCCCGGCGTTCCGCCAGAAGGGGCGCGAGTACGCCACCAGGCACTTGATGACCGAGCCCATCGGGACCCGCTGGTGCAGCTGGCTGCGCAGGATGGGCAGCGGCTGGTCGAAGGCGATGCGGCCGCAGAGCGCGGGCGGGATCGCGACGACCACGCGTCCGGCGCGGTAGCGCCGCCGGTCGGTCTCGACGAGCACCACGCCGTCGCGGTCGCGAATGCGGCGCACGGCGCTCTTCAAGCGCACGTGGTGGCCGAGCCGCTCGGCGGCACGCTTCGCGACGAGCTGCGAGCCGCCGACGAAGCGAGAGTCCTGCGCGCCGCCCGACACCCCGACGAGGTTGGCGAGGCCGCGGCCCGAGCGCACGTAGAAGAGGTACTGGAGCAGCGACATGTCGCGCGGCTCGCAGGCGAACACGCCCTCCACCGCGACGTCGAAGAGGAAGCGCGCGCCCGGGCTCGACAGGTTCTGGAGCTTCCACGTCTCGACCGTCTGGCCGTCGAGCGCGCGGACGTCGAGGCCGCCGCTCTGCCAGGGCGCGTTGAGCTGGATCTGGCTGGCCGCGGTCTCGAGCGCACCGAACGCCACGGTGAGGAGCTCGATGAGATCGTCGTGGGGGATCGGGGGAAGGGCGGTGCCGCCCGAGCCGTCGTACGGGCTCAGCGCGCCCCGGTAGTAGAGGAGGTTGTTGCCCGCCGTGTACGTCTTGAAGGTGGCGACGCCGACGTCCTTGGCGAGCCCCTGGATCGCGTCCTGCGTGGGCCCGGTCCACTGGCCGCCGAGCTCGATCGCCTCGCCCCCCGGAAGCGTCCCGTTCAGCACCCGGCCGCCGACGCGATCGCGGGCCTCGAGCACCACGACGGACGCGCCCTGACGGCGCAGCTCGGTCGCGGCCGAGAGCCCGGCGAAGCCGGCGCCCACCACCACGACGTCGACGCTCGCGCGCACCGGCCGCACGTTTGCGGCCACCGCACTGCGCGGCAGCACGGCGCCCGCGGCGGCGACTCCCGTGGCGGCGAGGAAGCTGCGCCGCGTGAGCGCGGTCGTCGCGCCTGTCTTCTCCGGTTCCGTGTCCTGCCGCTGCCGTCGTTTCATGTCGCAACCGCCCTCGTGTCGCCGCTCGGAGGCATGGTCCTCCCGGTGGGCACGCCGTGGCACCCACCGGATGCGGGAGCAAGTTCCGAGCCACGGAGCGCCGACGCCGCGGCGGCGCCCGCGGATCACCCGGGGGGCGCGCGGCGCGGGAACCGGAGTTCCCACCTGCGTCCGGAAGTCCTCGACGTCAGTACGAGTAGCGGAGCTGGAGGAACGCTTCGTCGTTGTCGTGGAACTGGCCGGGCAGGGTGGTGCGCGAGCCGGCGATCAAAACGTAGCCGCCGCGCACGCGCAGGTTGTCCGTGATCGAGTAGGTCACCCGCAGGCGCCCGATCGTGTAGCCGCGCTCGAACTCCTGCGCCACCATCAGCTCGCCGAGCATCCGCTCGCGGAGAAAGTTGCGACGCACGAAGAAGGCGAGACGCGTGTCGACGTTGTTGATGAGCAGGTTGGTCGAGTTGTTCAGTATGAACGTCTGGTTCACCTGCACGAGCGGAGTCCAGCCGTGGTAGGTGTAGTCGATGCCCATGCCCCAGCTCACCACGTCCCGGGGCACGGAGAGCGCCCCGATGGCGAGCGGCGTCGCGCGGCCGCTGAGGATCTGCCGGACGAGTCGGGCGAGGTTGGGCGCGATCACGCGCTTCAAGTTGGCGTTCAAGAGCAAGGTGTCGACGGAGGTCGGGAGCAGGCGGTCCTTGCTGAACGCGCCCTCGAGCCGCCCCGTGAAGCCGCCGTATCGCGCCGCCGCGTCGCCGCCGGCGAGGAGGATCCGACCGAAGCGCGGCTCGAGGTTCACGTCCGCCTGCAGGTGAAAGAGGTCGCTGGCCGTCGGCATCTCGCCCCGCGCCAGGTGGCGGCGCGCGCCGGGGGAGAAGACCACGGAGTGGAGATCGAACGCCGGCGACGTCTCGGGTCCGTCGTAGAAGACGAGCCCCCAGTCGACGTCGAGCGTGAGCCCGCTCACGCGGACGCCGACCGCTCCCTCGTCGAGCTGCTGCGGTGGGCGCCGGTTGGTGGCGTGGAAGTCGTTCTTCACGATCGCGTCGGGGAGGGGGGGCATGGCGCGGGGCGCGATGTCGCGCCCCGGGATGCGCACGCTCTCCGGCACGCCCGCGGAAGCCGGGAACCAGCGCTCGTCGGGCAGCGGAAAGCGGGCGGGGATCGGCACCGGTACCCAGACCAGGGTGAGCCGCGGCTCGGTGCGCAACCACTCCGGCAGGTGGGCGAAGTAGTCCGCTCGCAGCGCGGGCACGCCGATGGCCGCGTCCTGCTCCTCCATGATGAAGGGGTCGGTCAGCCGACGCGGGTTCACGATGTTGGTCGGCTGGTAGCCGTCGAGGCGACCCCAGGCGAACTTCTGCTTCCCGACGCGCAGGTCGAGGTCGCCGTGCGAGAAGTCGACGTAGCCCTCCTCGAACTCGACCGAGGGCGAGAGGCGCACGAACGTATCGCTCAGGTTGACGACGCCGAAGTGGCTGCCGTCCTGCACCGTGCCACCGGCGAGGAAGTGGGTGTCGAGAAAGACCCGGATCTTCCGGTGCGGCTCGGCGGTGAGCTTCAGGTCGACGAGCCCCGCCGGCCATTGACGCGGGGTGCCGGGGTCGACGCGGAAGATCCCGGAGCCCTCGACGTAGCCGCCGACGCTCAGGCGGCCGAGCGAGCCGCGGACGTCGTACGCCGGGGCGGGAGCTGCGCAGAGGCACATCACGAGCGCCGGGACCGCGCACCGGCGCGCCGCTTCGGGCCAGCGCTTCGCGCCGCCCGCCGCCCCCGCGCCGCGCCTCCCCGCCTGACTCGCGACCGGTCCCATGTCTCCCCCCGCTCCCCGCTCTACCGCGTCCGCCGCCGATTCTGGCGGACGGTGAGACCAGTCACCAGCGCGCGCCCCCGGAGCTCACCCCGGCGTCGTGGCGGCGAAGGCCCAGGGGCGCCACGTCGCGCTTCCGTTCGGGGGCGGTGTCCCGCCGGCGGGCGACAACCTGTGTCCTGGCTCGGCCAGCCTATTGCTGGTCGGAGGTGACCGCGTTCAGGACCCCCAGCGTCACGATGACCGCACCCGGCACGAGGTGCGCCATCCCATGGTACGTCCCCAGCGCGGGAGAATGTTCGGGCGCCAGCCACGGGAGCAGGGCGAAGAGACCCCCCAGGAGAGCGAGCGCCATTCCCACGCCGCGCACTCCGTTGCCGAGCGCGGCCAGAAGCTGCGAGGTGGAGAGCGCGAGGACCATCGAGCCGAGGACGACGGTCATCGTCATGTGTGGCTCGTTGAGATCTCGACCGACGAAGATCGGAAATATCAACCAAGCTCCGATGAACGCCATCACCAGGCAGCGCCACATTGCCCGATCACGCTGGTTCATTGGGCTCCCCCCTCTACCGCGGGCCGCATAGCCCATGGGGCTTCGGAAGTCCATCGAATGCCCCGCGCGGGGCCGTCGCGCGCGTGTGCGGCCGGCAGGCACCGAGCATGCCCGATAGCGTACGTAGAGCTATGCAGAGAGCCATACGCAGCGGTGCAAAGTTTTATGTGCCTAGACCTATACGAGCCCGGACCCCCCGCCGAAGCGCAGGATTTTCTTGACGCGGGGCAGGGGGCGGCCGCCTAATACGCGCGCGAAGAGCGACGACAGATCCGCCCTCCCGATGCCCGACCGCGACCTACCCACTCCCGCCACCGAGCTCCACGGCATCCGCACCGCGAACGCGCGCATGCGGTGGCAGCTCGAGCTGGTCCGCCGCTTCGCCCGCGTCGATGCGCCCGTGCTGGTGTACGGCGAGACGGGCACGGGCAAGGAGCTGGTGGCGCGCGCGCTGCACAAGGCCAGCAGGCGCGCCAACCGATCCCTCGTGATCGTGGACTGCGCCGCGCTGCCGGAGAGCCTGGTCGAATCCGAGCTCTTCGGCCACGACCGCGGTGCGTTCACGGGCGCGGACTGCGACTACGGCGGCCGCATCGAGTCGGCCGCCGGCGGCACGCTCTTCCTCGACGAGGCCAACTCGCTGTCGCCCGCGGTCCAGGGCAAGCTCCTCCGCTTCCTGGAGCAGCGTGAGTTCTGCCGGGTGGGCCGGCAGCGGCCGATCACGGTGGACCTGCGACTGGTCGTCGCCTCCAACGTGCCGCTCGAGAAGCTCGTCGCCGACGGCCGGATGCGCGCCGACTTCTACCATCGCGTGAACGTCCTGCGGATCGACCTGCCGCCGCTGCGGGAGCGCGTGGAGGACGTCGTCCTGCTGGCCCGGCACTTCGTCGCCGAGGATCCCGTCGCGCAAGAGCGCGGGATCGTCGACGTGTCCGCCGAGCTGCTCGCGCAGCTCGCGGCGCGGAGCTGGCCCGGAAACGTCCGCGAGCTGCGGAACACGCTCCGGCGCGCCATCGCGCTCTCCGCCGGCGGTCCCGTCCTCGATCACCTCGACGCGCCTGCGTCGGAGGAGGCGGTCGCGCCGTCGCCCGCGGCGTCCGGGGCCTCGCCCGAGCCGGTCAGGGGTTTCCGCTCCTGGATCCGCGAGCGCGAGCGCGAGTACCTGCTCGCGCTGCTCGACCGCTACGGCAGCGCCTCGCAGCAGGCCGCGGCCTCCGGGCTGCCGCCGCGGACGCTCTACCGGAAGCTGAAGGACCTCGGTCTCAGCGCGAACCTCTTGCCCGTGGTGGTCGGCCAGCCGATCGCGGCCGTGACGCCCCGGCGACGCTTCGCCTTCTGAGGCCGTCGGGCTAGTGCCCGCGCTTCGGTAAGCCGAACGCGCGCACGCCGCCCTCGCCTCCGTACACGCCGTAGCCCACGTACACGGTGCCGTCGACGATCGACGCGCCCGAGGCGATGTTCGCCGGCACGGTGAACGTCTTCAGCCGTTTACCCGTCGCGGCGTCGTAAACGAAGAACTCCGTGGTGACCTGGTTGCCCACGAAGACGAGGCCGCCTGCGATCGCCATGCTGCCGAAGCCGATGCCGATGTCGTCGTGCCAGATCGTGCTGCCGTCGACGGCGCTGAACGCCTGGAGGTGATCGGGGGCGGGGACGACCGGCGGGCCGAACTCGTTGAGGCCGGCGAAGAAGCGATGGTTGGAGAAGCCGATGGCGGCGTTGAAGAGCCCGTAGCCAGCGTACGCGGGGCTCACGGGTGGCGGCAGGACGACCCGCGTCCACACCGTGCTCCCGGTCGCCGGGTCGAGCGCGTAGAGCGTGCCCTCCTTGCCGCCGGCGAAGACCACGTTGCGCGTGCCGCCGTGGCCGTCGTCGATGTCCACCAGCAGCGGGCCGTTCAGGAAGCCGAAGTCGTGGTAGAGCGTCTTCGTCGTGCACGTGCCGGCGCCGCAGGTCGCGTCGGTGGCGCAGTCGGAGCCGTCGGTGGAGCAATAGCCGAACTGCTCGCCCGGCTGCAGGCGCCGCTTCCACGCCAGCGTGCCGGTGGCGGCGTCGAGGCGGAAGAGGGACTCGGAGTCGCCCACCGAGGGGAAGGTGTAGCAGCCGACCGTCCCCATGTAGACGGTCTCACCGCTGGCGTCGACGGAGACGGTGGCCGTCACCCCGGCGCCGATGGCCGCCACGCACTTGCCCGCGCCGCAGTCGGCGTCCGAGGTGCAGGCGACGGTCGTGTCGCTGGTGCAGATCCTGCCGGGCACCGTGACGTGGGTCCAGAGCGGCTTCCCCGTGTCGAGGTCGAGGGCGATCAGGCGCCCCGGGTTGCAGGGCTGGTCGCTGTGCGACGCGAGACCGATGAAGACGCGCCCGTTCGCCACCGTGGGCGAGGCCCAGACCTGGTCGGTCTGGATGCAGGGGCCGTTGCTGCCGCAGTCGGCGTCGCCGCCGCAGACGATGCCCAGGTCACCGTTGCAGAGCTTCTGATCGAGGCTCGTCTGCCACAGGAGCTTGCCGGTCTTGGCGAGCAGGCAGTGGATGACGCCGACGCTGTCGCCCACGACCAGGCGGCCGTCGGCGGTGAGCGTCGCCGAGCTCTGGACGCCCATGAAGGAGGCCTTGGTGTCGTAGGTCCACTTCACCTTCCCGTTGGAGGCCTTCACGGCGTAGACCTTGCCGTTCCACGAGGTGACGTAGACGACGCCGTTCCCCACCGTCGGCGTGGAGGTGACGCCGTTGTCGCCCGTGCCCTCCCGGGCCTTCAGGTCGAGGTCCCACTTCTGGACGAGCTTGGCGGCGTTCGCGGGGCCGAGCACCGTCTCGACCCCGGAGGCGCGACGGTTCGCGTGGTCGTAGCCGAAGAACGGCCAGTCGTGCGGCACGCACGTGAATGTCACGCCGTCGCTGTCGGTGCCGGCGGCGGTGCGCGCCTTGAGCGCGACGGTCTTGCTGCCCGGCCGGAGGTGCCCGGGGCGGCCCTTGAGCGGCACGCGGAGCGTCCGGCCGCTCGTGCACACGTTGGCGGTCGCGGGAACTAGCGCGCCGAGCGCCGCGGCGAGGGCTTTCAGGTCGGGGTCGTGGCCGCCGGACACCTTCACGCTGGTGACGTCGGCCGGCGTGCAGGGCAGGGCGGGGTCGGCGTTGCGCAGGCAGACGTCGACGTCGAAGCGGCACACGCGGTTCACGCTGTCGTCGGTGTCGCAGCCGGCGTCGCCGTCGAAGCAGCGTACCTCGCTCGCGGGCTTTGGCTTCGCCGGATCGTAGGGCGGGAAGTTGAGGCGGAGCGCGGTGGACGCGAACTCCGCGTGGCAGTCGTCCTGGGGGGAACCGCCGCCGGGGAGCGGGCAGCTCGGCGGGCAGGCGCTCCACGCCAGGGTGGGGACGAGCGCGAGTCCCAGCCACCACCCCGCCATCCGCCCGCGCGTGCTCATGCGGCTCGGCGACGACTACTTGCGCGCGCCCGTGCGATAGTCAAGCGTTTGCGACCGGCGCTCACGCGCCGAGCGCGCCGCGCAGCGCCGCGACGAGCCGCTGCCGCTCGCCCGCCGGCAGCGACACCACCCGCTCCGCGACCGGGCGCACCCAGATCGGATGCTGCGGCTCGGGGTCGTCCGCGTAGCGGGGGATGACGTGCCAGTGGACGTGGGTGACGAAGTTCCCGAGGCAGGCGTAGTTCAAGCGGACGGGAGCCAGCTCGCGGCGCAGCGCGCCCGCGACGCGGGCGACGTCGTCCCAGAGCCGCGCCTGGCGCTCGGGCGGCAGCTCGTCGACGTGGTCGTGGTGGTCCTTCAGGAGGAGGATGCAGTAGCCGCGGTACGCTTGCTCGTCGGCGAGCGTCACATGGGACTCGGCGAGCGTGGCGACGAAGTCGGGGTTCTTGCCCTCGGCGATGCGGGCGATGCGGGCGCAAGCGGAGCAGTCCATGCGGTCGTCTACCGCTTGAACCTGCGGGATGCCACCGCTAGCGTCGGAGACGGTGAGGCGGAGGTGAGGGCGGAGGCGCGTGTGGCCGGAGCGGCGACGCTCGAGATCGCCGTCCAGGCGGGTCCGCGGACGAGCGTGGCCCGTCCGTCGCGGCTCCTCGTCGTGGTCGCCGTCGTGTGGGCCGTCGCGACGCTGCCCTTCGTCGGCAAGGCCTTCCAGACCGACGACGAGTGGGTGCTCGCCATCGCGCACCAGCTCTCCGTCGATCCGCTGCGGCCGTACTCCTTCGACGTGCCGTACTTCGTGCACGACTCCGCCTGGACCATCCACGACCCGCCGCTCGTGCCGGCGTGGGTGGCGCTCGTCTCGGCGCTCGACGGCGGGCGCCAGCGCGAAGTGCCGCTCCACCTCGGCGTCTCGCTCTTCGTGGCGCTCGCCGCGTGGGCCCTCTACCGTCTGGCCGAGCGCTTCCGGGCGCCGCCCGCGTTCGCCACCGCCGCCGTCCTGCTCTCGCCGATCGTGCTGCCGGGGACGAACCTCATGGCCGACGTGCCGGTGCTGGGGCTCTCCCTCGCGGCGATCGCGTTCCACGTGGACGGCGTCGACCGCGACGCGCGCGGGTCGCTCGCGCTGGGCGGCCTGCTCGCCGGGCTCGCCTTCCTCGCCAAGTACAACGCGGTCGTGGTGCTGCCGGTCCTGGCACTCTACTCGCTCCTCGCGCGCCGGCCGCGGACGCTCGTCGCTCTCGTGATCCCGGCCGCGATCGTCGGCCTCTGGTGCGTCCACAACCTCGCCCTCTACGGCCGTCTCCACTTCCTCCACCACGTGCCGGAGGTGGGCGTCGTCGGGCTCGCGACCTGCGTCCCCGTCGCCCTCGGCGTGATCGGCGCGGCCGTCTTCTGGCTGCCGCTGGTCGCGCGCCGCGACCTCTTCTCGGCGCTCGCCGGCTACGCCGCGCTCGGGGTGGGATACGTCCTCGCCGGGCGGACGATCCGCGACCAGGGGCAGGCGCTCGTCCTCCTGGCGAGCGGCGCGTTCGTCGCTGCCGCGCTCGCGCGGGCGGGCGTGGAGGGCACGCGCCGGGCGCTCGCGGCGCGCGCGCTCGACGCACGCACGCGCGACGGCCTCTTCCTCGCCGGCTGGATCGCAGCACTCCTCGCCTTCACCTGGACGTTCCCGCCCTTCCAGGCGGTCCGCCACTACTACCTCGCGCTCCCGCCGCTGGTGCTGCTCGCCGCCGCCGGCGCGTCGCGGCGCCGCCACGCCGTCGCGCTCGCCGTGACGGTCGCCGTCGGCCTCGCGGTGGCGGCGGCGGACATGGAGCTGGCGAACGGCTACCGCACGGCCGCCGCCCAGATCGCGACGCGCCACCCGGGCGCGCGCGTCTGGTACAACGGGCACTGGGGCTGGGGCCTCTACGCGACGCGCGCCGGCTTTCGCTTCATCCACGGACGCGCCGAGGTGGCGGCGGGCGACCTGCTGGTCCTGCCGCGCGGCGTCCACCAGGAGCCGATCGACGCCGACGTCCTGGCGCGCTTCCGGCCGCTCGCCACCCATACCGTGCCGCGCCGGCTGCCGATCCGCACCTTCATGGACCGGATGGGGCTCTACTGGCAGGACGCGCGCGATGTCCCGTACGCGGCGACGTCGCGTCCCGAGCTGGACACGTTCGACGTGCTGATCGCCCGCTGATCACTCCCAGGCGAGCGCCAGCAGCGCCAGGCTGACCAGGCTCACGATGGCGCCGGCGAGCACGAGCGGCGGCCGGAAGCGCAGCTCGACCACGTGCCGCCCGGGATTCGGCAGCGGCACCGCGCGCACGACGCCGTTGGCGGCGAAGACGGGCGCGGGGTGGCCGTCCACGGTCGCCTGCCAGCCCGGGTAGTAGGTGTCGGCGAGGACGAGCACGGCGGGGACGGCCGTCTCGGCGACGATCTCCACGCGATTCGCGTCGTAGTGCGCGAGCGTGGCGGGCACGGCGGGCGCCGGCGCGGGGGCGGGTGACGGGAGCGGCGCGCCGCTCGCCTCGAGGAGCACCGAGCCGCGGAAGTCGTAGCCGTGCCGGAGCGCGTCGATCGCCTCGACCTCGCCCGGGACGACCGTCCAGTGTGTCACGGTGTAGGCGCGCGGCAGCGCCCGCTCGCGCCGGAAGATGCGGGCGTCGGCGTCGTAGACGAGCGTCGTGCCGGGTGGCGGCGGGGCGCCCGGCGGCGCGATCAGATAGCGGACGTTCAGGAGGTCGAGGAAGGGGTTCGCGTAGTCGGGAAGCCGCCCGCGCAGCTCGCCTACGTGGGAGCCGAGCGCGAAACGACGCGGGTCGACGAGCGCGCGCACGAAGCGGACGAAGCGGCCGACGAAGAGCCCACCGTAGATGCCGAGGTCGTCGAGTGCTACGGCGCTCGCGGTGTTGGGGAAGAGCGTCCACTCGGTGCCGAAGACGCGGCCGCGCTCCGGCGCGTCGCGGAGCCAGCGCACGTAGGGCGCCTCCGCGAAGGCCGCGTAGCGGGCGGGGTGCGCGGTCGGCTGGTAGAGGCGCAGCTCGCCGGCGAGCACGGCGATGAGGAGGACGGCGGCGGAGCCCGCGGCGAGGCGTCGCCGCTCGGCCGCCGCCACCACGGCCGGCACGGCGCCGAGGACGAGCGCGACCGGAAGCGCGGCGCGGACGACGCGCCAGGGGTCGAGCGCGGGACGCGCGTGGACGACGAAGCCGAGCGCCACGGCGCCGAGGATTGCGGCGAGCGTCGCGGCGCGCCGGCCGGTGATCTCGCCGATCCCGTTGAGCGCGAAGCCGACCAGCACCGCCGCCGCGAAGCCGACGGTCGCGGGCAGGTGGAGCGAGAAGCGGACGACCCGGAAGACGGGCAGCGCGCCCACCAGGTTCACCCCGGGGAGGGCGTAGATCTTCCCGAGCGCCAGGGCGAGGACGGCGCCGAAGAGGAGGCCCAACCGCCCGGGCGACGCGCGACGCACGCCGAGGAGCGCGAGCAGCATCATCGTGGCGCCGAGGTAGCCCCCGAGCCATCCGGCGTGACGGTACCCGTACGTGACCAGCTCCGGCTGGAAGAGGTACGGCATGAGGATCGTGACCGCGCGCCCGAGCGGCTCGTCGGTCTCGAGGCCGGTGTCGACGCCGTGGTAGCTCCACCCGAGGCGGAGGAAGAACTCCGCGAAGGGGAGCACGAAGACGCCCGCCAGCCCCGCGCCGAGGAGATAGACGGTGGCGACGCGCCGGAGCGTGCCGGGCGGCGGTGTGGTGGTCGCCAGGCGGAAGCCCAGGTACGCGAGCCCGATCAGGTGCGCGAAGAACGCGTGCTCCGGATGCCCGCCGAGGACGACGAGGGCGATCGTGACCGCGGCGAGCGGCACCGCCCACCGCCGTTCGCGCCGGAGCACGTGCTCGAGCGCCAGGAGGAGCAGCGGCAGCAGGCAATCGGGGTTCATGGTCACGTTGTCGAGCCAGGTGACGAGCGGACCGCCCAGCATGTAGGCGGCCCCGCCCCCGATCGCAGCCGCTTGCGCGCAGCCGACCGCACGCAGGAACGCCCAGGTGAAGAAGCCGGCCGCGAACAGCCGCAGGAGCACGAAGACGTCCCAGCCGAAGCGCTCCGGCAGGAGGTAGAGCGGCAGCTCGGGCAGGAAGAAGGGCGTCCCCTCGGGGTTGGCCGCGAACGGCAGACCGCCCGCCTGGTGGGGATTCCAGAGCGGAAAGCCGCCCCCCGCGAAGACGCGCCGCTTGAAGGCGAGGTACGGCTCCTCGAGCACGCCGGGCGTGTTGTCGGTGACGGGGATCGACGCGGGCGGCGGCCCGGGCGCGTCCGCGGGCCCCGTCGGGTAGAGGGTGGCGATCGTGCGCGAGACCTTGAGCGTCCTGCCGAGGAAGACGACGTCGAAGAAGAAGACGGCGAGGAGCGCCGCGAGGACGAGCGCCGCGGCGAGCGCGGGCAGGGCGCGCCGGGTCGTGACGTCGCCGGCGGGACGGCCGGGCGCGTGCGCCGCCGGCGCACTCGAGCCTGCGGGGCTCGCCGTCGCTTCCGCTCGTCCCACCCAACCACTCCCGCGCGAGGTGAAATAGCGCAGGGACCGTGGAGGGTCCAGCGCCGGCGCTACGGGGTGCGGCCCAGCGCCGCGAGGATGGCGTCGAGCCGCGCGCCGACGATTACCTGGGACCCGACCCGGGTGACGGGCAGGCCGCTCTTGCCGAGCTGATCGTAGCGCCGCTTCGCCGCCGGGTCGTGCTCGATGTCGGAGCGCGTGTACGAGATGCCACGCGCCGACAGCTCGCGCTCGAGCGTGTGGCAGTACGGACACCAGGAGGCGACGAAGATCTCGACCTGGTACCCGTTCGTCGAGGCGTTGAACCCCACCGCCGGCACGACCCTGGTCGGCGGCGCCACGCGCGGCGGCGGAGCCTCTCGGGGAGGTGGAGCCTGGCGAACCTCCGCGCCCGCGACCGTCGAGACGGCGAGCGTCAGCACGAGGAGGAGCGCCCGCGGCTTCACGACACGAAAAGGCTAACGGGCGTGGCGGAAGGTCACAAGCCACGCGCACGCTCCGCCGTCGGCGAGGGCGCGACGGGCCCTATATATAAGGAGGGGGGGCCGGGGGCGAAGGTCAGGCGAAGAGCGGGCGACTCAGGGGCAGGCCACCGAGGTGCCGCTGGTCGAGCGGCACCTCGCGTGGCACCTGCAGATATTCTCTCGGGCCGGCTCGGCGAGCCGAGGAGCTAGACCATCTCCTTGAGCGCCCGAAGGGGACGCACCTTCACCACGTTCCGGGCGGGCTTCGCCTTGAACATGACTTCTTCTTTGGTGAAGGGGTTGATCCCCATGCGGGCCTTGGTCGCCGGCTTCCGCTGCACGGTGATCCGCATGAGCCCCGCGAGCTTGAACACCCCCGGGCCCGACTTGGAAAGGTCGGCCTTGATGAGGCCGCCCATCACGTGGAAGACGCCGGCTACCTCGCGTCGGTTGATGCCGACGCGATCTGCGATGGCACTGAACACTTCGCTCTTGGTGCGAAGCGATCCGGCCGCGCTGACCTTGACGTCCTTCGTGAGGTCGAGCTTCGGGGCGCTCCGACCGTTCGACGAAGCCTTCCGCTTGTTCTTCATCGCCATCCTCCTTGATCCCTGTTGATCCCTGCGGGCAAGCGTATTTCCTTCGCCACTAGCCGACGCGAGGCGTGAAGGCAAGTTGTTTGAGCGAAATTCCCGGCGAAAACCGCCTAGGCGGGGTCGGCCTCCTCCTCGCGGAGGCGCATCGGCGTCACCTGCGCCGGATACTTCCCCCGCTTGGAGGCATAGAAGGCGCGGACGCGGTCCATGTCGGCACGCAGGTTGCCGCTCGGGGTCAGGACGAGCCCGACGCCGCCGACGCGCTCGGCGTAGTCCAGGTAGGCGCACACGATCGGCACGGCGGCCCCGCGCGCCACGTGGTAGAAGCCCGATTTCCAGTGAGCCGCGCGGGCGCGCGTCCCCGAGGGGGGAATCACCAGGAAGAGGTGCTCCGCTTCCGCGAAGCGCGCCACCGCCTCGCCGACGACCCCCCGGCGGGCGCTCCGGTCGACCGGGACACCGCCGAGGCGCCGCAGGACCCAGCCGAACGGCGGGCGGAACAGCTCGCGCTTGCCGAGCCACGACGGCTTCACGCCGAGGGCGTACGAGACGGCGAGCATGTACGGCAGGTCCCAGTTCGAGGTGTGCGGCGCGGCGACGACGACGGCGTGCCGGCAGGCCGGCAACTCGCCCGCCACGCGCCACCCGCAGGCGCGGAGGTAGAGGCGGCCGAGGAGCCGCGTGGGCCGCGACGCGATCAGCGGTCTCGCCCCGGGTGAAGGTTGACGAACGCGGCGGGCGCCGGCGATTCGAAGCGCAAGCGGCCGCCGGTCCGCGGGTGGTCGAAGCCGAGCCGGTGCGCGTGCAGGGCGAGCCGCCCGAAGGGGTCCGTCCGGCTGCCGTACTCCGCGTCGCCGGCGATCGGGTGGCGGAGCCCGGCGAGGTGCACGCGGATCTGGTTCCGCCGCCCGGTCTCGAGGCGGACCTCGAGCAGCGTGTGCGTCGCGCCCGTCTGCCGCACCCGCCAGCGCGTGACGGCCGCGCGCCCGCGCCGCGGGTCGTGCGTCTCGCGCACGCGACCGGGGGCGTCGTCGAGCAGCCGGCTCGTGATCGTGCCCTCGGGGCGCGCGACGCGGCCGTCCACCACCGCCAGGTACGTCCGCTCGACGGTGTGCGCCGCGAACTGCGCCTGGAGCGTTTGCTTGGCGGCGGCAGAGGTGGCGAAGACGAGGAGCCCGGACGCGAGCCGATCGAGGCGGTGCACCACGAACACCCGGGCGGGCGGCTTACGTGCGCGCGCGTGCGCCGTCAGGTGGGCGTACAGCGTCTGCTCGCGCTCCCGCTCCGTCGCGATGGTGAGGAGCCCGGCCGGCTTCTCGACCACGATCACGTCCTCGTCCTCGTGCACCAGGACCAGCCCGGGCGGGAGCGCCGTGCGTGGCTCCTTCGCGACGACCTCCACGACGTCGCCGGCGGCGAGCGCGGTCGCCGCGCGCCGCGCGATCGCGCCGTTCACGCGCACGCGGCCGCCGCCGAGCATCTGCTTGCGCGTCCGGCCCGAGGCCTCGCGCAAGAGCCCGGCGAGACACGCGCCGAGCGAGACGGGCGCCGCCACCGTGTGTCTCACGGCGCGCCGTCGGTCCGCTGGAGCAAGGCGAGCCAGCTCCGCCCGTACGTGCGACGCTCGCGCTCCACCAGGTCCGCCGGCAGCTCGGGCAGGTCGACGCCGCGCTCGCCCCGCAGCACCAGGCGGCCGGCAGGCGACAGGGCCTGCGCGCCGAGGCGCAGCAGCTCGGTGATCTTCACGGCGTCGTCCGCGTACCACGGAAAGGGCGGGTCGGCGAAGATCAGGTCGAGGTCGTGGAGGCGTGGTAGCACGGCCTCGAACGGCAGCGGGTGGAGGACGAGCGCGGGAGGATTGCCGAGCCGGGCCGCGTTGGCCCGCAGGACCGGCACCGCGTGGTCCCCGGGCTCGATCACCTCGACCCGCCGGGCGCCCCGGCTCAGCGCCTCGAACGCGAAGGCGCCGGAGCCGGCGCAGCAGTCGGCGACGTGCAGCCCGTCCATGCGCTGGCCGAGCCAGTCGAACAGCGCTTGCTTGACGCGATCGGGCAGCGGCCGCGTCGCGAGGCCCGCAGGCGCGGCGAGACGCCGGCCCTTGAAAGCGCCCGCGATGATCCGGAGCCCACTCGCCTTCCGCATACCCTCGTTCGTCAGCGGGGTGACGGCGCAGCATCCCTCCCTGGGGACGCCGCCGTCAAACGCCGCGCTTTGCCTTGACAGCCTTCGTGGCGCCTGGAGTAGACTCTCCCCGCTGCGCGGCGATCGCAGCCCTGCGAAGGAGACGGAGTTGAAAAAGCTGGCCGCGGTTGCCCTCGCAGCTTGTACGGTCGTCGCCCTCACGGCGGGAAGCGCGCCGGCGGGCGTCACCCCCGCGCAGAAGTGCGCTTCGTCGGAGCGCAAGCTCGCCGGCAACGAGATTGCCACCCTGACGCAGTGTGCTTCCAAGGCGATCACCAAGGGCCTGGCGCTGAGCGACCCGTCCGTCACCGGCTGCATCGGCAGGGCGAAAGGCAAGCTCATCTCGACCTGGGGCACGGCCGAGGCCAGGGGCGGATGCGCCGTCACCGGCGACGTGACGACGATCGAGGACGAGGTCGAAGCCCACCTCGCCGATCTCGAGAGCTTGCTCGACACCACCGGGCCGAGCAAGTGCACCTCGGCCAAGATGCGGGACGCGGGCAAGAAGGCCAAGTGCGAGCTGGTGTGCGCCGCAAAGGCCTCCATAAAGGGCTTGTCGCCCGCCGACTCGCTCATCGCCGCCTGCGTGCAGAAGTGCTCCGACAAGTTCGTCGCCGCGTTCGTCAAGGACGAAGCGGGTGGCGACTGCGACCTGCCGCCCGACGACGCGGGCTCCATCGAGGCGCTGATCGACGCCTTCGTCGACGAGGTGAGCGCCGAGGTGCTGCCCACGCCGACCACTACCACCACCACGACCCTGCCGGCGACCTGCGACGGCACCGGAAATATCGACTTGCCGACGAAGCTGCCGCACCAACTGGATTGCTTCCTCGTCGCCGACCCGACGACCTACGCCGACTGCAACGGCTGGACGCCCGTGCACCCAAGGTTCGACGGTGGCGAGCTCCAGGCGGCCGACGATTCGAGGGCCACGGCGCGGGTCTTCCAGTGGGAGCCGAAGCCGAACCCCAAGCATACCGTGTGCTGGTACATCTACCGCGAGCCCAACGGACGTTTCGAAGGCATCGCGAACGGGACGCTCTGCTTCAACCAGGACACCTGCGACGTCTGCGCTTTCGACAAGGTCGCCTACCCCTTCTGCTCGCTGGATACGACGACGTTCTGCACCCTGGGGGCCCCCGACCCCTGCGATGCGGTGGGGAAGGGCACCTGCACCCTGCCCGTGCGCCCCACCATGCTCTCGGACCTGAACAAGCCGGGTCCTGCGCCGTTCGACAACTGCTCGCGCTGTCACGCGGCCGGGACCATCACCCCGAAGCAGAAATTCTACAACGCCGTCAGTGGCCGGACGAAGGCCCTCAACCTGAAATGCGCCGGCCTCGGTGGTCCGAACTGGATCGGCGCGCCCGCCGGCTGGGCCACCCGAGCGACCATGCACGCGGTGAACGCACCCGCGACCGATTGCGTCCGCTGCCACAGCAAGGGCTTCGTCAATCCCTTGTTCGTGTGCTCGGGGGATCTGGGGAAGTCCTGCGACCCCACGGCGTCGCCCGACCCCTGCGTCGCGCCGAGCAAGGGGACCTGCACGAAGGACGACTTCTGCGCGATCGTGGAGGCGACGTTTGCGCCCACCGCGCCGCCCGAGCAGTTCGGAGCGATGGTGAGAAGGTTCACGAACGGGGCGGAGTGCTACAAGTTCGCCCAGGACATGAACTGCCAGGTCGGCAACAACGCCCTCATCTGTCCGCCCACGACGACGACGACCACCACCACCACCACCACCACCACCACGGCTACCACGACGACGACGTAGCGGGGTCGATCCCGTCCCCCGTCACGGGGACCGCAGCGCGCCCTTCTTGCCCTTCTTGAACGGCGCCGTCACCGCGCTGCAGACCGCGCCCGCGGCCGGCGACGCCGGGTCCGACACGCCGAGCGCGACGCGGAGGGCGCCCGGGGCGGGAACGTGGAGCGTCGTCTGCTTGCCGCGGGTGGTGAGCTGGACCGTGCCGTTGCGCTTCACCGTGAGCGTCAGGTCGTTCAACCCGCCGGCGCCCGAGAGCCGTCCCCGCGGGTCCTTGAAGCGCAGCGTCTTGCCCTTCCGTCGGACGTGATCCGCCGGCAGGTGCGCGCAGAAGGGGTTGCTCCCGGCGTCGGGGCGAATCTGGAGGAAGAGGTCGCGCGCCGTGGGTGCCGCGCCCAGGCCGGGCACGGTCTGGATCGTCTTCAGCGCCACGCGGCTCCCGTTGCCCTTGGGCTTGAGGCTCGCCTGGCGGATGGTCATCGGCCGGGGCGGCGTGCCGCCGCAGCAGGCCGTATCCTCGAAGTCGACGAGGCCGTTGCCGTCGTCGTCGAGGCAGTTGCCGCAGATCTCGGCCGGGGGCGGCGGGATCGAGAAGTCGTAGACGGTGCCGTTGCAGCGAAGGGCCTGGAGCTGCGGCAGGAGTGCCAGCATCGCCGACGACAGATCCTGCAGCGTGGCGGCCGCAGGGATGGTGAGCGCCGGAACCTTCGCGAAGTCGGTGGTGCAGGGGAGCAGCGGCAGGTAGAAGGTCTGGCCGTTCACCTGGACCTTGCCGGCGAGCATCGGCTTCACCGTGAGCGACCCCGCGCCGCCACCCGCCTGGCCGATCTTCGTGTCCCGGCTCGGGCGTGAGCGTCGTCCCCGGCCCGACCGGGATCGCGCTGAGACCCGACTGCACGACGAGGGGCTGCGCGCCCGAGCCCGCGTCGACCGTCGCCGTGAGCGGCACGAATCCCGCCGGAACCTGGAGGATGAGGGGGTCGACGATCACCCCGACGAGACCGAAGTCGCCGATCAGCTCGCTGGTCGAGGTCACGTCGGCGGGGTTCTCGCCCGGGGTGTAGAGCGAGTAAGAGCACTCGACGTGCGTGTGATGGCTCGACCATCCCAGCGGACGACCTCCGGCGTCAAGGGTGGCCGCCCTCGCGGCCTGCGGGCGCCTTGCCCGGGGGTCATAGAGGGCGTACTCTGACCCTGTTCGCTGTGATGTCCGCGCACGGCTCCCACGTTCGTCCCAGCGAGTAGCGCACGCGGCGTCCGTCTCCTTTCCCCGAGCCCAGAAGGGCGTAGCCATGTCCACGCCTACGGTCGCCCACAAGGAGCGCCTGACCATGATGAAGCTGTTCGTCGGCAATCTGTCGTCCGAGGTGACGTCGGTCGATCTCCGTGCGGCGTTCGCCGCCTTCGGCGAGGTGAGCTCCGCGGACATCGCGACGGAAAGATCGAACGGCGAATCGAGAGGTTTCGGCTTCGTCGAGATGCCGTCGCAGACGCACGCGGTGGCCGCGATCCAGGGGCTGGACGGCAGCGCGCTGAAAGGACGGACCATCAACGTCAGCCGCGCCCGCCCGCGGAGCGATGGCGGCAGCCGGGGGAATCGGCCACGCGGCTGGGCCGTGGTCGGCGACGGCAGCCATCGCTGGTAGCACGGCGTCAACCAGGACCGGCAGACGTACGAGAACGAGACTCATGCGATCCGCAAGGCGGTGCTGGTCGCGGTCCAGCGGCCGGACGTCGACGACGCGGAGTTCGCCGAGTCGCTGACCGAGCTGCGGCGCCTGGCGAAGACGCTCGGGCTCGAGATCGCCGGCACGTGCACGCAGCGGCGCTCGACGTTCGATGCGGGGACCTACCTCGGCTCCGGGAAGCTCGAGGAGCTGAAGACCCTGATCGAGGGCGGCACGGCGGACACGATCGTCGTGGACCACGAGATCACCCCGTCGCAGGCGCGCAACCTGGAAAAGCGGACCGGCGCGGTGGTCATGGACCGCACGGCGGTCATCCTGGAGATCTTCCACCGCCACGCGCGGTCGCGGGCCGCCAAGGCGCAGGTGGAGATCGTTCGCCTCCAATACATGGCGCCGCGTCTCCGCGAGCAGGGGACGGGGAGGGACCGGCAGCGCGGCGGCATCGGCGGCAAGGGGGCGGGCGAGTCGAAGCTGGAGCTCGACCGTCGGAAGATCCGTGACCGGATCGCCGAGCTGACCGCCGAGCTGTCGTCGCTCGAGCAGGAGCGGCGCACGCAGCGGGCGCGGCGCCGGGACCTCGCCCGCGTCGCACTCGTCGGCTACACCAACGCCGGCAAATCGACGCTGATGCGCGCGCTGACCGGCAGCGAGGTCTACGTCGCCGACAAGCTCTTCGCCACGCTCGACACGACCGTGCGGACGCTGGTGCCGGAGACGCGGCCGCGGATCCTCGTCTCCGACACCGTCGGCTTCATCAAGAAGCTGCCGCACGGCCTGGTGACCTCGTTCAAGAGCACCCTCGCCGAGGCGCTCGAGGCGTCGCTCCTGGCGCACGTCGTCGACGCGTCGGACCCCGGCTTCGAGCGGCAGCTCGAAGTCACCGCCGAGGTGCTCGCCGAGATCGGCGCCGACGAGGTGCCGCGTCTGCTCGTCTTCAACAAGATCGATCGGGTCGGGGACGAAGTCGCCCGGAAGCAGGCGGTGGCGGCGCTGCTGGCACGCTGGCCCGACGCCTTCGTCATGTCGGCCAAGTCCGGCGCCGACGTGGCGCGGCTCCACGCTGAGCTGGCGGCGTTTTTCACCCGCGATCTGGTGGAGGCCGAGCTGCGCGTCCCGTGGGACCGGCAGCAGCTGCGCGGCGAGATCTTCGCCGCCTGCGAGGTCGTGGAGGAGCGCGCCGAAACCGACGCCGCCGTGTTCCGCGTGCGGGCGCACCCCGAGACGATCGCGAGGCTCGGGGGTAGCTGAGCGCCATCGTCGCCGTCGATGTGCTATGTGGTCCAGAGGAGGTGTCGATGGCCAGGAAAAGGACGAAGAGCAAGGCGACGAAGGTCGGTCGGAAGAAGGGTACCAAGACGGCGCGTGCCAAGCGCAGGACAGGGAAGGCCGCGAAGAAACCCCGCAAGCCGGCTTCGAAGACCATGACCCCCGAATCCGGGGGAGCCATGGGGCTCCTCCGCGCTTGGTCGCCGTCTCGCTACTCGACGCGCTGATCTCAGCGCTTCGGCTTCGGCGACTTCGCAAGCAGATCGGCGAGCGTTCCGAGGCTTGGCTTCTCACTCGATCGGGCCAGCACCTTCTCGGTGTCGCGCCGCTCGTCGGCCTCGGCCAGGCCCTTCGCCTGCCTGGCGCGCTCGACCATCGAGAGGCCGATGCGGCGCTTCACGGGATCGAGCTCGACCACCGTGACGTCGACGGTGTCCCCGATCGACACGATCTGCCGCGGATGGGACACGCGGCGGTCGAGCGCCAGGCGCGAGACGTGCACGAGCCCGTCGAGGCCGGGCGCCAGCTCCACGAATGCCCCGAACTGCTCGAGCCGTCGCACCGTGCCGCTGACGCTCGCTCCCACCGGGAAGCGTTCCGCCGCCGTCGCCCACGGATCGGGTGCGAGCGCGCGGAGGGACAGCCCCACGCGGCCACGCCCACCCGCAGGGTCCGGCTCGAGCTTCACGACCTGCGCCTCGACCCGCTGGCCCACCTGCAGCACGTCGGACGGATGGGACGCCCGGCTGTAGCCGAGCTCGCTCACGTGGATCAGGCCGTCGACGCCCCCGAGATCGACGAATGCGCCGAAGTCGCGGAGCGATGTGACGGTGCCCGCGACGACCGCGCCGACGCGAAGCGCGGCCCAGACGCCTGCAGCTTGCTCCGTGGCTTCCTCCTCGAGGAGCTGCCGGCGCGAGACGACGACGTTGCGACCCCCCGCCTCGAGCTTCGTGATGCGGAAGCGGAGGCGCTGGCCGACGTACTGCGCCCCCTCGGTCCGTCTGCGGTCGATCTGCGATCCCGGGCAGAAGGCGCGCACGCTCCCGATCTGCACCTCGTAGCCGCCCTTGTTCTCGCCGGCGACGAGGCCCTCGATCGCGATCCCGTGCGCGAACGCTTGCTCGAGCTCGCCCGGGACGTGCCCGCCGCGGCCGGCGACCCTCTTCAGCACGATCGATCCCGAGCGCGTCCCGTCATCGACGACCGTCGCCTCGATCTCGTCGCCCTCGTGAAGCTGCACTTCGCCCGTCGCGGGGTCGCGGAACTCGCCCAGCTCGATCGTCGCCTCGGCCTTGCCCCCGACGGCGACGAAGGCCGTCGTGGCGCCGACGGCGATCACGCGCCCGCGGACGACGTCCCCCGCGGCGATACGGCGCTCACGGGTGCGCGGCCCCTCACTCGCCGCGAAGAGCGCCGCGAAGTCCTCGTCGTCGGGTCCGGCCATGGCGCCATCTTCTCATAGCGAGCAACGCCGATCGACGCGATCGGTGGTCGACCCGAGGCGCCAAGCCCCGCCTGGAGTCACCGGGGAAGCGAGGGCGCCGTGGCATCCAGGTCGCCTCGTTCCGCTCTCGCCAGAGCGCGGTCGAGGATCGCCTGCTGACGACCCACCATCATGCCGAAGCGCAGGGAGCGTCCGAGGGCGGACCAGGGCGCGAAGTTGCCGGAGAGGCTCTCGGCCAGCATCCAACCCAGCACCGTGGCTGGTGCGATCGTGTCCAGGGGACGAACCTCTCGGTTCATCATCCGGAACATGCGCTTCTTCATGGCTGGATTGTTCTGAGCCCGTTTGAACACCATTCGGTTGAGAGGATTGTTGTAATGTTCGGAGCCCATGTCGTCGGCGAAGTGATACAGGCCGATGGAATCTGCGTCCCGGCGCCGCCAGTAGAGCATCATGGCCCGTTCGCTCCCATCGATAATCGCTTCGGAAAGCGCGACGGCATCTCGTGCGGCGTCGGTGATCCCGAGTCCAGGGGTGGGGTCCATGTGCAAGCCAGAGTCCCCGACCAGGGCCCAGCCCGGGCCCACTGCCTGTTTCATGAAGAAACGCAGGGACAGCAGGCCCATGGGCCTGGAGACCATCCGGGTTCCTTCCAGGAGCGGCGCCGTCAGCCTTCCCCGACGCAGGTGCTCCCACAGCGCCGCTTCAGGATCGCGGCGCCACCCTTCCACCACCTTCCTGCGCCCGCCGCCGGCCATCAACAGCAAGCCGGAATCCGTTTGAAAGACCGCACGGGTTTCCTGTCCTTCTATATGGATACAGGCCCCCCATTCGTACCGGGGGTCGTTGGCGAAGACCGGTGTCTCCTCGAAGTAGCTCCAGTAGATGCCGTTCGGCGTCTCGGATTCCAGATAGGCCGCTGCTCCTACCATCTTGGCGACGATGGAGTTGCGTCCGTCGGCACCGACGACGAGAGGAGCACGCAGCTCGTATTCACTCTTGTCATCCTGCACGCGGACGCCGGTCACCCGGTCGCCGTCCTTCAGCAGGCCGGTCACCCGGGTCCTGTCTCGCGCATCGACGCCTTTCGCGAGGACCGCTTTCTGGAGGGCCGGGTCGAGCTTCGAGCGCCGGGGAGACCGGGAATCCAGGTCGGTTCCGCCGAGGTCCACCTGCATGTAGCTGTCTTCCACTTGGAACCGAAACGCACTGTTCCGAGGCGCGAGGCCCCGCACGACGTCGCCGAGGCCCAGCTTGTCGAACATCTTCATGCCATAGGGCTGAATGGCGTGGGTGGACATGGGCTGGTCCGTGAAGAAGGGGTCCTTGTCGACAACGACCACCTTCACCCCCGCCTGGTGGAGGGCATGAGCCAGCGGCGCACCGGCGCAACGGAAGCCCACGATGATGACATCGGCATCGGCCATCATATGGAGCGTACCAAATTATGGGTGCCGGTTCAGGCGCGGGCTCCTCGACCGGGTTGAGCCCTGACCCGTGATCGTCGTAACTCCTACCCGTGCCTGCTCATCGCTGCCCGGCCTGCCGGACCGACAACCCCGCGGGCTCCCGCTTCTGCCGGCAGTGCGGCGCGACGCTGGGGGCGGCGCCGTCCTCCGCCCGCGAGCCCGGTGCCTATACCCCGAAGCACCTGGCGGAAAAGATCCTCTCCTCGCGCAGCGCCCTCGAGGGAGAGCGGAAGCAGGTCACAGTCCTCTTCGCCGACGTGAAGGGGTCGATGGACCTCGCCGAGCAGCTCGACCCCGAGGCGTGGCACCGGATCATGGACCGCTTCCTCCAGCTCCTCGCCGATGGCGTGCACCGCTTCGAGGGGACGGTGAATCAGTACACCGGCGACGGCATCATGGCGCTCTTCGGCGCGCCGATCGCCCACGAGGACCACGCCCAGCGCGCCTGCTGGGCCGCCCTCAGCCTCCGCGACGAGCTGCGCCGCTACGCGCAGGATCTCCGCCGCGAGCGCGGCCTCGACTTCGCGGTCCGCATGGGCCTCAACTCCGGCGAGGTCGTCGTCGGCAGGATCGGCGACGACCTGCGCATGGACTACACCGCGCACGGGCACACCGTGGGGCTCGCGCAGCGCATGGAGCAGCTCGCCGAGGCGGGACGCATCTATCTCACCGCGGATACGGCGGCGCTGGTGACCGGGTTCTTCCGCCTGGAAGACCTGGGCGAGTTCACCGTCAAGGGCGCGAGCGCCCCGCTGAACGCGTTCGCGCTCGAGGGGGCAGGGACGGTCCAGACTCGCTTCGACGCGGCGCGGGCGCGGGGGCTCTCGCGCTTCGTCGGGCGCACCGACGAGACGGTCGCGCTCGAGGCGGCGCTCGCGGCGGCGGTCGACGGCCGCGCGCAGGTGGTCGGTGTGGTGGGCGAGCCGGGGGTCGGGAAGAGCCGTCTCTGCCACGAGCTCACCGAGCGGGCGCGGGCGCGCGGCTTCGCGGTCCACGCCGCGCACTGCGTCGCGCACGGGAAGATGATCCCGCTCCTGCCCGTGCTCGAGCTGATGCGCGGCTTCTTCGGTATCACGCCCCAGGACGACGACGAGACGGCGCGGCGGAAGATCGCCGGGCTCGTCGTCCGGCTCGACAAGGCGGTCGCCGACGAGCTGCCGCTCGTCTTCGACTTCCTCGGCGTCGCCGACCCGGCCGACCCGCCCCCGCGCATGAGCCCCGACGCCCGGCAGCGCCGGCTGGGCGCGCTGTTCGAGCGCCTGATGCGCGCCCGCAGCCGGCGCGAGCCGGCGGTCGTCGTACTCGAGGACCTGCACTGGATCGACGGCGCCAGCGCGCCCTTCGTCGAGATGCTGGTGGACTCGATCCCCGGCACGCGCACGCTCCTGGTGGTGAACTTCCGGCCCGAGTACGAGGCGCCGTGGATGCAGCGCCCGCACTACCGCGGGCTCCCGCTCGCGGCGCTCGGTCCCGAGGCGGTCGCCGAGCTGCTGGCGGACCTGCTCGGCGCCGACGCCTCGCTCGCGGGGGTCGCCACGCGCATCCTCGAGCGCACGGGCGGCAACCCGTTCTTCGTTGAGGAGACGGTGCAGGCGCTGGCCGAGACCGGCGCCCTCGCCGGCACCAAGGGGACGTACCGGCTCGTGCGGCCGCTCACCGGCGTCGTCCTGCCGGCGACCGTGCAGGCCGTCCTTTCGGCGCGCATCGACCGTCTGCCGGAGGGTGACAAGGAGGTCCTGCAAACCGCGGCGGTGATCGGCAAGGAGTTCAGCGAGCCGGTGCTGCGCGGCGTGACGGCGTTGCCCGAGGCCGACCTCGCCGCCGCGTTGCGCGCGCTCGTGGCGGGGGAGTTCCTCGACCCGGTCGCCCTCTACCCGGAGGCCGAGTACGCCTTCCGGCACCCGTTGACGCGGGAGGTCGCCTACCGCTCGCAGCTCGGCGAGCGGCGTGCCCGCACGCACGCCGCCACCGCGCGCGTGGTCGAGACGGCGGATCGGGCGAAGCTCGGCGAGCGCGCCGCGCTGCTCGCGCACCACTGGGAGTCGGCGGGCGAGCCGCAGACCGCGGCCGAGTGGCACCGGCGCGCCGCCGAGTGGGTCGGCCCGCGCGACCGCGAAGAGATGCTCCGTCACTGGCGGCGGGTGCGAACGCTGCTCGACCCGGTTCCGGAGTCGCCCGAGACGATCGCGCTCGGCTTCCTCGCGCGGCTCATGATCCTCCACAACGGGCTCCTCGCCGGCCTGCCCGACGCGGAGATCGAGGCCCTGTTCGCGGAAGGCGTCCGCCTCGCGGCCCGCACCGGAGATCCGACGGCGCAGGTACGAATCCTGACAGTCTACGGTATCGTGCGCGCGCTCACGGGCGCGCCCGCGGAGGGGAAGGCTTGCCTCGAGGAGGCCCGGGGGCTGGCCGATCGCTCGGGGGACGTCTCGCTACGCTTGAACGTCCTATCGCCGCTCGCCACGGCGCTGCTCGTGGCGGGACGGCTCGAGGACGCCGTCAAGGTTGCCGAGGAAGCCGAAGCGCTCTGCGGCGACGACTACGCCCTCGAGATGGAGCGTTGGGGGTTCGCCCCCTACGTCACCGCGCTCACGTCACACGTCGACGCGCTCGCGATGCAGGGCGAGCTGGCGGCCGCGGCGCGCGTCGCGGAGCACGGGATCGAGGTGGCGCGCCGGCTGGGGGACCGCGAGGGGCTCGCGTTCGTCCTCGCGCGGCGCGCGACGGTGCACTCGTTTGCCGGAGACCCCGAGCGCGCGCTTGCGGCCGCCCGCGAGGCCGTCACGATCACCGAAGCGCTCGGCCGCAGCCCGATCCGCGCTTTCGCGCTCGAGGCGCTCGCCTTCGCCCACATGGCGGAGGCGCGCTGGCCCGACGCGATCGCGGCACTCGAGGCGGCCCTGGACTTCGACCGGCCGAGGGTGGGAACCGCCCTCGGGTCCCGCCTTCTCGGCAGCCTGGCCGAGGCTCACCGGGGGGCGGGCGACGTCGCGCGTGCGCGCGAGGCCGCGGACCTGGCGGTGGCCACGGCCCGTCGGGGAGGCGCGGCCGCGATGGAGGTCCAGGGGCGCCTGGCGCAGGCCCGCGTGCTGCTTGCGTCCGACGGCGCCGCGGCCGAGATCGAGGCGACGCTGGACGCGGCGGCGACGCTCGTCGACGCCACCGGCGCGCGCTTCTTCACGCCGCTCATCCACGCCGAGCGCGCCGCGCTCGCGCGGCGCGGCGGCGACGCCGCCGGCTGGCGGCGCGAGCTGGAGGCCGCGCACCGGCTCTTCGTCGAGATGGGCGCCGCGCGGCGGGCTGAGCAGGTGGCGCTGGAGCTGCGGGCGTGACGTCGCCGCGCTGGTCACGGCGGGTCTGAAGCGAACATTGCACCTGGGCCGACGGCGAAGCATCGCCCTCTCCGCCCCGACGGATTGCGTCGGCTGCGGCCCCGGGGTATGAGAATGGTCATACCCAGTTCATACCCGTGGAGGGTTCCATGCCGAAGGGCGCCGCCAAGGTCGCCGTCAGCGTTCCCGCCCAGCTCTACCGCGCGGTCGAGGCCCTCCGGAAGCGAACCGGCCAAACTCGCAGCGCCGTCGTGCAGGAGGCCCTCCGCCACTGGCTGCGAAGCCGCGCCGAGGCCGATCTGGTGCGCGAGTACGAAGCCGGCTACCGCCGGCGGCCCGAGGGGCGGTGCGAGGTCGCAGCGGCACGGGCGACGGCCATCGGGGTCTTCGAGGACGACGGCTGGTGATGCGGCGCGGGGAGGTGTGGTGGGCGGCGCTGCCCCGACCGGCCGGGCGGCGCCCCGTCGTGCTGCTGTCACGCAACGAAGCGTACGCCGTGCGCGAGCTGGTGACGGTCGCGCCCGTGACGACGCGGGCGCGTCGGATTCCCACCGAGGTGCCGCTCGGCACGTCCGATGGACTCCCGAAGGCGTGCGTCGTCAACCTCGACACGGTCACGACGATCCCGAAGGCCGTCCTGCGTACGCGCATCGCGGCGCTCGCACCCCTGAAGCTCGCCGCAGTGGAGCGCGCCCTCCGCTTCGCACTCGGTCTGCCGTCGCGCTGAACGGAGAGGCGGGCGCATCGCGTGGATCGACAGCGGCGGCGGCGCAGGAGCACAAGCGCAGAGACTCGATCCACCCGCTGCGCTGGAGATGAGCGCCGGTTGCGGGTCGACGGGAGGACTCGCCGTAGCGGCCTCGCGCATCGTCTGCACATCGGGTTGCACGCTGCATCACGGTCCGCGACAAGATGCATATGCGGACGACCACCACCATCGGCGAGGACCTCCTCAGGAAGGCGCAGAAGCTGAGTCATCGATCGGGCCACAGTGAGGCCGCCCGCTCTTCACACTCGACCGTGACTTCGCCGCGCTGGTCATGGCGTAAGCTCTTGTAGCTCGCTCGTTGACAGCGAGCGGGTCCGCGGATGACAAGCCCGGGCGAACCGATCGGCGCCGAGGAGCACATTGAACCATCGATGCAGTGAGTCGTCGAGCTACGACACTCGCGAGACGGGCAAGGTCTGCGAACGACGCACGGCCCGGCTCGCGCGCAGATGCGGCCGCGTGGCGCGGGAGCTCCTGGCGTCGAATGGCTGACGGAGCGCGAAGCTCGAAGACCCTCACGCTCGTCTTCACGGATCTGGCGGACTCGACCGCCCTCAAGACCGAGCGGGGGGACCAGGCGGTGGGGGACCTGATCTCGCGACATCGGGGACTCGTCCAAAAGCTCGCGGCCGACTCGGGCGGGCGCATCATCGACTGGGCCGGGGACGGCTGCTTTCTCACCTTCGACGCGCCCAGCGCGGCGGTCCTGTTCGCGCTCCGGCTCCAGCAGGCGCACGGCGAGGAGCCGGACCTTCCCGGCATCCGCATCGGAATGCACATGGGCGAGGTGACCGAGGGGCCGAGCCCCGCCGAGGACGGGCGTCCGCGAGTCGAGGGCCTCGCCGTCGATCTCGCCGCGCGCATATCGGGTCTGGCTCGTCCCGGACAGGTGCTGATGTCGTCGGCGGTGTACGACAGCGCACGGTCGCGCCTGGGAGCGACCACGTTCGGCCGACCCGTCCGATGGCAGACGCACGGGGGCTATGCGCTGAAGGGCTTCGACAAAGCGCTGGAGGTCGGCGAGGCCGGGCTCGAAGGCATCGCCCCCTTCGAAGCGCCCACGGCCAGCGACAAGGTGACGCCAGTTCGAGCCGCGCCGGGAGCCTCCGCCCCCGCGCCGGCGGCGAGGACGCGGACGAGGTCCCTGTTCGTCGCAATGGTGTTGATCGCCACGCTCTCCCTGGCGGCCGCATACCTTTGGATTCGCCGGTCGAGCACCGACGGCGGCGCTGCCCGAAAACCGATCACGTCCCTCGCGGTGCTGCCCTTCAAGAACTTCTCCGGCGACCGGGAGCAGGACTACTTCGTCGACGGCATGACCGAGGCCCTCATCTCCGAGCTGGCGAAGATCAAGAGCATCAAGGTCATCTCACGCACCTCGGCCATGCTGTACAGGGGGACGGAGAAGCCGCTCCCGCAGGTCGCCCGCGAGCTGGGCGTCGACGGCCTCGTCGAGGGCTCGGTGTACAAGGGCGGCGAGGACGTCCGCATCACCGCCCAGCTCATCCGCGGCGCGACCGACGAGCACCTCTGGTCCGAGAGCTACACCGAGACGCTCGCCAACGTGCTGCGGCTCCAGGCCAAGGTCGCCCTCGCCATCAGCCGCGAGATCCAGGCGACGCTCTCGCCGGAGGACGAGCGCCGCCTCGCGTCGGCGCGTCCCGTCGTTCCGGAGGCGCATGAAGCGTTCCTGAGGGGCGAGCACCTCTACAACCAGGCGACCCCGGACGCCTTCGAGCAGGCTGCCCGGTACTTCCGCGAGGCGATCAAGCACGACCCCACCTACGCCCCCGCCTATGCCTGGCTCGCGAACGTGTACTGGACGCCGTCCATTACCGGATTCGCCAAGGCGGATTTCGTCGTCGCGCGGGCTCTGGCGAACGAGGCCCTGCGACTCGACCCGGAGAGCGCCGACGCGCACACAGCGATCGCCTACATCGCGGCCGTGACCGAGTGGGAGTGGGCACGGTCCGAGGCGGAGTTTCGACGCGCGATCGCGCTCGACCCGAGCAATGGCTGGGGCTATTTCGGCCTCTCGGACCTGCTCGCCGAGGTTGGGCGTTTCGATGACGGGATCGCGGCGGCGAAGGCAGCCCTCGAGCGCGATCCCCTCTCGCCCTTCAATCTCTGGCAGGTCGCCTACCTGCAATTCGTCGCCCGGCACTACGAGGTGGCCGTGAAGGAGTACGAGCACATGCTCCAGCTCGCGCCCGACTTCACCGTGGCGCTGTCCGGCGCCGCCGATACCTACTGGTGGGCCGGGAGAAGAGAGGAAGCCCTGCGGATCGCGCGGGACCTGGTCACGCGCGACGCGAGCCCGACGTCTCGGGCCTACCTTGCCTACATGCTCGCCCTCTCGGGACGGCGGGAGGAGGGGGAGCGCGCTCTCGCGCAGGCGGTCGACGAGGGGGAACGCAGCTACGTGGTCCCGTCGAACGTCGTCTTGGCGCTGGCCGCGCTGGGCGACCACGACGGGGCCTTCCGCTGGATCGAGCGAGCGCTGGACGAGCGCGACTACAGCATGCTGCAGCTGAAGACGTACCCGAACTACGACCCGCTGCGCAGCGACCCTCGCTTCCAGGCGGTGCTGCGGCGCATGAAGTTCCCCGAGTGACCATGCCGGACTCACGCGGACGCCAGGATCAGCATTCGGCCCAAAGCAGAACACGATCATTTCCAGGACCACGCACGCACCGGGTGCTTGCCTGCGTGCAGTGAACGGCAGTAGAGGGTCTGCCCCGAAAGGCCGTATGCCCGGCGATCCCCTGTCCCGTAGACTCACCACGATCGTTGCGCTCGACGTCGCGGGCTATTCCGCGCGCACGGAAGCCGATGAGGCGAGGACCACGGCCGAGGTGGCGGCGCTCCGGCGCG
>JBGQET010000035.1:0-42686 GCA_041496545.1 Binatia bacterium | reverse complement strand
GAGCGGCCCGCGGAGGGTCGCGAAGACCGCCAGCTCGTCGTCGGGGCGCTCGATCGCCGCCAGCGCGTTGCGGATGGCCTCCACCTCCTCGCGGACGTGGAAGGAGCTGCCGCCCACCAGCACGTGCGGCACGTGGCGCGCCTCGAGCGCGCGCACGTAGGCGCGGGTCACGTCCTCGTCCCAGGAGCGGAAGCGGCGGAAGAGGAGGCAGACGTGGCGCGCGGCGACCGGCACGCGTCGCTCGGGCTCGCCGCGCTCCGTACGCTCGGTCACGGTCCAGCCGCTCTCGGTCACGAGCCAGTGGACGAAGGCCGCGACGGCGTCGGGGAGCGACTCGTCGATGCGCCAGCCGACGATCGTCCGGAAGTCGCCGTAGGGCGCCGGCACGGGGAGGGCGACGACGGCCGGTTGCGCATCGACGTCCCCGCGATACGGCGCCAGGGGAACGTAGCCCGCCTGGCTCTCGGAGTCGCCGCGCAGCACGGGGGCGAAGGCGGCGTTCACGGCCTCCTGGATCTCGGGCACGGCGCGGAAGCTGACCGTGAGATGCAGGAGCGCGGCGCCGGCGCCGACGAGCTGGCGCTTCACGCGCTCGTAGAGCGCGACGTCGGCGCGCCGGAAGCGGTAGATCGACTGCTTCGGATCGGCGACCAGGAAGAGCTTCCCGGGCACGGGCCGCACGCGACGCCAGTCGCCCTCGGCCGGGTCGTCGGCGGCGAGCAGCATCAGGAGCTCGACCTGGAGCGGGTCGGTGTCCTGGAACTCGTCCACGAAGAGGTGCGTGAAACGCTCCTGGAGCTCGCGGCGCACGTCGGGGTGGTCGCGCACCAGGGTGCGGGCGTCGAGCAGCAGGTCGAGGAAGTCGAGGCAGCCGGCGCGACGCTTCAGCTCCTCGTACGCCTGGACGACGGCCCACAGCTCGTCGCGCAGCTTGGGGGCGAGGTCGGCGCCGGCGTCGGCGACGAACTGCTGGAGACGCAGCTTGAGCGCCTCGCGACGGTCGAGCAGCGCCCCCTTGTCGAAGCCGGGCTGCGTCCGCCGGAAGCCGGTCCATCTCCAGTGTCGCTCGCGGAGGAGTGCGATCAGCCCGGCCTCCAGGCCGTCGTAGTCGCGCTCGCCGCGCACCTCCTCGCGCCGGCGCGCCTCGTCCGCGAAGCGCGCCAGCTCGGCGAGCGAGCGCACGAAGTAGTCCTCCGGGTCGCCCGAGCGGGCGTGCGCGCCGAGCGCGGCGATCTCCTCCAGGATGCCGTCGATCGCGCGCTCGCGGTCGAAGGCCGCGGCGTGACGCCACGGCGCCGGGAAGTCGCGGCGCCAGACCAGCTCGGCGGCGGCGTTGCGCAGCATGGCGCGTGGACCGTCGGCGCTCCGGCCGACGCGGCGGAGGATCCGCCGCACGCCCTCACCCGGAGCGGCGAGCTTGTGCTCGAACCAGCGGTCGAAGGCGCGCGCGAGGAGCCCCTCGGCCAGGTCCTCGGCCGCGACCTGGAAGAGCGGGTCGACGCCCGCCGCCACCGGCCGCTCGCGCAGGAGGTCGTTGCAGAAGGAGTGGATCGTCCCGATGCGCGCTTCCTCGAGCTGCGGCAACGCCGCGGTGAGCAGTTCGCGCGCGCGCGCCGGCCGGGCGGGGTCCTGGCGGGCGCGCTCGATCTCGGTGCGCAAGCGGAGCTTCAGCTCGCCCGCCGCCGCCTCGGTGAAGGTGACGGCGACGACGCGGTCCAAGCGCGCGCGTCCCGCGGCAAGGGCGGCGACGATGCGCGCCACGAGCGCGCTCGTCTTCCCCGTGCCGGCCGCGGCCTCGACCACCAGCGTGGCGTCGAGGTCCTGCGCGACGCGGTCGCGCGCGTCCTGGTCGGCCAGCCGCTCGTTCACGGCATGCTCCGCAGGCGCGTGAGGTCGGCGAGCCGGTCGGCCGGCTTGCGCGACGTGCGCAGCTCCTCGTAGGGCCCGCAGACGGGACGGTAGTCGCACCAGCGGCACGCGCCCTTGGCCGGCGCCGCGGGTAGGAAGCCCGCGCTGAGCGCGCGCCCGACGACGTCGACGACGGCGCGCGCCGCGGCGCGGCTGTCGGGGTCGAGCGGCACCAGGCGCTCGGTGTAGCCGCCGTCGGTGGTGCAGTAGTAGAGCCGGCCCGACTCGACCGGCTCGGGCAGGAGCTGCTCGCAGGCGAGGGCGTAGAGCACGGGTTGCAGCACCAGGCCGCCGCCCACCACGACGTCCTCCTTGGCGTAGACCTTCCCCGTCTTGTGGTCGGTGGCGCGCACCGTGCCGCGCGCGTGCCGCTCCACCAGGTCGATCGAGCCGCGGAGCCTGAGGCCGTCGAGCACCGTCACCGGCTCCGGCACGCTCGCCGGGTCGGCGTACGTGCGCGCGCGGTCGGCGAGCCCGAAGGCCAGCTCGAAGCGAAGCGGCGTCCACCCGTCGGCGTCGGCGGCCGCGCGGCGGAGCCACTCGCGGAGGTCGGCGCGCAGCGCCGTGATGGCGTCCTCCCAGACGCGCTCGATGGCGGGCGCCAGCTCGTCGTGGTGACGCTTGGCGACGGTCTCGACGGCCGCGTCGAGGATGGCGCGCGCGGCGTCGAGGCCGGCCTCGGTCACGGGGAGGAGCCCGGCTTCGCGGAGTCGCGTCAGCGCCTCGAACTGGATGTCGTGGAAGATCTCGCCGCGCGTGAGCGGGTCGAGCCGCTCGATCGCCACCGGTTCCTCGCGCGGCTCGAGCCGGTGGATCGCCTGGAGGAGGAAGCGGTACGGGCAGGCGGCGAAGTGCTGGAGGGCCGTGGGCGAGAACGCGCGCGCGTCGAGCTGGTGGGCGGCGAGCGCGGCGCGCGCCGACTCGTCGGGATCGACGAGGCCGTCGGCGGGCGTCCAGCGCCGGAGCCAGCGCCGGCCGCGGGCGCGAAGCGCGCGCGCCAGGTGCGGGTTCGTGCCGAGGAGGTAGTGGGCGGTGCCGGTGGCGTCGTCGGGCGCGGCGTCGACGAAGGGAGCGAGCAGCGCCAGGTCGTACTCGGCTTCGTCGATGGCGTCCGCCGGCGCGTCCGGCGCGGGCCAGCCGAGCCGTCCCGTGCGCTCACCCTCGGCGCGCCGGCGCAGCTCGTCGAAGCCGAGGAGCCGGCCCTCGATGGGGCGGAACACCTCGAGGGCGTAGAAGGACGGCACGCGCGGCCGCGCCTGCTCGACGTCGAGCCGCGGGTAGGAGAGGACGACGCGCTCCGACGCCGCGCCGACCGCGAGCCGGAGCGCGAGGCGCTCGGCGGCGACGCGCGCCGGCTGCGTCGCGAGCAGCGGCGCGCGGAGCGTGTCGCGCTCGGCGTCGCGCAGGATCGGGTCCTCGACGATCTTTCCCGGGAAGACCTTCTCGGCGAGCCCGGGCACGAAGACGACGTCGAAGGCGAGGCCGCGTGCGGCGTGCGGCGTGGTGACCAGCACCGCGCCGTAGCGCCGGCGCGGCGGCGGCACGACGAGGTCGCGGAGGCGCGGTCCGAGCACGAGCGCCACCTCGTCCAGCTCGACCGGGCCGACGGGCGCCATCGGCTTGAGCTCGGCGAGCACGCCGAGGACGGGCTCGGGGTGGCGGAGCGCGGCGTGGACGAGGGCGTCGAGGCTGGCGAGCCATTCGCCCCACGAGGCGCGCTTCGGCAAGCCGGCGAGACACGCGACCAGCGGCAGCGCGAAGTCGCGCAGGTGCCCGAGGTCGGCGAGCTGGCGGTCGAGGTAGCGCGCGCGGCCCTCCTCGCCCTCGGCGACGGCGCGCCGGCGGAGCGCCAGCTCGTGCGCCAGGCCGTCGAGCCGCGTAGCCCAGCGCTCGACGCCGCCGATGACGGCCGCGTCGACGAGGAGCTGCTCCCAGCGCCACGGCGTGCGGAGCGTGCCGTCCGGGGCCGCGGCGGCGTCGGGGTCGCCCTGGCGCGGGTCGTCGCCGGGCTCGTCGTCGGCGGCGAGCGGCGGCGGGGTGGGGGCGAGGAGGTCGTCGGCGGGCGGCACCCACGCGTCGGCGGGAGCGGTGGGGTCGGGGACCTGTGCGAGCGAGAGGTACTCGGCGAAGCGGCGCGCCGAGAGCCCCTCGGCGGCGCAGGCGAGGAGCGCCAGCAACGCGCGCCCGGCGGGATGCGGGCGGCGGGTGCCGCGCGCGAAGAACGCCGGGATGGCGGCGCGGCCGAGCGCCTCTTCCAGGTGCGCCGCGTAGCCGGCCGGCGCGTGCAGCAGGACGGCCATGCGGTCGAACGGGACGCCGCGCGCCGCGGCCTGCTGGAGCCCGCGTGCGATCTCGACGCACTCGCGCGCTTCGCCCGGCCAGGAGCGGAGGGAGACGGTGTCGTCCCGGACGGCGGCCGCCGGGGGCGGCTCGACGAAGAGGTGCGCCTGGAGCGCGCCGAGCGCGCGCGAAGCGTCGGGCGGCGGCAGGTCCTCGGCGCCGACGCCGAGCGCGCGCTCGAGCGCGCCCCTGCTGCGCTCGTCACCCGCCGGCACGGTGGCGAGCACCGCGGGCGCGCGGCGGGCGAGCGCGGCGACGAGCGCCTCCTCGGCGGCGCTGCCCGGCGCGACGTCGAGGAGGAGGAGGGGCGCGCCGCCGAGCGGCGGCGTGGCGCCGGCGACGGCGTCGCGGGCGGCCGCGAAGACGAGCGCCCGGTCGGCGAGACGGGCCGCCGCGAGCTCGTCCTCGAGCGCGCGCAGCAGGCGCGCCAGCTCGACGCCCGCCGGCCCCAGCGCCTCGAGCGCCGCGGCCTCGACGCCGTTCATGCGCAGCTCCTCGAGCGTGCGTGCGACGGCGGGGGCGAAGCCCGGCCGCTTGGCGACCGGCCGGAAGTGCGGCAGCGCGCCCTCGGCGTCGAGTCGATGAATGGCGCGCGCCGCGAGCGCGGCGAGGACGAGGCCGCTGCCCGGGACCCGGCGCGCGCGCGCCAGCGCCGGGGTGGCGAGCCGGGCCGCGAGCCGCTCGACCGTCAGCCGCGTGACGCCGAAGCGCGCGCCCGGCGGATCGGCCGTCGCGCGCGCCAGCTCGTCGGCCGCTTCCCACGTCGGCGCGACGACGAGCACCTCGGAGTCCGCCGGCTGCCCGCGCGCCCACTCGGTCGCCACCCGGAGCCGGGCCGCGGCGTCGGCGGCGAGCACCAGACGGGCGCCGCTCCTCCGCGACTGCGAGTGGGGCGTCTCGCTCTTCGCCTTCGCCACGGCGAGGCAATACACCCGCCGCGGCGGCGGTGGAAGGCGCGACGCTACGCCGGCGCGGCGCTGCGCGCGGGCACGAGGTCGCCCAGGAAGTCGAGCAGGTAGCCGTTCACGACCTCGGCCTGCTCCTGCTGCACCCAGTGGCCGCAGAGCGGGATGTACTTGACGTCGAACGGGCCGGTGAAGAGCGGCTCCATGCCGAGCGTCAGCTCCTTGCCGAGCGCGATGTCGGCCTCGCCCCAGACGAGCAGCGTGGGGGCGGCGATCTTGGGCCAGTCCTCGAGCGCGGTGCGGACGCCTTCGAGCGGGCGGTCGCCGTACACGAAGCGCCGGAGCCACGGCGGCCAGCCGCCGCGCGCCTGCGGGCCGCGGAAGATGGCGCGGTAGTAGTTGAGGGCGGCGTGGAGGGCGCCGGGGCGGCTGGCGGCGTCGCGCAGGCGTTCGAGGTCGTCGTCCGAGATCGCGTCCTGGCGGACGGCCGACTGGCGGATCGCATTGCCGATCGCCCAGGCGTGGTTCATGCCGAGGAGCTTCTCGGGGAGCCAGGGAATCTGGAAGAAGAACATGTACCAGCTCCGGCGGAGCTGCTGCGGGTTGCCGCGGAGGTGCTGCGAGAAGATCGCCGGGTGGGGGCAGTTCATCACCACCAGCCGGCGCGTCAGCTCTGGACGCTCCATGGCGAACGTCCACGCCACCGCGCCGCCCCAGTCGTGGCCGACGATGACCGCCTCGCGCTCGCCGAAGGCGTGCACCAGCCCGGCGACGTCGGCGACCAGCTCCGCAAGGGCGTAGGCCGCCACGCCCTCCGGCTTGTCGCTCTCGTTGTAGCCGCGCATGTCCGGCGCGACGACGCGGAAGCGGGGCGCCAGCGCCGCGATCTGGTGGCGCCACGAGTACCAGCACTCGGGGAAGCCGTGCAGCAGCACGACGAGCGGGCCGTCGCCGTCCACGGCGCAGTGGAGGCGGATGCCGTTCGTTTCGACCATGCGGTGCTCGAGGGCCACGGGTCGCGCATAGCGGGCGCCGGCGTCTCTGGTCAAGGGTGGTCGGGCGGGCTAGGACTGCGAGCATGAAGCTCGAATTCATCCGCTACGAAAAGCGCAACCGGATCGCCTACGTCACCATCAACCGCCCCGAGGTGATGAACGCGCTCCATCCGCCGGCGAACGACGAGCTGTCGGCGGTGTGGGACGATTTCGTCGCCGACGACGACGTCTGGGTCGGCATCCTGACCGGCGCCGGCGAGCGCGCCTTCTGCGCCGGCAACGACCTCAAATGGACGGCCGAGCACGGCATGCCGCGCATGCCGAAGGGCGGCTTCGCGGGGCTCGTCTTCCGCGACGACATCTGGAAGCCGCTGATCGCCGCGGTGAACGGCGTCGCCCTCGGCGGCGGGCTCGAGATCGCGCTCTCCTGCGACCTGATCGTCGCCGCCGAGCACGCCAAGCTCGGCCTGCCCGAGCCGCGCGTCGGCCTCATGGCCGCGGCCGGCGGCGTCCACCGGCTGCCGCGGCACATCCCGCTCAAGATCGCGATGGGCATGATGCTGACCGGCCGTCACGTGCCGGCGGCGGAGGCGGCGCGGTGGGGCCTCGTCAACGAGGTCGTCCCGGGCCCGCAGGTCATGGCGGCGGCCGAGCGCTGGGCGAACGAGATCCTCGAGTGCGCGCCGATCTCCGTGCAGGCGTCCAAGCAAGCGGCGCTACAAGGCCTCGGCAGGCCGCTCGAGCAGGCGTGGGCCGAGCCGTACCCGCTGGTGCGGAAGCTCTTCTCGAGCGAGGACCTGACGGAGGGACCGCTGGCGTTCGCGCAGAAGCGGAAGCCGGTGTGGAAGAACCGCTGACGACGTGGGCCCGTCGCGCCCGCTGCTGATCGCGTTCCTCCTCGCGGCGGGCGCGGCCGCGGCCGCCGCCGACAGTCCCGTCGTCCGTGACTCCGCGACCGTCGTCGTCGGCAAGACGCACGAGACCCCCTCCAGCTTCTGACGGCGGCGGCCCTCAGCCGAGCCCGAGCACGGCTTCCGCGTTCCGCCAGAGCCAGCGCTCCATCACCGCCGGCTTGACGGGCAGAGCGCGGAACTCCGCCAGCAGCTCCGCCGGCGAGCGGCCGAGCAGGAACCAGCCCGAGCCCCAGAGCACCTTCTCCGCGATCGTCGACTGGCCGAAGCGCAGCAGCGGCTCCCACCCCGCGCCCGGCGCCGCGAAGTACTTGGGGCGGTGCGCCGCCAGCTCCAGGTAGACGTTCGGGTACTTCCACGCCAGCAGGACGGCCTCCAGCACCCACGGGTAGCCGCCGTGGCTCATGATGATGGTCAGCTCGGGGAAGTCCTTCGCCACCTGGTCGATGTGACGCGGGTGCCCGAGGTCGTTCACGACCTGGGCGGACCAGTTGGCCGACGTATGGATGCTGAGCGGGACGCCCAGCTCCGCGCACTTGGCGTAGAAGGGGTAGTAGTGACGGTCGTCGGCCGGGAGGCCGATCATGAACGGCCGCAGGCTCAGCCCGCGGAAGCCGCGGTCGCGGATCCAGCGGGTCAGCTCGCGCACCGCGGGGACGCCCTGCATCACGTCGGCGCCGGCGAAGGGGATGAAGCGGTCGGGGTGGCGCTCGACCAGGGGCGCGACCAGCTCGTTGGGGACGAACGTCTTGCCGCAGCTCGCGCGCTCGTCGAAGCCGGTCACCAGCGTGCGCCCGATGCCCGCCGCGTCGAGCGCCGCGACGAGGTCGGTCTCGGACATCTCGATCTCGCGTACGCGCGCGCGGAACGTCGCTTGCGTCGGCGCCGCCTTGTAGAAGACGCGCAGGTAGCCGAGCATCTGGTCGGGGAAGTTCTCCCCGGCGTGGGCCAGGATCTCGGGCGTCGGTACGATCGGCGCCCACATGTCGATCGGGCGGCCGACGGGGGTCACCCGGCCTTCGCGCGCGAGAGGTACTCGCCGGTCTCGGTGTCGATGCGGACGACCTCGCCCTCGTTGATGAAGTTGGGCACCTGGACCACGAGGCCGGTCTCGAGGGTGGCGGGCTTGAGGACGTTGGTGACGGTGGCGGTCTTCAGGCCGGGGGGCGTGTCGACGACCTTCAGGTCCACCGTCTTTGGAAACTCGACGCCGATCGGCTTGGTGCCCTCGTGAAACTCGACCTGGATGCGCATGTTCGGGGTGAGGAACTTGGCGCCGATACCGAGCACCTCGGCGTCGAGCGCGATCTGCTCGTAGTTCTCGGTGTTCATGAAGTGGTACTGGCCGTCGCTCTGGTAGAGGTACTCCATCTCGTGCTGCTCGAAGGTGACACGGTCGACCGTGTCTTCCGAGCGGAAGCGGTACTCGGTCTGCGTCCCGCTGCGGAGGTTGCGAAGCTTCGACTGCATCATGCCGCGCTTGTTCCCGGGCGTCACGTGGTCCACCTGCATGACGCGCCAGAGATCGTTCTGGTGCTGGATGATCATGCCGACGCGGAGCTGGGTGGCGTTGATGAGCATCGCGACGGGTTTCCTACCACCCACCCCGCGGAGAGGCAATTCTGACTAGTGCACCCGTTCGCTCCCGCCGCCGGCGAGGGGCGGGTAGACCGGCGAGCCGTGGTGGTGGACGATCCACCAGTGGCCGTCGCTCCGCTCGAACACGTTCGTCGCCTGCACGACGCCCAGCATCTTGCCGTCGCGGTGATGGCTCTCGACGTTCTCGGTGAGCACGACCCACGCGACATCGCCGCGCACCATGACCTCGACGCCGGCGAGCGTGAAGGTCATGCCGAGCGTGCCCTCGAAGATGCGTGCCCAGCCGTCCATCACGGGTCCCCAGCCGGCGAGCGCGCCCCAGCCCGGGTGCACGCAGGTGATGTGCGGCGCGCGGAGCCAGACGGCGCCCATCTGCTCGACGTCGAGGCTCTCGAAGGCGCGGTAGAACGCGTCGTTCGCCGCCAGCACCGCTTCCTCGTCGCTCATGTCGGCTTCGGCGCCATCATGACGAGCAGCACGAGCCGCTCGGGGCCGGGGTTCTCGACCGCGTGGTCCTCGCCCGCCGGCGCGCAGACGAGGTCGCCGGGGCCGACGCTCCGCTGCTCGCCGCCGACGGTGATGCGCGCCGCGCCCGCGACCACGTAGTAGAGCTTGTCGCCGACGGCGTGGCGGTGCCCGGCCTGCGCCTGCCCGGGCTCGAAGCAGTACGCGTCGCAGAAGAGGCTCGGCGTGTCGACCAGGCCCACCTTCTTCATCTTCTCCGGCGAGAAGGCGACGAGCGAGGGGACGTGACGGAAGCGCTCCATGTCGTGCGCCCTTACGCCGGTTCCGCGGGCAATTGCACGTAGAAGCGGCTGCCGGCGCCGGGCGTGGACTCGACCCATACCTCGCCCAGGTGCGCTTCGACGATGCGCTTCACGATCGCGAGGCCGACGCCCGTTCCGGCCACCACGTGCCCGTCGACCGCCTGCTCCTTGCTCGGCACGCGGCCGAACAGCTCGAAGATGTTGCGATGGTACGGCGCCGGGATGCCGATGCCGTTGTCGCGCACGCAGAGCCGCACGCTGCCGTTGAGCTGCTTGGCGCTGACCTCGACCTCGCCCGCGCCGGCGGGCACGTACTTGACGGCGTTGCTCAGCAGGTTGGTGAGGACGCAGGCGAGCTTCTCCTCCTGCCCGAGGAGTCGAGGCAGCGGTCCCACCTGCACGCAGACGCCCTTCGCGTGGATCTGCGGCGCGAGGGTGTCCACCACCTGGTGCGCGACCTGGCCGAGGTCCACCCAGTCGACCGGTTCGGGCGAGGACGTGACCCGGAAGAGCTCCATCAGGTCGCGGATCATGTCCTCGCTCGTGCTGGCGATGCGGATGATGCGCTCGAGGTGATCGCGGCCCTCGGCGCTGCACGCCTTGCCGTCGCTCTCGCGCAGCAGGTCGGCGGTGATCTGGATCGCGTTGAGCGGGTTCTTCAGATCGTGCGTCACCGTGTAGATGAACGACTTCAGCTCTTCCTGCTTCTCCTCGAGCGCGAGCGCCTTCAGCTCGAGCGCCCGGTTGGTGTCCTTGAGCCGCTCGGAGGCCTCGCGGCGGTCGTTGAGCAGCTTGAGAACGTAGTGCGGCGCGAGCGAGGAGACCGCGCCGAGGACGAGCCCCGGCAGCCCGTAGGCCGCGTAGCCGAAGTAGATGAGGAGGAGCCAGAAGGGGAAGAAGAGGAACATCGCGAAGGCGACGTCCGTGTGCTCGTCGAGCCCGAAGTTCGACCACGGCCGGCGGCTCTTGGCGAACCAGGAGGCCGTGGGTACCGGCAGGAAGAGGTGGAGCACGACCCAGAACGTCTGCCCGACGACCTCCGACAGCATGACGGCGAAGATCGGCCGCAGCGCCGGGAAGCGCGTCGTGAGCAGGTGGAAGGCCGTCCAGCGGACGGCGAGCCCGGTGGCGCCGGTGGCGTGGTTGGCCCAGTGGTCGATCCAGACGTCCCGGGGCGCGCGCCGTCCTTCGGCCGCCGCCTCGATCAGGGGCCGCAGCATCGGCGGCGGCTGGTAGAGGCCGCGGCGGTAGAGGGCGGTCTTCAGCCGGGGGCTCGCGAGCTTCGTCAGGTAGTCGACGGCGATGATCGGGAGGCCGCCGACGTAGACGAGCGCGGTGACCGTCGAGAGGTAGGGCAGCACGATCGCCGCCGGCGGCGGGACGTCGATGGAGAAGAAGTACGAGGGGAGGAGCAGCGCGAACGCCGTGACGTAGAGGCGCCACGAGGCGAGGTCGAGCTGCGTAGCGCCGACGACCGCCAGGGTGGCCCCCAGCAGGGCGAAGACGCGGCGCGTGGCGAGCGTCCTGCTCATGCCGGGCGCGCGCTCAGCCCTCGCTCTTGCGGCGCGGCAGCGCGAAGCCGAGCTGGCGGATCTTCGCCCACAACGCCTCGCGCGTCATGCCGAGGCTCCGGGCGGTCGCGCTGCGATGGTAGCCGTGCTCGCGGAGCCGGGCCCGGATCGTCGCCAGCTCGACCTCACGCACGATCTCCTTGAGCGGCCGGGCGCCGTCGGCGAGCGGCCCTCCGTGCTCGAGGATCCACGGCGCCAGCAGCGCGACCCCGATGCGCTCGCCGGGCTCGGCGCAGAGCACGACGCGGTGCACCTCGTTCTCCAGCTCGCGCACGTTGCCGGGCCACGGATAGCGCTCCATGCACTGGAGCGCCTCGGGATCGAAGCCGCGCAGCTCCTTGCTCTCCCGCGCGGTCAGCTTCTCGAGGAAGTGGAGCGCGAGGAGCCGGATGTCCTCGCGCCGGTCGCGCAGCGGCGGCAGCGGGATCGGGAAGACGCGCAGGCGATGGTACAGGTCGAGGCGGAAGCGACCCTCGTGCACCGCCTCGCGGAGGTCGCGGTTGGTGGCGCCGATGACGCGCACGTCGATCGTACGGCTCGCGTTGGCGCCGACGGGGCGCACCACGCGGTCCTGGATCACGCGCAGGAGCTTCGCCTGTGTCGCCGGGCTCATCTCGCCCACCTCGTCGAGGAAGAGCGTGCCGCTGCCGGCCTCCTCGAACAGGCCGCGGCGCTGCCGATCCGCCCCCGTGAAGGCGCCGCGCACGTGACCGAAGAGCTCGCTCTCCAGCAGGCCCTCGGGAAGCGCGGCGCAGTTCTGCGCCAGGAAGGGGCCCCGGGCGCGCGGGCCGTGGTAATGGATGGCGCGCGCCAGCAGCTCCTTCCCGGTCCCGGTCTCGCCTTCGATCAGCACGGTCGCGTCGGACTGCGCGGCGCGCTCCGCCATGTCGAGGACGGTGTCGATCAAGGGGCTCTCGCCGATGATCCCCTCCAGGCGGAACCGCTCGCGGAGCTCGTTGCGGAGCCGTGTCACCTCCCGGCGGGTCGAGCGGAGCGCGTTGCGGTAGCGGGCGGCGGTACGAGTCAGCTCGCGGCGGCCGAGCGCCTCGCGGATCACCACCGGGACGGTGAGGACGTACTTGCCGTGCTTCACGACGTAGTCCGTGGCGCCGAGCTTCATCGCCTCGACGGCGATCTCCTCGGAGCCCGCGCCGGTGATGATGACGACCGGGACGTCGGAGTGGCGCTGGCGGATCTTCCGCAGACAGTCGAGGCCGTCGCCGTCGGGCAGCCGGTAGTCGAGCAGCACGCAGTCCACCGGCTCCGCGCCGAGCTGGTCGAGGCCCTCGTGAGCCGAGAAGACGGAGACCACCTCGAACGGCTCGGGGGCCTCGCGCAGCGCCCGGGCGAGCAGGTGCGCGGTCTCCTCGTTGTCTTCAATCAGTAGGATCTTCGCCGCCATGGGCATGCTCCTTCCAGAACGTCACCACCGCGTCGCGCAACGCCGCCACCCGCGACGGCTTGACGCCGAACTGTCGCGCGCCCGCGCGGCGCGCCGCCGCCTCATCCTCCTCCCAGGCCGCCTGGCTCAGCACCAGGACGGGAATCTCACGCAGCTCCGCGCGCGCCCCGATCCGGTCGAGCACGGAGGGCGCATCCATGTCGGGCAGGTGGAAGTCGAGGACGATGAACGCCGGCCGCGGTGCGCGGTCGAAGGGCGGCCGCCGCTCGAGGAACGCCAGCGCTTCGGTGCCGCTCTCCACGGTATGCACCGAGAACGGTGGCGTCGCCTTCTCGAGGATCGCCTGCACGACGCGCAGGAACCCCAGGTTGTCGTCCACCACGAGCACGGGTACGGCGTCCTGCCTCACCATGAAAATGCTCCTTGGCGCACTGCGCGGTTGTACGAAAAACGCGACCGCGGCGGCAATAGGAAAGGGGACCGAACGTTAAGAATTCTTAACGTTCGAGGAGGGCCGCACAGCCCGCCCCGCGGCGGTTGCGTCCCCCGCCGCGTCCGGCCCCGGGGTGGGGGGCGGCGTAGGGCCCCGGCGCCGGCGCACGCGCTGCGGCGGATGCGTGTAGGGCATGCATCGCCTACCATGCTAGCTCACCTTGACAGGTCGCACGGGCGGGACATATCGTCGCCGCCCCACGCCGGCCTGGTCGCGGGATGCCCGAGACGACACGCACGGACGAGCGATGTTCCGGGACGTGATCCTGGGACTCCTGCGGGACGGCCCGCCCCGCCATGGCTACGACCTCATGATGGAGTACCGCGCCCGATCGGGGACGCACGTGAGCGCCGGCAACTTCTACCGCGAGCTGGGGCGGCTCGCGGCCGAGGGCCTGGTCGAGACCGGCGTCAATCCGCCCGAGGCCGACGCGCGACGGATCCCGTATCAGATCACCCCGGACGGGGAGCAGGCGTTCGACCGCTGGCTCGGCTCGGCGCCCTCGCAGGAGGACGACTTCTCCTCCCGGCTCCTCTTCCTCGACCGCGTGCCGTGCGAGCAGCAGGCCCGGCTGCTCGACCGCTGGGAGGAGGCGCTCTGGCTGCGCGGCAAGGCGCTCGCCCAGGCGCGCGAGGACGCGCTCGCCGAGCCGCGCGACCGGCGCCCGGCCGAACGCTACAACCTCCTCCCCAACCTCATCTCGCGCCGGATGAAGCAGGTCGCCGCCGAGCTCGAGTTCGTCAAGGAGTTCCGCCTGGAGTACGACGCCTGGGAGCGCGCCCGCCGGGGCGAGCCCAACGGCCCACGTGCCGGTCGCTCCGCGCCCGGACGCGAGAAGGGATCGCTGCGGAAATGAAGGACGGAATCATCGACGTGACCGACGTCGTGAAGACCTACGGCAGCGGCACGCGCGCCACGCGCGCCCTCGACGGCTTGAGCCTCCGCATCGCCGCGGGCGAGTTCGTCTCGCTCATGGGGCCGAGCGGCTCCGGCAAGTCGACGCTGCTCAACCTGATCGCCGGCCTCGACGTCCCGGACGAGGGGCGCGTCGTGCTGAACGGTCACGACCTGGGCGCGCTCGCCGACCACGCGCTCGCCGATCTGCGGCTCCGCACCATCGGCTTCGTGTTCCAGGCCTTCAACCTGATTCCCGCGCTGACGGTCGAGGAGAACGTCGCCTGGCCGCTCGAATTCTCCGGCTACCCCCGCGCCGAGGTGCGGCGGCGGACGGCGGAAGCGCTGGCGCGCGTGGGCGTGGTCGGCCGCGAGCGGCGCCATCCCGCGGAGCTGTCCGGCGGCGAGCAGCAGCGGGTCGCGATCGCACGCGCCGTCGCCACCGGGCCCGCCATCCTCCTCGCCGACGAGCCGACGGGCAACCTCGACTCGCACACCGGCACGACGATCCTCGACCTCCTCCGCGCCCTGAACGAGTCGGAGAACGTCACCATCGTCATGGTCACGCACAACGTCTTCGCCGCCACCTACGGCGACCGGACGCTCGAGCTGCAGGACGGCCGCATCGTGCGCGACGTCCGCACGCCGCCCAAGCTCCACCCGCTCACCGCCGCCGACTCGGAGACCCGATGAGGCTCTCGCTCGCGATGGCGTATCGGCACGTGCGCGCCGGCTTCGGCCGGATGGCGCTCAGCGTGCTCGCGGTCGCCCTCGGGGTCGCCCTGGTGGTCGCCATCCAGCTCATGAACGCGGCGGTGATGCAGTCCTTCCTCGACACCGTCGACGCCGTCTCCGGCAAGGCGTCGCTCTCGATCAGCGCCGGCGAAGGGCTGCCGTTCGAGGAGGGGCTCGTGCAGCGGGTCGCGGCGGTGCCGGGCGTGAAGCTCGCCGTGCCGCTCGTGTCGAGCGTCGCGTTCCCCGACGACGGGAGTGGCGAGCTGCTCACCGTGCTCGGCGTCGACCTCGGGCAGGACGCCGCCGTCCGGCTCTACCATACCGGCGGCTCCGCGAGCGAGGTGATCGACGACCTCGTCGTCTTCCTCTCCCAGCCCGACTCGATCGTGCTCGGCCGCGAGTTCGCGCAACGCCGCCACCTCGACCTCGGCAGCACGATCGACCTGGTCACGCCGGGCGGCGTGAAGCGCTTCACGATCCGCGGCCTGCTCGACCCGCAAGGCCTCGCGCGCACGCTCGGCGGCCGCCTCGTCGTCATGGACCTGTTCGCGGCCGAGCGCGCCTTCCTCGGCAACGAGGAGGTCAACCAGATCGACGTCGTCGTCGCCGACGGCGCGAGCGTCGAGGCGGTCAAGACGGCGGTCGCGCAGACCCTGCCGCCCGGGCTCCACGTCGAGGAGCCCGCGCTCCGCAAGGAAGGCGTCCGCAAGACGATTGGCGGCTTCCAGACGATGTTGACCGCCTTCGGGTACCTCGCCGTGCTCGCCGCCTTCGTCATCTGCTACAGCCGGCTCGGCGCGATCTTCGAAGCGCGCACCTGGGAGGTGGGACTCCTGCGCAGCGTCGGGCTCCGGCAGAGCGTCGTCTTCGCCGAGCTGTTGAAGGAGAGTCTCTTGCTTGGCGCGGCTGGGACCGTCGTCGGCGTGCCGCTGGGGGCCTTCATCGGCCGTCACGGCTTGCCGTTCGTCGCCACCACCACGGCTCTCAACTACCGGCTGCCGGTCCCCGTGGCCGCGTCGGTGCTGAGCGTGGCCACGGTCGCGCTGGGCGCGGCGGTCGGTCTCGGCGCGGCGCTCCTCGCGGCCGCCATTCCCGCGCTCCGGCTGGCGCGCAAGCAGCCGGTCGCCGCGCTGACGCTGCGGGGGCGCGACACGCCGGGTGAGGGGCGCGCGCGCGGCTGGCTCTTCGGCCCGGCGCTCCTCGCGGTGAGCGCGGTGCTCGTCGTCTGGCAGCAGGCCGCCCGGCTGACGGCCCTCGGCAACGTCACCACCGCGCTGGTCGCGGTCGCCGCCTGCGCCTTCGCGGGCCCCACGGTGCGCAGCGGCGGACGACTGCTCTCCGCGGTCTGGGAGCGGGTGTTCGGGGCGAGCGGGCAGTTCGCGATCGCGCACCTCCGCCAGCAGGCGCGCCGCGCGACCCTCACCGTGGCGACGCTCGGCATCGGCCTCGGGGTCGTGCTGATGTTCGGCATGCTGAGCTGGAGCTTCGAGCGCACGATGATCGCGCAGGTGGCCCAGCGGCTCCGCGCCGATCTCGTCGTCACCTCGGCCTTCGTGAGCGGCGGCTACGTCGGCGCGCCCATCAGCGAGGCCTTCATGGAGGAGCTGCGCGCCGTGCCCGGCGTCGCGGTCGCCGCCGGCGAGCAGCAGCGCGACGTTCGCTACGGCGACGACTCCGTCGTCCTCGACGCGTACGACGCGGTCTGCTTCGCCGACACGCGGGTCTGCCAGTGGATCATCGAGGGCGAGTCGCTCGCGGACAGCGCGCGGCTGGTGGCCGCCGGCGAAGCGGTCTTCGTGTCGAGCTCGTTCGCGCACCGCTACGACACGCACCCGGGCGACCTGATCCGGCTCGCCTCGCCGAGCGGTCCCGTCAGCTTCCGCGTCGCCGGCAGCACGACCGGGCAGCCCGCGCCCGCGCTCGTCATGAGCCGGGACCTCTACCGCAAGCTGTGGAACGACGCGCCGGTCTCGTGGGTCCACGTCGGCGTCGCGTCGGGCGTCGACCCGGCGGCGGTGCGGCGCGCGATCGAGGAGCGACTCGGTCGCAAGTACCGCCTCCGCGTCCGCTCCGGCGCCGAGCTGATGGAGTACTTCCGGAGCCAGGTGCACCAGGGCTTCGGCTTCCTCTACATCATGGAGGTCATCACCTTCCTGCTCGTCCTCATCGCGATCGGCGACACGCTCGCGACCGGCGTCATCGACCGCACCCGCGAGCTGGGCATGATGCGCGCGGTCGGCCTCCCGCGCTCGCGCATCTTCGCCATGGTGATGCTCGAGGGGACGGCGATCGCGGTGCTCGGCATCGCGCTCGCGACGGGGGCGGGCTTGACGCTGGGGCTCTTCTGGGTGGAGGTGCAGTTCCCCGCCATCCTGGGGTGGAACCTGAACTTACACTTCCCCGTCGCCTTCAGCTTGACTGCCGCGGCACTGACCCTCGCGCTCTGCCTGGTGGGGTCGCTGCTGCCCTCGCTGCGGGCGGCGCGACTGTCGATCCCGGCGGCGTTGCGGAACGAATAGCCCGGACGTGGCGACGAGGTCCGGAGCCTAGCGCGCGAGGTGAAGCCCGAGCCACGCCGTCCACGCCGCGAGGCCCAGGCCGACCCAGGCCGCGCCCCGCAAGCGGCGGATCATCCCCGACTGCGTGGCGGCGTCGATCGGGAGCTGGCCCATCTCCGCGACGACCAGCCGATGGGCGATCCCGAACGAGACGTACGTGGCGACGTTGATGAGGACGAAGGCGAGCGAGAGCTTCCAGACCAGCGGCCAGAGCAAGCGGGCGAAGTCGCGGCCGAGGGCGGCCTTGAGATCCGTCAGCGCCGACGCGCCCGAGATGACGAGCACGCCGAGCGCGCCGACGGAGAGCACGTTGTACGGGCGGAGCCAGCGGGCGAGGAGGCGGCGCTGCGCGTGCGGATCCGCCGCCCGTGCGGCGGCCGGCAGGAGCACGAGGACGAGCGCGAGCGTGGTCACGACGTAGGTCGCGGTGGCGAGCTGGTGGACCGTGCGCGTGAGCGCGTCCATGGGCGGCCCGGCTACCCCGCACCCCCCCCGCAATGCAAACGCGCCGCGGGGTTTTGACAGGGCGGAGGGCAGCGGATACACGAAAGGTGTTCCATGGCGAAGCCGCTGCCGCCCCGGCCCGTCACGCGGGCCGTCAGCTCCGACGCCGCGCTGCTCGGCGACGCCGTCGTCCTGACGCGGCTCGACCGCGCCATCGGCTGGGCCCGGAAGTATTCCATCTTCCCGTACCCGTTCGCGACCGCCTGCTGCGCCATGGAGTTCATGTCGCTCTCCATGTCGCCCTACGACATCGACCGCTTCGGCGCGCTGCTGCCGCGCTTCACGCCCCGGCAAGCCGACCTCCTCATGGTCATCGGCACGGTGACGATGCGCCAGGCGCCCATCCTGAAGCGCGTCTACGACCAGATGGCGTCGCCCAAGTGGGTGATGGCCTTCGGCGCCTGCGCCTCGACCGGCGGCTTCTACGACAACTACACGACGCTGCCGGGCATCGACATGGTCGTGCCCGTGGACGTGTACATCCCGGGCTGCCCGCCGCGGCCGGAGGCGGTCCTCGACGGACTCATGGCGCTGCAGCGGAAGATCCAGGGCGAGAAGCAGGTTCCGTCGTCGACCGAAGCGGAGCCGTCGTGACGCGCGCCGCCGAGCGTAGTGGGTCTCGCGCCTAGCGGATGGGAGAGCTTCTCCTTCTCCGTTGCCGGGAGATTCCGGGGCTGCGGCAGCTCGACGTCTACCGGCAGAGCGGTGGCTACGAGGCGGTGAAGAAGGCGCTGACGGAGCTGAAGCCCGAGCAGCTCGTCGAGATGGTGAAGGTGTCGAACCTCCGCGGGCGCGGGGGCGCGGGCTTTCCCACCGGGATGAAGTGGAGCTTCCTCCCCAAGCAGACCGAGAAGCCCGTCTACCTCTGCGTCAACGCCGACGAGAGCGAGCCCGGCACCTTCAAGGATCGCGAGATCATGGAGGACGACCCGCACCAGCTCCTCGAAGGGATCATCATCACGTCGTACGCCATCAGGTGCCACACCGCCTACATCTACATCCGGGGCGAGTTCGCGCTCGGCGTCGAGCGCCTCGAAGCGGCCATCGCCGAGGCGCGCGCCACGGGGCTCCTCGGCAAGAACATCCTCGGCACCGGCTTCGACCTCGACGTCTGGGTCCACCGCGGCGCCGGCGCCTACATCTGCGGCGAGGAGACGGGCCTCATCGAGTCGCTCGAGGGCAAGCGCGCCTATCCCCGCATCAAGCCGCCGTTTCCCGCCGTCTACGGCCTCTTCGGCTGCCCGACCATCGTGAACAACGTCGAGACGCTCGCTTGCGTGCCCCACATCGTGCTGCGCGGCGCCGACTGGTTCCGCGCCATCGGGCCCGAGAAGAGCCCGGGGCCGAAGCTCTTCTGCGTCTCGGGTCACGTCGTGCGGCCGGGCACCTACGAGCTGCCGATGGGGACGTCGCTGCGCGAGATCATCTACACGCACGCGGGGGGTATCCCGAACGGCCGGAAGCTGAAGGGGGTCATCCCCGGCGGCGCGTCGATGCCCGTCTTCACGCCGGAGGAGATCGACGTGCCGATGGACATGGACTCGGTGCAGAAGGCCGGCTCGTTCCTCGGCTCGGCGGGCGTCATGGTGATGGACGACAGCGTCTGCATGGTGTGGACGCTCATGGTGCTGGAGCGCTTCTTCCACCACGAGTCCTGCGGGCAGTGCACGCCCTGCCGCGAGGGCACGGGCTGGCTCCACCGGGTGCTGACCCATCTGGAGGAGGGGAACGCGAACCCGCGCGACGTCGACCTCCTCCTCAACATCGCCGGCAACATGATGGGCAACACGATCTGCGCGCTCGCCGACGCGGCCGCGATGCCGGTCCGCGCCTTCGTCACCAAGTACCGCGCCGAGTTCGAGCAGCACGCCGCGCTCGGGCGCTGCCCGCTGCGTCCCGCCGGGGAGGAGCCGCACCGTGCCCACGGTTGAGATCGACGGCCGCAAGGTCGAGGTCGCCGACGGCAAGACCGTCATCCAGGCCGCCGAGCAGCTCGGGGTCGAGATCCCGCACTACTGCTGGCACCCCGGGCTGCCGATCGCCGGCAACTGCCGCATGTGCCTGGTCGAGATCGAGAAGCAGCCGAAGCTCCAGATCGCGTGCAACACGCGCGTGACGGACGGCATGGTGGTGCACACCACGAGCGAGAAGACGAAGACGGCGCAGAAGGCCGTGCTCGAGTTCCTGCTCATCAACCACCCGATCGACTGCCCCGTGTGCGACCAGGCGGGCGAGTGCAAGCTCCAGGAATACTACATGGACTACGACCGGCAGAAGAGCCGCGTGCCGCTGCCGGAGAAGGTCCGCAAGAAGAAGGCGAAGCCCATCGGGCCGCTCGTCATCCTCGACCAGGAGCGCTGCGTCCTCTGCTCGCGCTGCGTGCGCTTCGTCGACGAGGTGACGCACACGAGCGACCTCGCCTTCTACGAGCGCGGCGACCACGTCGAGCTCGACCTGGCGCCCGGCAAGACGTTCGACAACCCGTACTCGGGCAACGTCGTCGACATCTGCCCGGTGGGCGCGCTCACCAGCCGCGACTTCCGCTTCCGCGCGCGCGTCTGGTACCTCGAGCGCACCGAGTCCGTGTGCGGCGCGTGCGCCAACGGCTGCAACATCGAGATCTACCACCGCGAGGGCACCATCTACCGCTTCCAGCCGCGCAAGAACCTCGACGTGAACCAGTACTGGATGTGCGACGCCGGTCGGCTCTCGTACCACGGCCTGCAGGGCGAGGGACGGCTCACCCGCCCCGTGGTGCGCGGTGAGGACGAGTTCGTTCCCTCGACGTGGGGCAGCGCGCTCGGCGCGGTCGCGGGGCGGCTCGGCGACATCGCCAAGGCGTACGGCCCCGGCAGCATCGGGATCATCTTGTCGGCCGAGGCCCCCAACGAGGAGATCTTCCTCGCGCGCAAGCTCGGCGCGGCGCTCGGGGCAAAGCTGGCCGGCGTGTCGTGGTCTCCGCCCGGCGCCTTCCACGACGACTTCCTCGTCAAGGCCGACAAGAACCCGAACACGCGCGGCCTCGCGCTCCAGGGGCTCGCCGACGGCGTGGCCGCCGAAGCGCTCCTCGCCGCCGCCGCGGGCGGCACGCTCCGCGCGCTCGTCCTCCATCGCGTCGACGCCACGGCGTGGTGGCCGGGCGCCGCGGCCGCGCTCGAGCGCGTGCCGTTTCTCGTCGTGCTTGGCACCGACCATTGCGACGCGGCGCAGTTCGCCGACGTCGTGCTGCCGCTCGCGACGTACGCGGAGAGCGACGGCACGTTCACGAACTTCGCGGGGCGCGTACAGCGGTTCCGCGCCGCCGTCGAGCCGCCGGGCGAGGCCCGGCCGGGCTGGCTCGCGCTCGGCGAGCTGCTCGAGCGCGCCGGGGGCGCGGTGGCACCGGCGCGCGCCGAGGCCGCGTTTGCGGCGCTCGCCGCCGAGTGCGCGCCGTTCGCGGGCTCGAGCTACGACGCGCTGGGCGAGAGCGGGTGCGTGGCCGGGGCCGCTCCGGCCGGCTGAGCCTCGCGCGGAGAGGGACACCCCCCGGCCCGCCCCGACACCAGCACGAAGCGGCGCCCCCCGACGAGGATGGGCGTGCTCGGCAGGCGGCGGAGGTCCGGCGGTAGCTCGGTCTGGCGCTGGCGGCCGACCAGCGCGCACGCCCGGCCGGCGAGGATCCGAGCCAGCTCGTCGTTGTCCACCTCCGGGATGCGCCGGCCGGCGTAGAACATGAACGGGCTCAGCGCCTCGCGGTTCGGGAACCCGCACATCACGAGGGGCACTCCCTCGCGGGCGGCCGCGCCGAGCCGCTCGCCCAGCGCGCGGGCGCTCGCGTAGCGGTTGAACGCGGGCAGCACGGCGAGGGCGGTCATCGCCTGGAGGAGCATCAGGCACGCGGCCGCGGCGACCGCCGCAAGCGCCGGTCGTCGTGCCCGCGCGGCGCGGACGAAGCCGATCGCCACGGCCGTGACCAGCGCCGCGACGCACCACGGCGTCGGGCTCGCCGGAAGATGGAGGCGCAGATGGCCGGACTGGGTGATAGCGGCCGGATCGAAGGCGAAGGCGCCGAGGGCGATGACGGGACATGCGAGCAGCGCCACCGCCAGCAGCCGCCACGTCAGGCGATCGAGGCGCCCCTCCGGCTCCCGGCACCACCAGCGCGCGACGAGGATCGCGTACGCCGGATAGATGGGCAGCAGGTAGTGCGGGCGCTTCGCGGCCGAGAGGCTGAGCGCGAGCGTCGCGAGGCCGGCCCAGGAGAGCGCGAGCGCGTTCCCGGGCTCGCGGGTGCGGCGCCACGCGGCGGCCACCGCCGCGGGCAGCGCGATCGACCACGGGAAAAGACCCAGCGCGAGGTTCGGGACGTAGTAGAGCACCGAGTGCGCGTGGCCGAGCCCACGCTTGCCGATGAGCCGGCCGAAGTGGTTCTCGACCAGGAAGAACGAGAGGGCGTCCTCGCCGCCGGTGTCGTGGATGGACACGATCCAGGCTGCGACCAGGACCCCGAGCCCCAGCACCGCGGCGACGAGGTGCCATGCGCGCAGGCGGCCGAGCCCGGCGGAGGCGAGGAAGCCCGCGGCGGCGACGCCGATCACTCCGACCCCGAGGAAGCTCTTCGACCAGAACGCGGCGCCGGCGGCGACCACGGCGCCGGCGAGCGCCGCGCGCCGTCCCGTCCGCCAGGCGAGGTGGAAGAGGGCGAGCGCGAGCGCCGTGGCTGCCGCGTTCGCCGTGTCCGGCGTGGCGGACCGGGCCATCCACCAGTATTCGGGTGCGGTGGCGAGGACGAGGGCGGTGATAGCCGCGGCGCCACCCAGCCCGCGCGCCAGGACCGCCGTGGCGAGGACGCCGAGGGTGGCCGCGACGGCGGCCGGCGCGCGGGCCGCGGCGGCGGACGCCTCGCGTGCGAGCGTGTAGGTGGCGGCCTGCAGCCAGTAGAAGAGCGGTGGCTCTTCCAGGAACGGCGTCCCGTTCAGGTGCGGCACGAGCCAGCTCCCGTCCGCGAGCATCTCGCGCGAGACCTCGGCGACGCGCGTCTCGTCGGGCGGCCAGAGGTCCGTTCCCCACAACGCCAGCGCCGGCGCGAGCGCCGCGAGCACCGCCGCCGCGACCACCAGGCCGCGAACCCGAGACGTCATGCGGCCGCGTCGCCCTGGAGCGCCACCGGCATCGCGCGTCCGCCGACACGGCCCTCGCGCACGGTACAGACGGGCAGCCCCGAGGACGGCAACGACGTCGCCTCGTCGCAGAGCCGTACGAAGCGGGTGGTGGGCGCGACCCGGCCGAGCAGCGCGTCGAGCACGTCGAGATGAGGACCGCCCTCGAGCTCGGCGTGGATCGTGTGCACGTTGAGTACCCCGGGGCGCAGCAGGCCTGCGTAGTGCTCGGCGAGCGCCGCCGGGTCCTTGCCGACGCGCCCGTAGATCTCGTCGAGCGTCGGCAGCGTGGTCGGGATCTCGGGCGCCCGGAACACGCGTCCCGCGGCCGCCGGCAGGTAGGGAGAGCGGCCCCTCGTGTCGCTGCGATAGGCGAAGCCGGCGGCGTCGACGGCGGCGAGGCTCGCGGCGGTGCACCGCCAGCCGGGCGCCGCGAAACCCGCGGGCGCGGTGCCGAGGATGCCCTCCAGCACGGCCTTCGCGCGTTGCACCTCGCGCTCCACCTCCGGCGGCGCGAGCCGCGGCAGCCGATCCTGCCAGCGCGCGTGATCGAAGCCGTGCACCGCGACCTCGTGGCCGGCGGCCGCCAGCGCGCGGAGCGTGTCCGGGAACGCGGCGGCCACCAGACGGGCGGGTAGCACGCTACCGGACAGGAGCGTCCGCCAGCCGTAGACGGCGAGCGCCCGCGTCCGCAGCAGCTTGGCGACGAAGCGGGGATCGAGCAGACGCACGAGCCGGCCGCCCATGCGATCCGGCCCGCAGACGACGAAGAACGAAGCGCGGACGTCGCGCTCGGCGAAGAGCCGCGCCAGGCGAGGCACGCCATCGGCGAGACCGCCGTGCGTGTCGATGTCGACGCGGAGCGCGAGGCGGGTGTCCCGGCCCGGGGTCACGCGGGCGGAGCCGACCGCTGGCGGCGGAACCAGGCGATCGTCCGGGCGAGGCCGTCGGCAAGCGACGTCGTGGCGCGCACGTCGAGCAGGCGGTGCATGCGCGTCACGTCGGGCGCCCGGCGCGGGACGTCCTCGTAGCTGGTGCCGTACACCGTCTCCTGCGGGACGAGGCGCACGACCGACGGACCGCCGGCGATCTCGATCATGAGCTCGGCGAGGCGCCGGATCGAGGTCTCCTCCGAGCTGCCGACGTTGATGACCTCGCCCTCGGCCGCCTTCAGCACGCCGGCCGCCACTATCGCGCGCACGACGTCGTCCACGTACGTGAAGCAGCGTGTCTGGCTCCCGTCACCGATGACCGTCAAGGGCTCGCCGCGCAGGAGCTGCCCGATGAAGATCGTGATCACCCGCCCCACGTCGATCTCGTCGAGCCGCGGCCCGTACACGTTGAAGAAGCGGAGGATGGTCACCGGAAGGCCGAGCCGGCGGTAGGCGAGGCAGAAGTGCTCGCCGACCGCCTTGGACGTCGAGTAGCACCAGCGGTCGATCGTGGACGGACCGAGGACGCGGTCCGCGTCCTCCGACCAGGGGACCGCCGGGTTGCGTCCGTAGACCTCCGAGGTCGAGCCGAAGACGAGGCGCCGGCCGTGCTTGTACGCCGCGCGCAGCACGTTCTGCGTGCCGTTCACGTTCACGTTGAGCACGTGGTACGGGTCGGCGACGTAGTGCTCGACCCCGACCACCGCGGCGAGGTGGTAGATCAGGTCGGTCTGGGCGGCGAGGCCGTCCAGGATGTCGGGGTTCATGACGGAGTCGACGACGAGCCGGAAGCGGGGATGCGCGATGAGGTGCTCGACCTTCGCCTGCGAGCCGATGTCGAGCGAGGTCACCTGGTCGCCGCGCTCGAGGAAGGTCTCGGCCAGGTGGGAGCCCAGGAATCCGGCGCCGCCCGTGATGAGGATCCTCACGTTGCCTCCCCCAGTCGCTCGCCGGGCCGGAGCCCGAGGCGTGCGGTGAGCTCGTCGGCGCGGCACTCGTCCTCGCCGTCGAGCTGGACGCGCTCGAGCAAGAGCGCGCCGCCGCCGGTCGCCACCACGACGCCGGCGCGTGCCCGGACCTCCGTCACCTCGCCGGGGGACGCCGCCGCCGCGGCGTCGAGCGGCCGCGCCTGCCAGACGAACAAGCGCTCGCCCCGCCACGTCGTGAACGCGCCCGGATAGGGGTGCGTCACGGCGCGCACCATGTCGTGGAGCTGCCGCGCCGGGCGGTCCCAGAGGAGCCGGCCGTCCTCGGGACGGCGCCCCCCGAAGTACGTCGCGTGCGCGTGGTCCTGCGGGAAGCACTGCGCGGTGCCCGCGGCCAGCCGGGGGTACGTCTCTCGCAGCAGCAGGCGAGTGGCGTCCCCGAGCTTCCGGTTGAGCGTGAGCGCGGTATCGTCCTCGTCGATCACGACCCGGCGCTGCGCCACGATGTCGCCGCGGTCGGGCTTCGGGTCCATGTAGTGGAGGGTCACGCCCGTCTCGCGCTCGCCGTTCACCAGCACCCAGTTGACGGGGCAGCGTCCGCGATAGCGCGGCAGCAGCGAGCCGTGCAGGTTGAGGGCGCCGCGACGCGCGACGGCGAGCAGCTCGGGCCGGATGATCTCCCGGAAGTAGAAGGAGAAGAGGAAGTCGGGCGAGCGGCGCGCCACCTCCTCGACCACCTTGGGGTCGTTCACCGACGGGGGCACGAGCAGCGGGAGCCCGGCCTGCCGGGCGCGCTCGGCGACGGAGCGGAACCAGAGGTTCTCGTCGGGGTCGTCGGGGTGGGTGACCACGAGGGCGACGTCGGCGCCGAGCGCGAGCAGCTCGTCGAGGCAGACCCACCCGATGTCCTGGTAGGCCAGCACGACGACGCTCACGGTGCGTCTCCCGGGCGGTAGACGGCCCGCACGAGGTAGGCCGGCCGGCCGCGCACCTCGAGGTAGATGCGTCCGACGTACTCGCCGACCAGCCCCACCGCCAGGATCAGGAAGCCCACCAGCACGAAGAGGATCGCGAACAGCGTGAAGACGCCCTCGCTCTCGGGACCGACCACCAGGCGGCGGACGAAGAGGAAGAGCCCGAAGGCCATGCCGAGCACCGCCACGCCGATGCCCAGCACGGACACGAGCTGGATCGGCACCAGCGAGAAGGCCGTGACCAGGTCGAAGCCGAGGCGCATGAAGCGAAGCGGCGAATAGCGCGACGCTCCGGCGACCCGGCGGTCGTGGCGGATAGGAATGTCGGTCGGCCGCTGCGCGACCGAGGCGGCGAGCACGGGCAGGAAGGGCGCGTGCTCCGCCGTCTTGAGCATCAGCTCGACGACGTCGCGGCGGTAGGCGCGCAGCATCGAGCCGCAGTCGCGGATCGGCACTCCGACGGCGCGCGACGCGAACCAGGTGACGACCGCCGACACGGCGCGCCGCGAGGGCGGGTCGGTGCGGCCGTCGCGCCAGGTGCCGACGACGTCGTGCCCGGCGTCGACCTCGGCGAGGAGCCGCGGGATCTCCTCGGGCGGGTTCTGCAGGTCGGCGTCGATGGTGACGGCGACCGCGCCGCGCACCTGGGCGAGGCCCGCGAGGAGGGCCGCGTGCTGGCCCGCGTTGCGTGCCAGCGTGACCACGGTGACGCGGCTGTCCTCGGCCTGGATCGCGCGCAGCATGGCGAGCGACCGGTCGGTGCTGCCGTCGTCGACGTAGATCACCTCGGTGCTGCGGTCGTGCAGGGTGTCGAGGGCGGCGGCGAGCCGTGCGTGGAAGCGCGTCAACCCGGCCGACTCGTTGAACACCGGGACGACCACCGAGACGACGGGAGCGGTCCGGGCCGACGGCATCGGTTGCGGGCCGAGCGCCTCGCGCTCAGGCGGCACGGACCGTCACCTCGCCGAGCGCGGCGGCGACGTCGGCGACGTCCTCGCGCTTCATGTCGGGGAAGAGCGGGAGCGACAGGATCGTCTCCGAGGCGCGGGTCGTGTGCGGCAGCCCGCCGGCCGGCATCCGCGCGCGGTTGCGGTAGAAGGGTTGGGTGTGGAGCGCCTTGAAGTGGAGCCCGACGCCGACGTTCGCCGCGGCGAGCCGCTCCATGACGGCGTTGCGTTCGACGGCGGATCCTGCCGAACGAACGCGGACGACGAGCAGGTGCCACGCATGGCGGGCCGGGTACGGGACCACGTCCAGCATCTCGACCGCGGGCACGTCGGCGAGCGCGTCGCGGTACCAGCCCGCGATGCGGGTCCGGGCGGCGATGAACTCCTCGAGGCGGCCGAGCTGGACGAGGCCGAGGGCAGCTTGCAGGTCCGTCATGTTGTACTTGAAGCCGAGCGCCACGACCTCGTAGTCGGGGACGGCGCGCTTGCCGTAACGGCTCCAGGCGTCGCGCGCGATGCCGTGGAAGCGCAGGAGGCGGAGACGCTCGGCGATGCCCGCGTCGTCGGTCGTCACCATGCCGCCCTCGCCGGTGGTGATCGCCTTGATGGGGTGGAAGCTGAAGACGGCGGCGGTGCCGCCGCCGATCGGACGGCCGCGATACCGCGTGCCGAGGGCGTGCGCGGCGTCCTCCACGAGCACGAGGCCGCGCTCGGTGGCGAGCGCGCGAAGCGGGTCGAGGTCGACCGGCTGGCCGGCGAAGTGGACGGGGATGATGGCCCGGGTGCGCTCGGTGAGCGCGTCGGCGACGCGCTCGGGGTCGAGGTTCAGCGTGTGGGGATCGACGTCCACGAAGACCGGCTCGGCGCCGACGGCGAGGATCATGTTCGCCGTCGCGGGCCACGTCATCGAGGTCGTGATCACCTCGTCGCCGGCGCCGACGCCGGTCGCGAGCAGGGCGAGGTGGAGGCCGGCGGTCGCGGAGCTGAGCGCCACGGCGTGGGAGGCACCGACGGCGTGGGCGAAGGCGGCCTCGAACTCGGCGACCCTCGGCCCGCTCGTGATCCAGCCGGATCGGAGACAGGCCGTCACCGCGTCCACCTCGGCGTCGCCGATGGAGGGCCGGGACAGCGGCAGAAAATCCGCTCTCACATGCTCACGTCTGCTGGTCGCTCACGACAGTGGATCGTCTATCATATCCCCCCCGGCCCATGAACGCAGCGTGAATTCGGGCTCGGGCGGGGCCGCGGAGCGGGGTGAGGTGCCGCGGGACGAGGTGTCATCGTGCGACAGTGCGCCAGGTGCCCCATCACGTTGACTTTCCGACGCACGGCCCTCCATAATGACCGGCCGTGGCGACGCAAGATCAGCATCGCGCGGCGCTCGCCGGCCACGAGTCCCGCGTCGAGCGCTTCGTCGCCGGCGAGCTGACGCCCGACCAGTGGCGTCCGATCCGGCTCTCCTACGGGCTCTACTACCAGCTCGACCACACGAGCCACATGCAGCGGATCAAGATCCCGGGGGGGATGCTGACCGCCGCGCAGATGGACGGGCTCGCCGACATCACGGACGGCTACGGGCGCGGCGTCTCGCACGTGACCACCCGCCAGGACATCCAGATCCACTGGGTTCCGGTCGACGGCATCATCGACCTCTACGAGCGTCTGCTCGCCGTCGACATCAGCACGCGCGGCGCCTGCGCCGACAGCGTCCGCAACGTGACCGGCTGCCCGTACGCCGGCACGGCGCCGGACGAGCCCTTCGACGTGGCGCCGTACTGCCTCGCGATCCACGAGTACTTCCTCTTCAACCCGCTCAACCTGACGCTCCCCCGGAAGTTCAAGATCGCCGTCGAGGGCTGCGGGGAGGACTGCGCGCAAGCGCCCATCAACGACATCGGCGCCTACGCCAAGGTGCGGAGCGGGCAGCGCGGCTTCGCGTTGATCGCGGGCGGCGGCCTCGGCGCCCAGCCGTTCCTCGCCAAGCCGATCTGCGATTTCGTCCCCGACCTCGACCTGCTGGTCTGGTGCGAGGCGATCGTCCGCATCCAGCACCGCTACGGGGAGCGGAAGAACCGCAACAGGGCGCGGATGAAGTACCTGGTCCAGAAGATGGGCCTGGAAAAGTTCCGCGCCGCGGTCGAGGCGGAGGTCGCGCGCGTCGCGGCCGAGCGCGGCGAGGAGCTGCGCGCCCAGGTGCGCGAAGCCGTGGCGGGCTACCGCGTGCCGCCGGCGCCGGATGCGCGACGGACGGCGGCGGCGCCGCTGCCGGTGTTCGTCCACTGGCAGCGGACGAACACCCGCCCGCAGCGCCAGCCCGGCTACCGTGCCGCGCTGGTGCGGTTGCCGGTCGGCGACCTGACCACCGCCCAGATGCGTGCCGTCGCGCGGTGCGCGCGCGAGCACGGGAACGGCACGATGCGCACCACGAACGACCAGAACATCGTGCTCCCGTGGGTGCCGGAGGCGGCGCTGCCGGCGCTGCACGCGGCACTCGTCGCGCACGACCTCGGCGATCCCGACGTGTCGACCATCTACGACGTCGTGTCGTGCCCCGGCATGGACTACTGCTCGCTCGCGATCACCCGCTCGATGGGGATGGCGGAGCACATCCAGACCCATCTCATCGCCGACGCCGAGACCGGCGACGGCTTCGCCGAGCGCCTCGGGCCGTTCGCCGTCAAGATCAGCGGCTGCCCCAACTCCTGCGGCCAGCACCACGTGGGCGACATCGGGCTCACCGGCCACCTGGTGAAGGAGCAGGACGGCGTCGAGCGGCCGTACTACTCCATCCTCGTCGGCGGCGCGGTGGGCGAGGGCCGGGCGCGCATCGGCAAGCGGATCGGACGCTACCGCGAAGAGCGCGCCCCGGCGGCCATCGCGGCCGTCGCGGGCCTCTACCAGCGCGAGCGACGGCCCGGCGAGCGCTTCCCCGCCTTCGTGGATCGCATCGGGAGCGACCGGCTGACGGCCATCGCACGCGAGGCGACGGCCGACGCGCCGTGAGCGATCGCGACGCCGACGCGTTCGACGATGAGCCTCCGGCCGAGGCACCGGCCGCCGACGCGGTCAGGGAGCGCTACTACCGGGGCGTGATCCGCCGCGTCTACTACGGCAGCGAGTCCGGCATGCTCACCAGCGAAGCCACCGGCCGCGAGTACCACTTCAAGTACCCGTACCTGGAGATCCGCGGCCCCATCCCGCGCGTCAGTGGCCTGCGCGAAGGGATGACGGTGGGCTTCGACCTCGCCTGGACGTCGCGCGGCGTCCGGGTCTCGCTCATCCGGGTCTTCGACTGAGCCGCTTCCGCGGCAGGCTCGCCTCAGTGTGGGTGTATGAGACCCGGGGCGTGCGGGCGGGGGCGCGGTCGGAGCGCCTGTGAGGCGCCGACGCGGCGCTCGCGGGAGCGTGCTGCGTCGCATGCGGCGCCGAACCGAAGCGGAGACCGCGCCCCCGCCCGCACGCCCCGCGCACTCGGAACGATCGCTCAGAGCGGCAGCGACGTCCGGAACAGGATCAGGCGGCCCAGCATCTCGCCGACCATGATGGCGAGGATCGCGATGTAGAACAGACCCGTCGCGGCCATCGTCTGTGGGATCTGGAGGGTGCGGTGGATCATCCAGCCGAGGGCGAGCGCGGCGATGGGGCCGAAGACGAAGCGCGCGACCAGGAGCGGGCGGTGGTCGTGCCAGAGCGTCGCCACTGCGGTGGCGCCGGTGGGGGAGCCGAAGCCGAGGGCGGCGAGCGTCAGGAGGAGGACCGTCAGCTGTAGGATGAGGACGGTCATGAAGTAGCGGAACGTGCGTTGCATGGGCTCGAGCGAGAGGCCGAGGTCGATCAGGTACCAGTGGCCGAGGAGCATGCCCGTGGCGACCGCGCCGAGGGCGAGCGCGCCGGTCACGAAGGCGAGCGGGTAGAGGAGCGTGGCGGGGGAGAGGAGGGGACCGAGGCGGTGGAAGCTTGCGCTCACGGAGAGGGCGAGGAGGCCCAGTCCGAGCGCGGCGGTGTACGCCCGCGCACGTCGCCAGCCGACGTCGCCCCACAGCGACGCGAGGTAGAGCGCGGCGGCGGCGGTGAACAGGATCCAGAGCGCGATCTCGACCGCGCGCGCGGTGCTCACCCCGCCGGCGCGCACCGCGAGGGCGATCTGGCCCGCGACGAAGAGCGCGGCGCTGCCGACGAAGACGCCCGCGCTCGACTTGTAGAAGCCGCGCTCGAGGACCGTGAAGGGCGGGACGGCGAGTCCGGCGAGCCCGCCGACGGCGAGCTGCGCGAACACGAGCAGGAAGCAGTTGCTGAAGTCGGACACGGAGGAGAAACAAGCGAGGACGGCGGCGCCGGACCGTGCCGGCGCCGCCGTCCCGGAATGCTCAGTCGGCGATCACCTCGGCGCGGCGGTTCTGCGCCCGCCCGGCGGCGGTCTCGTTGCTGGCCTTGGGCTTCGACTCGCCGTAGCCCTTGGTGCTGATGCGACTGGCCTCGATGCCCTGCGCGATGAGGTAGCTCCGGACCGCGCTGGCGCGCCGCTCGGAGAGCCGCTGGTTGTAGGCGTCGGTGCCGACGGAGTCGGTGTGGCCCTCGATCACGATGCGCAGGCTCGGGTTGTCCTTCATCGTCTTCACGACGCCGGCGAGCACGTCCTTGGCGCCGTCCGTGGTCTTCAGCTCGGCCTTGTCGAAGTCGAAGAAGGTCTCGCCGATCTCCGCGAGCTTGGTGCCCTTGGCGGGCGGGGGCGGCGGAGGCGCTGCCACCGGCGGGGGAGCCGGCATGGGCTTCATCGGGTCGCACAGCGCGTGCCCGAGGATGGCGCCGATGAGTGCGCCGCCGGCGATGCCGCCGCCGATCGCGGCCCCGCGCTCGCCATCGGACGGGCCGCCGCTGCCGTTGTTCGCTACCACGCCACCCGTGATGCCGCCCGCGGCGGCGCCGACGATGCCGCCGGCGATCGCGCACGTGCCCCACTGGCGGTCGCGGAACGTCGCGCAGCCGGCGGCGAGCAGGACAGCGGCCATTGCCACCGCGAGAGTCTTCAGCCCACGCATTTTGCCCTCCTGGTCTGTACGTGAACGAGACGGGCTGCGGCTATCGGAAATCGGCAGACGAGTCAATCTCCTCGCTCACTCGGCGATGATCTCGGCCCGGCGGTTCTGTGCCCGCCCGGCGGCCGTGCTGTTGGTCGCGACCGGCCGGGTCTCGCCGTAGCCGCGGGTGTCTATGCGGCTGGCGTCGATGCCCTGCCGGACCAGGTAGGCCTCCACTGCGTTGGCGCGCCGCTCGGAGAGCTTCTGGTTGTACGCATCGCTGCCGACGGAGTCCGTGTGTCCCTCGACCATGACGTGCAGCGTCGGATTGTCCCGCATCACGCGGAGCACCTCGGCGAGGACGTCCCTGGCGCCGTCGGCCGTCTTGAGGTCGGCCTTGTCGAAGTCGAAGTACGCCTCGCCCACCGTGCCGAGCTTGGTGCCCTTGGCGGGCGGCGGCGGGGGCGGGGCGACGGGCGGCGGGGGCGGAACCTCCTTCTGCGGGTCACAGATCGCGTGGCCGATCAGCGCGCCGAGCACGGCGCCCGCGGCGAAGCCGCCGCCGGCACCGGCCGCACGGTCGCCGTCGTCCGGATGGCTCGCCCCCTCGGAGACGCCGAGCCCGCCGCCGAGCCCGCCCAGGGTGCCGCCGACGATACCGCCGGCGAGGGCGCACATCCCCCACCGCCGATCACGGAAATTCGCGCAGCCGGCCGCGCTCATCACCACCAGCAAGCCGACCAGCAGAGACGCTAGTTTGCGCATCGAAACCCTCCTCAAGAGTAGTGAACGACGCTTGCTAGTCGGCACGCGAAGTCTGGTCAATCCCCCGACCCCACCGGCTTCGCCCGGCGGCTCGAAGTTGTGCTCGAGGAGAGGGAAGCTAAGACGCGCGAGCGACGGCGGAATTGCAGCCGGCCGGAACGCCTGGTATCCGGGGCCGCATGGCCGTCCGCCGGTGCCTGGTGGTGGCGCTCCTCGTCGCCGGCTGCGCGAGCGCGCCGTACACGCACCGCTCCCAGTTGATCCTCGTCTCGGCCGGCGAGGAGACCCAGCTCGGCGCGCGCGCCTTCCAGGAGGTGCTGTCGAAGAACAAGATCGACGCGCGACCGGGCGTCACGGGGCCCGTCGAGTCCGTCGGCCGGCGCCTCGCGCGCGTCGCCGATCGTCCCGACTACCAGTGGCAGTTCGCGGTGATCGACGACCCGAAGCAGGTGAACGCCTTCTGCTTGCCCGGCGGCAAGGTCGCCGTGTACACGGGGATCTTCCCCATCGCCCAGAACACGAACGGCCTCGCGGTCGTGCTCGGGCACGAGATCGCGCACGCGCTCGCGCGCCACGGCGCCGAGCGCATGACCCGGGGGCTCGCGGCGCAGGCGAGCGGTGCCGTGCTGGGCGCGCTCTTCGGCGGCACACCGAGCGGCAACGCGGTGCTGGCCGCGTACGGGCTCGGCGCGCAGGTCGGCGTGCTCCTGCCCTTCAGCCGCACGCAAGAGTCGGAGGCCGATCACATCGGGCTCATCCTGATGGCGCGCGCGGGGTACGATCCGCACGGCGCGCTCGCGTTCTGGCAGCGCATGGAGCGCGCCGGCGGCTCGAGCTCACCCGACTTCCTCTCCACGCATCCGAGCCACGGCACGCGCGAGCAGCAGATCCAGGCGTGGCTGCCGGAGGCGATGCGTTACTACGCTGCGGCGTCGCACGCGGAGCCGGAGCCGCTTCCCGTGGCCCACACCGCGTCGGCACGCTGAGAACTTTTCGCCCGCGGATTTTTTTTTCCGCGCGGCGCGACGATTCTGCTTGCAATCGTCACGACGACTGGAGTAAAGGAATCGCCCTCCAGTCGTCATATTGCTTTCTTATCCATGCAGAGGCTCAAGCGCAGGACGCGGTCGCTTCCTCGTAGGGGGTCGCGGCGGGCGGATGGTGTGGTGGCGGGGTCGGCGGCCGCAAGCATGACGCGTACGTGCCTGGGGTTAGCGCAGTTATCCCCAGGTGTGGACGTGCGCTCGCGGTGGAAACTTCTCGAACCCGACGAGACGTCGGGTGGAAGAGGGGTTGGTGGATGCTCGACTCCATCTGGCTCGAGGCGCGGCGTCATCTCCGCGCGGGGTTGCTCGAGAAGGACTACGAGACCTGGATCGAGCCGCTGCGGCCCGCGCACTGGGCGCCGGGCGAGCTGACGCTCGAAGCGCCGAGCGGCTTCTTCCGCGACTGGCTGCGGCGGCACTTCCTGGCCGCGCTCGAGCAGGCGGTGGCCCGGGCCAGCGGCGGGCCGGCGACGGTGACGCTGGTCGTCAACCGGTCTCTCGACGTCCCGACCGCCCGCGTGCCCAACGGCGCGCGCCCGCTGCCGGAGGCGATCGCGGCGCCTGCCGGGCGCTACACCTTCGACACCTTCGTGGTCGGCACCAGCAACCACGTCGCCCAGGGTGCCGCCCGCGCCGTGGTGGCGCAGCCCGGGGCGCGCTTCAACCCGCTCTTCCTCTACGGCGGGGTGGGGCTCGGCAAGACGCACCTCCTCTACGCCGTCGCCCACGCGCTCACGCAGGACGGCCGGCACGGCGCGGTCGCCACGCTGTCGGCGGAGAACTTCGTCAACGAGATGATCGGCGCGCTCCGCGGCGATCGCATGGACCGTTTCCGACGCCGGTTCCGCGGGATCGGCACGTTGATCGTGGACGACGTCCAGTTCCTCGCCGGCAAGATGCGGTCGCAGGAGGAGTTCTACCACACGTTCAACGCGCTCCACGACGGCCGCAAGCAGATCGTGCTCGCCTCGGACCGGCCGCCGCACGAGATCCCGGGCCTCGAGGAGACGCTCCGCAACCGCTTCGCCGCGGGCCTGATGGCGGACGTGAAGGCGCCGGACCCGGCGCTCCGCCTGGCGCTGCTCCGGCAGAAGGCGAGCGCGCTCGGCCTCACGCTCGACACGCCCGTGCAGACCTACATCGCCGACAATTGGTGCGCCAACGTCCGCGTGCTCGAGGGTGCGCTCACCCGCCTGGAGGCGTTCGCCAACCTCTCGGGCCGCACCGTGGACCTCGCGCTCGTGCGCGAGGTGCTCGGCCTCACGCCCTCGGCCCCGGGGGCGCGCGCCACGCTCGAGCGCATCATCGGCGAAGTGTGCCACCATTTCCACCTGAGCCGGTCGGAGATCGCCTCCGGCCGCCGCACCGCGCGCGTCGCCTTGCCGCGCCAGCTCGCGATGTACCTCTGCCGGCAGCACACGGACCTCCCGCTGACGCGCATCGGCGCGGAGCTGGGCGGGCGGGACCATTCGACGGTCGTCCACGCGCTGTCGGCCATCGAGCGACGCCTCGCGAAGGACGCGGCACTCCGCAAGGCGGTCTCGGAGCTGCAAGAGCGCCTCGGCGCGTAGACCCCCGAGCCGCCCCGCTCAGGGATCCCCGACCGGCACACCGCGGGCGCCGAGGGCCGCGCGCAGCTCGGCACGCCAGCGCGCGAAGTCGATCTCGACGCGCGGCTGCTCGTCGCCCGCGTCGGGGGCGAGGAGCACGACGAAGGGGGCGCGGAGCCGCGGCGTGTAGACCAGGAAGTCGCCGGGCTCACTCAGAAGATAGACGGGGAGCTCGATCCGCGCGAAGCGCAGGACGACGGGCTCGTCGGCCGGCGGCTCGGCCTTTAGGGTGACGGCGGCCAAGGCGGGGTCGGTGCCGGGGGTGAGGTCGTCGCCTTCCGCTTCCACGCCCTCGGCGCCGAGGCGCGCGATCTCGGCCCCGAGCGCCGTCGGGGGGAGGGGACGGTTCCGGCGGCGCCAGGGGACGGCGACGTGCAGGTCGGGCGGGGCCGGGACGGGCTCGACGCCCGCGAAGAGCTCGGGGACGGTGCGTGCGAGCGTCGCCTGGTCGCCGGCCGCGTGCGCGGCGGCGGCGCGCCGGTAGAGGTCGGACTCGTGGACGGCCCGGACGGCGGCGCCGAGGCGGGTGCCCAGTGCCTGCGTCTCGGCGAGCAGGCGGGTGACCTGAGGGTCGTCGAGCGCCCCGCGGCGGTGGAGGCGGCGGGCGTCGTCGCCCAGCGCCAGCGCCTCGCGCCGGAGCGCCTCGCCGGCGGGGGTCTGGCCGGCGCGATACTTCTCCAGGCGCACGAGGAGGGCGCCCGCGTCGGCGATCGCGGTCTCCAGCTCGGTGACGCGCCGGTCGTCCACCCCTCGCTTTTACAACCGGGCGAGGGTTTTGCTAAGGGAGCCGCGATGCCCGGCCCCCGGCCTCGTCCCCGTCGCGCGACCATCCGCGAGGTCCTCGACACCGCGATCGAGCTGGAGAAGCGCACGATGGCGCTCTACGTGCGCTTCATGCAGACCTTCCCCCGCCCCGAGGAGGTGCGCAACTTCTGGTTCAACATGGCGCGCCACGAAGCGGGTCACTGCGGCGCGCTCGCGCTGGTCGAGAGCATGGTCGAGTCCGACCCCAAGCGCGCGGCGCGCACCCGGGTGTGGTTCGAGCCGAAGACGGTGACGCGGCTGCGCTCGCTGCTCACCGCGTATCTCCGCGAAGCGCGCGCCGGCCTCCCCCTCGAGCGGGCGTTCGAGATGGCGATCGACCTCGAGGCCTCGGAGCTGGAGGACGTCGTCGTGGACATGATGTCCGTGGTGCGGAGCCCGCGCTGGCGCGAGCGCGCGGAGAAGATGCTGATCCACGACCTCGGCGACCTCTCCTACATGATCGAGCGCCACACCAAGAACGAGGTGCTGCTCGCGCGCGCCGACGCGTTGATCGAGCGGCGGGTGGGCGGTCTGCGCGGCCGCCGACGGGCCGGCGCCTGAGCGCATGACCGGACCGCGGAGCACGCTCGTCGTCACCGTGCCGCAGTACCTCGCCGCCGTGCGCACCATGCACGGGCTCGTTGTCGCCGAGATGGCGCGCGCCCTGCGCGTCAACCCCTCGGTGGTGCGACGCTGGGGCCGCGGCTCGCTGGTGCCGACGTGGCGGCGCGTGCAGAGCATGACCGCGCTGTGGGGCGGCGACGCGGAGCTGCTCGGCCTCGGCGCCGCGCTCCAGCGCTACTGCCGCACGACGGGTCTGCCCCTCGACGCCGCCGTCCGCATGGTGCGCTCCGGCAAGCGCACCGGGCCGGAGCGCCGCCTGCTGGCGAAGCCGCGCGACCGCCGCCAGCTCTCGCTGCCGGTCTGACTTGCGCCCGCGGCGCACGCCGACTATCGTCGCGCGCCCGATGACCGACGCCGCTCGCGGCCTCACGCCGACGTGCATGATCGAGACCGCCGAGGGGCCGGTCGCCATGCACGAGACCCCCGGCAAGGGCTTCGCCGTGCTGACCCGGCTGCCGTCGGGTGGGCTCGGCTTCCGCCAGCTCCTGAAGGTGACGACGACGGAGCCGGTGCCGCTCGTGCGCGTCGTGCTCGACACGGGACACGAAGCGCTGGTCGCGCGCGGTCATCTCTTCTACCGCCTCGGCATGGACGCCGTCCCCGCCGAGCGCCTGGCGCCCGGCGATCAGCTCGAGACCGCCTTCCACTACCAGCCCGAGTACGCGCTGGCCGACCCCGTGCGCCCCGTCCGCCGCGCCGTCGGCGTGCGCGCGGTCGAGCCCGCGGGAGAGGGCCCGGTCATGACCGGGACGGTCCGTGACACGCACGCGCTCTTCCTCACCGCCGGCGTCCTCTGCGGCGAGTGAGCTCGCCGGGGTCGAGCGCCGCCTCGTCCGCTGCCGGCTCTGCCCGCGGCTGGTCGCGCACCGCGAGCGCGTGGCGCGCGAGAAGGTCGCGCGCTTCCGGCACGAGACCTACTGGGGCCGGCCGGTGCCGGCCTTCGGCGATCCGGCCGCCCGGCTGCTGATCGTCGGGCTCGCGCCCGCGGCGCACGGCGGCAACCGCACCGGCCGCATCTTCACCGGCGACGAGAGCGGCAACTGGCTCTACGCCGCACTCCACCACGCCGGCTTTGCCAACCAGCCGACGTCGGTCGGGCGCGACGACGGCCTCCGGCTCCGCGACGCCTTCGTGGTCGCGATCGCGCGCTGCGCGCCGCCCGCCAACAAGCCGACGCCGGCCGAGATCCTCGCCTGCCGGCGCTGGCTCCTCGGCGAGCTCGCCGCGCTCCGCGGCCTGCGGGTGGTCGTCGTCCTCGGCAAGCTGGCGCACGACGGCTTCCTCGCCGTCGAGCGCGCGCGCGGACGGTCGGTGCCGCGCCCCGCGCCGCGCTTCGCGCACGGAGCCGAGCACCTCCTGCCCGACGGGCTCGTCCTCCTCTGCTCGTACCATCCGAGCCAGCAGAACACCTTCACCGGCAAGCTCACGCGCCCGATGCTCGACGGCGTCTTCACGCGGGCGCGCGCGTTCCTCGTTCAGCCGGGCGGGTGACGCGCCGGGTTGCCGACGTACACCTTGTTCAGCCGGGCGGGTGACGCGCCGGGTTGCCGACGTACACCTCGCAGGCGAGGCGGGCGCCGCCGACGACCACCTCGACCGTCCGACGGACGTAGAGACGCCCTTCGTCCTCGTAGCGGTCGAGCCGACGGAGCGCCTCGGCGTCGACGTCGTCGAGCAGGAGCCCGTCCACCGCGGCGTCGCTCCCCGGCACGACGTAGGGGTAGCCGCCCGCGGGCGCGAAGCGCGCGAACCCCTCGAGACGCGCCGGCCGCGACGGGAAGACGCGTCCGGCGACGGCGCGCAGACACTCCGCGTCCATCAGCGTGCCGTAGACGAACAGCCGAACCCCCGCCACGGCCCCAGCCTCAAGCGGCGCGACCCTCAGGCCGCCGCGTCCGGGCGCGAGCGGAGCCCGAGCGGACCAAGATGATGGTCGCGCCGGATGTCGACCTGGACGCCGCGGTCGGCGAGCCAGGCGAAGCGTGCCTGGAGCTGCGAGAGACCGGCGTCATTGACGGTGGTCGAAACGGATAGCTCGAGGCGGGCGCCGCGTCCGGCGCGCAGCGCGTCCTCGACGATCTCCTCCGCGGTGTACGGCGTGAGCCAGCCCGTGCGCTGGAGGTCGCTCGTGCCGGCCTGCGCCCGTACGACGCGCGCCCAGACCTGCGCGGGGGGCGCGGCAGCGCGCGCGTTCGCCGCCACCTGTGGGCGCTTGCGCACGAGCGTGTAGACGGCGTCCACGAGGTCGCCGTAGCTGCGCACGCCGTCGAGCACCGGGTCCGGGATCGCGATGTCGAATTCGGTTTCGAGCGCGAGCGCGAGCTCGACCAGGTCGAGCGAGTCGGCGGCCAGGGTGTCGACGAGCAAGACGTCGGACGCGAGCTCTTCGGGGCGTACACCGAGATGGTCGGAGACGACTCGTCGGACGCGCGATTCCACGAGTTCAAACATTCCCCACCTCCACGTTCGCGTCGGGACGGGTGCGAGTTCACTACCGGCGAAGAATTCTCCGGGCGGTCGTTCTAGCACGGGACGCGCCGCGTGGAATCCCCAAAAACGGGCGGAAGCGGAATTTTGTTGGGTGACACTGCCCGGGTGGGCGGCCGACCGCGTAGGCGCCGCATTGGGGCCAGGCTTGACGCACCGCACGCGCGCCGTGTTACATTCCCGGCACTCGCTGAAGGGCAAGGAGATAAACGTGCAGACAGTCAGATGGATCGTGGTTTCGATGTGCGTCGTCGCGGCCCTCGCCGCCCCGGCTCGGGCGCAGAAGGTCGTGGCTCCCTTCGACGCCGACTATCACCTCTACGAGCTCGGCTCGGTCCCCGGGGTGCCGTTCGACTACGGCGGGCTCGCCTTTCTCGACAACAACACGCTGCTCGTGGGCGGCACCTCGATCGCGGCCGAGGGCGCGCTCTACTCGGTGGGTGTCGTGCGCGGCGAGGGCTTCCACATCGTCGGCTTCATCGGGGACGCGGTCTTCTTCTCGGCGGCCGCCTTCATCGACGGCGGCGTCGCCTTCGGGCCGGGCGGCGTCCTCTTCCTGAGCCGCTACCACGGCGAGAGCAACATGGCGGAGCTGGGCGAGACCAAGCCCGGCAGCGCCGTCACCGACAAGGTGGTCGACCTGAGCGCCGACCCGCTCCTCATCCCGCAGGCCAACGGCGGCCTCAACTTCGTGCCCGCCGGCTTCCCGGGCGCGGGGCAGCTCAAGTTCGTCAGCTTCGGCGACGGCCGGTGGTACTCCCTGGCGCTGGCGGACGACGGTATGGGGACGTTCGACGTCACCGCCGCCACCCCCGGTCCCACGCTCTTCAACGGTCCCGAGGGCTTCTTCTACGTCCCCGCCGGCTCGCCCCAGTTCCCGAACCCCGACAGCGTGCTCGCCGCCGAGTACTTCGCCCAGGGTTTCGTGGTCGCCTACCAGGTGGACGCCAGCGGCGACCCCATGACCGCCACCCGCACCGAGTTCGTCCACAACCTCCTCGGCGTGCAGGGCGCCGTCGTCGACCCGCTGACCGGCGACTTCCTCTTCTCCACCTTCGGCGACCTGAACCACATCGTGAACGTGCACCCGTACAAGCCGCTTCCCTGCGAGGTCGATGACGACTGCAACGACCACAACGTCTGCACCACCGACACGTGCGACACGGGGTTGGGCAACTGCGTCTACGTCGACAACGACGGCGCCGACTGCGACGACGGCCTCTTCTGCACCGGGACCGACACGTGCAGCGGCGGCGAGTGCGTCGTCCACACCGGCGACCCGTGCGCGATCGGCAACGTGTGCGCCAGCTTCTGCTTCAACGCCACGAAGTCCTGCGGCATCGCCCCGGTGGGGGTCTTCTGCGAGGACGACGGCAGCCTCTGCACCATGGACCGCTGCGACAACGCAGGGACCTGCGTGCACTCTCCCTTCATCCAGCCCAACTGCGTTCAGCCCGGACCGGCGAAGGCGTCGCTCGTGGTGAAGGACAACGCGGACGACACCAAAGACTCGCTCAGCTTCAAGATGTCGAGCGACGCGGTCGAGGCGATCGGTGACTTCGGCGATCCCGTCAACGTCGACGACTACCAGCTCTGCCTGTTCGACGCGGCCAACCCGGCGCCCAGCCGGAAGCTCTTCCCGGCCGTGCCGCACGGCGGCCTCTGCGGCACGAAGCCCTGCTGGAAGCAGACCAAGACCGGCTTCAAGTACGCCAACAAGGCGGGGACGCCGCAGGGCGTCGGCTCCGTCGTCTTGAAGCTGAGCAAGAAGGGGAACCCGACCATCGTCGTGAAGGGGAAGGGCGCCCTCCTCGGCGCGCCGGCCATCCCGCTCACGACGCCCGTCACGGCGCAGCTCAAGGCGACGAGCGGCCGGTGCTGGAGCGCAACCTTCCCGGGCGCGACGAAGAACGCGAGCGGCCAGTTCAGCGCGAAGCTACCCTGACGGGAGGCTCCTAGTCGGCCGCCACGTTCGCCGGCGCGCAGACGAGTCACGGTGCGCTCGCCGGGACCCATACCTTGACGCGGGGCCGGACACGGGGGCATCGTCGGTGCCCGTGATCGAAGGAGGACACCAATGAGCCATCCACGAGCCGTCGCTTCAGGACTGTTGGCCTTGGCGCTCCTTCTCGGCTCGAGCGGCATCGCGGCTGCGCGATGCGGCGGCCGTCCGGGTGACGCGGGAGACGTCATTGCGGCGGAGCAGGCGATCGCTGCGCAGTGTACCTGCTGCGGGCCCGCCGCGGCGTACGCAAGATGCGTGCGAGCAGTCATCACGCGATCGATCCGCAGCAAGGCGCTCGCGTCGTCGTGTGCTGCGAAGGTGAAGCGTGACGCCGCCGCCGCGTGTCCACTCGGAGTGACCCCGACGCCGTGCAAGGTGTGCAACGCCGACGCCGACTGCGGCAGCAACCAGTTCTGCGAGTGTCGTGCCGGGACGTGCTCGAAGACGGGCGGAACCTGCGTGGCGAAGCCGCGGGTCTGCCCCGACATCGTCGCGCCGGTGTGCGGCTGCGACGGCACGACGTTCACCAACGACTGCGTTCGCCGGGGAGCGGGCGCCTGCAAGGCGCACGATGGCGGCTGCGTCTCCCCGACGTGCCAGACGGATCTCGATTGCAACGACGGGAACTTCTGCACCGTCGATCGGTGCATGAATGGACAGTGTGAGCACGGCTGCATCTGCGTCGGTCCAGGCGGCGGCGCGTCCTGCTGCGGGCCCGGGCCGCTGTGCGTCAGCACGACGACGACCACCATGCCCCCGGCTTGCACGAGCGACGCGCAATGCGACGACGGCGACGCGTGCTCGGTCGATCGCTGCCTGAACGGCGCCTGTCAGCACGCGTGCATATGTGCCTCGCCGCAGGGCGGACTCACCTGCTGCCCCGGGCCGTCGGCGCTCTGTGTCCGGCCGTCGTGCGGCCTGGACTCCAGTGGGACGTGCGGTGGAGCGTGTCCGGGTGCCAGCGCGTGCGAGCCCCTGCCGGTGCCCGCCGATCCGACGTGTCGATGCGTCTCCAGCGTGGGTGGCCCGTGCGGCGGAAACATCCTTTCTCTGCCCCCGGTGTGCGCACCAGGGCTTGTCTGCGAGCAGAGCAACCCCGACGTCACCGGCGTGTGCGAGGCCCCCGGGTGCATCCCCTTCTTCATGCCCGGCTGCACTCAGACGTCGGACTGCTGCGAGCCTTGCACGGTCCTCCATCGGGCCCCGTGCGCGGTCTGCCTCCAGGGGGAGTGCGTCGGGGCCCCGTGAACGCGCACCCGTACGCGCCGCGGGGCCTCAGGGCTTGACGTTCCCGATCCGCGTCGCCCACTGGCACTTGCGGGAGATGTTCGCACCCAGCTCGCCGGGGAACCAGAAGCTCGTGAGCCCCGAGCGGCCTAGTCGAGCGCCGTGTTGGCCGGCGTGCAGACCAGCTTCGGCGCGCTGACGGTGACGGAACGGCTCCCGAACTCGTCCGTGGCGGTGAGCGTGATCGTCTGCTTCGGGCACGTGAGCTGGTAGCAGACGAGAAGCTCCCCGAGCGGCCCTCCCGGGTGCAGCACCGCGAGCGCCGGATCGAAGGTGGGGGTGACCGCGTTGCAGACGAGCTTCGCTGGGACGCGGATCCGGCAGCCGATCTCGTTCGGCAGCACGGTCGAGAGCGACAAGAGGTCGGCGGTGTACGTCGTCTTCGTCGCGGGGTCCTTGACCGCGTAGCACTTCAAGTGGTCGAAGCCGCCGACGAAGATGGCATGGGCCGGAGCGGCGAGCGTCGCCGCGACGAGAGCGCCGAGCAGGATGGTGGTCGCGCGCATGGTCGTCGCCTCCCTCACATCGGCTGGGAAATGCT
>JBGQET010000034.1:0-43147 GCA_041496545.1 Binatia bacterium | reverse complement strand
GGAGTGCCCGAACACCGCCATCTACCAGGGTGGCGTCGAGTGGCAGGCGCCCGACAACGCGATGCACCCCGCCATCTCCAACGACATCTTCTACATCGTGCCCGAGAAGTGCACCGAGTGCGTCGGCTTCCACGACCACGAAGCGTGCGCCGCGGTCTGCCCCGTCGACTGCTGCGTCCCGAACCCCGACATCCCCGAGACGCACGACCTGCTGCTCACCCGCGCCCGCGCGCTGCACCCCGGCGAGAGCATCCCCGACGACGCCACGTCGCGCTTCAAGAAGGACGGCGCGACGGCGGATGGTGGGGGAGCCCCCGCCGCCGAGGCGAAGCCCGCCACGGCCCCCAAGCCGCCCGCCGCGCCGCCGCCGCCCGCCGCGGCGCCGGTGGAGAGCGCCGGCCTCGCCCTCCCCGCCCCCGACGACTGGGAGATCCCCATCCGCTGCTTCCGCTGCACCGGCGACTACACCGTCCCCTTCCGCTACTTCCGTGCCGGCGTCGTCTTCTACTGTCCGCACTGCCAGGGCTCCCTCGTGCCGACGCTCAGCATGGTCCGCGGCGTCGAGGAGGGGCTCGCCCGCTTCCACGCCGCCTGGACGCGCGCCTTCGACGACTTTCACGAGCGCCGCCGCCGCGATCTGGAGCAGTTCGAGGCCCGCCAGCGCGCCGCGCTCGAACGCTTCGAGGAGGAGCTGCGGACGATGGCTGTGCGCGAGAAGGCGCCGGGCGCGCCGACGCGCCGCAAGGGCTTCTTCTCGTTCTGAGCACGCGCGCCGGGGGGCGCGCTCTGGGAGGTGGGGATGCGGGAGCGGCTCCACGACTATCTGGCCGAGCGGCCGGCCGGAGCCTCGCCCGAGGAGCTGCTCGACCTCGTCTTCACCACGCGCGGCCGCGACCCGGAGTTCGGCGTGCGCTTCATCGCGAGCCTCTTCGGCGCGGATGCGCGCTTCCGCTTCGACCCCGAGGCGGGGCGCTGGCGTGCCCGCGTCCACGACGCCCTCGTCCGCCCGCTCGCCGCCACGCGCTTCGTCGTCGTCGACCTGGAGACCACGGGCGGCGCCCCGGGCCCACAGGGCATCATCGAGATCGGTGCGGTGCGGGTCGCGGCCGGGCGGCTCGAGGAACGCTTCGTCACCTTCGTCGACCCGGGCCGCTCGATCCCGTCCTTCGTCCAGCACCTGACCGGCATCACCGACGACATGGTCGCCGGCGCGCCGCCGATCGCCGACGCCCTGCCGCGCTTCCTTGCCTTCGCGGGCGACGACGTGCTGGTGGCGCACAACGCGAGCTTCGATCTGGGCCACCTGAACGCCGCCGCGGAGTGGATCGTCGGGCGCCGCCTCCACCAGCCGGCGCTCTGCACGCTGCGTCTCGCCCGTCGCCTCCTGCCCGAGCTGCGCCGGCGTGGGCTCGACTCCGTCGCCGCCACGCTCGGGGTCGCGTGCTTCGATCGCCACCGCGCGCTGCCCGACGCCCGCATCACGGCGGAGATCCTGTGCGTCTTCCTGGAGCGCGCCCGCGAGCGCGGCATCGAGCGGCTCGACCAGCTCCTCGATTTCCAGCGCAGCGCCGCCGACGGGCGGCCCTTCGTCGTGCACGTGCCGCGCGCGCGGCTCGACGACGTGCCGGTGACCCCGGGCGTCTACCACCTGCTCGGCGAGGACGGCCGCCTCCTCTACGTCGGCAAGGCGGTGCGGCTGCGCGAGCGGCTCGCCAGCTACTTCACCAACGCGCGCGGGCACTCGCCCCGCGTCCTCGACCTGATCCGTCAGGTGCACGACTTCCGGGTCACGGAGACCGGCTCCGAGCTGGCGGCTTCGCTGCTCGAAGCGCGGCATATCCGGGAGCTGAAGCCGCCCTACAACCGCCAGCGGAAGCACCTGCCTCGGGTCGGGTTCCTGAAGCTCGACGTGCGGCGCGAGTGGCCGCGCCTCTGGGTGACGGAGCGGCTCGGCACCGACCGGGCGCTCTACGTCGGCCCCTTCCGGAGCCGCGACGCCGCGGATCACGCGCTCGCCGTGCTGTCCCGGCACTTCGGCATCCGCACCTGCCCGGGACGGCTCGCGCCGTCGCCGGAGACGACTCCCTGCCTCTCGGGCCAGGTCGGCGCCTGCCCGGCGCCGTGCGCGGCGCGCGTCGAGGCGGCGGCGTACCGCGCCCAGGTGGACGCGCTCGTCTCGTGCCTCGCCGGCGAGGACGGCGTTGCGCTCGAGCGCCTGGCCGCGCGTCGCGACGCCTTCGCCGCCGCGGAGCGCTTCGAGGCCGCGGCGCGCACGCAACGCGACCTCGACCTGCTGGACGCGCTCCGCGCCCGGCAGCGGACCCTCGGCTGGGTGCTGGCGCGGCAGAACTTCGTCGTGCTGCTGCCCACCGTGCACCGGGACGCGGCGATGCTCTACGCCGTGCTGGGCGGCCGGCTCGCCTTCGAAGCCCGCGTCACGGCGAGCGGCGACCTGCTCGCCGCCGCGGAGCTGGTCCGCCGGCGCTTCGCCGCCTACCAGGACGCGCCGCTCGGGCGCGAGGACGTCGACGGCACCACCATCATCGCCGCCTGGCTCCGCGACCGCGACGCGCGCGACGGCATCCTGCTGCCGCTCGACGGCCCCGACGCCATCGTCGAGCGGCTCGACGAGCTGGTCGTCACGGTGCGCGATCTGGGCCTGCCCGGCCCTTTGCCCGCGATCGACGGGCTCGGCTGATGCCCCGGCGTCGCCTCGTCGTCACCGGCGACGACTTCGGCGCCGCGCCCGAGGTGAACGCCGGCATCGTGCGCGCCCACCGCGAGGGGATCCTCACCGCGACCAGCCTCATGGTGACCGGTGCGGCGGTGGGCGAGGCGGTGGCGCTGGCGCGCGAGAATCCGCGGCTCGCCGTCGGCCTCCACCTCGTGCTGGCCCAGGGACGACCCGCCGCCGACGTCCCGCACCTCGTCACCCGGCGCGGCACCTTCCGCGACGAGCCGATCACGACGGCGCTGCGCTACGCGTGGGCCGTCGTGAGCGGGCGCGGGCGGGGGGATCTCCGCCGGGAAGTCGAAGCGCAGCTCGCCGCCTTCGCCGCCACCGGGCTCCCGCTCGCGCACGTGGACGGCCACCTCAACATGCACCTCCATCCGATGGTGCTGCCGATGCTCCTCGAGCTGGCGCCCCGCCACGGCATCCGCGCCATGCGACTCTCGCGCGAGGCGCTCGGGCCCGCGCTCCGTCACGACCCGCGGCACCTCGTGCGGAAGCTCTTCGAGGGCACCGCGTTCGGGGCGCTCGCCGCGTGGGCGCGGCCGCGGCTGCGCGCCGCGGGGATCGTGACCGCCGATCGGGTGTACGGCATGCACCAGACCGGCCATGTCGACGAGGCGTACGTCCTGGCCCTCGTCGCCCACCTGCCCGAGGGCGTGAGCGAGCTGTACTGCCATCCGTCCGAGGGCGTCGCGGCGACGATGGCGCCCTACCAGCGCGGCTACGACCACGCGGGCGAGGTGGCGGCGCTCACCAGTCCCCGGGTCCGGGAGGCGGTGAAGGCGGCGGGCGTCGAGCTCGCCAGCTACGCGACCCTCTGACGCGGCGCGGGGCCGTGGCGCCGCGGGCGCGCGACCTCAGCGGCGCTCGACGGCGACGTCGTAGCGCGCGCGGAGCGCGTCGAGGCGCGTACGCGCCAGCTCCGCGCCGCGCTCCTCGAGCACGCGATGCACGACCCGACCTCGCACCGCCTCGAGCGGGGGGAGCGTGGCCGGCAAGCGCTCCTGGATCCAGACCAGGTGCACGCCCCAGGGTGAGGGGAGCGGGCCCACCCATCGCTTCGCCTCGGCCGCCCAGGAGCCGTCGGCGAACGCCTGCCCGAAGGTGCGCTCCAGCTCCTCGCGCGAAACGGGTCCCGTCTCCGCGCCGCGCAGGAAGGGATCGCCGCGGGCGGCGGCCGCGTCCGGCCCGACGCCGTCGCGTCGGAGGTCGGCCAGGAGCCGCTCGGCGTCGGGGGCGAGCGCGTCCCCGCGGCGCTCTCGGCTGAGGTAGACCTGCGTCAGGCGAACGCGGTCCGGCGTCACGAATTCTTCCGCGTGGGCCGCGAGCCAGCGCTCGAGCTCGGCGTCCGACGGCAGCTCCGACGGCGGCACCCGACGGGCGGCGAGCCGCATCATCTGCACGAGGTGACGCCGGATCACGAGGTCGCTCCGCTCGAGGCCGAGGCTCCGTGCCTGCCGCTCGAGCGCGGCTTCGCCCTCCGGCTCCTCGCCCAGGAAGCCGCCCAGGCGGACGAGGCGCTCGCGGACGGCGCCGTCCGTGCGATCGAGGCCCGCGGCCAGCGCCTCGCGCTGGAGGATGTCGTCGTCGACCGCTTCGGCGACGAGCGCGGCCTCGGCCGCCGGCCCCGGGGCGACGCCGTTGGCGAGCGTCCACTCGCGGCGGAGCCGCGCCACGTCGTCCGCCGTGAGAATGATCCGCCCCCGCGAGGCAGGGCGGGGGCCGGAGCCCAGGAAGAGGAGCCCGCCGAGCACGAGGAAGTGCAGCGTCGGCGCCCGCAGCACGCGTTTCATCGACCCCCCGGGACGAGCCGGTCCCCGCGGACGACCCAGAGCCGCGTGTGCGAGGCGCGGAACGTGCCCACGGCGAGCGCCACCGTCACCATGTGATCGGCGCGGTCGGCGTGCGAGAGGTCGAGCGGGCCGGTGCGGAGCGTGAGGACGGCGGCGCCGCGGTCGAGGGAGACGCGGCGCACGCCTCCGAGCCTGCGTGGCCGGCCCCCACGCAGGCTCTTCGGGGGCAGCGTGACGGCCCAGATCTCGTCGTCGTCGGTGACGCGCACGGTGAGCGCCTGGCGACGGAGGTCGAGCTTCGGCGGCAGGCGGCCGAGCGTCACGCGCAGGAGGAGCTGGTCGCGGCCGGGCGCGCCGCCGAAGCGCACCCACGCCTTGAGCCGCGCGATCGCCTCGGGGCGGTACCAGATGGGCGAGGTCCAGGCGCGCTCCTGGACGACCGGGTCCATGAACGCGTCGTTCGCCGGGCCGAGGCAGCAGTTGGAGAAGGCGGCGCCCGCGGCCGCGGCTTGCGCGGCGCAGCCGGGCGACAGCGGGTCTACGCCGGCCGATCGGCACACGAAGGTGCTCCAGCGGCAGGTCGGGTTCTCGAGCACGCGGGCGTAGTAGAAGGCGCGCTCGCGACGCTTGAAGGTCGGGTCGCGCCACACGGCGCACAGCTCGGCCGCGCCGGCGCCGCGCGGGGTACAGGTGGCGGGGTCGACGGTCGCGCCGTTCTTGGCGTCTCCCGCCACGTCGAAGACGCGCTCGTGCGGCTTGCCCTTCGCGTCCACCCAGCCCTTCACGATCTGCACCCGCTGGAGGTCGGTGCCGGGGCGCTCCGCGGTGCCGGGGTCCTTCATCGCCCAGACGGCGAAGCGCGGGCTCCGCGCGCCTCGCACCGGGCCCAGCTCGCCGCCCATCGGCGTCCCGCTCGCGTACGCGTCGTGGACGAAGCTCGCGGAGCCGCACGCGACCCGCGCGAGGTCGCCGCCGAAGAAGCGCACCACCGGGCGGGTGCCGCTGGTGGCGTAGGTCTCGCGCCGGCGAAACGCGGTGAAGATCGCGTCGCGCGAGTTCTCCTCCGCCCACGCGACCGCGAGCCCGCCCGGGTTGGTGCGTATCTCGCGCGAGATCTGGTTGGCGGCGCTGGCGTCGTTGTTGCCCTGCCCGCCCGTCCAGCCCTCCTCCGCGACGTTGCCGGGCGAGCCGTCGTGCGTGTCGGTGCTGCCGACGAAGCCCATGCGGAAGGGGTTCACGCCGAGGGTCTGCTCGAAGCCGAGGCCGTCCTCGAGCGCGTTCCGCACCATGTTGCGGCGCGGGTACTTGTCGATCGGCAGCGCGGTGGCGTCGGGCCCCTGGTGCGGCAGGGGATCCTGCTCGAAGGTGCAGAGCTCGTCGGTGCCGCCCAGCCCGGCGCCGGCCAGTTGATCGAAGCGACACTCCGAGTTGCCCTTGATCTGGTGGATCTCGATCAGCGGCTCGAGCGTCTGGCGACGCAGCGCCTCGGCGGCGTCGGCGGGATCGGAGAGCTGCATGCCTTCACTCAGGTTCGAGTTGTGCGGGATGATGACGGCGTCGCAGCCGGTGCCGGCGTTCAGGCAGTCGGTCTCGACCGCGGACCAGATGCCCTGCGGGATGCCGCCCGCGAAGGTCTCGAGCTGGCTCTTGGCGAAGGGCGGTACGACGGCGTTGCGGAAGATGATGTTGCGGTGCAGGTGGCGGCCGAGCGGGCTCGCGGTGTGCTCGTAGCCGACGAAGCTCGTGAAGGCGCACGCCGCGGTGCGGTCGTAGGCCTCCTCGGCCGCCGCCTGCTCCTCCCGCCACACCGACACGGCGGCGGCGTCGCAGTCGACCCCGGGGAGGGTGCAAAAGGAGAGCGACGGGGGCGGGTTCGGAATGCCGGCGGGAAAGAGCCACTGCACGGTGGTGGCGAACTGCGAGGTGGGGTCCGGCTCCGGCCGGCGCAGCAGGCTGCACAGCTCGACGTCGTACACGGGCGACCCCGGCGTCGCGCAGAGGAGCGTCTCGCCGAACCACTCCGAGTGGTCGGTCACGGCCATGAAGTCGAGCGGCCGGTCGATGCGCGCGGTGCGGGTCTGCGCTTCGTTCTCGTCGGGGAGGACGACGGTCCCGCCGCGCGCGAACGCGTAGGCCTCGCGGGGCTCGACGCGCGTGCCGAAGATGTACGCGTCGGCCGAGAAGCGGGTGTGGACGTGGAGGTCGCCGAAGTACGGGTTCCGCCAGAGGGTCGTGGCGGCACAGGGCGCGCGCGTCTCGGTGCGTTGCCAGGGCGGCGGGCCGTCGGCGCGCGCGAGCGTGGTGGCGAGCGTCGCGAGGACGATCGCCCGGCGGTAGGCGGCCCCCATCACGCGAGCCCCTAGCCCGACGGCGCGCGCCTTGTCGAGCGACGGGCTCCCCGCGCTAGAATGGCGCGCCGTGCCGATCCGTTCAGTCCTTGCCCTCGGCTTCGCGCTCGCCGCCGCCTCCGCGGCGCACGCGCACCCGCTCGCCCCCTCGCTCCTCGAGCTGCGCGAGGCGGGCGGTGGCCGCGTCGAGGTCGCCTGGAAGACACCGCTCTTCGTGCCGCGCGGCGCCGCCTCCGAGCCCGTCCTGCCCGCACGCTGCCGGCCGCTCGGGCCGCGCACGGTCGCGGCGGAGGAGACGGGGATCCGCACCCAGTGGACGGTCGACTGCGGCGCCGAGGGGCTCACCGGCGCGGAGATCGGGGTCACGGGCCTCGACGTCCCGGCAGGCGCCGCGCTCGTCCGCGTCACGCTCGCCGACGGTCGCGTCGTGCAGGGCATCCTCTCCGCACGCCGGACGTCGCTGGTCATCCCGCCGCACCCACGCCTCGCCGACGTGGTGCGGGACTACGCGGCCCTCGGCGTCGCGCACATCCTGACCGGCTGGGACCACCTGCTCTTCGTGTTCGGCCTGGTGCTGCTGGCGCGCACCCCGCGCCGCCTCCTCGGCACCGTGAGCGCCTTCACGCTCGGCCACAGCGTGACGCTGACGCTCGCCGTCCTCGACCTGATCGTCGTGCCGCCGGCTCCGATCGAAGCGGCGATCGCGCTCTCGATCCTGGTCCTGGCCATCGAGCTGGCGCGCGAGCCCGAGCACCCCACCTTCATCCGCCGCCGCCCCTGGGCGATGGCCGGCACCTTCGGCCTCCTCCACGGCCTGGGCTTCGCCGCCGTGCTGCGCGAAGCCGGCCTGCCGAGCGGCGACATCCCGCTGGCGCTCGTCTCCTTCAACGCCGGCATCGAAGCGGGGCAGCTCGCCTTCGTGCTCGCGCTGCTGGCGGTCGGGGCGGTGGCTCTTCGGCTCACCGGCCCGCTGCCGTCGTGGGCGCGACGCGTGCCAGTCTACGGCATGGGCTCGCTGGCCGCCTTCTGGTGGATCGAGCGCTCGGCAGCGCTGCTGCGCTAGCGACCCGACGCGGTAGCCTGCGCCGGCTCGTCCACCACGGGGACGCCCGGCGACACCGCCGCCATGCGCCCGTCGCGCTCGACGCGCAGCACCTGCCCGCTCCACTCGACGCGCCGCCCCAGGAACGCCATCGCCCAGACGGCCGTGCTGGCGAGGTCCTTCAGGGGCACGAGCCAGAGGTGGCGCGGCGCGTCCCGCTCGCGCAGGAGCTGCATGATGAAGGCGAGCGTTCCCAGCCGGACGGTGATCGCGGCGGCGAACACCGCCCACCCGAGCGGGCTTCCGCGCAGGGCGAGCAGCGAGACGAGACCCCAGAGGGTCGCGTGCGTCACCACGGATGCGAACCAGCCGGCCGGCTGGCAGACGCGGTACGTCCGCGCCCAGCGGAGCTGGTGGCGCCAGACGTCGGCGAAGGTGGCGGAGTCGAGCATGGTCTCGACGACGTACGGCAGCAGCACGAGCTTCCAGCCCGCTTCGAAGATGCGGCCGCCGAGCTCGTGGTCGTCGGCGAGGTGGTCGGCGATCGGGCCGAAGCCCCCGATCGCGTCGAGCGCTTCGCGCTTGAACGCGATCGACGCGCCGTATCCCCAGCGGAGCGGGATCAGGCTCACGGTCAGGACCATGGGGATGAAGTCCGTGTTGATGAAGAGCGACTCCACCAGCGACGGCAGGCCGAAGTAGCGGCCGCGGTAGAGGCAGGTGGTGAGGCCGACCGCGGGGTCGTCGAGCGGCGCGACCATGGTGCGGAGGTAGTCCGGACGGACGCGGATGTCGCTGTCGCTCATGACCAGCACGCGATGCTTCGCGTGCCGCATCATCTGGCGGAGGTTGGCGACCTTCCGGTTGCTCCCCTGCCCCTCGCCTATGGCGAGCGTGACGTCGAGGTGCGGGAAGTCGCGCTTCACGCGCTGCACGACGGCGACCGCAGGGTCGGTCGGGTCGGCGACGCCGAACACGACCTGGACCGGCGCCGGGTAGTCCTGGCGGCAGAAGCTGGCGAGGTTCTCGTACAGCTCGATGCCGGGGCCCTTGAGCGGCTTCAGCACCGTCACGGGTGGAAGCGCCGCCCGCCGTCGCCGGCTTGCCGCCCGGCGCGCGTGGCGGAAGAAGCGCCACGCCGCGAGCGCCTGCACCACCTGATAGATGCCGGCGATCGCCGCGCAGCCGAGGACGATCTCGACCGCGACGTGCATCGAGCCTAGGCCGTCGCCTCGGGGGCCGCGCCGACGTTCTGGATCTGCCGCCGCTTGTACATCGAGACGAGGAACTCCTTCCCCTCGCCGAGCAGGCGCTTGGCCTCCTCGCGGCTGGTCGCCATCTTCTTGATGGACTTCCAGATGTAGCGGCGGCTGAAGTAGTAGCGACGGTAGAAGGTCTCGACGGCCTTGAAGATCTCGTCGGCGGAGATCTCCGGGTAGGAGACCGTGCACTTCTGGTAGCCGGTCTCGTCCACCAGGCTGTCGACGGTGAGGTACTTGTGCTCGCTCACCCAGTCGTACATCGCGGTGCCGGGATACGGCGACGCGAGCGAGCACTGGAGCGTCTCGGGCTGCATCTCCTGCGCGAAGCGCATCGTCTCCTCGATCGTCTCCTTCGTCTCGCCGGGGAGACCGACGATGAACGTGCCGTGGATGAGGATGCCGAGCTCGTGGCAGTCCTTGGTGAAGCGGCGCGCGCGCTCGACGCTCACGCCCTTCTTGATGTTCTTCAGAATCTGCTCGTTGCCCGACTCGTACCCGACGACGAAGAGGCGCAACCCGTTGTCCTTCAGCACCTTGAGCGTGTCGCGGTCGACGTTGGCGCGCGAGTTGGTGGACCAGGTGATGCCGAGCTTGCCGAGGCCGCGGGCGATGTCACGAGCGCGGGGCGGGTCGGCGGTGAAGGTGTCGTCGTCGAAGAAGAGCTCCTTCATCTCGGGGAAGAGCCGTTTCACGTGCGCGCACTCTTGGAGCACGTTCTCGACCGACCGGGTGCGGTAGCTGTGGCCGGTGGTCACCTGCGGCCAGAGGCAGAACGTGCAGCGCGCGGGGCAGCCGCGGCCGGTGTAGAGCGAGACGTAGGGATACTGGCAGTAGGGGCTGTTGTACTTCTTGTAGTCGAGGTCGCGGGCGTAGACGTCGGTCGAGAACGGCAGCGCGTCGAGCTGCTCGCTGGTGAGCGGGGACGGCTCCTCGTTCTGGACGTAGCGCCCGTCCGCGAGGAAGCTGATGCCCTTCACGTCGTCGTACGGCCGGCCCTCGGCAATCGCGACCACCGCCAGGTCGAACTCCTTGCGCGCCACGTAGTCGACCGCGGGGGAGGCGAAGCGGAGCGACTCCTCGGGACGCGCGGTCACGTGCCCGCCGACGAACCCGATCACGGTGTAGGGCTTGGCCTCCTTGATGGCCTGCGCGGTGCGCACGTCGGCCCGGAAGGACGGCGTCGAGGTGTGGAGCACGACGTGGTCGAAGTCGCGGGCGATGCGGACGACCTCGTCGACCGGCATGTCGAGCGGCGGGGCGTCGAGCAGCCGGGCGCCGGGCAGCATGCCCGCCGGGTACGACAGCCAGGTCGGGTACCAGAACGACCAGACCTCGCGCTTCGCCTGGTAGCGCGACCCCGCGCCGCCGTCGAAATCCTCGTACGAGGGTGGGTTCAGGAATAGCGTCCGCATTCAGCCTCCCGGCGCGGGCGCGCACTCGCAACCCCAGCGCCACCGACCAGTAATCTCGCTGCAAGCCGTCTTGACCGAACGGTCAATGCGGCCAAGTACATCACGCCATGGGGTTGCGCAAGTCGATCGCCTGCGTGACGGCGTCTCGCAGAGGAGAACGATCCTTGCGCCTCCCGGACCCCGCTGGTATGAGCCACGCTCCGAAGGCCTTTCATGAGCGACGCGCTGTTGCCGCTCCTCGCGCGGCCGGGAATCCTCCTCGCTGCGGGAGCCCATGACGCGCTGTCCGCCAAGCTGGCCGAGCAGGCCGGCTTCGACGCCATCTGGGCCAGCGGCTTCGGCATCTCGGCGGTCCAGGCCGTCCCCGACGCCAACATCCTCACCCTGACCGAGACCCTGGACGCCGTCCGCCGGATCGTGGACGCGGTCGGCATCCCGGTCGTCGCCGACTGCGACAACGGCTACGGCAACGCCATCAACGTGATGCGTACGGTGACCGAGTTCGAGCGCGCGGGCGCCGCCGGCCTCTGCATCGAGGACAACGACTTCCCCAAGCGGTGCAGCTTCTACACCGGTGTCCGGCGCGACCTGGTTGCGGTCGAGGAGCACGCGCGGAAGATCGAAGCGGCGACCGCGGCCCGCACCTCCCGGGGCTTCGTCGTGATCGCCCGGACCGAAGCGCTGATCGCCGGCCTCGGCATGGAGGAAGCGCTCCGCCGGGCGCGGGCCTACGCCGCCGCCGGCGCCGACGCCGTCCTCGTCCACTCGAAGGCGAAGGACTTCGCCGAGCTGCGGGAGTTCGCGGCGTCCTGGGACGGGGGCGTGCCGCTGGTTGCCGTGCCGACGACGTACCCAGGCGTCCGCGCCGAGGAGCTCGCCGCCGCCGGCTTCCGGATGGCGATCTTCGCCAACCAGGCGCTGCGGGCGGCGATCGTCGCCATGCGCGACGCCCTCGGCGAGATCCGTCGCAGCGGGCGCGCGGCCAGCGTCGAGGACCGGATCGCGCCGCTGGACGACGTCTACGCGCTGGTCGGCGTGCCGCAGCTCAAGGAGAACGAGAAGCGCTTCCTGTTCGCCGGCAACCAGCCGCCGCGCGCCGTCATCCTGGCCGCCGGCTACGAGCCGCAGCTCATGCCCCTCATCCAGGACCGCCCGAAGGCCATGCTCGAGGTGAAGGGCCGCACCATCCTCGAGCGGCAGGTGGCCGCGCTGAACGGCTGCGGCGTGACCGACGTCGTGGTGGTCCGCGGGTGGAAGAAGGAGCAGGTCGCCGTCCCCGGCGCCAGCGTGGTCGACAACGACCGCTTCCGCGAGACGGGCGAGGTATACTCGCTCTTCCGGGCCGAGCAGGCGCTCGCGGGGCCCTTCGTCGTGCTCTACGGCGACATCATCTTCGAGCCCGCCATCCTCGAGAAGCTGCTGCGCACCAAGGCCGACGTCGCGGTGGTGGTCGACCGCGCCTTCCACGACGCCGTGCGCGCCGGGTCGCTCCCCGCCGGCCCCCTCGACCTGGTCGTCACCGAGACGCCGCAGAGCGGACGGCGCTTCGTCGCGCCCGAGGGCGGGAGCCGCGTGCTCCGCATCGGGCCCGAGGTGCGCCCCGAGGAGGCGCACGGCGAGTTCATCGGCATGGCCATGTTCTCCGCCCCGGGCGCGGCGCGCCTCCGCGCCGTCCACGACGAGCTGGCCGCCGGCCACGCCGAGGGTCTCGACCGCGCGACGGTGCCGCAGCTCCTCCAGGCGCTCGTCGACCGCGGGCAGCCGGTCGTCGCGGTCGACATTTACAAGGGCTGGATGGAGATCGACAGCTTCGAGGACTACCGCCGCGCCTGGGCCGAGGCGCGCTAGGAGCGCACGCGAATGGATCTCAAGGCCGTCGACGCCCTGATCGCCGACGAGTTCCGCTTCCTGGCTTCCGAGCGCACCGGCTGGAGCCTGGCCACCGGCCCGCAGGACCTGGAGCTGGTGGCGCACGCGCTCCGCGTCCTCCTGCACACCCGCACGCTCGCCGACTACCGCGACGAGTACCGCGCCCTCGCCGCCTGCCAGCACGCCGACGGCGGCTGGGCGCCCAAGTCGGACGAGCCGGAGAGCACCGTCTGGGTCTCCGCCTTCTGCGCCCTGATGCAGATCCGCGGCAACCGCGTCCTTGCGGAAGACCCGCTCGCCGTCTCCGTCCGCCGCGCCATCGACTACTTCCTCGACAGCCAGAAGCCCGACGGTCGCTGGACCGACCCGCGCTGGGCCGACCTCGACACCACCAGCCACCCCGTCAGCTTCTTCGACGTCGTGCTGGCGCTCGACGAGCGCCACCGCCGCGCCGACGTCGAGCGCGCCTGGCGCCGCGGGCTCCAGTTCATCCTCGACCGCCAGGACCCCAGGGGTGGCTGGCACGACGACGACTTCCATCCCACGGGCGTCGAGATCACGGCGCACCTGATCCAGGACGCGCTGGTGGCCGAGCTGCTCCTCGGCGGCAAGGTGAGCGGCATCCGCGAGTCGTGTGTGAACGGCCTGGCGCGGCTCCGCGAGTGGCAAGCGGCCGACGGCTCGTGGGACGGCGAGAACGTCGACCACACGATGGACTGCGTACGCTCCTCGATGGTCGTGACCCGCATCCTCGGCGACGACGCCGACACCACGGCCGCCGTCGAGCGCGGCTTCGCCTGGATCGTCGCCCACAAGAACGCGCACGGCTGGGGCGACTTCCCCGGCATGGAGACGAACCTCGAGCGCACCTGCGACGGCATCGACGCGCTCTGCAAGTACCGCGCGTTCCACGACGCCGACCGCCAGGCCGTCGTCCGCTTGTGGGGCTATGTCCCCTGACCCGGCGGGCTGGGTGGCCATCGCCTGGCTCGGAGACTTTGACGCGCAGGGCCGCGCCATGGTGAAGGTGGGCGACACGGAGGTCGCCCTCTTCCGCGTCGATGGCCAGGTGTACGCCATCCAGAACCGCTGCCCGCACCGGGGCGGACCGCTCGTCCGCGGCTTCCTCGTCGCCGGTCCGGCCATCCGCTGCCCGATGCACGCCTGGCGCTACGACCTCGCGACCGGCGTCTCGGACCGTCCCGCGCGCGCCACGGTGTACCCCGTGCGCGTCGACGGCGACCAGGTCTCGATCCTCCTGTGAGCGTCTTTCCGGCCGGGCGCTTCGTCGACCGCCTCGTCGCCGCGGGCTTCGACTTCTTCACCGGGGTGCCGTGCTCGCTGGTCGGCCCCGTGATCGCGGAGCTGGAGCGCCGCCGGCTCTACCACGCCGAGACGCGCGAGGACGCGGCGCTCGGCGTCGCCGCGGGTGCGTACCTCGGCGGCCGGCTGCCGCTCGTCGTCATGCAGAACTCGGGCCTCGGCGTGTCGCTCAACGCGCTCGGCTCGCTCCACCTTCTCTACCGGATGCCGTGCCTGCTGCTGGTCACCTGGCGAGGCTGGCAGGGGAAGGATGCGCCCGAGCACCTCGTCATGGGCCGCGTGATGCCGGGGCTCCTCGACCTTTTCGGCATCCCGCACCGGGCGCCGGGCGTGGAGGACATGGAAGGCGACGTCGCCTGGGCCGTCTCCACGCTCCGCGAGTCGCGCGCACCCGTGGCGCTCGTGGCGCGGCCGGGGCTCTTCGTATGACGCTCGCCGACGCGCTCGACGTGGTGGCGCCGCGCATCCCCGAGGGAACGCTCTGCGTCCACGCCAACGGCTACGTGTCGCGTGCCGGCTGCGCGGTGCGCGACCGCGACGAGTGCTTCTATATGATAGGCTCCATGGGCCTCGCCTCCTCGATCGGCCTCGGGCTCGCGCTGGCGCGACCGGAGCGGCGCGTGCTGGTGCTCGACGGCGACGGCAACGTGCTGATGAACCCCGGCGCCCTCGCCTCGATCGCCGCGGCACGGCCCGCGAACCTGCTCCACCTCTGCTTCGACAACTCGGCGCACGCCTCGACCGGCGGCCAGCCGACGATCTCCGACCGCGTGCGCCTGGAAGAGCTGGCGCGCGCCGCGGGCTACCGCTCGGCGGCCCGCGTGGAGACGGCCGAGGCGCTCGCGGCCGCGGTTCCGCCCTTCCTCGCCGCGCAGGGCCCCGCCTTTCTCCTCGTCCGCATCGCGCTCGGTCCGCCCGGGCCGCCGGGCCCGCGCATCCCGCACACGCCCGCGGAGATGACGGCGCGCGTTCGCCGCGCGCTCGGGCTCGCGCCATGATCCTCTTGAACCCCGGGCCGGTGAACGTCTCGCCGCGCGTGACCGCGGCGCTCGCGCGCGGCGACCTCTGCCACCGCGAGCCCGAGTGCGACGAGCTGCTGACATCGATCCGGTCGCGTCTCGTCCAGGCGTTCGCGCCCGCGGGAGGCTTCACGGCGGTCGTGCTGACGGGCTCCGGCACGGCGGCGCTCGAAGCGGCGGTCACGAGCGTCCTCTCGGCGCGCGGGCGTCTCGTCGTGGTCGCCAACGGCGTCTACGGCGAGCGGATGGTGGCGATGGCGGAGGCGGCGCGGCTTCCGGTCGCCGTCGTGCAGGGTGCCTGGACCGAGCCGCCCGACCTGGCCGCCGTCGAGCGCGCGCTCGCCGCCCCCGACGTCGAAGCGGTGGCGGTCGTGCACCACGAGACGACGACCGGGCTCCTCAACCCCGTCCCCAACGTCGGCCGGCTCGCGCGCGCGGCGGGGAAGCTCCTGCTCGTCGACTCGGTGAGCGGGCTCGGCGGCGACGCGCTCGACCTCGACGCCGTCGGCGCCGATCTCGTCGTCGGCACGGCGGGGAAGTGCGTCCAGGCATTCCCGGGGATGAGCTTCGTCCTGGTGCGCGAAGCGGTGATGGCGCGCCTCGCGTCGCATCCGCGCCGCTCGCTCTACCTCTCGCTCCCGCTCTACCACGAGGCCGCAAGGCAGCGGACGGTGCCGTACACGCCGGCCGTGCAGCTCGCCTACGCCTTCGACGAAGCGCTCGCGGAGCTGCTCGAGGAAGGCGTGGCGGCGCGCGTGGCGCGCTACGCGGCGGCGGCCGCGCTCCTGCGCGACGGCTTCACGCGCCTCGGCCTCCGCGTCCTCCTCCCGCCCGAGCGGCGCTCCAACTCGATCACCGCGCTCGCGCTGCCGGCGGGCCGCACCTACGCCCAGCTCCACGACGGTCTCAAGGCGCGCAGCTTCGTCGTCTACGAGGGCCAGGGGCGCCTCGCGCGCGAGATCTTCCGCGTCGCCAACATGGGGCATCTCGCGCGCGCCGACTTCGAGCGCTTCCTGGGCGCGCTCGGCGCGGTGCTGGGCGCGTGACCGCGATCCTGCTCGCCGCCGGCGTCGGCAAGCGGCTCCTCGGCGCGACGGGGGGCCGGCCGAAGTGCCTGCTCGAGATCGGCGGCCGGAGCCTCCTCGCCCGCCTGCTCGACGGCCTCGCCGCCGCCGGCGTGCGCGACGCCGTGGTCGTGACCGGCTTCGGCGACGAAGCGGTGCGCGCGGCGCTCGGCGAGGGCCCCGCCGGCGTCCGCTTCGCGTTCAATCCGCGCTTTCGCGAAGGCGCCATCCTCTCGCTCTGGACGGCGCGCGACGCGCTCGACGGCCCGGTGCTGATCATGGACGCCGACGTGCTCTGCTCGACGGCGATGCTCGAGCGGCTCGTCCGCTCGCCACACCCGAACTGCTTCCTCATGGACGCGAGCGTCGAGTTGACGGGTGAGGAGCAGATGCTGCTGGTGCGCGACGGCGCCGTGCGCGACATCGTCCGCGGCGGCGCGCCGGGCTTCGAGCTGGCGGGCGAATCGGTCGGATTCCTGAAGCTCGACGCCGCCGCGGCGCGACTCCTGCGCACGCTGCTGGAGGACCGGGTGGCGGCAGGGGACACCGGCATCGAGCACGAGGAGCTGTACCCCGCGCTGCTCGCCGGCGTGCGCGTCGGGTGGGAGCGGGTCGACGGCATGCCGTGGACCGAGATCGACTTCCCCGAGGACATCGCGCGCGCCGAGCGCGAGGTCCTGCCGCGGCTCGCATGAGCGTCGTGCGTGAGGCGATCGTGGTTGCCGGCGCGGGCGACGCCGAGCGGCGCGTGGGGGGCGTGCCGCTCCTCGTGCGCACGCTGCTGACGCTCCAGCGGGCCGGGATCGAGCGCTGCACGGTGGTGGGCGGCGAGGTGCCCGCCGACCGCCGGCTCCGGCTCGCGTGCGCGAGCGCGCGCGAGATGCCCGCGCCATCGGACGACGCGCTCCGCCTCGTCGTCGGTCCCGGCGCGGTCATCGACGGCGCGCTGGTCGCTGACCTGCTCGCGCGCGCGCGACCCGGCGAGGTGCTCGCGGTGGAGGAGGACGGGGCGTGCGTGCGCATAGCACCGGGCCGGCTGGTGGCGGCGAACGGTGCCCCGGCGCGGCCGGGGGCGGGGACGCTCCGGCGCGCCGACGCGCCCGGCGTGGAGCGCGTGCTCCTCCGCGGCCTCGAGAACCACCACGACGGATACATCGACGCCGCGCTCTACCGCCGGCTCTCGCGGCCGCTGACCCGTCTCCTGCTCGGTACGCCGCTCTCGCCCAACGCGGTGACGGTGATCGGCGTCGTGCTCGGCGTCGCGGGCGGGCTCCTCCTCGGGGCGGCGAGCCTCGGCGGCGTTGTGGCCGGCGTGCTCCTGCTCGTCGTCTCCGGCGTTCTCGACTGCTCCGACGGTGAGCTGGCGCGGCTCCGCTTCGCCGAGTCGCGGCTCGGCTACTGGCTCGACATGACCGGCGACCTGGTGGTCAACGTCGCCGTGCTCGTGGGCGTCGGGCTCCACCTCGCCGCGAGCGGTCGCGTGCCGGGGTGGGGGACGGTAGCACTCCTCGGCGCCGGCGTCCTCGGCGCCTTCGCCGTCATAAGCTGGAGCGAGCAGACCGAGGAGCGCCGCCATCGCGTCCCGGGGTGGGAGAACCGCCTCCTCGACGGCGTCCTCGGCCCGCTCACGACGCGCGACTGGCACGTGTTCGTGATCGCCTTCGCGCTCGCCGGGCGCACGGACGCCATGGTCCGGGCCGCTGCCGTCGGCGCGCAGGTCTTCTGGGTGGTGACGCTGGTCGTGCTGCTGCGCGTGCTGCGCCGGTCCTGACGCGGAGTCCCTTGCCGGGAACCTCATCCGGGGTCTGTTGCTGTTGGTGCTCCTCGTGACCCCCACGCGGCTGCTCGCGCGTTGCGGCGACGATTCGGGCGACGCCGCGGCCGTGGCGGCGGCGCGCGCCGCGGTGGCGTCGACCTGCGATTGCGCGGGCACCGCGAGTCACGGCGAGTTCGTGCGCTGCGCCGCCGGCCAGCACCACCATCACGACGACGGTCCCGCCGAGCTGCCAGGCGAGCGGCTACCCACAGTGCGGCGGCCAGTGCACCGGCGGCCTCGTCTGCCAGGCGATGCACCGCGTTCATCGCCCTGCCGACCCCGGAGTGCGGCTGCGCGGACGAGAACGGCAACGTAGGAGGCTAGCCGGCGCCAGCTCCGGGTCGCGGAGCAGTACATCGGGCGCTTCGGCGAGCTGGCGAAGGCGTCGAACACGCTCGTGCTGCCGGCGAACGTATCCGACGTCGGCTCCATGATCGCGCTCGCGATGAACGTGATTGGCCGCGCGCCGGCGCGGGCGTGAGGGAAACGGGCCGCGCGGGCGCTCAGGACCACGCGAGCTGCGCGCGCGTCGCCCAGTAGCGCAGCGGCGCCTCGGCGCGCGCCGAAAGCGCCTCACGCGTCGCGACGTCGAGCGCGACACCGACCGCGCCCAGGTGCGCCGTGAGCTGCGCCGTCGTCGCCGCGCCCGAGAGCGCGACGTCGACGAAGGGCTGGGCGAGCACGAAGGCGAGGGCCAGCTGGTCGACGGCACAGCCGCGCGCGCGGGCGGGGGCGCGGAGCTCCCCGATCAGACCCGCGTCCTCGGCGCGGTCGTTCGCGTCCGTCAGCCGGCCGTTGGCGAAGACCTCCTTCACGATGACGCCGAGGCCGGCCTGGTGCGCGGCGGCGAGCGCCGCGGCGCACGAGGTCTCGAGGCAGTTGAAGGTCGCCTGGACGGTGTCGAACACGCGCTCGCCGTCGACGGTCGCGCCGAGCGCCGCCTCGATCGTCGCGGCAGAGCCCGGGCCCGTGACGGTGAGCCCGACGGCACGGTACGCGCCGCGTCGGCGGCCGGCTACCATTGCGGCCAGCAGGGCCCGGTCGGCGAAGACGCCCGACTCGAGCGTGGCGCTGTGGATCTGGTGGACGTCGAGCCAGATCCCGAGCAGCGCCCGGGTCTCCGCGAGCTGCGTCTCGAAGCGGCCGAGCGAGAGCTCCTTCTCCTCGTGCACCGCCGCGTCCACCCGCCAGCCCGCGGTGTAGCGGTAGCCCCACTTGCTGCCGACGGTGAGCGCGGCGCGGGGGACGGCGCGCTCCGCGAGCCAGCGGGCGAGGAACTCCTCGGCGCGACCGTAGCTCCGCGCCACGTCGAGGTAGCGGACGCCGCCGGCGCGGGCGGCGTCGAGCAGCGCGGCGCTGCGCGCGTAGAGCGCGTCGACGGTGCGCTCGCCGGGCAGGTCGCGCGCGCGCCCGAGCGTGATGTAGCCCGGGCGCGCGACCGCGGCGAGCCCGAGGCCGAGGCGCGAGACGACGAGCCCGGTCCGCCCGAGCGGTCGCTCCGCGATCACGGCCTACTCCGCGGTGCCGGGCGCCGAGCGCCGCGCCAGGTAGAAGAGCCCGACGCCGTCGAAAACGAGCTCGCGCCCGCGCTTCAAGAGCCAGAGCGTTGCCGCGGTCGGCTCCGCCATGCCGAGGAAGGTGCAGAGCGCGACGCCGCCCCACTCCTGCGTGCCGAGCGCGCCGGGGACGACGATGGCCGCGGCGCGGATGGGCTGCGAGAGCGCTTCGATGATGAGTGCGTCGAGCCAGGTGACCGGCGCGCCGATCAGGCTCATCATGAGCGCGACCTCGGTGATGCCCATGAGCCAGCCGGCGAGGTGCCAGCAGCTCGCTCGCCAGAAGGCCCCGCGCTCGACGCGGTAGAAGTCGGCGAGCCGCTCGTCGATCGCCTGCGCGCCGCGCTCGAGCCGCGCCAGGAGTCGCCAGCGCGGCGCCATGCGGTGGAGCCAGCGCCACAGCGCGGAAGCGGGCGCGCGCCGCTGGATGCGGACGAGGGTGATGGTGAAGCCGGCGGTCACGCAGAGCAGCAGCACGCCCCACGCGACGCCGAGCGCCCGCTGCCGCATGCGCACGAAGAGCGCGGTGATGCCGATCACGACGAAGAGACTCTGCGACACGGTGAGCGCGGTCTTGGCGATGACGATCGAGGCGAGGCTGTCCGACCCCGAGACGCCCCAGGCGCGCAGCATGTGGGCCTTCACCGGCTCGCCGCCGACCGCCGCCGTCGGCGTCAGGCTGTTCACCGCCTCGCCCGCCATGCGGACGAGGACGAGCGAGCGGAACGGCACGCGCGCCGCCGCCGCGGCGGGCAGCGTGCACCGCCAGCCGCGCGCGTCGAGGCAGGCGATCACCACCCAGGGCAGCAGGACGAGCGGGCCCCACGCGCCCAGCTCGGCCATGCGGTCGTGGATCTCGTCGACGTCGGCGTGGTAGATGAGGAAGCCGAGCAAGGCGAGGCCCAGCACCACCGTGATGGTGGTGCGCACGACGGGCACGCCGCCGGGCGTGCCCGGGCCCCCTACGGGGGCCGCCGGCGGCTCAGCCCGCCATGCCCCCGTGGGTTGCGTCACGCTCCGCTGCCTCCAGGACCTCGACGACGCGCAGCGAGCGGGCGCCGCTGGTGAGCGGCTCGGTGCCGGCGACGACGCTCTCGAGGAAGTGCTCGGCGGCGAGCGCGAGCGGCTCGCCGGCGGCCGGCACCTCGAGCGGGCGCGCGGCGAAGTGGCTGATCGGGATGATCGGGGCCCCCTCGCGCGGGTCGACGGGCGAGCGATCGAGCGCGTAGTCGTAGAGGGTGATGCCGCGTTTCTCGAAGCGGCCTTCGTAGGTCAGCATTCGCTCGCGGCCGATCACCGTGAGCTTCGCGGTCTTCTCCGGGTGGAGCCACGACAGGTAGACGTGCGCCGACACGTCGCCTTCCAGCTCGAGGTCGCACACCGCCATGTCGGCGACGCCGGGCTGGAGGTAGGCGTGGAGGTGCAAGCGCACGGCGCGGACCGGGCGCGGCACGAGGTAGAAGAGGATCGAGAGGTCGTGCGGCGCCGAGTTCCACCAGACGTTCGAGTCGCGGCGGATGCGGCCCATGCCGAGGCGCTCGAAGGAGAGGTGGCAGACGGGGCCGAGCGCGCCGCCGTCGACGATGCGCTTCACCTCGCGCACCAGCGGGTCGTAGAGGAAAGTCTCGTCGACGAACAAGGTGCGCTGCGCCGCGCGCGCGGCCTCCACCAGCTCGCGGCCTTCCGCGGCGGTGAGCGCGAGGGGCTTCTCGACCCAGACGTGCTTGCCGGCGCGGAGCGCGGCGAGGGCCATGGCGTGGTGGCGCGAGGGCGGCGTGGCGACGACGACGGCGTCCACGTCGTCGCGGCCGAGCAGGTCCTCGTAGGCGGCGACCGGCCGGGCGCCGGGGTGCGCCTCGGAGAACTTGGCGAGCCGTGCGGCGTCGACGTCGCACAGGGCCGCGAGGCGCGCGGCCTCCGACTTGGCGAAGGTACGAACGAGGTTGTTGCCCCAGTAGCCGAGGCCCGCGACCGCGACGTTCACACGCTCTGCGCCCGTGCTCACGTCACGTCTCGCACGCGGAACACCCCTCGCTCCTGCGCCACGACCCAGCGGTTCACGTTGTGGCGGATCGCCCAGCCGACGCCCGCGATCAGTAGGGCGACCAACGCTGTGACGATGGCGAGCCGGCGGTCGGCCGGGACGCCGATGGCGCCGACGATGCTGGCGACGCTCACGCCGACGAGCAACGCCTCCACGCCGGTGAGGGCGCGCCCCAGCGCCCGACCGCGCGGCGGCCGGCGGACCAGGATCGGGAGCGCGAAGAGGTCGCGCAGCACGACGAAGGTGCGCGACAGCCCGTAGTGCGACCGCCCCGAGCCCCGCTTGCGGTCCTCGACCCAGATCTCCGCGACGCGCGACGGGCCGACGCCGAGGATCGCGGGCAGGAACCGGTTCATGCCGCGGGGAAGCTGCGTGCCCGTGAGGACCTCGCGACGGTACGCCTTCAGCCCGCAACCCGTGTCGTGCACCGGCACGCCGGTGGCGAGCGCGATCAGTGAGTTCGCGGTGCGCGACGGCAGCACGCGGGAGACGAACGCTTCCTTCCGCTCGCGGCGGCGCCCGCTCACCACGTCGACGCCGGGCACGAGGGCCTCGAGCAGCCGCGGGACGGCCGCGGGGTCGTTCTGGCCGTCGCCGTCGAGCGTGACGACGACGTCGCCGCGCGCGTGGGCGAAGCCGGCGGAGAGGGCCGCCGCCTCGCCGAAGTTGCCGTCGAGGTCGACGATCCGGAGGTGCGGGTCTGCGGTGGCGAGCGCCCGGAGCCGGGAGAGGGTCCGGTCGGCGCTGCCGTCGTTCACGAAGAGGATCTCGTACGGCCGGCCGAGGTCGGCGGCGACGCGGGTGAGCTCGGTGTGGAGCGGGCCGACGTTGCCCTCCTCGTTGAAGACCGGGATGACGAGGGAGAGCGCCGGCGACGAGTCGAGGGCGCTCATCGGCGGAAGAAGCCCACCACCTTCTCGGCCACGCGCTCCACCTCGGCGTCCGTCAGGTCGGCGTGGACGGGCAGCGAGAGGATCTCGCGGGCCACGCGCTCGGCGCGCGGCAGCGCGGGCGTCTCGCCGTAGGCGCCGAGCCACGCCGGCTGGCGGTGGATGGGGACCGGGTAGTGGACGCCCGTGTCGACGTCGTGCTCCGCGAGGTGGCGGCGGAGCGCGTCGCGGTCGGCCGTGCGGACGACGTACTGATGGTAGACGTGGGTGCGCGTCGGATCGACGGGCGGTGTGGTGAGCAACCCGGCGAACCGCTCGTCGTAGTGCGCGGCGATCGCGGCCCGGCGCGCGTTGCGGGCGTCCAGCAGGTGGAGCTTCACGCGCAGCATGGCGGCGTGGATCTCGTCGAGGCGGCTGTTGTCGCCGTAGAAGGCGTGCTCGTTCTTCTTCACCTGCCCGTGCGTGCCGAGGAGACGGACGCGCTCGGCCAGCTCGGCGTCGTCGGTGCTGATCATGCCGGCGTCGCCGTAGGCGGCGAGGTTCTTCACCACCCCGAGGCTGAAGGCGCCGGCCCGGCCGAAGGAGCCGACCTTGCGCCCGTCGAGCGTGGCACCGTGCGCGTGCGAGCAGTCCTCGAGGAGCACGAGGTTCCGCTCGCGGACGAGCGCGAGGATGGGACGGAGGTCGACCGGCAGGCCGTAGAGGTGCACGACGAGGATGCCCCGGGTGCGGGGCCCGATGCGCGCCGCGAGATCCTCGACGTCCGGGCCGAGGTCGTCCAGGCGGACGTCGACGGCGACGGGCACCGCGCCGACGCGGTGGAGCGCTTCGACCGCGGCGACGAAGGCGTTGGCCTGGATGAGCACCTCGTCGCCGGCGCCGAGCCCGGCGGCGTCGATCGAGAGGGCGAGGGCGTCCGTGCCCGAGGCGACGCCGCGCACGTGCTTCACGCCGAGGTAGGCGGACATCTCGGACTCGAAAGCCTTCAGCTCCTCGCCCCCGAAAAGGTGCATGCGCGTCAGCACCCGTTCCACCGCGGCCATCAGCTCACGGCGGTGGGCGCGAAATTCGCGCGTGAGATCCAGGAGCGGAATGCGCTGCCGCTCCGCAGTGCGAGCTACGGCTTCCATCGGTCGAGGGGCCCCCGGCTGGAAAATTTTTGGGATGTTAACGGTGGACCGCTGGCTGCGCAAGTGAATTGACTTTTGGCGCCCGATACCGGCATGAGCAGGCGTGGCCGCGCGTGAGGAGCGGGTGGAGGGGCTCGCGGGCGGACCGCGCGTGATCGCGCCGATGGCCTCCCCCCCGCGTCGCGCTGTGTGGGCGGCGGCCGGTCTCGCGTTGCTCGCCGGCGCCCTGTTCGCCGTGCGCTGCGATCTGCCCGGGTTCTTCGACAACGAAGGCCGGTATGCCGAGGTGGCGCGGGAGATGGTGCAGTCGGGCGACTGGGTGACGCCGCGGCTCGACGGAACGCTGTTCCTCAACAAGCCGCCGCTCGCCTTCTGGCTCGCCGCATTCGTCTACCAGGTCGCGGGGCCGAGCGAGTGGGCCCGCCTGGCGTCGGTCTTCGCCGCCGTGGTCGCGATCCTCGCCGTCTGTCGCATCGGTGCGCTCCTCTGGGACGAGGCGACCGGGCTGGTCGCCGGCGTGATGATGGCGACGATGATCGGCGTCGCGCTCGAAGCGCGCACGCTGCGTCCCGACATGACGATGACCGCCACCCTCGCGGTCGCGCTCCTCTGCTGGCTGCACGCGCGCCGCGGCGAGCGCGGATGGCTGGTCGGGCTCTGGGCCGCGCTCGGCGTCGGCATGCTGGCGAAGGGTTTCGTGCCCGTCGTCCTCGCGGCGATGCCCATCGGCGTCCTGACGCTCGCGGAGGAGGGCTGGCGCGGCGTCGGTCGGCTCCGACCCTGGCTGGGACTCGGCGTGATGGCGGCGATCGTGGCGCCCTGGCACGTCGCGGTCGCGCTCCAGCATCCGGGCTTCGCGTGGGACTACGTCGTGAATCAGCACCTCCTCTTCTTCCTCGACAAGAAGCCGACTCGCGACTCCGAGGGCGACGCGCTCTGGTTCTTCTGGGCGGCGTTCGCGCTGCGCGCCCTGCCGTGGACGCTGCTCTTCCCGCTGACGCTCGGGGAGGCGGCGCGCGGCGCGCAGGCGCCGGCCGGCACGCCGGAGCGTGGCACCTTCTTCCTCTGGGTCTGGGTGGGGGGCACACTGCTCTTCTTCTCGTGCGCCCCCTCCCGTCTGGAGCACTACTCGATCCCGGCGCTGCCGGCGGCGGCGCTGCTCGCCGCGCGTGTGTGGGGCCGCGCGCGCGACGGAGATCTCCCAGACGTCCACTGGCAGTACCTGCGGTGGCTCGGCTTGCTGCTCGGGTTGTCCGTCATCGGGGGTGGCTCGTTGTCGAGGTTTCTCGATCGCGTGTACTGGCTCGGTCCGGCGATGCACTCCATGGTCCTGGAGACGCTCGCGGTGTTTGCGGGCTTCACGCTCACCGTCGTCGGCTGCACGGTGGCCCTGGCCGCCACGTGGCGCCGCCCGGGAGTCCTCGTCGGCGCCTTCGCGCTCGGCATGATCCCCATGGCGTGGATCGTGCTTCGTGCCGAAATCCAGTTCGAGCCGCTCTTCTCCTGGCGGCCCGTTGCCGAGGCCATCGGGCAGAAAGTGCCGGCCGGGACCGAGATCGTCTTCGAAGCGCCGGTGGAGTACCAGCAGGTGGCCGGGCTCGCCTTCTACACCAAGAGGCCGATCACGCTGCTCGCGCACCCCGCTTTCGTGCCGCCGACGTATCTCGCGGGGCTCGCCGGCGGCATGTTCCTTCCCCGCGACGCCTTCGCGCGCCGGTGGGCCGATGACACGCCGCTCGTCCTGGTCAGCGACCCGCAGCAGCGGCGCGACACGCCCGACGCGATCGCGCCCGCGCCGTTCGACGTCGTGGCGCACTTCGGTGACCGATGGGTGCTGAGCAACCACGCCGCGCGCTGATCGCGCTCGCGGTGGCCGTCGCGCTCGCGGGCGCCGCGGTGGCGCGCGCCGGCGTCAGCTACATCCCCATCCCCGAGATCGCCACCGATCCGAACGAGGGCAACACCTACGGACTCCTCGGCGTCGTGCTCTTCACCGACGCGAAGGACGAGATCCGCTACATGCTCGCGCCCGACGCCACCTACAACAGCACGAAGGGCTTCTTCCCGACCCTCCGCCTCTTCGGCTACCCGACGCCCACCCGGCGCTACTCGCTCGTCGTCGGCAAGTCGACCACCAAGGACGAGGACTACGAGGTCGAGTTCACCGACCGCGGGCTCTGGGACGGCCGCGTGTTCGTGCTCGCCTCGGCGCTCTACGAGCGCGACTCGACGGAGCGCTTCTTCGGCTTCGGCAACGACTCGAAGGAGACGAACGAGTCGAACTACACCAGCGTCAGCACCGTCGCCCAGGCGACGCCCGGCGTCTGGCTCCTGCCCAACGTGAACCTCTCCTACCGCATGCGGATCCGCCGCTTGGCGATCGAGCAGGGTCAGGTGACCGGTCTGCCGTTCATCGGCCGTCCCACCACCCCGTCGGCACCGCACGAGTCCCCGCTCACCCGGACCGGGCTCTTCTGGTCGCACCAGGTGGCGCTCGCCTACGACAGTCGCGACGAGATCGACATCCCGCGCCACGGCGCCCTCGCGCTCGTCTACAGCGAGGCCGCGGACCGCGCGCTCGGCAGCACGGCGTCGTTCGTCAAGTTCGGCGCCGAGTGGCGCGACTTCATCCCGCTGCGCAAGGGGAACCCGATCCTCGCGCTGCGCGCCCTCGCCGACTACACGAGCGGCTCGCCCGACGTGCCGTTCTGGGAGCAGAACACGCTCGGCGGCCGGCGCTCGCTCCGTGCCTTCGGCGGCGACCGCTTCATCGACTTCAACCGCTCGCTGGCGAGCGCCGAGCTGCGCACGCGCGTCTGGCAGCACCGCTTGTTCGGCGTCAACGCCGAGATCGAGCTGGCGCCCTTCCTCGAGGCGGGGCAGGTGTTCCGCCACGTCCTCGACTCGCCCGTCAACGACGTGCATCTCGCGTACGGCCTCGGCTTCCGCGGCGTGGTCCGGCCGCAGATCGTCGGCTTCGTCGACATCGGGCGCGGCTCGGAGGGCACCGCGATCTTCACCGGCGTGAACTATCCTTTCTGACCGGCGCCGCCGGCAGGACGACCAGCACGAGCCGCCCGCGACGCGCCTGCGCGGCTTCGCTGCGCTCGAGCGGCGCCGGCGTGCCGCCGAGCGTCGCCCACTCGTCCTCCCAGAGGAGCAGGTGCGCGGGCCGCGCGCCGTCGGGCGCGGGCCACGGGCGCAGCTCGCGCGGCGCGTAGAAGCGGACGCCGGGATCGGGCGGGAAGCGCGCGTAGAGGGGGGCGTCGGGCGGCACGAGCACGTCGACGCGGGCGAGGAAGGCACGGACGCTGCGCGCCCGCCCGATCGCGGGGTGCACCCAGGCGTCGAACGTCGCCGTCCACGCCACGGCGAGCCCGGCCACGACCAGCACGACCCGCCGCCAGGCGAGCGCCGCGACCGCTCGGCGGACGGCGAGCGCCCCGGCGGCGGTGCCGACCGCGAGCGCCGCGAGCGGCCAGGCGGCGGCGCGCGCGGCGGCGACGAGCGCCGGCACGCTGGCGGCGTCGGCCGCGCGGAGGAGCCGTCGCGCGAGCGCCGTCGGGTCGGCCCCGGTGGCGAGCGCGCCCGCGATCGCGGCGAGCACCAGGAGCGCCGGCGCGTACAGCCGCGCGGCGAGGCGCGCGGCGCGCGCGGGGCGTCCGTCGTCGGACGCGCCGGCGATCCCCGCGCCGACGAGCAGCGCGAGCGCGGGGTAGAGCGGCAGCAGGTAGACGCTCCGCTTGGCGGCGGAGAGCGAGAAGAAGACGAGGCCGGCGCCGACCCACGCCGCGGCGAGCGTCGCCGCCGCCGGACGTGGCGGGCGGAGCGTCGCGAGGGCGAGGGGCAGGAGCGGCGTCCACGGCAGCACGCCGACCAGCGCCAGGGGCAGCAGGTAGCCGACGCCGTGCGCGTGCCCCGTGTCGGCGGCGTCCGTGTCCAGGAAGCGGATCCAGTTCTCGCGCAACACGACGTCGACGAAGGCCGCTCCCCCGCGGGCGAGCGCGAAGCCGTACCAGAGGCCGGCGGCCCCGGCGGCGACGGCGAGGACGGTCGCCGGGCGCAGGCGGCGGAGCGCCGCGCGCTCGCGGCGCGCGAGGACGAAGACGACGACCGCGAGCGCCGGCAGCGCTATGCCGACGGGTCCCTTGGCGAGCGTCGCGAGCGCGGCGCCCGCCGCGGCGAGCGCGAGCCAGGCGCGGCGGTCGCTCGCCAGCGCGAGCAGCCAGCCGGCGAGCGTCGCGGTGAGCGCGGCCGCGAGCGCCATGTCGACGCGTGCGCTGGTCGCGGCGCGCGTCCACTCGAAGGCGGTGGCGAGGACGAGCCCGGCCGGCAGCCCCGCGGCCGCGCCGAAGACCGCGCGCGCCACGGCCCAGGTGCCGAGCACGGCGGCGCTCCCGAGCACGGCGGAGGGAAGCCGGAGTGCGCGCTCGGGCTCGCCCGGCAGCGCGGCGAGCGCGGGCGCGGCGCTCCAGTAGTAGAGAGGCGGCTTGCGCGCCGGCTCGCCCTCCGGCCGCGCCGGCACGAGCCACTCTCCGCGACGCAGCATCTCGCGCACCACGAGCCCCTCGCGCGGCTCGCCCCGGGTGTAGAACGGGATGTCGGCCGTGCCGGTGAGGTAGAGCAGCGCGCAGGCGGCGCCGAGGACCAGTGCTTCGCGTGTCGCGCTCATGCGAGACGGGAATTGCAGCCGGCGGTGCGCGCTGTTACCGTCCGCCCGCCATGCAGGCCCAGGCCGCCGCTCCCTACGACGCGCGCTCGGGATACCACGACGTCGACACGGCCCGCTACGAGCGGCGCCGGTACCGCGGCCTGCGCCAGCGCCTGAACCTCCGCTTGCTCGAGCGCGCGCTGGTGCGGGCGCTCGAGGGCGTCGGGCGGGAGCGGCCGATCCTCGACCTGCCCTGCGGCACCGGTATCCTCGCCGCTCGTCTCACGGCGCGCGGCTGGCGGGTGGTCGCGAGCGACATCTCGCCCGCCATGCTCGCGCACGCCCGCGGACGGAGCGGTGCGATCGGGCACGTGCGCGCCGACCTCGAGCGGCCGCCCTACCGCCCGGGTGCGTTCGGCGCCGTCGTCTGCGCGCGCTTCCTGATGCACCTTCCGGCCGCCGTCCGTCCCGCCGTGCTGCGCACGCTCGCCGAGCTGACCGACGGCCCGCTCGTCGCGACCGTGTGCCACCCGTACACCTTGAAGAGCGGCACGCGCGCCCTCCGGCGCTTCCTCCACATGCGGTCGAAGCGGAGCCCGCGGCTCACGCGCGACGCGCTCGACGCCGAGGTGCGCGCCGCCGGGCTCCGCGTCGAGCGGGTGGTACGGCTCGTGCCGCTCGTTTCCGAGGTGTGGGTCGCGGTGATAAGCCACCCGAGTCGACCAGCTCCGTAGCAGGGGAGCGGAGAGCACCGCAAATGGCGAACATCATGGTCGAGGTCGTCCGGGCGCGCGAGATCCTCGACTCGCGCGGCAACCCCACCGTCGAGGCGACGGTCACCGTCTCCGGCGGCGCCACCGGCTCGGCGGCCGTCCCTTCGGGCGCATCCACGGGCAAGCGCGAAGCGGTCGAGCTGCGCGACGCGGACGAGCGCCGCTACGGCGGCAAGGGCGTGCTCCGCGCCGTCCACAACGTGAACGAGGTCCTCGGCCCCGCGCTCCGCGGCTCCGACGTGTGCGACCAGGCGCACGTCGACGCCCGCCTGATCACGCTCGACGGCACGGAGAACAAGAGCCGCCTCGGCGCGAACGCCCTGCTCGCGGTGTCGCTCGCCTGCGCGCGGGCCGCCGCCGCCGCGCAGGGAAAGCCGCTCTACCGGGCGCTCGCCGCCGACGCGAGCCTCCTGCCGGTGCCGCTCCTGAACGTCATCAACGGCGGCCGCCACGCGACGAACTCGCTCGACTTCCAGGAGTTCATGCTCGTGCCGCACGGCGCGCCCTCGTACCCCGAGGCGCTCCGCCAAGGCGTCGAGGTCTACCACGCGCTGCGCGTGCTGCTCGGCCGCCGCGGGCTCACCTCCGCGGTCGGCGACGAGGGCGGGTTTGCGCCCGACCTCCGCACGCACGAGGAAGCGCTCGACCTGCTGGTCGAGGCGATCCAGTGCGCGGGCCTGACGCCCGGGCGCGACGTCTCGCTCGCGCTCGACGTCGCCGCGAGCGAGCTGGCGGAGCCGGACGGTGGCTACGTCTTCCGGAAGGCCGGCGGTCCCAAGCGCTCCGCCGAGGACCTGATCCAGGTCTACGAGCGCTGGTGCGCCGCCTACCCGATCGTCTCGATCGAGGACGGCCTGGGCGAGAACGACTGGGCCGGCTGGCAGCGGCTCACGAAGACGCTCGGCGCGCGCGTGCAGCTCGTCGGCGACGACGTCTTCGTCACCAACGACGCGCTCCTCGCCCGCGGCATCGCGGACGGCGTCGCCAACGCGATCCTCATCAAGCTGAACCAGATCGGCACGCTCACCGAGACGCGCGCCGCGATGGCGCGTGCCACGGCCGCGCACTACCGCTCGGTCGTCTCGCACCGCTCGGGCGAGACCGAGGATCCGTTCATCGCCGACTTCGCCGTCGCCACCGGCGCCGGCCAGATCAAAGCCGGCGCCCCCTGCCGCTCCGAGCGGACGGTGAAGTACAACCGCCTCCTCGCCATCGCCGAGGACCTCGGCACCGCCGCCCAGTTCAAAGACCCGTTCGCGCCTCGCCGCTGACCCGCCAGCGTCCCTACGACCGCGGCCGGTTGGCGTAGAGGCGGCGGCGCGCGGACGTCCACCAGACATACGCTCGCGGGCCGAGCGTCTCCTCGAGCCGCTCGAAGTGGCCGTGCCCCGCGACCAGGAACACGGGCGCGTCGCGCGCGAAGAGCTCGCGGACGTGCTCGAGGTCGTCGGTGTGCTCGACCGGACGACCGAGGTAGAAGACGAGCGACGGAGCGCGGGCGGCGAACGCGACCACGGTGGGCGTGCCGCCGGCGGCGGCGATCGCCTGCGCGGCGTCGCGGTCGCTGTGCAAGGCGGCGACGGCGGGGACGACGAAGCCGACGGCGAGCGCCTCGAGCGTCAGGGTCGCGCCGAGGAGCGCCGCGGGTATCAGGCCGGGTCGCTCGCGGGCGAGCGCGAGGGCGAACGCCGCTGCCCACGCGACGGCGGCGAGCGCGACCGCGGCGCGTGCCGCGCGGGGCACCGGGTAGGTGGACCCCGCGACGAGCGCGGCGCCCGCGGCCAGCGCGAGGACGGCGAGGGCGAGCCAGCCGCACGCGCGGTAGAATGCGCCGTCGGCGGGCTGCTCGTTCGCGAGCGCGGCGCGCGCCAGCGGCGGGCCGGTCAGGAGCGCGAGCGGGGCTGTGGCGGAGAGCGCGTAGGTGGCGAGCTTGCCGCGCGGGACGCTCAGCAGCGCGACGACGAAGGTGAGCCACAGCAGGAGCGGGCGGCGCGCCGGGTCGCGGACGGCCCGCGCCACCGCCGGGACGGCGAGCAGCGTCCAGGGCAGGAAGAGGACCGGCAGCCACAGGAGATAGTAATGAAGGGGGGCGGGATGCGGGCTCGCGCTCCCCAGCCGGCGGACGTTCGTGGTCGCGAACGCGGCGAGATAGCCGGGGTCGAAGAGGGCGAGCGGGAGGACGTAGAGGAGTGCGACGATCGCGCCCGCGACCAGGAGCCCGCGCCCGCACCGCAGCTCGGCGAACGTGGGCCGCGGCCGGCGGGTGGCGGCGGCGAGCGCGAGCGGTCCGAGCACGAGTGCGGCGGCGAGCGGGCCCTTCACCAGCGTGCCGGCGCCGGCGGCGAGCCACGGGGCGAGCGGCGGGCGGCGGGGTGGCGGGCGCTCGAGCCATGCGAGCCCGGCGAGGACGCCCGCGACGATGCAGGCCGTGAGCGCCATGTCGAGCGTCGCGTAGCGCGCGAGCGCGAGCCAGCCGGTGCTCGTCGCGGCGACCGCCGCGGCACCCAGCGCGCCGGCCACGCCCTCGCGCGGCACGGCGTAGAGGTAGAGCCCGAGCACGGCGAGGAGCGCGGCGCTCGCCGCCACGCCGCGCGCCGCCGCTTCGTCGACGCCCCGCAGCCGATAGGCGAGCGTCACGAGCCAGTAGTAGGCCGGCGGCTTCTCGCGGTACGGCTCGTACTCGAGCGTCGGCAGGAAGAGCCGGCGCACGCCGTCGGCGGCGGCCATCTCGCGTGCGACCTCCGCGTGGCGCGCTTCGTCGGGGTCGATGAGCGGGTGGGTGCCGAGCCGCCAGAAGAAGAGCGCGGCCGCCGCCGCGACGACGAGCGCGCCGCCGGCGAGCCCGCGGGCGAGAGACCTCGACACCACTATGGACCCGCCGGGGCAGCGGGTGGTAGGTGCGATGACCCATGCAACGCTCGCGCTGGCTCGCGCTCGTGCTCGGGGTCGTCGTCGGCCTTGCGGTGGGCGCCGGAGCCGGGTGGATCCTCTGGGGGCGGCGGGCGTCGACGCTCGCCGGCCGGCTCACCGCCCTCGAGTCCGAGGCGGCGCAGGTGGCGGGCGAGCGCGAGCGGCTTCATCGGGAGCTGAGCGACATCGTGCGCGAGCGGCAGGAGATGGCCAATACGGCCGAGCACCTCCGCGCGCAAGTCGAGACGCAGTTGAAACGCCTCCAGTCGCTGGCCGAGGAGCTGGCACCGCCACCGCCGCCGCCCGAGGGCGGCGAGCCGTCCGTCGCGGCGCCGTGAACTCAGGACCGCGGTCGGGACCCGGCGACGGCGCGGGGCTCCGTCTCGGCCCAGCGGATGCGGCGGTAGTCGAAGCGCGGCGCCTCGACCGGGGTCACCTTCACGATCTCGAAGTACGGCGACAGGTCGAAGTCGCGCGGCGTGATGATCGCCGGGAGCTGGCGCTGGAACACGCTCGGGTAGGGCGGCAGCGCGCGGCGGAGCAGCCGGTCCCGCCAGCTCCGCGCCTCGGCTGGCCCGGCGGCCAGCGTCATCTGGGGCAGGATCGGGAAGCCGACGTTCTGGAACGCGCGCCCGATCAGGCTCGAGCAGATCACCTCGGTCGGCAGCCCGCTGCCGAACTGGAGCGCGCGGCGGCGCAGGCGGCGCGGGATGAGGCTCACCGGGAAGAAGTAGCGGGCGAGGTCGATCATGTTCCGGAGGTCGTAGCGGTAGCCGAGCTGGGCCAGCACCTCGTCGAGGATGCGACGGAGGTCCTCACGCTGGAGCCCCGTGGGCCGGCAGACGCGGAGGTTGAACTCGGCGTACTTGGAGATCGGCGAGGCGACGACGCCCTCCATCAGCGCTTCGACGATCATGTGCTTCGCGTCCGCCCCGTGGGTCGCGATGAGCTTCTCGCGCTCGGCGGGGAAGCGGGTCAGGAGCTCGTCGCCGACGTAGACCGCGGAGTGGGACCAGGAGCTCTGGGTGAGATACTTGATGACCTCGCTCACGCGCTGGTCGCCGTCGACCAGGACGACGTCCCCCGGGGCGAGCTTGCGGCGCAGGCCGTCGAGGTCGAGGGGCAGGAGATGGGGGTAGTTGCCGCGCGGTTTGGTGAGCGTGCGGGCCGCCAGGTCGAAGAGCTTGTTTCGCAGCCAGGCCATCGATGCTTGCCATTCTAGCCTGCGACAGGCCAGGTTTTAAGCATGAACCGCGCCAGGCCATGCCGCCCCGCGCCAAGGCCTTCCGGCGCCGTCTCCTCCGGTGGTACGGACGCAATCGCCGCCGGCTTCCGTGGCGTGGCGTGCGCGATCCGTACGCCGTCCTGGTCTCCGAGGTCATGCTCCAGCAGACCCAGGTAACGCGCGTGCTCACCTACTACCCGCGGTTCCTGGCCCGCTACCCCACCCTGGAAGATCTTGCCGCGTCGCCCGCTGACGCGGTGCGCGAGGAGTGGCGCGGGCTCGGCTACTACGCGCGCGCGCGCAACCTGCATGCAGCCGCGCGGCAGGTGGTCGCCGACGGCGGGCGCTTGCCGCGCGACCCCGACGCGCTCCGCCGTCTGCCCGGCATCGGGCGCTACACCGCCGGCGCCGTCGCCAGCCTCGCCTTCGGCGCGCGCGTCCCCGCCGTCGACACCAACGCCGCGCGCGTCCTCGCGCGCGTCTTCGGCGTCCGTGGCAAGAAAGGCGACGCCGCGCGCGAGCGCCGGCTGTGGACGCTCGCCGCTCGCCTCGTCGCCCCGGGCCGTGCCGCCGACTGGAACCAGGCGCTCATGGATCTCGGCGCGACGACGTGCGTTGCCCGAAACCCAAGATGCGGGCGCTGTCCGGTACGCCCGGTGTGCGCCGCCGGCAGCCGCGTCGATCCACGCGACCCGCGAGCGCGGCTTAGATGAGCCCCTGCCGGCAGAGGTACTCGGCCACGAGGATGGCGCCCGCAGCCGCCCCCATGCGCGTGTTGTGCGAGAGGGCCACGTACTTGAGCCCGTTTTCCAGCGCCGGCTCCGCGCGCAGTCGCCCGACGCTGGTCGCCATGCCGCCCTCGGCGTCGCGGTCGAGACGGGGCTGGGGGCGGAACGGGTCGTCGTGGACGATGATCGGGCGGCGCGGCGCGCTGGGCAGGTCGAGGCCGGCGTAGTCGCCCTTGAAGGCGCGCATCGCGTCGGCCGCCGCGTCGGGCGCGCAGGGTCGCTCGGTCTCGACCGTCACGGCGAGGGTGTGTCCCTCGAGCACCGCGGCGCGCGTGCAGGTGGCGCCGATGGGTGCGGGGTGCGGCTCGATCCCGCCTTCGCCGAGGCGACCCAGGATCTTCGCCGTCTCCTTCGTCACCTTCTCCTCTTCCTTGGGGATGTACGGCACGAGGTTGTCGACGATGTCGAGCGCGTTGACGCCGGGCGAGCGGCCGGCGCCGGAGATGCCCTGCATCGAGGTCACGAACACGCGCGCCACGCCGAAGGCGTCGAGGAGCGGTTTCAGGGAGATCGCCAGGCCCACCGTGGTGCAGTTCGGCAGCGGGAGGATGAAGCCCTTCCAGCCGCGACGCCGGCGCTGCTCCTCGACGAGCGGCAGGTGGCTCTTCAGGTTGACGCCGGGGAGCACGATCGGGACGTCGGGCTCGTGGCGGAACGCGGCCGCCGTGCTCACCACCGGGACGATGCGGGCGTAGGCGGGCTCCAGCTCGCGCGCGGCGTCGCTCTCGACGGCGGCGAAGACGAGGTCGAGACCGCTCGGGTCGAGGCGCGCGGCGTCCTCGACGCGGAGCGCGAGGAACTCGGAGGCGGGCTCGCCGCTCGCCCACCAGCGGCGCGCGCCGCTCGGGTCGCGGATGGCCTCGCCGTAGCTGACGCCGGCCGAGCGGGACGAGGCCGCGAGCGCGGCGACCTCGAACCACGGGTGGCCGGCGAGCGCGGCCAGGAACTGCTGGCCGGCGACGCCGGTCGCGCCGACGACGGCGACACGCCGCTTGCGCATGACGCCGTCGAGTATCCCGGGGCACCCCCCGCGGAGTCAACCGGCGGCCGCGACGAACGTGGAGCGGGTCTACTCCTCGGCGCGTGGCTGCATGCCGTAGCGTTCTCCATCACTGCGCGTCGCCGGTGAGCCACGCCCGCGCCGGCTCGAAGACCTCGCGCGCGGCCCGCTTGCCGACCAGCACGTCGACGTGCCCGTATCCCGGAAGCTCGCGCACGCGCACCGTATTGCCGCCCCAGCGCTGGGCGGTGGCGTGCACGCGCGCGACCCATTCGGGCCCGAGCCGCGTGCTCGCGAAGGCGAGGACGGGGAGCGTGCGGGCCGGGGTAGGGTCGGGCGCGTCGAGCGCGGCGCGCGGCCACCAGCGGTCGTAGCTCGCCAGCAGCCGCGCCAGCACGCGGACGTCGGACACGCCGTCGCGGGTGTTGGAGAGGCCGCCCTGGCCGCCGAAGCTCGACGCCGAGTAGAGGATCCCTTCGAGCGCCGCACCCGCGTTCGCGAAGCCGGGGACGGGCGACGGCAGGCTCGGCTCGGCGTTCACCGTGGCGAGGAGCTGCTGGCGCGCGGCGTAGGGCAGGTGGCTCCCGCCGACGTCGATGGCCGGGTCGTCCCCGCTCGCCCGCCGCCCGCCGCCGAGCGCGCCGTCGAGGATGAGCAGGCCTGCGAGGCTCGGGTCGGGGCGCGCCGCCAGCCGGTAGGCGAACGCCGCGCCCTGGCTGAAGCCCGCGACGACGAGCGGGCCCGGGTCGTTGCCGCGGACGAAGGCGGCGGCCCACGCGACGTCGTCGACGAAGACGTCGGTGGTCCAGGCCGCGAGCGCGCGCAGGTCGGCGGGCGACGCGTCCGCCGGCACGGCGTGCGTGCGGTAGTCGACGCCCCAGGTGCGGATGCCGGCGGTCGCGAGGTAGAGCCGGAGGTCGTAGCGCGGCTCGCGGATCGCCAGCTCGCCGTTCATGTGCATCCCCGGGAGGTAGAGGACGACCGGACCCCCGACGGTCGCACACGGCGCGATCCGGTGGAGCCCGACGCGGTCGAAGCGCCCGCCGGGCGGACGGGCGCACGTCCACACGTCCTCGCAGAGGTCGAGTCCCTGCGCCTGGTGCGACGCCTGCACGTGCGTGCACTGCGCACCCGGTCCGCCGGGACGCGGCCCGCGGCAGCCCGCGACGACGAGCAGGAGCGCGAGCGCGGCCGTGATCCTGGTCATTCGGCGCGCAGGAACTCGATGAACTTCTCGGTGGCGGGCGAGAAGTGCTTGCCCTGGCGGTGGATGATGCCGAGCGGGCGCATGAACGCCTCGTCGGAGAGGTGCACGGCGGCGAGGGTGCGGTTCTTCACCTCGGACCGGATGGCCGGCTCGGGGAGGATCGCGAGGCCGGAGCCGATCTCGACCACGCGCTTGATGGTCTCGACGTTGTCGAGCTCCATCACGTAGCGCACCTCGACGCCGTAGCGGCGCAGCAGGCGGTCGGTCTCCTTGCGGGTGGGGATGTCGCGTTCATAGCCGACCATGGGCTGGCCGGCCAGCTTCTTGATCGAGACCCGGCGGTGGCGCGAGAGCGGATGGCCGGGCGGACACACGAGCACCAGGCGGTCCTCGCGGAAGGGGACGACCGTGATCTGCGGGCGACGAGCCGGGTACGCGACGACGCCGAGGTCGATGTTCCCCTTGAGCGCGTCCTCGTAGATCTTGCTGGACCGGCTGTACTCGAGGTGGACGTGCACGTGGGGATAGGCCTTCAAGTAGCGCTTCATCGGGCCGGACAGCTCGTAGAGCCCGATCGAGTGCACGGTCGCGACGCGCACGGTGCCGGCGACGACCTTGGCGAGCGCCTGGAGGCGGCCCTCCATCTCCTGGTAGCGCTGGACGATTTCCTTGCTCACCTGATAGAGGATCTCGCCCGCCGGGGTGACCTGGATGCTGCCGCGGGTGCGCTCGAGGAGACGTTTGCCGTAGCGTTCCTCGAGGCTCCGGATCTGCTGGCTCACCGCCGACTGGGTCACGTAGTTCTGCGCGGCGGCGTTCGAGAAGCTGCGCGTCTCGACGACGTCGCAGAAGACCTTGAGGGTTTCGAGATGCATTTTCTAATGTATGATCGACGCGAACTTGAGCGACGCTTATATGCGCGCCGGTGCCCTTGCAACCGGCGCGCGCGGGAGGCCGCATGACGTCCGGAGACCTCGACTACTACGCGCTCGACGAGCTGCTCACCGACGAGGAGCGCATGATCCGCGCCAGCGTGCGCAGCTTCGCCGAGCGCGAGGCGATGCCCCTCATCGAGGGCTGCCACGCGCGCGAGGAGTTCCCGCGCCAGCTCATCCCGCGCATGGCGGAGCTGGGCCTCTTCGGCGCGACGCTCCAGGGCTACGGCTGCGCGGGCCTCTCGAACGTCGCGGGCGGGCTCATCATGCAGGAGCTGGAGGCGTGCGACTCGGGGCTCCGCTCGATGGCGTCGGTGCAGGGCTCGCTCGCCATGTTCGCCATCTGGCGCTGGGGGACCGAGGAGCAGAAGAAGCGCTGGCTCCCCGAGATGGCGTGCGGCCGCGTCATCGGCTGCTTCGGGCTCACCGAGCCGGACCACGGCTCGGACCCGGGCGGCATGGAGACGCGCGCGCGGCGCGACGGCGCCGGCTGGGTCCTCTCGGGCACCAAGCGCTGGATCACCAACGGCTCGGTCAGCGACGTGGCCGTCGTGTGGGCGAAGGACGGCGACACGATCCGCGGCTTCCTCGTCGAGGCGGGGACGCCCGGCTTCTCGGCGCACGACATCAAGGGAAAGTTCTCGCTCCGCGCCTCGATCACGTCCGAGCTGGTGCTGGAGGACGTGCGCGTGCCCGCCGACGCGATCCTCCCCGAGGCGCACGGCCTGGGCGGCCCGTTCTCGTGCTTGAACCAGGCGCGCTACGGCATCGTGTGGGGCGCGCTCGGCGCCGCGCGCACCTGCTACCTGACGGCGCTCTCCTACGGACAGGCGCGCACGCAGTTCGACCGCCCCATCGCCGGCTACCAGCTCGTGCAGCAGAAGCTCGTCCACATGGTGAGCGAGATCACCAAGGGCCAGCTCCTCGCCTGGCGGCTCGGCAAGCTGAAGGACGCGGGCAAGATGCGCCCGGAGCAGGTGTCGCTCGCCAAGCGGAACAACGTGGCCGTCGCGCTCGACATCGCGCGGCTGGCGCGCGACATCCTCGGCGCCAACGGGATCGTGAACGAGTACCCCGTCATCCGCCACATGATGAACCTGGAGACGGTGATTACCTACGAAGGCACCCACGACATGCACACGCTCATCGTGGGGCGCGACGTGACGGGGCTGGACGCGATCCGCTAGGCGCGCGGCGCTGGACCTCGCACCGGCCGCTCGCTAAGGGGGGCGCCATGGATCTCAACGGCAAGGTTGCCCTCGTGACCGGCGCGGGGCGCGGTATCGGACGCGCCATGGCCCTCGGCCTTGCGGCGGCGGGCGCCGACGTCGCCGTCGCCGACATCGCACGCCCCTCCGACGGCGCCACGCCCTACGCGCTCTCGTCGCCGGGCGCCCTCGACGAGACGGCGCGGCTCGTCGAGCGTGCGGGACGGCGGAGCGTCGCGATCCCGGCCGACGTGACCAGCGCCGACGACGTCGCCCGCATGATGGGCGAGGTCGAGAAGCGACTCGGCGGCCTCGACATCCTGGTCGCCAACGCCGGCGTCATCGCCGCGTCGCCCGTCGTGGCGATGGACGAAGCGCAGTGGGACCGCATCTTCGCCGTCAACGTGAAGGGCGTCTTCCTCTGCGCGCGGGCGGCGATCCCGCTGCTCGCCTCGCGGGGCGGGGGACGGATCGTCAACATCGCGTCGATCGCCGGGAAGACGGGGCGCGCGGGGCTGGTCGCGTACTGCGCCTCGAAGGCGGCGGTGATCTCCATGACGCAGGGGATGGCCGAGGAGCTGGGCCCGATGAACATCACCGTGAACGCCATCTGCCCCGGCTTCGTCCACACCGCGATGTTCACGGAGATTCTGGGGCCGCTGCTCGGCTCGCTCTGGGACCTACCGCCGCGCGAGGCGTACGACCGCTTCATCCAGCAGTCGACGTTTCTCCGTCGCGACCAGAGGCCCGAGGACATCGCCGAGGCGGCCGTGTACCTCTGTCGCGCGGAAAACGTGACCGGCATCACGCTCACCGTCGCGGGCGGCGGCGAGGTGCACTGAGCGTGCTCCGCGCGCTCTTCTGGACGGCGGTCGCGCTGGCGGGCGCGTACGCGGTCGCCGTCCTCGCGTTCCTTCGCGGTGAGACGGTCAACGCGGTGTGGTTCGTGGTCGCGGCGGTGGCGGTGTACGCCATCGCCTACCGCTTCTACGGCGCGTTCCTCGCGGCCAAGGTGTTCGCGCTCGACCCCGCCCGCACCACGCCCGCCGAGCGCATCAACGACGGTCGCGACTTCGTGCCCACCAACCGCTGGATCGTCTTCGGCCACCACTTCGCCGCCATCGCCGGGCCCGGCCCGCTCATCGGCCCGACGCTCGCCGCGCAGTTCGGCTACCTGCCGGGGACGCTCTGGATCCTGGTCGGCGTCGTGCTCGGCGGCGCGGTGCAGGACTTCTGCATCCTCTGCGGGAGCCTGCGGCGCGACGGGCGCTCGCTCGGGCAGATGGCGAAGGAGGAGATCGGGCCGCTCGGCGGCTTCGCGGCGCTGGTCGGGGTCTTCCTCATCATGGTCATCCTGATCGCCGTCCTGGCGCTCGTGGTGGTGAACGCGCTCCGTCAGAGCCCGTGGGGGACGGCCACCGTCGCGGCCACCATCCCGATCGCGATGGTCATGGGCTGGTACATGAAGGCCGTCCGGCCGCACGACGTGCTGGGCGCGACGCTGATCGGGCTCGCGCTGCTGGTCGTGGCGCTCCTCGGCGGGCGCTGGGTGGACCAGCACCCGACGCTCGCGCCGCTCTTCACGCTGACGGGCCCGGCGCTCGCCTGGTCCATCATCGTCTATGGGTTCGCCGCCTCCGTCCTGCCGGTCTGGCTCCTGCTCGCCCCGCGCGACTACCTCTCCACCTTCGTCAAGCTCGGGACGATGGGCGCGCTCGCGCTCGGCATCGTCGTCATGCGCCCGGAGATTCACCTCCCGGCCGTCACGCGCTTCGTGGACGGCACGGGGCCGATCTTCGCCGGCAAGGTGTTCCCGTTCTGCTTCATCACCATCGCCTGCGGCGCGATCTCCGGCTTCCACTCGCTCATCTCCTCGGGCACGACGCCGAAGCTGCTGCGCGAGGAGACCGACGCCCCGATGATCGCCTACGGCGGCATGCTGCTCGAGTCGTTCGTCGCCATCATGGCGATGATCGCCGCGGCGGCGCTCCAGCCGGGGGTCTACTTCGCGATCAACAGCCCGGCCGGCGTGGTCGGGGCCGACCCGGCCGTCGCGACCGCCACCATATCTTCCTGGGGCTTTCCCGTGACCGCCGACACCATGGCGCAGCTCGCGAGCGCGATCGGCGAGCGCTCGCTGTTCGCGCGCACGGGCGGCGCGCCGAGTCTCGCCGTCGGCATGGCGAGCATCTTCGCCAAGACGCTCGGCGGCACGGCGCTCGCGCTCTGGTATCACTTCGCGATCATGTTCGAAGCGCTCTTCATCCTGACCACGCTCGACGCCGGCACGCGCGTCGGCCGTTTCATGCTCCAGGACCTCCTGGGGCAGCTCTGGGCGCCGCTCGGGCGGACGAGCTGGTACCCGAGCGTCCTCCTGACGAGCACGCTCGTCGTCGGCTCGTGGGGCTACTTCCTCTATCAGGGGGTGGTCGATCCGCTGGGCGGCATCAACATCCTCTGGCCCCTCTTCGGCATCTCGAACCAGCTCCTCGCGGCGATCGCGCTCACCGTCGCCACCTCCGTCATCATCCGTGGCGGCCGGGCGCGCTACGCGTGGACGACGCTCCTCCCGCTCGTCTGGCTGCTCGCCGTCACCATGACGGCCGGCTGGCAGAAGATCTTCGCCGCCGACCCGGCGATCGGTTTCCTCGCGCAGGCCGACAAGCTGGCGGCGGGGCTCGCGGCGGGCGGCGTCGCGGCCGAGCGGGCGGTCGAGCTGCGCATCCAGATCTTCAACCTCCGGCTCGACGCCGCGGTCGCAGCGCTCTTCATGGCGCTCGTCGTGCTGATCGTCACGGAGGCCCTCCGCGCCTGGTATCGCGCCCTCGGACGCCCTGCCGCGGCTCCTGCCTTGCGGGCCGCCCTGGAGCCCTGAGCCATGCCGCTCGCCGCAGTCACACTCAAGGAGATCGAGCGCATCTTCGAGATTCTCGACCGCCTCGGCATCTCGCGCGAAGCGGTCGTCATCCCGCTCCGCCCCGTGCACCCGGGGACGGCGCGCATCCTGCCCAACGGCAAGCTCGAGATACAGGTGGAGTCGGAGCGCCCCCTCGACGAGTGGCTGCCCGAGCTGGAAGCGCTGATCCAACGCCTGATGGCCGGCTGAGCGCTTGAGACATCGCCGGCTACTGCGCGTTTCTCTCCAGGAAGTCCGACAGGTGGCCGATCACGTTGTTGTCCGGGCCGTCCTCGGCGGTGATGATGTCGACGTGGGCGAAGCCCTCGCTGATGTAGACCTCGAAACCACCCCCGACCCCGCCGAAGGTCGGGAACGCCGGGTTCGGCGCCACCGGGTTCAGGATGCGCGGCGTGCCGTTGCAGCTCGGCGCGGTGCAGACCCCGATGCTGCTCCCGAACGGCGTGTACGCGCCGGGGATCGGTGCCAGGCCGTTCGAGCCGCCGAAGCAGATGACCGGGACGTTGATGCTCGCCGCCTGGGTCAGGTTCTCGATGTCGCGGCGACCGCGGCCGATCGAGAGCTGGCTCGAGTCGAGGTTGAACGACTGCGCGCACCCGGCGTCCGCCGTGCAGGTCGCGCCGACGTTGCCTGCGGTGCAGTGCCCGGCGACGCAGCGGCCGGGCGCGCTCGTGGTCGCCGGACCGGCGGCCGGATAGTACCAGTCGGTGAAGTTGCTCGGCCCCTGGTAGAAGGTGGTGACCATGCGGTCCATGCGCGTCACCTCCTTCTCCTGACCCCAGTGCGCGCCGGGCAGCGTGGTCGGCGGCGGCCCGTTGTTGGGCAGGACGGAGGGCGGCATCGGACCGTCCTCGATCGCGAGCCAGGTGAGGAGCCCGCCCACCGTCGGTCCCGGCGCGCCGAGTGACGTCGCGACGAACGGCGCGATGGAGGCGACCAGCCCGTCGTCGTCGAGGAAGCTGCCGAGGCCGGCCTCCGCCGTTCCCTTGGGCAGGGCCGCGAGCGTGGCCAGGTCCGGCACCTTCGCGACGGCGTTGTTCCCCGCCGCGCCCTGGTCGACGGTCAGGAGGGCTTCGCCGGTGTTCGGGTCCGTGATCACCTGGATGGCGGTGAGCTCGCCCGCGGAGAGGATGCGCGGCGTGAGCAGACCGGGCACGACGGAGTAGGCGGCCGCGGCGGGCGTGCACTTGGGCGGCGTCTGCCCGACGCAGTCGACCGCCTCGGTGTCGATCGTGCACGCCGTCGTGCCGTCCTTGCAGCGAGCGGCGTTGTCGCGCGTGGCGCCGAAGTTCCCGCCGTCGGCCTTCGCGATCATGCGGTCGAGCGAGTCCGCGCTGAGCGGGGCCCCGCTGGTCGAGCCGCCGCCGCCCTCGAGCAGCACGAGGCCGCGGACCTTCCGGTAGCCCGGATCGACCGGGCCGACCCCGGTCAGGTTGAAGTCGGTGGAGGCGTAGCGCGCGGTGAAGCCCGTGCCGGCCGAGTGGCCGCCGAGGAAGACGTTGTGGTTCTGGACGGCGGCGTCCGCGGCCGCGACCAGCGCGTCGATGTCGCGCGAGAACATGAGGTTCGTCCAGTTGGCCATGAACGGGACGTCGGCGTTGGCGCCGTAGAAGAACGCGCGGCGGTTGGGCCCCGCGACGAGAGCCGGGTCGAGCGTCAGGGTCAGCTCGCCGCCGAAGAGCCAGTCGAGCGCCACGTGCGCGTCGGCGAGCGACTCGGCGATCTGGAGGCCCGCGAGGTCCTCGAGCTGGTTCGTCCGCCGGTCCATGCCCCAGACCTCGAGCCGGAGCGCGTGGTCCACCAGCGCGCGCGGCAAGAGGTTCTCGGCCAGTATCTTCATGGAGTTCGCGCCCGCCTCGAAGCCGGGAACGAGAATGAGGATGGCGTCCGGCGCGCCGGGCGCGTCGTAGGCCCAGCGGATGGCGAGCGCGTTGTTCAGGCTGAAGCCCGAGCCGCCGAACTGCGTGATGAGCTGCGGGTTGGTCACCACGACGCCGGGCGAGCCGGGCGTCTCGGCCGGCTGCGCCGCGCTCGGCACGATGACCTGGCTCAGGACGATGCCCGGGCAGGTGCAATCGGACTGGCAGAGGCCGGGGCATTGCGCGGCGTCGGCACCGTCGCACTGCTCGGCGAGGTTCTTCGTCCCGTCGCCGCAGGTCGGGAGGCAGGAGTTGGTGGCGTCGTTGCTGCACGCGTCGGCGAGGAAATGGTACGCGAAGCAGTCGTGGCGG
>JBGQET010000033.1:0-45327 GCA_041496545.1 Binatia bacterium | reverse complement strand
GATCTGGACGAAGGGATGGCTCTGGGGGAGGAGGTCGCCGAAGCTGGTCTCGAGCCGTAGCTGGAAGCTCCAGTACGCGAACAACCCCGTGACGATGAGGACGAGAACCATCACCGGGTGGCGGTAGTCGATCAACCGCTCGCCGAGCCAGTAGAGCGCGCGTTTCTCCTGCTCGCTCGCCGTTCCGCTGCTCATGATGACTCTCCCGTTCTCAGCCGAGCGACGGCAGCCAGCTCTTGCCGCCGTCGGTGGTGCGGTAGATGAGCCCGAAGCCACCGACCATCCAGCCGTGCTGCGGGTCGGAGAAGCTCATGCCGCGGAGCCAGGTGAGCACGTCCTGCCCGAGCTTGGCGCGCTTCCAGGCGGCCTCGCCGGGGCCGTGACGCATCACCTCACCGGCCGCGCCGACCGCCCAGCCGTTGCCGTCGGGCAGCTCGACGATGCGGAAGAGCGGGTCGAGCAGCGGCACGTCGACCTCCGTCGGGTCGAAGGCCCAGTGCTGCCCGCCGTCCGTCGTCCGCGCGATGTGTCCTTCGAGGCCAGAGGCTACGCCCGCGCTCGCGCTCGTCATGTAGACGCCGAAGAGGCTCGGGATGTCGAGGAGGTCGAAGATGCCGTTTCCCAGCAGCGTCTTCTCCTGCTCACGCCAGGTGGCGCCGCCGTCGTCGGTGTGCATGATCTTGCCGAACTCGCCGACGATCCAGCCGTGCTGCGGGTCCGTGAACTTGACGTCGTAGAAGATGGGGTCCGCGGCCGCGAGGCTCTCGCCGCCGGAGACGTCGAGCTCCATCTGGACCTTGCGCGCCTTCCACGTCTTGCCGCCGTCGTCGGTGGAGGTGAGGATCGAGCGGTCGCCGACCGCCCAGGCGTGGTCGTTGTCGAGCGCGTCGAGGGCGAAGAGGTAGAGGTTCTGCTTGGCGCTCGGCTCCTTCGGGTCCTCGAAGACCGCATTCGAGACCTGCTTCGTCCAGGTCTGGCCGCCGTCGGCGGTGTGGAGGATCAGGCCTTCCTGACCGGCGATCCAGGCGTGCTGGTCGTCGGTGAAGCGCACCGAGTAGAGCGCGGTATCCACCCCGCTCGCGCGCGACTTCCAGTTGGCGCCGCCGTCGGTCGTCTCCAGGATCTTGCCCCCGTAGCCGACGACGAACGCCCGGTCCTTCGACAGCGCCTGCACGTCGTAGAATCGATCCGTCACATATATGGTACGGTCGGTGAGCGGGATCATCTCGACTTCGCGATGACAGCCGAGCGCGGGGACGAGCAGGCAGAGTGCTCCCGTGATGGAAAAAGCCGCGACGTTGCGGCGCATAAGCCCCTCCTGCGGGGCCGCGCAACTACGGTCCCGTCGAAGCGGGGCAGTAACAGACCGCTCGTTCGGCTGTCAATGGGACGGGGCGGGTTCGGTCGGCGCGGCGGGCTTGCCGCCGCCGGGGAACCACTTCGGGATGTCCTGGGGCTCGACGATGAGCTGCTGGTCGACCTTCCAGACGCCGTCTTCCTTGACCAGCGTGTACAGCTCGTACTCCGTCAAGCCGAGCTGATTCACGAAGCGGTCCTGCGACGACAGGATGTTCGGCACGTGCGCCTTGTCGCCCTCGACCTTGCCGGGGAACACCTGCACGTCGAATATCTTCACGTCCGCGAACGCCATCCCGGCCTTCTGCTCCTTCACCCACACCTCGCGGTCCTTGCCGCCCTTCATCGCCTTGGAGATGACCTCGTAGGCATCCGTGAAGTCGCCCTCCTTCAGGTCCTTCAGATAGCGCTTCACGACGTCCTCGGGGGTGGCGGGGGCCGCGGCCAACGCCGCCACCGCGAGCACCACGGCCAGCGGGGCGACGGCGCGGCAGAGCGTCCCGGTCCGCAGCATGCCGCGTCCGTAGCACATGCGCCGCCGGGCGCGGAAGCGGGTGACGAATCTACACCGGAGGCACACTTTTTCGCCGCAGCCGGCACAGCCGAGCGCCGGGACATCCCACCGTTCTCTGCGCACGCCGGTGGCACGTCACTTGCTGCTTCCTTCCCCACGCCATACCCTCACGGGCAGCGAGAGGATAGCAAGCATGGAAGAGAACGCCGGAAACCTCATCCGTACCATGCGTCAGAAGCTCGGCATGACGCAGGAGGAGTTCGCGCACGAGATCGCCGTCACGGTGTCGACGGTGAACCGCTGGGAGAACGCCCACGCCGAGCCCAGCAAGCTGGCGTGGAAGGCGATCGAAGACCTGGCGAAGAAGCACGGCCTCTCCGACCTCGGCCGGCGCGCCGGGATGCTCTCCTCCGACTTCTAGCGCTCCGACCCCGGCCCGCGCCGGTCGCCCGCGCCACGCCCCTTCAGCGCGGCAGCTCCGGCATCGGGCTGATCTGCGGTTCGTCGAGCAGCTCGCCACCCGTCCCACCCGGCGCCGTCGCCCCCGGCTCCTCGCCGCCGTTGCCGTTCGGACCGGCCGGCACCGTGAGCGGGAAGCGCGGCCGCGTCACCTCGTGCGGGTCCACCTGCGTGCGCACCTCGTCGCGCGTGAGAGGCCCGCGATCGGTGGGCAGCGTCGCCGGCGTGACGTCCGACGGCTTGCGCGCGATGCGCGGCTTCACGACGATCACGAGCTCCTTCTTGGTCCGCTCGAAGCGTGTTCTGCGGAACAAGGCGCCGACGTACGGCAGATCGCCCAGGTACGGCGTCTTGACCTCCACCTCCGTCTCGTCATCGCGGTAGAGGCCGCCGATCATCAGGCTCTCCAGCTCCCTGAGGCGCACCCGCGTGTCCGCCTTGCGGCTCACGAAGGCGGGGATGGAGAAGCCCGCGAAGGTGGTCGCGAAGTCGTTCGTCGGCTGGCTCACCTCGGTCGAGACGCGGAGGTCGATCGTGCCGTCGTCGGTGAGCGTCGGGGTGACGGTGAGCAGGACGCCGAACTCCTTGAAGTTGACGCTCGCCACGTTGGCGGTGGCATAGATGACCGGGACCTCGCCGCCCACCCGGAAGTGCGCCTCTTCACCGCTGCGCGCGATGATCGTGGGGCGGGCGAGGATCTTCGCGAGGTTGTCCTGCTGCATCAGCTCGGCGAAGGCGAGGAAGTCGTCGGTCGGACTGGCGAGGAGGTAGGTGAGGTTGTCGGGAAGCAAGAACTCCGGGGCGATCGTCCTGGGGCTCGGGTTCAGGGTCGTCTGGAATTTCCCGTCCTTCAACTTGGCCAGCTTGGCGTTGGAGCCCAGGAACCAGATGTTGCCCTGGACGAACGAGAAGTCGAACCCCATCGCCTCGATCGCCGAGCGGTTCAGCTCCGCGACCACGGCCTCGAGGACGATCTGCTCGGTGCGCGCCCGGTTGATGTAAAGGGTGCGGACGTCGCTGTGCCCGGCCTTGTCCCAGATGATGACGCTCGTCTTGGCCTCTTGCACGACGTCTTCCGTCGACTTGTCACCGCTGAAGATGTTGCTGTGCGAGACGCTGACCTTCTTCCCCTTGCCGTTGATGAGTACTTCCTGCGGGCCGATCAGCACGACCTCCGCCACCTCCGGGTCGGCGATCGCGACGCGCTCGGCGGCCGCGTTCAGTTTGAGGATGATCGACTGGCCGGTCGGCACGTCGAGCGGGCCGGGGAAGTTGGTGATGATCCGGGTACCGCTGCGCCCCGGGAAGGCAGCCACGGCCGTCTTCGCGGCCGGCGCGGGCGGCGCGGCTTTCATCGCCTGCGCGGTTGCGGGCGCCGACTTGTCGGCGCGCACCGCCGGATCGTGCCCCGCGCGATGCGGCGCGTTGCATCCGCCCACCGCCACCACCGCCGCCAGCAACCCGGCGCCTCGTCGGCCGCGTACTCCCACCATCCGCCTCCACCTCCACCCCGCGCCTGGGCGCGACCTCGGACCTTGCCCTCTCCGGCGATAACGGACGGTGGACTGGAAGTCAAGGAAAGGCGCACGGCGTGTGCGCGGTCCTGGAAAGCAGAAAGGCCCGGGAGGGCGGCACATTCTGCCGCCCTCTCGGGCCGCTTCACGAAGCCGGCGGCCGGGCGCCGGGTCTAGTCACCCAAGACGATCTTGTAGCCCGACTTGCCGTCGGAGCCGGGCTGGAAGGGGTCGAGGAGCGGGTCGTCGTCGACGCTCGCGTCGCTCGCGATCGCCTGGTCCTCCGGGTCCTCCGCGAGCGGGTCGCCGTCGTCCTGGACGTTGCCGCCGAAGCGGAGGGTGCCCACCACGAAGCTCGCCCGGACGCGCTCGAAGTCCGCCCCGGTGCGCTTCGGACCGGTGACTGCCACGCGCGTCTGGCGGCCGTAGATGTCGCCGCGGATGCCGGACAGCGCGCGCGCCGCGATGTTCGCCTGGTTCTTGTAGTCGGGATCCATGAAGATCGCGATACTCTTGTAGGCCCCGGTGGTGGGCGGGGTCAGCTCGACGTCCGAATTGAAGTCGAAGTGAATGCGTCCGTACGCCCCGCGCGGGTGCTTGCCCTGGTAGATCGTGACGCCGCTGCCGAGGAGCCGGGTGGGCGAGGTGGCGGCCGCGTCCACCTTGTTGGTGTTGCGCACGATGATGGCGCCCCCGGCCACGACGAAGATCGGCTCGTGGTTGGAGCCGTCACAGGCGAAGTTCCCCGTGCACGCCGGATCGTCGCACTTGGCGAGCCGGACGGTCACCGGATGGTCCTTGTCGCCCTGTATCCGGATGCCCCCGAAGTAGATGCCCGGGCAGAGGACGTAGTGGTTGGAGGGGCCGCCGGGTTCCACCTGACCGCAGTATCCCAACCCCTTCGGGTTGAGGCCCTTGTTGTTCATCCACACCGAGTTCTGCGGGTCGCTGCACAACGCGTGCTGCCCCGCCTGCTTCGGCCCCGCGGGGGGGTTGTCGGGGATGTCGCAGTTGTTCTGACCCATGCTGGTCGCGCTCGTGACAGGGTCAGGGTAGAAGCGCAGGTGGTCCTGGTCATACGCGCCGCTCGCAGAGCCGCACTGCACCTTGAGGCCGTCGACGTACGACGTCGCGACGTTCGCGGGAGCGCTCTCGGTGTGCACCTGGTGGTTCAACGCGAGGTCGGCGAGCGGCTCGCAGTTGTACCCCGGAGGGGGCAGGAGCTGCCCCTCGCCATTCTGGCAGTGGGGATTGCTGGCGGGTTTCCCCGTGGCCGTCCCACTCTGGTTCGAGGTGAGGGTCGCGCTCGGGCCGACGTACGTGCCCCCCACCACTATCGCCGGCGCACCGAGGGTCAGCGACGCCTGGTCGCCGATGTACATGGCTTTGTCGTCGCAGTCCGAGCTGACGAACAGCATCGCCCCCTGCAGGTGGAGCGAGGCGTGGCGGCTCATGTTGAAGCTTTTGCAGCGGCTCTGGTCGAGCGTGATGATGCCGATGCCCTGCGGCTGGGGCCGGGCCGTCGCCTCGCCGTGGATCGTGAAGTGGTCCATCCCGAAGCCGTTGCCCTGCCCGAAGAGCCTGGCCGAGGCGCGCATGGCGCGCCACAGCGGGGTGTTGATCGTCTTGTCGAGCCTGACCTTGAACGCGCCGTCGGGATAGCGCGTGTCGCCCGCGGGGATGATACACGTCGTCACCCCGTTGGCGCACGCCACCGTCCCCCCGACGACGCAGCTGGCCGACGGGTCGGCCGGGCAGGGGCCGAAGTTCGTCCAGTCCGAGTCCTTCTGGACGTAGTTCTGGACGGTCGTCTCGAACAGCGTCTCGGCCACCGTCCCGGCGCCGGTGTCGCCGACGCTGTACCCCTGGTGCACCACCTCGTGGGCGCCCGCCTGCACGGCGAGGTCGGCGATGGTCTGCATCTCGCGCCGGTCGGCGTAGCCCTGGCCGAAGTGGATGCCGAGCCCGCCGATCATCAGGATGATGACGATGGCGAACAGCATCAATACCATGGCGCTGCCGCGCTCGGCGGCGCGTCGGTCGTCGATGTTCATGGAGCCCCTCCTACTGAATGATCGTCATTGAGGCGTCCGCCTCGCAGGACGTCGGCACTGGGCACCCCATGAACATGCCGGCGGGCGCGAACGTCTTCATGAGCGTGAGCTTCATGGGATAGGACGCGTGGATGTGCACGGTGCTGCCCGGGGTGGCGTTCGGATCGCTCCACTCGGGCGTCGAGGTTCCGTCGAAGTTTCCGTTGGTCTTGCCGTAGAACGTGAAGAACGGATCGTTCGGATTGAGCCCGTAGGCGTGTGCCTTGACATAGGTCGTGAGCGTGTCGACCCCACCGTTCGACGCGTTCAGCATCTTGGCCGGCTCGGGGTCGGTCGCCCCGTGCACGATGGCGTAGCGCGCACCGTCCAGCACCGCGCTCTGCAACGTCTGGCAGCGCCACCACGCGCCTCCGAAGTCGACCGAGCCGAGCAGGATGAAGGAGAACGCGAGCATGGTGATTACCGCCTCGACGATGAGTTGGCCGCGCGAGCGTTTTCTCATGACCCGTTATTCATGACCCGTTATTGATGAGCATCCGGTTGGCCCGTCCGGTCTTCACGATCTGGATGGGGTAGGTGCCCGGCGTCTGCCACGTCGTGCCATGCGGTGCGACGAAGCGGAGCGGCAGGATCGCCGCCACGTTGAAGGTCGCCGTCAGGCTGAACTGCTGGCCGCCGTTCCCGTCGTCGATCGGGTCGCTCGAGGTGACGACGCCGCTCGATTTGCAGACAGTCGCGTCCGTCAGGCCTTTCACGGCATTCGTCCCCACCATGTTCAGGCACGCCTTGTCGACGGTCGCGCCGCCGTTGAAGTCCGGCAGCGAGGCCGCCCAGTCGAGCGCCGCCTGGAGCGACGCCGCCGCCCGCTGCTTGGCGAGCATGACGTGACCGATGTCGACCACGAAGCACCACATGAACGCGATCAGCGGCAGCGTGACCGCCATGTCGGCGAGCGTCTGACCGCGCGTGCGCCGCGTCGCGCGCGCATGGCGCTCGCCTCGGCGGGTGAAGGGACGGTTCGTCATCGCAATCGGGAAGGGAGCAAGCGACATGCCCGCCCGGAACGCCCGAAACGGGGGAGCGGCGACGCTGGCACACGGCGCCGGTGGCGCAACTGTGCCGTCCGCGTCACGTCCCGTGTGCCCCCAGCAGCGTCTCGGCCGCTTCGATCACGTCGTCCTTGCAGCTCGGCTTGGCGAGCTGCACCCAGCCCGAGGCCGCCTGCGTGCCGGGCGCCGCGCTGCCCAGGAACACGAGAGGGATCGGCCGACCGATCGCGATCCGGCGCAGCGTCTCCGCCACTTCCGCGCAGGTCTGCGTGATGAAGTCGCTGTCGAACACGATCACGTCGGGATAGTGCTGGGCGCTCCAGCGGGCCAGGTCGGCGAGGTCCTGCGCGCGGTACACCTGGTGCGCGTCCTCCTCGAGGTGATTCGCGAGGGTGGCCAGGTCCCGCGAGACCGTCGGCCCGACGCCCATGACGAGCCGACCGTCGCGCCGGCCGACGCTCCGCAGCGCGCCCACCAGGGTCCAGCGAACGGCCTCGAAGTCGATCGGCTTCTGGAGCGCGTCCCATGCCCCCAGCCGGCGCGCCAGGTCGCGTTCCGGCTCGATGCTCAGCACGACGACCGGCAGCGCCGCCGTGTCGCCGCTGTTCTTCAGGATGCGGAGCACGTCGTACCCACTGATGTCCGGAAGCACGAGGTCGAGCAGGATGGCCGCCGGCTTCTCGCGGCGCGCGAGACGGACGGCGTGGCCGCCGGTCGGCGCCTCGACCACCTCGTAGCCGCACTGCTCGAGCGACGCCCGCATCACGGCGCGCGCATCGGGATCGTCTTCCACCACGAGGATGCGGGCGTTGGCCGGCGCGGCCGCGACTTCCTGCATGTCGGCGTCCTCCTCCGCCCGGAAGATCGAGCGGGGGAGGAAGAAGGAGACGGTCGTGCCGCCCGTCTCGGCGTTGATCCAGATGCGGCCTTCGTGGCGCTCCACGATCGCTCGGCAGATGGCGAGGCCGAGGCCGGCGCCCGCGTCCGGCCCGCTGCGATCGGCGTGCCAGAAGCGCTCGAAGACGTGGGGTTGCTCGGTGACCGGGATGCCGACCCCCTGATCACACACCTCGACTTGCACGCCCGCATCGAAGCCGAGCGCGCGCACCACCACCGTGGAGCTCGCGGGCGCGTACTTGCGGGCGTTGTCGAGGAGGTTGACGACGACCTGCTTCAGACGCTCGCGGTCACCGTGGATGGTCGGCAGGTCGTCGGCCAACTCCGTTTCGACCCGGAGCCCGCGCTCGGTGAACGCGGGGGTCACGGCCGTCACGGCGCCCTGGACGAGCTCGGCGATCTCGAGCGTGGTGAATTCGAAGGGAATCGTGCCCTGCTCCAGCCGGTCGATGTCGAGCAGGTCGTTGATGAGACGGATCAGCCGTTCGGTGTTCTTGACGCCGATGGCGATCAGGTCGCGATCGCCCTCGGCGAGCCCGGGCGCGCGGGCAAACACGAGCTGGAGCGACCCGAGCAGCGCCGTGAGCGGCGTCCGCAGCTCGTGCGACACGGTGGCGAGGAAGTCGCCCTTGAGCGCCTCGAAGCGCCGCTCCTGGGTGACGTCGCGGATGATGAAGAGCCGTCCGCTTCCGAGCCCCTCGCCGCCGTCCAGCAGGGTCCCCGTCCACGACAGCCGCCGGCGGGAGGCGGCGACCGTGACCTCGCCCCGCGCCGTGTGGTCCTCGCGGGTGAAGAAGCGGATCAACGGCGCCAGTTGCTCGCCGTCCTCGAGCGGCAGGCCGAAGAAGAGCCCGCGCGGATCGAGGGCCGCCGGTGCGATCGCGCCGTCCCGCTCGAGCAGCGTGGACGCGACGGTGTTGGCGCAGCGCACGGCACCCGCGCGGTCGGTGATCGCCACGGCGAGCCCTAGGTTGCCGAGGAGCTCGATGAGCACGCCGTCCTCGGTGGCCGCGCGATCCAGGCTGCGGCGACCGGCCCGGGAAACCGTGCGGGCGGCGCGCGGTCGGGGTGGCCGCGCCACGCAGCGCCCGGTGCCCCAGCGTGCGGCCTCGATCACGAAGACGACCGCGCCGGCCCCGAGCAGCCAGGGCAGCGGCAAAGCCGCGAGCCGCGAAGCCGGGAACCTCCCCGAGCCGATTGCCAGGGCGAACGCGGCGACCACAGCGACGAGTCCGAAGGGTAGGCGAGGCAGGAGGGAGCCGAGACGGCGCTTCTGCAGGGTCCGTATGATCGGATGCTTGCGCACGGCGAGTGAGCCCGCTGCAACCAGCATGCCCGCGGGCGCGGCGCGTTCCTTGGATTTCTCCGCGGCAGGCGACGTAAATGAGTCAACGCCGTCACACAAGTAACGCCGCGTGCGGCACGGTCGCGCCACCGCCCGCCCGACTCGCGACTCACCCCGCGTGACGAAAGCCGAACGCTTCCGCCGGTGTGCCACCGCCCGGCGCGTCGGCGGTGGGCGAGGGGCGGCGGCGGCACGTCCTTTGCGTCAGCGCCGGCACACCTTTCGGAAGGCATGCCGTGCACGACACACGCGGAGAACCCGATGCGTGACCCCGCCCCACCCGGCACTCACGACCACGAGCGCAAGAAGATCCTCGTCGTCGAGGACGACCCGGACATCCGGAAGATCCTCCAGATGTTTCTCACCGAGAAGGGATTCCTGGTGAAGGTCGCGGCGGAGCCGGCGCCGGCGCTCGAGATCCTGGCGCAGGAACCGATGGACCTCATCCTCTCCGACGTCCGCATGCCCGGAATGACGGGCCTCGACCTGCTCCGACGTCTGAAGGAACGCGACCCCGAGATCCAGCTCGTCCTCATGACCGCCTACTCGTGCGTCAAGGACGCGGTCGAGGCGATCCAGCTCGGCGCCGCCGACTACGTCGAGAAGCCGATCGACTTCCGCCGCCTCGAGCGCGTCATCGCGACGGTGTTCGAGAAGAAGACCCTCGAGCACCAGACCCGCATCATGCAGCAGCGTCTGCAAGGCTGCCTCGTCTTCGAAGGCATGATCGCGCGCGGTCAGCGGATGCTCGAGGTGTTCGCCTTCATCGAGCGGCTGGCTCGCTACCCCACCACGGCGCTGGTCACCGGGGAGAGCGGCACCGGCAAGGAGCTCGTGGCCCGCGCCCTCCACCGCCTGAGTCCGCTCAAGGACAAGCCGTTCGTCGTCTGCAACTGCGCGACCCTCGCGCCCACCCTTCTCGAGAGCGAGCTCTTCGGCCACCTCCGGGGCAGCTTCACGGGCGCCGACCGCGACCGCAAGGGCCTCTTCGAAGCGGCCCACGGCGGCACCATCTTCCTCGACGAGATCGGGGAGCTGCCGCTCGGGGTGCAGGTCAAGCTCCTGCGCGTGCTCGAGAACCGCGAGATCAAGCGCGTCGGCTCGCCCGACGAGCTCCACGTCGACATCCGCGTCATCGCGGCCACCAACCGCGACCTCGCCGAGATGGTCGCGGTCGGCACGTTCCGCGACGACCTCTACTACCGCTTGAACGTGGGCGCGCTGCACCTCCCACCGCTCCGCGAGCGGACCGAGGACATCGAGCCGCTCTCGAGCCACTTCATCGAGGCGTTCGATCGGAAATTCGGCAAGCAGGTGACGGGCCTCGACCCGCAGACGCTCGACGTCTTCCTGCACGCCCCGTGGCCCGGCAACATCCGTGAGCTCGCCAACGTGATCGAGCGCGCGATGATCGTCGCCAAGGGACCGCTGATCACCCCAGATCATCTGCCGGCGCAGCTGCTCAATCCTTCCCCGGCGCAACCCGAGCAGGGAGCCGCGGCCCCCACGGCGCCGGACTTGAGCCTCGAGGCGGCCGAGCGCGATCAGATCCGCCGCGCGCTCGAGGTCGCGTCCGGGCGCCGCGTCGCCGCCGCTCGGCTCCTCGGCCTCAGCCGGCGCACGCTGTACCGCAAGCTGGACAAGTACGGACTCCACTAAACTGACCACGACAATGACGATGGCGGCGCAACTGCAACGGTGGACGCGACATGCGACGGCTCACCGTGACACCTTCCTGTGCCACGAGAAGCACAATTCGCTCGCTCCGTTCCCCGCCGCTGCGCTTGCAGCAGATGGCATCGCGCTTGCACTGCGCCACGATAGTCTTCGAGCGTCCCGCGCCCGGCGTGGCACGGGCCATAACCGGGCGGCAGGACAGCCCCCGCAAGGAGGATCGATCAATGGGCAACCTCATCAAGCGGCTGGTGCACGAGGAGTCCGCGCAGACGGCGGCCGAGTACGCCCTGCTCCTGGCGCTGATCATCATAATCGCGCTGGTCTCCGTCAAGCTCCTGGGCACCAACCTGAACAGCCAGCTCCAGAACATCGCCAAGAACCTGAGCTAGTCGCGGGCACCCGGGTGGGGCGCGGGGCCTCGCGGTCCCGTGCCCGCACCGCGGCACCCCGACACCCGCTCACTTTCCACGCCTGTCGTGGCCAAAGCCGCCACCAGACCGCACGCCAGGCCCCCCAAGGAGCAAAGCCCCATGCGCAATCTCATGAACCGCCTGATCCGCGAGGAGTCCGCGCAGACGGCGGCAGAGTACGCCTTGATGCTCGCGCTGATCATCATCATCGCGCTCGTCTCGATCAGACTCCTCGGCACCAACCTGAACGCCTCGCTCAACAACGTCGCCGCCAACTTGAGCTGATCGGGCGCACCGCCCCGACCGGCCGCGAAGGGTCCCCCCGCCGCCGCGCGAGCGGCGTCGGGACCCCTACAGTTTTGGGCCGCGTCGGCCGAGAGAAGAAGCTGGGCGGAGCGCGCAGATGGACCTCACGCAGACGATCGGCCTCTCCAGCTTTCTCGCGCTCGCCGTCGCCTGGGACATCTTCGAGCGACGCATCCCGAACGCCCTGGTCGCCGCCTACGCGCTGGCGGCCTTCGCACTCCGCGTCCCTGTCCCCGCCGGCCTCCTCTCGGCCGCCGAGGGCTTCGTCGTCGGGCTCGGGCTGCTGTTCGTCCCCTTCGCGCTCGGCTGGGTCGGCGCGGGAGACGCCAAGTTCTTCGCCGTCGTGGGGGCCTTTCTCGGCCCCGCGCTCGCCCTCAACGCCTGCGTCCTCGGCATGGCGATGGGCGGGCCCTTCGCGCTCGTCGCCTACTGGCGGGTGCGCCGGGGTCTCGCCCCGGGGCGGGCAGCCACCGTGCCCTATGCCGTCCCGCTCGCGCTCGGCGCGCTCGCCGCGCTCGTCTGCGAGCAGGCAGGAATCGCCGTTCTCTAGGGAAGGAGCGAACCCATGAAGCGTGAAGCCGTCTTTGCGGCCTGCGCCGTCGTGCTCGCGATCTTCACCGCGATGCTCGTGCGCAACTACACCCAGAATGCCCAGGTCGTCTCCAACGTCTCGCCGCAGGGGGTGGAAGCCGCCCAGGTGGTCGTCGCCACCCAGGACCTCTCGCTCGGAACGCGGATCGAGGAGCACCACGTGAAGCTCATCCCGTGGCCGGCCGACGCCATTCCCAACGGCGCGGCGCGGGAGGTGCAGGCCGTCGTCGGCAAGGTGGCTCTCGCGAGCGTGGTCCAGAACGAGCCGCTCATGCCGCAAAAGCTCGCCGCGGCCGACACGCAGGGCCTGATGGCGCTCGTCATCCCGCCCGGCATGCGGGCCGTGTCGGTGCCGGTGAACAAGGTGACGGGCATCAGCGGCTTCGTGAGCCCCGGCACCCGCGTCGACGTCATCTGCATCATGACGCAGAAGGGCGAAGCCGGCGGGCGCCGCGCGTTCACCCTCCTGCAGGACGTGAAGGTCCTCGCCGTGAACCAGACCCTCGACGAGCGCGAGACCAAGCCGACCACCGCCGACACCGTGACCCTGCTCGTCACGCCGGAAGACTCGCACCGGCTCACCCTGGCGAGCGCCGAAGGCACGCTCCAGCTCTCGCTCCGCAACTACGGCGACGGCGACCCCTCCGACGCGCCCGGCACGTCGACCGCCGATCTCGGCGGCGTCGCCGCGGTCGCCAAGTCCAACACCGTCCAGGTCGAGCTGATCCGCGGCCCGGATCGCATCGTGGAGCACTTCTAGGTCTCGCGAGTCGTCGATGCAGCAGCTCCCCGCGCTCCTGCTCGGCACCGACCCGACCGTACTGGCCGAGGTCCGTGACCTGCTGGCAGGCCTCGACGCGACCCCGGTCGCCTGCACCGAGGGCAGCTTCGAGGACGGGCTCCGCCTCGCACAGGAGGCGGCGCCCGAGGTGATCGGCATCGTGGTCGACGGCGACGCGAGCGCCGCCTTCTCGCTGATGGAATCGATCAGCACCGCGCTGCCGTCGAGCTACGTCTTCGCGCTCTCCCAGGACGACTCCACCGAGAACATCATCAAGGCCATGCGGGCGGGAGCCAGCGAGTTCCTGAGCCTCCCGCTCGAAGCCACCCAGGCCATCAAGGCGCTCATCAAGGTCACCGCGCTCCGCCGCCTGAGCCAGCCGACCGGAAAGCCGGCGCAGGTGTGGACGCTCTACAGCCCGAAGGGCGGCGCCGGCGTCACGACGCTGGCGGTGAATCTCGCCGTCGAGGTGCAGGCCAGCGGCAAGTCCGTGTGCCTCGTCGACCTCGATTTCCAGTCGTCGGACGTCGCGCTCTTCCTCAACGTGAACCCGCTCTACACCATGATGGACATCACGTTGAACTTCCGGCGCCTCGACTCCGTGTTTCTCCAGGGCACGCTCACCCGCCATCAGACGGGCGTGTACCTGCTGGCCGCGCCGCCGCACGGCGCCGACGGGGCGCCGATTCCCGTCGAGCAGGTGCGCGGGGTGCTCGACATCCTGCGCACGATGTACGACGTCATCATCGTCGACACCTCACGCGCGCTCACGGAGGAGACGCTGACCGCGTTCGGGGTCGCGACGCGCGTGCTGCTGCTGATCGAGCTCACCCTGCCCTTCCTGCGCGGCTACCGCCGCACCATGGAGGTGCTCGACGGGCTCGGCGTCCCGGCCGAGCGGATCGACGTCGTCGTCTCCAAGCACGGTGGCGCTCGCGCCCAGGTGCCGCTCGACGAGGCGAAGAAGAGCCTCGGTCTCTCCGTCACTCACACGCTGCCGCGCGACGACGAAGCCGCGCTCGGCGCGCTCAACAAGGGGACCCCGCTCGCGGAGAGCAAGGCCAACTCGCCGCTCCGCCGGGCGATCACGCAGCTTGCCGAAGTCCTGGCCGGCCCGAGCGCCGCGCCGGAAGAGCGCAAGAAGCGTAAGGGGATACTCGGAGGCTTGTTCGCGTCATGAGCGACCGGCGAAACGCCCCCATCGTGAGCTCACTCCGTCCCGGCACGCCCGCCGCCCCGTCCGCTCCCGGCGGCGAAGGCGCCTCGCGCGGCGGCGAGCGGATGGTGTTCCGGCCCAAGACCACCCACGAGTTCGAGGAGCTCAAGGTCCGCATCCACCGCGAGCTCCTCGAGAAGCTCGACCTCGTCGCGCTGGCGTCGCTCTCGCGCGAGCAGGGCGAGAGCCAGATCCGGGTGGCGATCGGCCGCCTCCTCGAGCAGACGTCGACCCCGCTGTCGCGCGTCGACCGCGATCGGGTGATCGAGGAGATCGCGTACGAGGTGCTGGGCCTGGGGCCGCTCGATCCGATCCTCCAGGACCACAACGTCTCGGACATCCTGATCAACGGGCCCGACAACATCTACATCGAGAAGTTCGGCAAGCTCGAGCGGACCTCGGTGCGCTTCCGCGACAACGCGCACCTGATGCAGATCATCGACCGCATCGTGTCGCGCGTCGGCCGCCGCGTCGACGAGAGCTCGCCCATGGTCGACGCGCGCCTGCCCGACGGCTCGCGCGTCAACGTCATCATCCCGCCGCTCGCCCTCGACGGCGCCGTGATGTCGATCCGCCGGTTCGGCCGCGATCCGTACAAGATCGAGGACCTCGTCGCCTTCCGGTCCATGACCCCCGAGATGTCCGACCTCCTGCGCGCCATCGTGGTGGCGCGGCTCAACATCGTCGTATCGGGCGGCACGGGCTCGGGGAAGACGACGCTGCTCAACTGCCTCTCGAGCTTCATCCCGAGCAACGAACGCATCGTCACCATCGAGGACTCCGCCGAGCTCCAGCTCCAGCAGCCGCACTGTGTCCGTCTCGAGACGCGTCCGGCCAACCTCGAGGGCCGCGGCGAGGTGACGGCGCGCGACCTCGTCCGCAACTCCCTGCGTATGCGGCCCGACCGCATCGTCGTCGGCGAGGTCCGCGGCGGCGAGTCGCTCGACATGCTCCAGGCGATGAACACCGGCCACGACGGCTCGCTGACGACCCTGCACGCGAACAACCCCCGCGAGTGCCTGCAACGACTCGAGATGCTGGTGCTCATGGCCGGCATCGAGCTGCCGGTGAAGGCGATCCGCCAGCAGATCTGCTCCGCGATCGACGTGGTCGTCCAAGCACGCCGCATCGCGGACGGCACCCGCAAGACGATCAAGATCACCGAGGTGATCGGCATGGAGGCCGACACCGTGCTGACGCAGGACATCTTCGAGTTCGTGCAGACCGGCGTGAACTCGAACGGCATCGTCGAAGGGTACTTCCGCGCCACCGGCGTGCGACCGACCTTCATGGACCGCCTGGCCGCCGCCGGCATCACGCTCGAAAACGTGAAGTTCGAGGGCCGGGAGACCACATGACGCCGGTCGCCATGATCATGATCGCGGCGGCGCTCACGGTGGGCGCCGTGTCCTTCGCCATCTACGGGCTGGTGTTCACCCTCCCGGAGCGCCGCGAGCTCCGCGAGCGGCTGTCCGGCACGTCCACGGTCACGGGCTCGATCGACGACGGAACGGGCGATCTCCTGAAGACCAACCCGATGAGCTCGATCCCGTCCATCAACGCGTTCCTGCAGAGCATCTCGGTGAGCGCGCAGCTCCAGAAGCTCCTGGTGCAGGCGAACCTTAAGAAGCTGACGGTGTCGAACCTCCTCTACCTCATGGTCGCCCTGACCGTCATGACGTTCACGGCGGTTGAATGGCGGTTCGGCCTGGGCTTCCCCGTGGAGGCGGCGCTCTCGCTCGGGCTGGGCGTGGGCGGTACGCTCCTCTACCTCACCCGGCGGCGCAAGAAGCACTTCGCGTCCTTCGCCGACCAGTTCCCGGGCGCGCTCGACATGATCAAGTCGTCGATCGGCGCTGGCCACTCGCTCAACTACGCGCTCGAGGTCGCGACCGACGAGCTGCCCGAGCCCATCGCCGGCGAGCTGCGCATCGTGCTCGACGAGATCCGCCTCGGCCTCCAGGCACGCGACGCGCTCAGCAACCTCGTCCGTCGCGTGCCCATCAGCGAGCTGCGCTTCTTCACGCTCGCCGTGCTGCTCACGCGCGAGGTGGGCGGCAATCTGTCCGAGGTCCTCGGCAACCTCTCCAACACCCTCCGCGAGCGCGCCAAGCTCCGCCAGCAGGTGCGCGCCCTGTCGGCACAGGGTCGGGCTTCGGCGACGATGCTCATCTGCCTGCCCTTCGTCGTCGGGGCGTTCGCCAACTTCGCGAGCCCTGGGTACATGCTCCCGCTCTTCACGACCTCGAGCGGCCACAAAGCGCTCGGGGTGGCGTTCGGTCTCCAGGGCATCGCCCTGCTCATGGTGCGCAAGATCTGCAACCCCAAGTCGCTCCGAGTGGTGTGACGCCATGCCTCTCCAACTCTACCTCCTGATCGCCCTCACCGTCGCGTGTGCCGCCGCGGCGGTGTGGTCCATGATCACCTCGTCGCGCGACACCGTCCGCAAGCGCCTGCAGGCCCTCACCCCCGGGGCCGCCACCAGCGACCAGGCGGTCTCCGTGATGGCCGACGACGCGCCGAAGAACGTCGGCGAGCGGGTGCTCGTCAGCCTCGGGCGCTCGCAGGCCACCAAGCAGAGCGACCAGAGGAAAGAATCGCTGCGCTCCGCGCTCCGACACGCCGGGTTCCGCCGTCCGAGCGCGTCCTACGTCGCCCTCGGCGTGCGCGTCGCGCTGATGATCGCGCTGCCGCTCCTCGCGCTACCCGTCGCCGTCCAGGTGGTAGGGAACGACCTCCTCTACCTTCTCTGCTTCGCTGGCGCCCTTCCGGCCGCCCTCGGCTACGTGATCCCGAGCTTCGTGATCGGCAAGATGGTCGCCAGCCGGCAGGTGAAGGTCACCGCCGCTCTGCCCGACGTCCTGGACCTGCTCGTCCTCTGCATGGAGGCCGGGCTCGGCCTGAACGCGGCCATCGCGCGCGTCGCCGAGGAGCGCGCGGGCCGCAGCGATCCGTTGGCCCAGGAGTTCTCGCAGCTCGCCAACGAGCTCCGCGTCGGCGTGCCGCGCAAGGACGCGCTCGGGAACATGGCGGACCGCGTCGGCAGCCGGGAGCTCCGCACGGTGGTCGCGCAGCTCATCCACACCGAGCGGCTGGGCGGCAACGTCGGCCCCGCCTTGCGGGCGCACTCCGACTCCGTGCGCGCCTCGCGGCGCCTCCAGGCCGAGGAGATCGCCAACAAGATGCCGGTCAAGATGCTGATTCCGACGATGGTCTTCGTGCTGCCGCTCTTCGTCATCATGTTCACGCCGCTCTTCATCCGGGTGTCGGAGATCTTCAGTGGGGGGTGATCGACCATGACGACCAAGCGAGAGAACCCTCCGCCCGTCGGGCCTCGTATCCTGGTGGTGGAAGACCACCCCCTCATCGCGGAGCTGATCGAGACCCGGCTGCGAATCGAGGGACTCCGCCCCACCAAGGCGCTCGGCGGCGCCGACGCGATCGCCCGCATCGACCGCGAGGAGTTCGACCTCGTGATCCTCGACATCATGATGCCGGACGTCGACGGCTACCAGGTGCTTTCGCACATCCGGAACCGCGAGGAGACCCGCACGCTGCCCGTCATCTTCCTCACCGCGCGCTCCTCGCCCGACGACGTCGAGCGCGGGCTGCGCATGGGCGCCGACCACTACATGACGAAGCCGTTCAGCGGCGCCGATCTGGTGCGCCGCGTGAAGATCCTCCTGGCCGAACGGAAGCTCGGGACCGCGGACCAGGGCGCGGCGCGGCCGGAGCAGTAACTGTGGCCGGCGTCGGGCGCAGGGCCTCCGCCCTGCTCGGCCTGGCCGTGCTCGTCGGCGGGGTGCTGGCCACCCTGCCGCGGACGGCGCGGTCGGAGTGGGAGCGGAGCTCGGAGGTCGAGGTCGCGCTCGAGGGTGACGGCGGAAGCTGGCACGTGCACGCGACCCTCAACGGCCGTGTGCGCGGCACCTTTCTCCTCGACACCGGCGCCACCTTCTGCGTCGTCTCGTCCGCGACCGCGCGCCGGCTCGGCATCACCCCCGGCGAGAAGCGGGTGATGCTGCGGACCGCCAACGGCGTGGTGCAGGCGCCTCTCGTCGAGATCGCGAGCGTCGAGGTGGGCAGCAGTCGGGCCCAGGGAGTGCAAGCGGTGGTGCAGGACGGCATGGACGAGGACGGGGTGATCGGGCTCAGCTTCTTGAACCGCTTCAGCTACGCGATCGTTCCCGCCCGTCGCATCCTGCGCCTGCACTGAAGGCGCGCGCCATGACCCGGTCCTCTCCCGACCTGCCCCGCGTGCTCGGCGCGCTCGGCGTGCTGTGGGCGCTCAGCGTGGCCGCGCTCGTGGTGGCCGGCATCCCGATCGTCGCGCCGTGGGGCTTCCTCGTTTGGATCGTGGTGCTCGTCCTGCCCTTCGCGTATTGCCTGACGCTCCTGCTTGGGCAGCTCGAGGCCGCGCCCGAGCGGCTTCCCGCACTCCTCCTCTCGGCGCTCGGGCTGGTCGCGTTGTGGCTTCTGCCGCCGCCGACGCGGATGGGCGCCCTGCTGCCGCCGATCCTCTTCCTCTGCGTGGTGCTCCGCCGCGCGGCGCGCCCCCCGCGTACCTCCAGTCGCCTCAGCTCGGCCGTGGTCGCGACGATGGTCGTCGGCTTCCTCGTCGTGTGGAACCTGAACTTCCTCTTCGCGTCGGCGGTCGCGCACCTGCACGACGAATCCGTGCGTCATGTCGACCTGGCAGTCTACGCGTGGCTCTTCGACGGCGGTCACGAGCCTCTCTACCCGCTCATTCGCTCGCGTGTCCTCTTCGGCCTTTTGGAGAAGGCGTACGACATGCTGCCGGTGGAAGTGTTCGTGGTGCCGTTCGTTCTCTGCCTGCGCGGTCACGACCCCACCAAGTTCGTCCGTCGGGTGTTCCTCTGCTACTTCGTCGGGCTGCTCGTCTTCATCATCTACCCGGTCGTCGGACCGTGCATCACTTATCGGTCGACGTTCGACCCGGCGTTCTTCGACGGCAGCCGGAGTCTCCAGCTCATGGACGGCATGGCGTCGCAGTTTCGCGCCGTCCAGCAGCGGACCGCGGGGACGGGCATGGCGTACTTCGTCGCGCTACCGAGCCTCCACGTTGCGCTGTGCGTCGTCTTCCAGCACGCACTCCGCGTCTCACGGAGCCACTTCCTCGCCTTCCTGCCGATCAACGCGCTGCTCGTCGCGAGCACGCTCGTGCTCGGGTATCACTACATCCTCGACGTCCCCGCGGGCGTGCTGCTCGCGCTGTTCGCGATCGTCGTGGTGCGCGACGTCCCCGCCGTCCGGAACGCCGCCCTCTCGCCGACGCTCGTCGTCGCCGCCGATCGGTCGGCGGCGCGCCTGGCGAGCTAGCCGTGGGGCTCCCCGCGCGCCAGCCTCCCGCGCCTCCCGCGCCGCCCGCGGCCCGCGCGCCGGCGAGCGCGGCGCCCGCGCCGGCGCCGATCCCGTCGCCGGGCCTGCTCCACCGTGTGCTCGGCGTCGAGGCGACGCTCGGGGCGCTGCTGCTCGCGACGTTCGCCGCGATCTGCCTCGTCCCCCTGCGCGACCCCGACCTCGGGTGGCACCTCGCGGCCGGCGACCGCGTGCTCGACGGCCTCGGCGTGCCGTGGACCGACCCCTACTCCTGGGTCGCGCAGGGTCGCGACTGGTTCGCCTATAGCTGGCTGCCCGAGGTCGTCTTCGCCATCTGCCGGCGCGCGTGCGGCGACGTCGGGCTGATCGCGCTCGGCGCCGCGCTGGTGGCGGCGCTCGGCGGCGTCGTCCTCGCCTCGTGCCGCGCGACCGGTGCCCGGACTTCGGTCGCGCTCGCCGCGACCACGGCCGCCATGCTCGCCGCCTCGGGCAGCTTCACGGTGCGCCCGCACCTCGTGTCGTTCCTCTGCATGGCGGTGGTCGTGCACGTCGTCCTGCTCGACCGCATGGGCCGCCGCGACCGCTCGTGGTGGCTCGTTCCCGTGACGGTGGTGTGGGCGAACAGCCACGTGCTCTTCCCGTTCGGGCTCGCGGTCGTCGGGCTCCACGTCGTGTCGCGGCCGTCGCGCTGGTCGATCGATCGGGCAGCGCTGCTGGTGGCGCTCGGGCTGGCACCGCTCGCGACGCCGTACGGCTGGCACCTCCTCCACTACGTCACGGTGCTGGCCCGGGAGCCCGTCGCGTTCGAACTGGTCGCCGAGTTCGCCACGCCGTCGCTCCACGGCGCCACCGGACAGGCCCTCACCGCGCTCTTCTTCGCGACCCTCGTGGTGCTCGTCTACTCGCCGGTCCACCGCGATGTCGCCGAGGTCGTCACCCTGTTCGGCTTCGCCTGGCTCGCGTACGCCATGGCGCGCAACGTGCCGTTCTTCGCGATCGTCGCCGCACCGATCCTCGCGCGCCACGCCGACGCCCTCCTCCCGCCACCCTCGGCGCGCCCGCGCCCGGGCGCGGCGGTGCTGGCGCTCCACGCGCTCCTCCTGGTCGCGGCCGGGGGGGCGCTCGGCGCCCGCCTCGCGCCGCTCCGCGCCCCGGACGCGGCCGTCGACCGACACCGCCTGCCGGTCGACGCCGTGCGCTGGCTCGCCGCGCGGCGGCCGCTCGGGCGGCTCATGAACCACTTCGACTGGGGCGGCTACCTGATCGGCACCCTCTACCCCCGCTACCAGGTCTCGATGGACGGTCGCACCAACGTCTACGGCGAGGAGACGCTCGCAGAGTACGCCCGCATGACCGCGCTCGCGCCCGGCTGGCGCGCCTTCCTCGACCGCTGGCGTCCCGACGTCATCCTCTGGCCGCGGCAAACGGCCTTCGCCGAGGTGCTCGCGCTCCTGCCCGACTGGCGGCGGGTCTACGCCGACGACGTGGCGGTGATCTTCGTCCGCCGCCGGCCCCCCCTACAGTTCGGGGCCGGTTGGGCCGACACACCCGGGGGGACTCTCGGAGAGTCGATGCCGGAGTGTGCCACGTGAGCAGCCTCGCCCTCCCGTACACCCCCGGCGGGGCGTCGCCGACGCACGCCGCGGTGCCGTCGCGCCTCGGGCGCGCCCTCGCCGCCACCGTCACCCCCGAGCGCGTCTACGCCCTCGCCGTCACGGCCCTCGTCTTCATCATCGCCGTGCAGCGGCCGGCGGGCGACCCCGACCTCGGCTGGCACCTGCGCGCCGGCGAGATCGCGTGCCGCGACTGGTGGCCGCCGCACGCGGACGAGTTCTCCTACACCCGGCCCGGTGCACCCTGGATCGCGTACAGCTGGCTCGCCGAGGTGGCCATGTGGCTCCTCGCGAGCCACGTCGGCTTCCACGCGCTGCGCATCGCCGCCGCGGGCCTGATCGGCTTCACGTTCCTGCTGGTCTTCCGGAGCTGCCGCCGCGCCGGCGCGTCGGTCGCCGCCACCACGGCCGTCGTCGCCTGCGGCGGCCTGGCGACGCTCTGGTTCGTCAGCGAGCGGCCGACCCTCGTCTCCTTCGTCCTCGCCGCGGTCTGGATGGACGCGCTCGCGCGTCATCGACGGGGCGAAGAGGTGCGGCTCTGGCACCTCGTCCCGCTGACGGCCGTGTGGGCGAACGTCCATGTCTTCTTCGTCTTCGGGCTGGCGTGGCTCTGGCTCGCCGCCGGCTGGGCGCTCCTCGAGCGGCTCGCCGGCGCCGACACCCCCGCCGCGCGCGACTGGCTGCGCCTGGCGATCGTCGCGCTCGCCTGCACGGTGGCGACCGCGGTCAACCCCTGGGGACCCGCGCTCCTCCTCCACATGCGCGAGATCGCGAGCCACCCCGCGACGCTCCCCATCGTCGAGCTGGCGTCGCCCAACTTCCACCACGAGTCGGGACCGTACCTCCTCGCCATCGTCCTCCTGGTGTTCGCGACCTTCGCCTGGTCGCCGGAGCGCCCCGACTCCTTCGTGTTCGCGCTCGTCGTGGTCCACCTGGCGCTCGCGCTCTACGTGCAGCGGAACGTGCCGCTCTTGGTGATCGTCGCCGCGCCCGCGGCGGCGCGCGCCGCCACCCTCGCGCTGCCGCGCTGGCTGGCCGACCCGCCCCGGCGCTCCCTGTCGCCGCCGCACGTCGTCGCGCACCTGCTGGCGATGGGCATGATCGTCGGCATCGTGGCGGTTCACCTGCCGACGCGCCCCGGCTTCGAGGACAACCTGCCGCCGAAGACCTACCCCGTGGAGGCCGTTCGCTTCCTCCACGCGCAGCCGCGGCTCGGCCGCATGTTCAACGGCTTCAACTGGGGCGGCTTCCTCATCTACGCGCTCTACCCCGACTACCAGGTGGCGATGGACGGCCGCGCCACCTTCTACGGCGAGGAGAACGTGCTCGGCTACATGAAGCTCAGCCACGTGCGCCCCGACTGGCGCCGCCAGCTCGCGCGCTTGCGTCCGGACTTCATCATCTGGGAGCGCGGCGACGCGCTCGCCCGGTCGCTCGCCGACCACAAGGGCTGGGTGCGGGTGTACGCCGATGACGTCGCGGTGATCTTCGTCCGCCGGAGCCACCCGCTCCGCCGTCACCTCGAGCGCGCCGGCCACGACTGGGTCAACCCGCCACCGCAAGCCACCTGAGGTCTCGATGAAAGGCACCGTCATCATCGGCGCCGGCCCGGCCGGCCTGACCGCGGCGTACGAGCTCTCGAAGCTCGGCTTCGAGTCGACCGTGCTCGAAGCCGACGAGCAGGTGGGCGGCCTGTCGCGCACCGTCAGCTACCAGGGCTACCGCTTCGACATCGGCGGTCACCGCTTCTTCTCCAAGGTGCCGCTCATCAACGAGCTGTGGCAGGAGATCCTGGGCGAGGAATTCCTGCTCCGCCCGCGGCTCTCGCGCATCCTCTACCGCAAGCACTTCTTCGACTACCCGCTGCGCCCCATGAACGCGCTCCTCGGCCTCGGCCCGCTGGAGGCCGCGCTGTGCGTGCTCTCCTACGCCAAGGCACGACTCCGACCGGCGAAGGACGAGCGGTCCTTCGAGGACTGGGTGTCGAACCGCTTCGGGCGGCGCCTCTTCAACATCTTCTTCAAGACCTACACCGAGAAGGTGTGGGGCATGCCGTGCGCGGAGCTCTCCGCCGACTGGGCGGCGCAGCGGATCAAGAATCTCTCCCTCCTCTCGGCCCTCAAGAACGCCTTCTTCGGCGCGCGCGGCAAGGAGGGCGAGGTGATCACGACGCTGATCGAGCAATTCCACTACCCGCGCTTCGGGCCGGGGATGATGTGGGACCGCTGCGCGGAGCTGGTCGGCCGGGGCAGCGGCCGCGTCGTCCGCGGCGTCGAGGTCGAGAAGATCCGGCATCGCGGCGGCCGGGTGACGTCGGTCGTCGGCCGCACGGCGGCGGGCGAGCGCACCGAGTTCGCGGCCGAGAGCTTCATCTCCACCATGCCGATCCGCGAACTCCTGAAGGCCTTCGACCCCGCGCCGCCCGCCGAGGTGCTGCGCGCGGCGAACGCGCTCCGCTACCGCGACTACCTGACCGTCGTGCTGATCGTGAAGCGAGAATCGGTCTTCGCCGACAACTGGATATACATCCACTCGCCCGAGGCCAAGATGGGGCGGGTCCAGAACTACAAGAACTGGAGCCCGTACATGGTGCCGGACCCGTCGAAGAGCTCGCTCGGCCTCGAGTACTTCCTCTGGGAGCGCGACGAGGAGTGGAGCTGGCCCGACGAGCGGCTGATCGAGCTCGGCAAGGCCGACTGCACGCGCATCGGCCTCGTCGAGCCGCGCGAGGTCGAGGACGGCACGGTCGTGCGCATGCGGAAGGCGTACCCCGTCTACGACCAGGGCTACCAGGAGCGGCTCGCGCTCATCCGTCGCTGGCTCGAAGGACTCCCCAACCTCCAGCTCGTCGGCCGCAACGGCCAGCACCGCTACAACAACCAGGACCACTCGATGCTGACCGGCGTCTACGCGGCGCGGAACCTGGCGGGGGCGTCGTACGACGTGTGGTCGGTGAACGTCGAAGCGGAGTACCACGAGGAGGGCACGGCGTCGGGCGACCGCCTGGTGCCGACCCGCCTCGAGGTCAAGCCGAAGGACCGCGGCGAAGCCGCTTGAGCGTGCGGCTCAGGCGCCCAGCACCTGGATGGTGCAGGCGGAGCCGAGGCCGATCACGTGCGTGAGGCCGACCTTCGCGCCTTCGACCTGCCGCGCGCCCGCCCGGCCGAGGAGGTGCGTGGTGATCTCGAAGACGCCCGCCACGCCCGTCGCGCCGAGGGGGTGACCCTTCGAGAGGAGCCCGCCCGAGACGTTCACGGGAATGCGACCGCCGTGCGCCGTCTCGCCCGCGTCGATGGCGCGCCCGGCCTCGCCTTCCTTGCAGAGGCCGAGGTTCTCGTAGTGCAGCAGCTCGGCGGTGGCGAAGCAGTCGTGCAGCTCGACCAGGTCGAGGTCGTCGGGGCCGACGCCGGCGCGCTCCCAGGCCTTGGCGGCGGCGTTGCGGGTGAGCGTGTTGACGTCGGGGAGCGTCAGGTCGCGCTCGGTCCACGGATCCGAAGTGAGAATGGACGCCAGCACCTTCACCTTGGCGCCGAGCTGGCGCGCCTTGGCGGGTGACACGACGATCGCGGCGGCGGCGCCGTCGCCGGTCGGGCAGCACACGTAGAGGGTGAGCGGGTACGCGACCATCCTGGCATTCAGGACGTCGTCGAGGCTCACCTCGACCTGGTACTGCGAGAGCGGGTTGTTCACCGAGTGCTTGTGGTTCTTGACCGCCACCTTGGCGAACTGCTCGGCGGTGGTGCCGTACTTCCGCATGTGCTCCATGCCCGCCTGGCCGAAGACCGCCGGCATGAGCCCGCTGCCGATGACGCCTTCGGTGCGGATCTTGTCGCCGCCCGGCGCGCCGAGGAGTCCCATCTTCCCCATCTGCTCGACGCCGACGGCGAGCGCGACCTCGTGCTCGCCCGACGCCACCGCCATCCACGCCTCGCGGAAGGCCGTCGAGCCGGTGGCGCAGGCGTTGGCGACGTTCACCACCGGGATGCCCGTCTGCCCGATCTCCTGGAGGATGCGCTGGCCGACCATGGCGTTCGCCTGGAAGAGCGAGCCGGCGGCCATGAACTCGACGTCCTTGATGGTGAGCCCCGCGTCCTGGAGCGCGATGAGCGCCGCCTCGGCACCGAGGTCCGGCACGTTGCGGTCCTTGTAGCGGCCGAAACGGAGCATCCCGACACCGGCGACGAAGACGTCGCGCATGGCATTCCCTCCTAGGCCGCCGCGGGGCGGAAGTAGAACGCGACCACGTCGTTGCCGTCGCGGTCCTGCTGGCTGACCCCGGTCGTCATCTCGACCGGCATGCCGAAGCGCAAGCGCTTCGGGTCGGGCTCGACCTCGACCAGGTTGCAGCGGACAGACACGCCCTCCGGTAGGTCGACGACGCCGACCACGTACGGCACCGGGATGCCCGGCGCCGACTGGTAGACGATCGACCAGACCCAGAGCTTGCCCGTGCGCGACAGCGGGATCTCCTCGAACGCGCCGACGGCGGCGCAGCGCGAGCAGGCGCGGCGCTGCCCGAGATAGACCGCACGGCACGCGGTGCAGCGCTGACCGACGAGGTAGGCGTCGCCGTTCTCGGGCAGGCGGAGGAACGGCACGATCGGGCGGCGGCTCACGCGCCTTCGCTACCATCGGGGCGCGCGCCGTGTCCATAGGTTTGCCTCGGCGGCGGCGGTAGTGTTCTAGTGGAGCGGGGGGACGAAGCGACGATGGTGCGAAATTGCGTGAGGCGGGCCGCGCTGGCAGCACTGCTGATGGCGGCCCTGGCGCCCGCGGCGGGCCGCGCGGCGGACGAACCCTGGACGCTCGACGCCGGCACGGCGTCGAAGGGCAAGGGGCTCGTGCCGGACCCGGTGCTCAAGCGCGTCGAGTCGGGCGAGTACTGGTTCAAGGTGGTGCCGGCCGACCCCAAGCGCTTCCACGACAACTACAGCCGCACCTTCTGGGAGGCGAGCGCCGCCAACGACGGCAAGTACGAGCTGGACGCGGAGACCTGCGGCCTCAAGGACAAGGCCACGGGCAAGGTGCCCGAGTTCTACTTCGGCTATCCCTTCCCGAGCCTTGCCGCCGGCGACCCCCAAGCCGGCTGCAAGATCGCGTGGAACTTCACCGCCGCGAGCTACATGCCCGGCGGCTCGGGCGCGAGCTTCTACCTGACCGGGCTCGACCAGAAGGGCGCCTACCGCACGGTGAAGACGAAGCTGCAGGCCATGGCGTACGTCGGCCGCCACGGCGGCCCCATCGCCAACCCCGAGCGCGTCGCCGCCAAGGCGACGTCGGTGGCGCTCGAGCCGCCGGACGTCGAGGGCGTCTCGACGCTCACCGTCCGCCACCTCGACTGGGACAAGCTCGACGACATGTGGGCCTTCGTCCCGCAGACACGCCGCGCCCGCCACATCAGCGCGGCGTCGCGCTCGGAGCCCGTCGCCGGCATGGACATCTTCGCCGACGACATCAACTGCTACGCGGGCAAGGTCGAGACCTACAAGTGGAAGCTCGTGGGCGAGGGCAACGTGCTGGCGCCGGTCGTGGCGCAGCCCTACGCGCTCCCGGCGCGCAGCGTGTCGCCGACGCGCTGGGTGATCGACACCCCCGCCCTGCCCGCCCGCTTCGAGGACGGCACCGGCAAGGGCGCGCCGTGGCTCATCACCGGCGGGCTCGTGTTCGTGCCGCGCCCGGTGTGGATCGTCGAAGGCGTCTCGACCGACCCGTACTACAACTTCGGCAAGGTCGTCATGTACTTCGACAAGGAGATGTACCGCATCTACTGGAAGGTGGTGACCGACCGCGCCGGCGAGTACTTCTACAACGCGATGTGCGCCTACACCTTCGGTGAGACCGAGGACCGCTCGATGTCCGCCGTCCTCCCCACGCTGGTGGTCGGCGTGAACGACAAGACCAACCGCGCCGCCATCGGCGGCCGACCCCGCGACCAGTTCGTCGAGCACGCCTTCGACCCGGGGGAGTTCACGCTCCGCGCCATCACGCGCATCACGGACTGACGATGGACGACCCCTTCCGCGGGCGCGTCGCGCTGGTGACCGGCGGCGGGGGTGGCATCGGCGCCGCGCTCGGCGAGGCGTTCGCGGCGCGGGGCGCGCGGCTCGTGCTCGCCGACGTCGACGAAGCAGCGATGGCGGCCGTCGCCGAGCGGCTCGCGGCCAGGGGTGCCGAGGTCGCGACCGTGCCGACCGACGTCGGAGACCGCGCCTCGGTGGAAGCGCTCGCCGCCGCCGCCGAGCGCCGCTTCGGCGCCGTCCACGTCGTCTGCAACAACGCCGGCATCGCGCTCTTCGGCGAGATCGCGGATGCCACCCACGCCGACTGGGAGTACACCATGCGGGTGAACTTCTGGGGCGTGGTGCACGGCGTGGAGACGTTCGTCCCCCGCTTGATCGCCCAGAGCGCGGGTGGCCACGTCGTCAACACCGCTTCGATGGCCGGCCTCGTCGGCATGCAGTGGCTCGGCATCTACTGCGCCTCCAAGTTCGCCGTCGTCGGCCTCACCGAAGCGCTCCACCGCGAGCTCGCCCCGCGCGGCATCGGCGTCAGCGTGCTGTGCCCGATGATCGTCGAGACGAACATCAACGAGAACTCGATCCGCAAGCGCCCGGCCGCACTCCAGAACCCGGGCGAGCCCACGCTGCCCTCCGCGGCCGGCATGGTCGGCGGCGTGATCCAGCCGACGGAGGTCGCACGCCGCGTCGTGCGCGGCATCGAGCGCAAGGACCTCTACATCCTGACGCACCCCGAGCAGCGCGCGATCCTCAAGCGTCGCGCCGAGCGCCAGGACAAGATGTTCGACCCAGATCGGTGGTAGGGGCGCGGCGCGGGCGGCGAGCCGGGGCGGAACGCGTCCTGGCCGCCGCCCCCCCGGGTCAGGTGCCGCGGGAGGGCGACTCGTCGAGCTTACGGCGGCTGGCGCGGGCGGCCAGCACGAGCGCGGTGACGATGGCGACCGGGAGGAGCAGGCGTGCGGGGCCGCCACGGCCGTTTACGATGGAGTCGGCGAAGAAGACACTGGCGGCGATGCCCGGGATGACGCCGAGCGCGGTGCCGGCCACGTAGTGGCCGACGCGCACGCGCGTCGCGCCCAGCGCCCAGTTGAGGGGCGGCGCGAGGAAGAGGAGCAGGCGCAGCGAGAGGACGGTCGAGAAGCCGTTTCGGACCAGCCGCTCGTCGAGCGCGCGCAAGCCGTGGAAGCGGTGCGCGAGGCGCTCCTGGAAGTAGTCACGCGCGAGGTAGCGGACGATCAAGAAGGTGGACGTCGTGCCGACGAGCGAGGCGATCCACCCGTAGGCGAACGCGTACTGGCCCTCGAAGATGACGCCGCCGGCCGCGATCAGCAGGAACTCCGGCACGTGGAGGAAGATGCCGCCCACGCAGATCGCGATGAAGACGAGCGGCCCGTAGGGGGCGTGGGACTCCACGAGCGCGCGAATGCGCTCCACGTTGGCACGCGCCGTCAACCCGTAGTGGTGCGAAAGCCAGACGACGCCCACCACGCCGGCGACGAGCAGGAGCGGCTTCAGACGCGCCATGCGAGGAGGGCGGGCATCTGCGGGCATCGAGTCGTTCACGCCCAGAGGTGGAAAAAGCCGCCGGAGTCGCCTCCGACGGCTTTTTCAGAGCTGGCTCCCCGGGCCGGATTCGAACCAGCGACCAATCGGTTACACCGTGTCCCGCCGTTTCCGACGGGGGTGGACTATCTCATCACCGTGGGCCTTGCGGGCCTGTAGGTGGCGGGCGCTCGTGGGGAGATTATTCTTCCGTCACTCCCTAGTCTCTGCACCTTCCCTCCGCCCTTCATTCTCGGAGGGCTCGGCTCAGGATTACCATATGTCCGCTCGCGCGAGGCACGTAGGCTTCCCTGAATTCACCCGCTTGTTCACTCACCGGTTTCCCGGTGAGGCTGCGAACCTCACAGCCGATTGCTCTACCGACTGAGCTACCGGGGAACGGCGCGCCTTATAGCCAACCGCGCCGGGGGCTGCAAACCAGCGTCCTCACATCTCCCGGCGCCCCTCGAGGGCGCGGCCGACGGTGACCACGTCGACGTACTCGAGGTCGCCCCCCATCGGGATGCCGTGCGCGATCCGCGTCACGCGGAGCCCGAGCGGCTTGATGAGCTTGGCGAGGTAGAGCGCGGTCGCCTCGCCCTCGGCGGTCGGGTTGGTGGCGACGATGACCTCGCGCACCGTCGAGTCGCGCAGGCGGACGAGCAGCGGCTGGATGCGGAGCTCGTCGGGGCCGATGCCGTCGAGGGGTGCCAGAGCCCCGTGCAGCACGTGGTAGCGGCCGCGGAACTCCCGGGCACGCTCGACCGCCAGCAGGTCGGCGGGATCCTCGACCACGCAGATGGCGTCGGGGCTGCGCTCGGAATCGCTGCAGATCGGGCACGGGTCGGCTTCGGTGAGCGCGAAGCAGACGGAGCAGAGCCGGGTGGCGTCCTTGACGGCGAGCAACGCGTCGGCCAGCGCCTGCGCGTACTGCCGGTCGGCGAGCACGACGTAGAAGGCGAGCCGGCTCGCCGTCTTCTCGCCGATCCCGGGAAGGCGCGCGAGCTGCTCGATGAGCCGGGTCATCGAGGGGGTCTGCGCCATCGCGTCAGGGCATACCGGGCAGCTTGAGCCCGAGGCCGCCGGTCAGGCGGCCCATCTCGTCGGCCATCATCTTCTGCGCCCCGCGGACGGCCTCGTTGACCGCCGCCACGACCAGATCCTGGAGCATCTCGACGTCCGGCTGCTGGAGCAGCGAGGGGTCGATCCGGATCTTGACCAGCTCGAGACGCCCGTTCACGACCGCCGTCACCATGCCGCCGCCGGCGCTGGCCTCGGTCGTACGACCCGCCATGTCCTGCTGGAAGCTCGCGAGCTTCTCCTGCGCCTGCTGGAGGAGCCCGCCGAGATCGAAGCCTTTGCCCATGGTCGCCCCCACTCAGGTCTCGCGCCGGTCGCGCACGCTGCGCACCTCGGCGCCCTGGAAGATGTCGACGGCCGCCTGCACGAGCGGGTCGGCGAGCGTCTCCTCGGTCCGCCGGCGTGCGGCGGCGCGAGGCCCGTCCTCGTCGCCCGGCAGTGGACCGATCTCGACGCGCAACTCGCGACCCGCGACGTCCTGCGCGATCGCACGCAGCCGGTCGAGCGTCTCCTTGCGGGAGAGCTCGCGCCGCATCGCCTCGTTGTCGATGCCGATGCGGAGCGCTTCGCCCTCGGACGAGAGCAGCTTCCCGGTGGCGAGCTGCATGTACAGCGAAACCTTCTCCTGGCGGACGCGCGCGAGGAACTCCTCCCAGACGCGCGGCGTGCCCGCGGCGGGCGCCGCTTCGCGGCGCGGCGGCCCCGCGCTGGACGTCGTCGGACCGCGACGCGGCTCGCCTCCCGCCGCCGGGGCCGGCGCGGCCGGCGCGCCGCCGAGCGCTTCCAGCCGGCGGAGGATCTCGTCGACCGGCAGGAGCGGCGGCAGCGTGGCGAGCCGGACGACGCACATCTCGAGGACGAGCTGCGGGTCGACCGTGCGGGCGGGGGTGGCGAGCGCCTCGTCGGCTTCGAGGAGCAGGCGGAAGAAGCGCTGAAGGTCGTCGGCCGAGCGCCGCTCGGCTTGCGCCACGAGCGTGTCGACCTCCGCCTCGGGCAGATCGGCCACCAGGCGGCGCTCGCCGGTGGCGCGCAGCACGGCCAGGTTCCGGAAGTGCTCGAGGAGATCGCGGCAGAACCGCTGCGCGTCGTACCCGTGCGCGTAGAGCCGTGCCAGGTGGGTGACGCAGGCCGCCGCGTCGCCCGCCAGGATGGCGTCCGCCACCGCCACCACCAGCCGCCGGTCGGCGGCGCCCAGGATCTCGCGGACGGTGGCGTCGTCGGCCGCCGTGCCGGCGACGGCGAGCACCTGCTCGAGCAGCGATTGCGCGTCACGCAGGCTGCCCTCCGCTTCGCGGGCCACGAGCGCCACCGCCTCCTCGGACAGGGCCAGGCCCTCGGCCTCGACGGTCTTGCGCAGGTGCGCGCGCAGCTCGCCGAGCCCGATGCGCCGGAGGTCGTAGCGCTGGCAGCGGGAGACGACGGTGGGCAGGACCTTGTGCGGGTCGGTCGTGGCGAAGATGAACTTGACGTGCGGCGGCGGCTCTTCGAGCGTCTTCAGCAACGCGTTGAAGGAGTGCTGCGACAGCATGTGCACTTCGTCGATGATGTAGATCTTGAAGCGGCTCTTGATCGGGCGGTGCGCGACCGTCTCCATCAGGTCGCGCATCTTGTCCACCTGCGTGTGCGAGGCGCCGTCGATCTCGAGGACGTCGAAGGCGTTTCCCTCGGCGATCTCGTGGCAGTTGGAGCACGCGTTGCACGGTTCGGGCGTCGGGCCGCGCTCGCAGTCGAGCGCCTTGGCGAGCAGGCGCGCGGTCGTCGTCTTGCCGACGCCGCGCGGACCGGTGAACAGGAAGGCATGGGCGACGCGACCGGCCGCGATCGCGGCCTGGAGCGTTCGCGTCACGTGCTCCTGCCCGACGACGTCCTCGAAGCGCTGCGGCCGCAGCCGCCGGGCCAGCACCTGGTATGTCATGTGTGGGGAGAGGCGCAGGCGTCCGGCGGTGACAGCTAGGGCGCCCTGCGGCACAGGAGGACAGTCGGTACCGCTGCTTCCTTCCGGACCTGACGGGGTTCGCGACGCCTTCTTGCGCAGGACCTAGCCGCCACCGCCCGACGCCTGCGTAGAAGCAGAGTATCCGCGTTCGCGCGAAGGCGCAAGGCGAGCCGACACCTTCGCTCACCGCGCGCCAGGACGCGTCGCTCGTCTGTCGCGTTTCCCGACGTCCGATGCCGTCAGCGGTGGAGCGGAGAGGGAGGGATTCGAACCCTCGGTACCTTTTGGGTACACACGCTCTCCAGGCGTGCCCCTTCGGCCGCTCGGGCACCTCTCCGTGGCGGGACTTTCGCGGACCTCACGACATGGCGCAAGCACGGCGACGACGGAGCGGAGAGGGAGGGATTCGAACCCTCGGTGCCACGAGGGCACACACGATTTCGAGTCGTGCCGTTTCAACCGGGCTCACGCACCTCTCCGAAGGTCGGTGTTTCGTACCACACCCCGACCGAGCGGGCCACGGCTTCAGGGGTCCGCGCGACGCGCGCGGAAGAAGTCCTGCATGAGCGCCCGGCAGCGTTCCTCGACGACTCCCGCGGTCACCACCATTCGGTGATTCAGCCGCGCGTCCGCGGTCAGGTCGAACAGCGACCCCGCCGCCCCACCCTTCGGGTCGGCGCAGCCGTACACGAGACGCTCGACCCGGGCGTGCAGCGCGGCGCCGGTACACATCACGCACGGCTCGACCGTGACGTAGAGCGTCGTTCCGGTCAGGCGGTAGTTCCCCACCGCAACGCCGGCCGCGCGGAGGGCCAGCACCTCGGCGTGCGCGGTCGGGTCGTTGCTCGCCACGCTGGTGTTTCCGGCCCGCGCGAGCACGCGGCCTTCGACCACCACCAGCGCGCCGACCGGCACCTCGCCGCGCGCGCTCGCGGCGCCAGCCTCGGCGAGCGCCTCCTCCATCCACCGGCGATCGACGTCGGCGGCCGACGTCACAGCCGACCTCCGGGACGGCCGTCGCGTCGGACGGGTGGGCGGCGCCGCGCGCCGCCCACCGTCGAGAGCGCGCTACTTCTTCTCCCCGCCGCCGGCTCCGCCACCCATGGCCTCGGCCGGCTTCGAGCCCTCGGCCGGCTTCGCCGCACCGGCTTGCTCCTGACACTTCCGAACGTCGGACTCGCTGACGACCATCGTCTCGGCGACGTCCTTCACGGAGCGGCCGGTCTGCAGGTACTTGTTCACCTGCTTGCAGTTCACCTCGGCCAGGCTCGAGCCCGCGGTGCCGAGCAGCAGGCCGATTCCCATCACCAGGATACCCAGTCTCATGCGTGAGCCTCCTTGCGCAGTGGCGCCGTCACCTGATGCCATCCGAGATCGGCTGGCTCTATAGCAACGGCCGGTCGGCAAGGGAAGTTACGGGGGCGGTCGCCGCCGGGGGCGGCGGCATGCTACTGCTCCTGCCCCGCGTGAAATTGCTGACCATAAACCTGCTGCATGGCGGGTTCCTGCCGTGGCTGCGTGAGGACCGTGCCCGCACGGCGGCGCGGCTCGAGTTGCTCGCCGCGGAGCTCGCGCGGCTGCAACCCGACGTCGTCGCCGTCCAGGAGGCGCTCGTCGCCTCGCAGCGCTCGGTGGCGGAATGGCTGGCGGCGCGGCTCGGCCATGCCGTGCGTTTCGCCACGGCGAACCCATCCATCGTGCCGCCCCCGCTCTCGGACCGCATTCCCGCGGCGCTCCGCGAGCGCATCGATCGCGCCATCAAGGCAGCGCTCGACTTCGAGGAGGGGCTCGCCATCCTCACCGCGCTTCCCGTGCTCGCCCACACGGCGCACGACCTGCCGCGGCCGCGCTTCCCGCTCGAGAACCGGGTCGCGCTCCGCGTCCGCGTCGCCGCCCCCGGCGGTCCGGTCGACGTCTGGAACGTCCATCTCACGCGCGCGGGCGGAGGCCACCTGCGTCAAGCAACCGCGCTCGTTCGGCTGGTCGTGACCGAATCGCGTGACGTACCCGCCGTCGTGCTCGGCGACTTCAACGTCGACGATCGCGCGGAGGGCATGCGCGCGCTCCAGGCAACGGGCTTCCGCGACGCGTACCGCCTCGTGCACCCGACGGACCCCGGGCTCACCGCCTGGCAGCGCGTCGACGTGCCGACCGCGACCGTGAGCCGCCGCGTCGACTACTGCTGGCTCGCGCCGCACCGCACACTCACCGTCGTCGGCAGCAGCGTCGTCCTCGACCGTCCCGGTCACGGTCCCGACGGCCGTCCGCTCTGGCCGTCCGATCACTACGGCATCCTCACCGAGATCGCCGCCTGAGCGGCGTCCATCGTTGCGGAGGCGGCTGGACACGCGCGACGTCGCAGCGTACACCAGAAATGGATGCGCGTCGTGGTCGCCGCCGTGCTCCTCGGGTTGGCGGTGCCGGCGCTGGCCGCGGCACCGGCGCTCCAGCGGATCGAGGTAGCCGCCGAGCCCGCGGCCGTCGTCCGCCTGCATCTCTCCGAACCCGTGGCGCTCCACGTCCGCACCCTGCCGCCGAGCGGCGAAGCGCCCAACCGCGTCTACGTCGATCTGGAAGGCGTCGTGTTCGCGCCCGACGTGCCGCACCTGGTGCCGGGCGCCGGACCCGTGCTCCGCGTCCGCGCCGCCTACTTCACACCCGACACCCTCCGCGTGGTCGTCGACCTCGCCGAGGCGACACCGTTCACCGTCGACTTCGGCAGTCTCTCGGTCGCGGTCGCATTCACCCCTGGCGTCGGGCAGCCCACCGCACGCTACGACGTTCCCGCTCCGACCGTCGAGCCCGCGCCTCCGCCCGCACCCCCGGCCGCACCTGCGCCCGCGCCGGCGCCCCCTCGCCCCGTCGTCCGTGTGCCCCCGCGCTCGGCCCTCCACCCGCCGCTTCCTGCGGCGGTCCACGTGCCGGTCGTCGTGCTCGATCCCGGACACGGCGGGCGTGATCCCGGCGCCGCCGGCGTGGGCGGCGTGGTCGAGAAGGACGTCGTCCTCGCGCTCGCGCAGCTCGTGGCCGCCCGCCTCGCCGTACGCGTTCCCGTCGCGGTGCGCTTGACCCGCACGGACGACTCGTTCGTCTCGCTCGAGCGCCGGCTCGAGGCGAGCGGCGAGCGCCCCGCGGTCTTCCTGTCGCTTCACGCCAACGCGTGCAGCGATACCAGCGCTCGGGGTGTCGAGGTGTTCTACGGGGGAGGTCCGCAGACCGTGGGAGCGACGGCGGGGAGCCCGCAGGCCAAGCTGCTCGGGCGCTGCATCGAGGAGGCGCTCCAGGCGCGCGTCGGCTCGGTGCGAGGGTCCGCGCGGCCCGGGTCGTTCCGCGTCCTGAACGGGAACCCCGCGCCGAGCGCGCTCGTCGAGATCGGCTACCTGACGCACGCCGGGGACGCTGCCCGCGCCCAGAGCGTCGGCTACCGGGCGATGGTCGCCGACGCCCTCGCCGACGGCATCACACGCTTCCTGCGCGTGTCTGCACCTCCCCTCTGACCCGGTTTGACAGCCACGCGCCGCGGGGGCATGTCGTAGAAAGCATGAAACTTCGGGACCACGCCGACGACGAGCTGGTACAGCTCGCCACACGCATCCCGAGGCGGGTCGTGCGGACCCTCAAGGAGTTCTGCGTCCGGAACGAGGTCCCCATGCAGACCTTCGTCCGTGCCGCGCTCTCCGAAAAGCTCGCCCGCGAACGTCACCGGCCGGCGCGTCCGCCCCTCCGCTCTCGCGGCTGACCCGCGCCGTCTCTCCCCGAGCGCACGCGTCCGGAATTTCTCGCGTCGTGCATCCGGCATCACATGCCGGCCCCGCACCTAATCTAAAACCGAATAGCCAATAAACGCTCTATTGAATTCGCTTAGACGCTTGGACGTTGCAACGTGCTGCATGGCACGATAACTAGGGGCACACGTACCGTTCCGGTGCGGGCCGAAAGGGAGGAATATGGCAATTGAAGGCGAGGTCTGGGTTCAACTGGCGACGCGGATCCCGAAACAGCTTCATCGTGAGTTGAAACTCTACTGTGTCAAATCCGACGTGTCGGTGATGGACTTCGTCGTGAGCGCGCTGCAGGACAAGCTCCAGCGCGAGACCAAGGGACGCAACAGCCGGCGCTCGCGCTCCTCCTGACGCAACTCGCGCGCGCACCGCGCGCTTCAACTTGACCGGCGGCGCGGCGCTCCCGTATGGTCGCGCCATGGCGAATCCTGCACGACCGCTCGGGACCGCCGACGCCGCGCCCCGGTACCAGCTCTTCATCGACGGCAAGTTCGTCGACAGCCGCTCCGGAAAGACGTTCGAGAGCATCAACCCGCACGACCGCCGCGTCGTCTCCGTCGTGGCGGAAGCCGACAAGCCCGACGTCGACGCCGCCGTAGCGGCCGCCCGCGCCGCCTACGAGGGGCCGTGGTCCGCGATGCCGCTCGGCGAGCGCGCGAAGATCCTTCTCCGCATCGCCGACCTGCTCGAAGCTCGCGCCATGGACCTCGGCCGCCTCGAGACGCTCGACATGGGCGCGCCGATCATGCTGTCGAGCGGGATGATCGGCGTCGCGGCGGAGACCTTCCGCTACTGGGCCGGCATGGCGACCAAGATCCACGGGCTCACCACCCCGGCGCTCACCCCGGGCGAGTTTCTCGGCTACACGCTGCGCGAGCCGCTCGGTGTGGTGGGCGGCATCACGCCGTGGAACGGGCCGCTGCTCATGGCGGCGTGGAAATCGGCGCCCGCGCTGGCTTGCGGCAACACCGTCGTGCTCAAGCCCGCCGAGCACACCCCGACGACCGCCCTCGAGCTGGCACGCATCGCCGCCGAGGCCGGCCTGCCGAACGGCGTCCTGAACGTCGTCCCCGGGTTCGGCGCGACCGCCGGCGCGGCGCTCGCGGCGCACCCGGGCGTCGACAAGATCGCCTTCACCGGCGAGCACGTGACCGGCCGCCTCGTCGTGCAGATGTCCGCCTCGAACCTGAAGACGGTGACGCTCGAGCTGGGCGGCAAGTCTCCCCACATCATCTTCGACGACGTGGACCTCGAGACCGCCGTCGCCAAGGCCCTCTTCGGCATCTACATGAACACGGGACAGATCTGCTCCGCGGGGACGCGCATCCTGGTGCAGGAGAGTATGTACGACCGCTTCGTCGAGCGCTTCGTCGAGCGCTCGAAGCAGATCCGGATCGGCGACCCGCTCGACTTCGCGACCCGCATGGGCCCGCTCGTCTCCGAGGAGCAGCTCCGGAAGGTCGAGCGGTACGTCGAGATCGGGCAGAAGGAAGGCGCGCGGCTCCTCTGCGGCGGCGGCCGCCCCAAGGATGCCGCGCTCGCGCAGGGCTTCTACTTCGAGCCCACCGTCTTCGCCGACGTCGACAACGGCATGCGGATCGCGCAGGAAGAGATCTTCGGTCCGGTCGCAAGCCTGATCCGCTTCAAGGACGAGGACGACGCCGTCCGCATCGCCAACGACGTCATCTACGGCCTCGCCGCCGGCGTGCAGACGAAGGACCTGAAGCGCGCGCTGCGCCTCACCAAGAGACTCCAGGCCGGGACCGTCTGGGTCAACACCTGGCACATGATCGAAGCGACCTCCCCGTTCGGCGGCTACAAGCTCTCGGGGTACGGGCGCGAGAACGGCGTCGCGATGGTCGAGCATCTCACGCGGCTGAAGCAGGTCTGGGTGGACCTCAACGACTTCACCATGGACCTCTTCGCCTCGTAGGGACGCCGTGCCACGACTTCGCGGGGCCGGGCGGGTTGGCACGACCGTGCGGCGCGCCGCGCTCCTCGGGTCGCTCGGCGTCCTCCTCGCTCCGGCCCTCTCGGCCGTGTCGGTCCTCGCCGTCCTGCCGCCGGAAGTGCCCGTCGTCACCAACTGCTGGCTCCAGCCGCGGTACTTCTGGAGCTTCACCTCCGGCACCGTGGACTACTGCCGCGGACACCTCGCCTACACGCCGGGGGCCTTCGACTGCTACCGCTACGGCGAGCAGGTGTGCTCGATCTGGCTGCCCGTGGAGCTCTCGTGGACGGAATCGCGGCAGCCCGTCATCCCGCCCATCATCTTCCCCTGCCCCGACGCCCCCCAACCGCCCGTCTGCCCCCGCACGGGCTGGTGACGCCCGCCCGGAATTGAGCTCCAGCAGAAGGGCGAGATCGTCGTCCAGTAGCGGGAGCTCACCCGCCCATGCGACGGCGGACCGACGCCGGGGCGGCACGCAGCGCCGCCTCGCGGAGCCGCTCGGCGTGCGCCACCCGCCCGACGATCTCGGCGGCGCCGGCGGCGTCCGCGACACCGACTGTCGCGTAGTCGAAGAGGCGCCCCGCGAACGACGGCTCCACGTCGATGGCGGTCACCTCGGCGAGGGGAACCTCGACGACCCGCGCGCGGAGGAAGCCGGTGCGGAGCAAGAGGCGGTCGCCGGTCACGGCGAACTCCGCGCGCCGCCAGCGGACGAACGGCGAGATGAACGACGTGGCCGCCACCGCGACCCCGATGAGCCACAGCTCGCGCACCGTCTCGGCGGGCAGCGGGTTACGATAGACGATCAACGCGACGACGCCGAGCACCGTGGCGGCGCCCGAGACGGCGCCCGCGAAGACGACCGGATGCAGGCGCGTTCGGTACAGCACGCGCTCGTCGGGAGCCAGATGTCGGTCGAGTGGGCTCATGCGGCCGGAGCCCTATACACCAGCGCCGCCCGGCCTTCGATAGCGCCGACCCGGCGTGCAGTGCGGTGAATCGCCTATTCCCAGCGGAAGAGGCCGAGCGCGTTCTCGCGCAGATACCGCGCCAGCACGCCCTCCCGGAAGGGCAGCACGGCCGCCTCGGCGACACAGCGCTCGAACGACAGCACCGGATGATCCGACGCGAACAGGACCTTCGTCTGGCCGCGCGTGTTCATGAACTGGATCAGCTCCGCCGGGAGGTACTTCGGCGCGTAGGCCGACGTCATCATGTACAGGTTCGGGTACTTGAGCATCAGCCGGATCGCTTCGCCCCACCACGGGTCGGCGCCGTGCGCCATCACGATCTTCACCTCGGGATAGAAGAGGCAGACCTCGTCGAGGTAGAGCGGCCGCTGCGGCTCGGCGGGCATCGGCGGCCCCGGGATGCCGGTGTTGATCGAGAGGGGCAGGTCGAGCTCGATGCAGCGCGCGTAGAGGGGGTAGTACGTCTTGTCGTTCGGCGGACGGTTCACGAGAAACGGGATGACGCGCACGAGACGCAGCCCGTGTTTCGCGTGCAACGAGTCGATCTGGCGGAGCGCCGCCATGCCGGCCGTCGGGTCGATGACCGCGGAGCAGATGAACTTGCCCGGGAACGCGCGCGCGATCTCGGCCACCGGTTCCGGGTGATGCGCGTCCATGGTGATGATCGCGCGCTCGACCCCGGCGGCGTCCATCTGCACGAGCAGCTCCTCGATCGGCGTCTTGGCGAAGATCTCCTGCTCGCGCTTGAAGTAGTCGCGGGCGACGCGGACCAGGAACTCCGGCCGGTAGTCGGAGCTCCCGGCTGACACGTTCAGCCAGCAATCGATCGCCGGGGGCCGCGCCGGGGACGTCATCCGGGTGCGCACCTTAGCACATCGACGCACCGCCGCGGAGCCCGTTGACGCCGAGCGGCCGGGGGTGTTAGTCGGCGAGGCATCGGAGGACGCCATGGACGCCACCCTCGTTCGCCGCGTCGCTCTCGCTTCTCTCCTTGTCACGCTCGTCGGCTGCGGCGAGAAGGCAATCGACTGGAGCGCACCCGAAAACTTCCTCTTCCGCGAGAAGAGCGCCAAGAAAGACGACGGCGTCCAGCTCGAGTACTGGTCGCTGGTCGATGCCCCCGCGCAGGCGATCTACGACGCGCTGGCGGACGTGGAGCACTACCAGGACTTCGTGCCCGGCGTCGACAGCGTGCAGCTCCTCTCCGTCAACGGCAACGACAACGACAACGACAAGACGGTGCAGATCGCGCAGCGGGTCATCGGGCGACAGGCGAACGCCAAGGTCGAGTGGAAGTTCTTCCCCGACCAGCACCGCATCGAGTTCAAGACGCTGCAGAGCAACCTCTCGCGCAACGACGGCACCTTCGAGATCCAGCCCTCGCCCGACGGCAAGCGGACGCTCGTGCACAGCAACTATCTCGTGCGCGAGGGCGAGGGACAGCTCCAGGCGGTGCCGATCGGCGTCCTCGCCGCCGGCACCCGCGACTCGTTCCTGGCAGCCGCCCGCGGCGTGAAGAGCAAGGCGACGGGGTCGCCGAAGCCGGCGGCGTAGTCGGCCGTCGGCCTCTACGCGTGGGGCTCGAGGCCGCCGACCATCTCCTCGAAAGCCGCCTTGGCTTGCCCGACGGTCGCGGCGGGGCCGACGGCTTTGAAGAACCAGGGGCCGCCCTTCCCTTCCACGACGGCGGCGAGCATGCGGTAGCCGGGTTTCGCCTTCTCGTCGGGGCCCATGCCCTTGTACGAGCCGGCGAGGTCGACGAGCGTCACCTTGAGGCCGTTCACGGTACGGGTGGTGACGACGGCCGCGTCGCGCGACGGCTTGCCGTCGGCTTGCGTGAACTGGCCGTACCAGCGCGCGAGGTTCTCCTCGACGCCGCCGCCCTTCGACTGGCCGAAGAAGAAGAGCACGATCTCGCCGTCCTCCTGGTCGCCCGCGGCGCGCGGTACGCGGTACTGCGCGGCGCGCACGTCGGAGGTCGCCGGCACGCGCGTCCATTCGGACGGGACTGCGAAGCGCAGACCGGCGGCTTCCGTGCGCATCGTCTCCGCCGCGAGCGCGGCTCCGAACCCGAGGGCGAGCAAGACGGCAAGGCGCGGCATGCCGGCCGCTTAGACCGATCGCCGTGCCGCCGTCAACCGACGCTAACACCGGCGCGTGCAGCGAACGATCGCCATCGAGCGCTCAGAGCTTGATGCGCGCCAGCCGGGCACGGGGGATCGCCGGCTTCGGATAGCGGCAATCGAGGTCGCGCAGCGCCTTCACCAGGGTCTCGGCCACGGCGAGGTTCCGATACCACTTGTGATCGGACGGGATCACGTACCACGGCGCGTGCTTCGTGCTGCAATGGGTGAGCAGCTTCTCGTATGCCTTCATGTAGCGCGGCCAGAGCGCGCGCTCCTTCAGGTCGCGCTCCGAGAACTTCCACTGCTTCGTCGGATCGGTGAGCCGTTCCTGCAGCCGGCGGGCCTGCTCGCGCCTGCTCACGTGCAGGAAGAACTTGAGGATGAGGGTGTCGTTCTCCGCCAGGAGACGCTCGAAATCGTTGATCTGATCGTAGCGCGCCGCGATCACCTCCCGCGGCACGGTGCGATGGACGCGCGGCATGATGACGTCCTCGTAGTGCGAGCGGTTGAAGATCGTGATGTGCCCCTGGCGCGGCGCGACCCGGTGCGCGCGCCACAGGAAGTCGTGCGCCGCCTCCTCCGCGCTCGGGACCTTGAACGGCACCGCTTCGCACCCGCTCGGGTTGACGCCGTTCATGACGTGCTTGATGGTCCCGTCCTTGCCGGCGGTGTCCATGCCCTGGAGCACGACGAGCACCGCGCGCTTGTGCTCTGCGTACAGGACGTCCTGCAGCTCGGTGAGTCGCTCGAGGTCGCGGGTGAGCGTCGCCCGGGCCTCTTCCTCGTCGCCGTGCTCGCCGGTATCGGCGGGATCCAGCCGCTCGAGCCGCACGTGCTCGCCCGGCTGCACTCGGTGCCTTGCCATGTGCGGCCCTTAAGCCACTCGCGCGCCGGCCGTCAACGCGGGCACGCCGGCGCCGGCGTCAGGGGAGCTGGTTCGAGACGTCGGTCCAGCGATGGTCGACGGTGTTGCCGATCACCGCCACGCTGATCAGGCAGACGAGGGCGATCAGCGCCCCCAGCCACGCATACTCCATGAAGATCTGCACGCGCTCGGGGGCGACGAGACGGCGAACGAAGCGCTCGAGCCGGGCGCGCATGCGCCGTTCCGTCCGCAAGCTCGATGCCAGGAACGCCGCGTCGGGAAGGCCCCCGAACCCTCACAGCCGTGCCGGATCGGGCCGCCACGCCCGATCCGGTCCGCGAGGCACACGGCGTCCGCCAACCCCCGACCTCAGCGCGAAGCGGGCATGCCGAGCTTCTCGCGCTGCCGGGCGCGCGCCGTGCGGCTCTCCCCCGTCGTCCAGACTGCCGCGCCGCGCGCCGCTTCCTCTGCCGTCTCCGCCCGTACCCGCTCCGCCGCCTCGGCGACGAGCGCCGCCTTCGTGTGCGCGTACGCCTCACGTGGGAAGGCACCCAGGCGGGCCGCGCGACGCAGCACGGTGTCGGCGAAGGTGGCCGGCGGGAGCAGCTCGTCGACGACGCCCAGCCCGACGGCCTGGCTCGCCGGGTAGAGCGCCGCGCCGAGCAGCAGCTCGCTCGCGCGCGCGTGCGCGAGCCGCAGCCGGACGATCTCGAACGCCACCTTCGGGTACGACGCCCCGATCGCCACCTCGTTCAGCCCGATCTTGTAGTCGCCCTCGACCCCGAGCCGGTAGTCGCACGCGAGCGCCAGCACCAGCCCACCCGCGATCGCGTGCCCGTTCAGCATGGTCACCGTCGGCTTCGGGAGCGTCAGCAGTGCCAGGTGGGCGTCGCGGAACAGGTCGCGGAAGAGCGGGCCGGAGACGTCGTCGCGCCGCGCGGCCCCGAGGTCGAAGCCGCCGCAGAAGAAGCGACCGGCGCCCGTGAGGACGACGGCGCGCACGGCGTCGTCGCGGCCGGCGCGCTCGAGCGCCGCGGCGAGGTCGCCGAGGAGCGTCTCGTCCTCGGCGTTCGCCGGCGGCCGGTCGAGGGTGAGGACACGGACGCCGCCGTCGCGGTCGTCGCTGCGGACGGTGCTCATGCGAGAAGGCTACGGCACTCCCGCCTCGGGGGTCAACGTCGCGGTCGCCGTCAGCGGAGGAGCCAGATGGCCGCCATGGCAGCGACCAGGCCGCCGATCTGCCGCCAGGCGAGGGACTCGCCCTCGACGACGACCCCCAGCACGGCGACCACCGCGACCCATCCGTTCAGCACCCACGGCACCGCGACCGCGAGCGGGGCGCCGAGACGGAAGACGGCGAAGTAGAGGACCGAGCCCAGGCCGACGAGAGCCCCCGCGACGGCCGCCTGCGCCACGCCGCCCGGGTCACGCGGCACCGGCGGCGCCTTGCCGAAGAGCGCGAGCACGGCCAGCCCCGCGAGGATCACGCCCACGGCGGCCGTCTCGAGGACGAGGGCGCCCCACGCGTCGGGCACCCGACCGGCGGCGCGCTTCACGAACAGGTTGTGCGTGCCGAAGAGCAGCGAGACGATCGTCGCGAGCACGGGCCAGGTCCACATCGCTCTTCCTCCGAGTCACGCCGCGGGCGCGACGGTGATGTCCAGACGCAGCGGGACGTTTCCGGGGCCGTCGAAGCGCGCCCCGTCGACCTGCTCGACACCGACCTCGAGCCGGTAGTGACCGGCGTGCGCGGGGGCGGTGAGGTAGACGTCCTGGTGGAGGGTCTCGCCCGGCGGCAGGTCGTGCCGGAGTTCGACCTCTTGGAGCGGCGGGAACTCGGGCTCGTCGCCGGCGGCCGTCCACCGGGCGCGGAGCCGCACCGTGAGCGGCCGCGCCGGAAAGCCCCCCATGACGAGGTTGAGCCGCATGTTGCGCTCCGGCGGCGCGGTCACGGGCCACGTCACGGTGCCTGCGTTGCGGACCTCGAGGTTCAGGACGACCGGCCAGCCGACGATCACCCGGGTCGAGGGCGCGCGTGCCGAGACGGTGGCGACCGCCGCCTCCGCGGGAAGCGGGGCGAGCGGCGTGCCGAGCAGCGTGCGTCCAGGAACCCGCCCGGCCACGAGCCCGGCGAACCACTCGGGATGCGCGGGCACGCGGTCCAGTCGCACCAGCGCCCAGTCGCCGATCCGCTGCAAGCGGCCGACCGCCGGCGCGGCGGCGAGCCGGCCGATGAACTCGTGGAAGCTGGCGGGCTTCCACTCCGCCGCCGGCCGGACGAGGAGCCATCGGACGTGCGTCATGTCGATCAGGTCGTCGAGGGCGTCGCCGCGCGGCAGCCGGTACACCGTATCGATGAAGAGCCGACGGTGCGGGGCGTGGTAGCCGGTGTAGCCGTTCAGGAGCGGCAGCCAGTGGAGCGTCGAGCCGATCATCGCGTCGGGCTCGTCGTTGCGGTGCGCGACGCCGAGGGCAGCGTCGGCCGGGCCGTAGATCGGGAGCTCGAGGAGCGGGCCGCCTCCCTCGGCACGCGCCACGCGGGCGACCTCGCGGTACACCGCCGCGTTGCGGGCGAGCGCGGGCACCTCGTAGGCTCGGGCCGGCGCGAGCAGCGCGCCTCGGGACACGGCGACGAGCACCGCCAGGCCGGCGACGGCGACCGCCGTGACCCGCCCACCGGCGGCGCGCCGCAGCGTCTCGAGGCCGGCGGCGATCAGCAGGACGTAGCCGAAGGCGGCGACGACGTCGAAGCGGTACACTGCACGCAGGAAGCGCAGCGGGGTTGCCGCCAGCGCGAGCGCGACGCCGTCGGGCGCGCCCATGACGAGGACGGCCGCGATGACGAGCACGACCCCCGGTACGGCCAGCCGGCGTGCGGCCGGCCCGCCGGCGATCCCACCCGCGATCCCGAGCCCCGCCAGCAGCGCAAACGGGATCTCACGCGGCGCGAAGTAGAACTGGACGACGAAGGCCCAGGCCAAAAGGCCGAGCGGTCCCGTCGGGGTGAACGCGTCCGGGCTCTCGAGCGCGCCGCGCGCGAGGTACGGGCGCGCGAAGGCGACGAGCCCCGCGCCCCCGGCGAGCGCGACGCCGCCCGCGACGAGGACGAAGCGGAGCCGGTCGTCGCGCACCCGGAACGTCTCGCAGAGCCCCCAGACGGCGGCGACGAGCCCGACCAGCGCCGCGCCGTAGTACGAGCTGAAGATCCCCGCCGTCCACGCGAGGGCGAGCCCCCCTGCGGCGCGCGCGTCCGGCCGTGCGCGCAGCCGGACGAGCGCGAGCGCGACGAGGGGGAAGTAGAGGTTCGGGTACTGCAAGACGTGCAAGTTGATCGGCACGCGCCGCGGGCCGAGCGCGAAGAGGAGCCCGCCCACCCACGCGACGCCCGCGCCGGCGCCCGTCGCGCGGAGCAGGCGGTTCAGCGCGAGTGCCGCCAGCGGGTAGGACGCCATCACCACCACGTTCCCGGCGAGGACGGCGTTGCCGGTCAGCCCGAAGACCGGCGCGTAGAGGAGCTGCGTGGAGAAGAAGTGGTCCGAGCCCGTGAGCTGCGCGCGCGCCGGGTAGTCGATGGGGGCGTCGAAGAGCCGCCCCGGGTCGGTTCCGAGCGCGTGCGCCACCCAGGCGAGGATCCAGACGATCAACTGAGCGTCGTAGAGGTTCGAGGCGGCGGGGATCGCGGTCGCGGCGCGCGGCAGCCACCGCCAGAGCAAGGCGACGAAGACCGCGAGATAGGAGCCGAAGACGAGCGAGGGACCTCCTCAGGCGTCGGGCTGCACGCCCTCGCTCTGCGCGAACGACCGCCGCGTGCCCAGCTCGGCGAGCCAGCGCGCGACGTTCGGGTGGCGCGCGGGCTCGATCGGGAGCCGGACGAGCGGGTACATCGCGACCCGTGGCAGCACCGAGACGTCGGCGATGTTGAAAGCGTCGCCGAT
>JBGQET010000032.1:0-45542 GCA_041496545.1 Binatia bacterium | reverse complement strand
TACCCTAACTAGGACAGTACCTGGGTCTTGGTGATGGGCTAGTTCGTCGCTTCGTGGTCGGTTTCGGTCCCCGTGAGTGGTCGGTCTTGAGTGAGCGGCGCTGCGCCGCTAGCTGTCCTGCGCTGGCGGCACGAGCCGCTTCGCCCGCCTGACTCTCGTCTCGACCATCCGGATGTGGGTCTCGATCGCCAGCTCCTCGGGCATCGGGTTGCCGATGCGGCCGATCGCGGCGCGGACTTCCTTGCCCACGGCGTGGTGGGTGTTGATGGCGGACTCTTCGCCCATCACCCGGTCCTTCCGGAGCCGATCTTCAGCTTGCGTGATCCGGAACTCGTTGGCGGCCAGCTCTGTCCGTCCGGCGTAGTCGAGCAGATTGTCCTGGGAGCGGAGACCCTTCTCCTCCTTGATCTGCGCGTAGCTGCGGCCGCCGTACAGCCCGCGATACCCGGCGTCGTTGAACAGGCCGAAGCGCCGAACGCCCGCCTTCTTGGCGGTGCTGGTGAGTGCTTTATTCGCACCGCGGATCCGCTGCCGTGCCTCGATCCGCTTCTCGTTCTCCTCGACCTGATCGGCGCGTTCCTGCCGGCGGGTCTGAATGGCGAAGTAGACCTGTGCGTAGCCGATCTGCTCCTTCGACGGGTCACCGTTCATCGCGATCAGGTAGCAGGCGAACCGCGAAAGAAAGTAGTCCTCGACCTCGCGCTGGGAACCGCTGCCGAGGGGGACCATTTTTCCCGTGCGGCGGAAATGGTTGTCCGGGTTCACCCCGGTGCTCTCACATGCAGCCTGTGCCCGCCCGATCAGCTCCTTGAAGCGATCCCAGCGCTCGTATCCGAGAATCACTTGCAGATCACGGGCGCGCCAGAAACCCGTCCCGGCACGACTCTGCCCCCTACTCTCATCCAACGCCCGGATGAAAGTCTCCGGGACCGGCCCCCCCAACTCCTTGTCGTTCGCCATGCTGTCTCCTCGTGCGGTCCCGCCCGTGCGGTGCCCGACTAGTCCTTATAGCACGCTGGCGGGTCGTGTTTCCAGTCATCCCGTCATGCGTTTTCCATGCCGCCCAGTCATGCTTGCGGGCCCAGTCGCCAGCGGCTATAAGGCTGGAATGGGAATGACGCGCCACGAGGTCGAGAAGCGGATCGCCCGCAAGGAGCAGGAGATCCGGGAGTTGCAGCAAAAGATCCGCGACGCGGAGATCTACATGGGCGCGCTGCACGACGTGCTCCGGCTGCTACCGAAGGGGACGTCGGCAACGGACGGCGAGTCCGCCCTGCGATCTGGGTCGTCGCTCGCCCGGGCAAGGGAGGCGATTCGGAAGGCCGGCCGGCCGCTGCATGTCGTGGATATGTTAAAGGCCATGGGCCTGCCGACGGACCGCAAGCACCGCGGTGGCCTGAGCGGGACGCTCTCGCCGTATGTGCGCCGGGGTGAAGTCTTCACCCGCCCAGCGCCCAATACGTTCGGGCTGAAGGAGCTGGGGGACCAAGGCGATCAGCGGGTCGGGGGCGAGGAGGAGCCGCCCGAGTCGTTTGGCTCCGACGAGGCCGACGACCCCGAGTCCGTCAGGACACCGAGCCACTGACCGGGTTGCTACGGGCGGGGGGAGGGGGTGGTTGCGGTGCGCCGCACCGCGCCGCCGTCGCGCTCCACATCGACTGGTACAATCTCGTTGAGGATTCATGAGACGTTGCGCGTTACGCCAGCCATGGCACTCAACGTCACTGATCACGTCTGGTCAATCGGCGAACTGGTCGCGGCGGCGCTGCGAGCGCCGCTTCCGCCGCCTCTTGTCCCTTCCCCCGCAGACCAGCCGCGCGGCATGACGGCGGCGCAGGCGAAGGACGAGGGTCGGGGAAGTTATCGCGGCCCCCCGCACTCCCCGCCTGCGGGTCATCAAGGGCGGCCTCTCATGAGGCAGTTACGGGCAGACGCCGATGACGACCATTGGGACTGCGGGCGTTGCTCGTCCCTGTCGTAGAAGATCGTAGAGGCCGCTCTCATAGTACGGAACGCCAGAGGACATCTCCGCTTGCAGCGCCTTCATCGGAAGAACTTCGACCCCAACGTCGATGACGCCGCCGATGAAGAACGCCATGTGCTTGACGAACATGTCGTAGGCCACGAAGGCGTACTTGCCGAACTGAACCTCGACGGCGATGCGATCCTTAACGAAGTCCGTTTGATTGTAGGAGGGGATGGGGGTGCACCCCGCTTCGACAATGGCCTGGCGCTGCTCGTCTGGCGGCAGCGCCAGTGTCCTACGAACCAGTTCTTGGTTGGCGGTCACCCAGTAGCGCGTAACGGATGGCACCCACCCGTAAGCCCTGAGAAGCGTCGCATAGCAGTTGTTCATTTCGACCGGGCTGTAGAGGATTTTGCCGACCTTCGTTTTCTCCTTTGACACCTTTGTGCGGCAGCCGGCTGCGTCTACTTTGCCGATGACTTCAACGATCTGGTCCCACATGCCCGGCTTGTGGACCAGGATATGCTCGCGGCCGTTGAGGTGGGAGTAGACCTCCTGGATTCGCATGACCCCTCCGCCCCCCAACGCGACCGGCCGAGCGAACTATTCCTCTGCGTCACTCTCCCCGCAAGACAAGTTCAACTGCACTGCGTCTACGCGATAGGGAGGGCGCGTCGCGTCCATGGCGATGCGGAGTCCCTGCGCGGGCGACCGCCGGCGCGGCGGGCGCGCCGGGGCCAGTCCCGGGTCCCGCCGGAGCAGGCTCGACGCCGGGCTCGGCCGGTGCACGGGGCGGTCCATCGGTCGCGTCTTCAGCTCGCGCCGGCCCGCGAGCCGGATGCGATGCCGCGCGATGCGCACGTACTCGGCGACGATCTCCGCTCCCGCGGCCCGCCGTCCGTGGAGCACCGCGGCGCAGGCCGTCGTTCCGACTCCCATGTAGGGGTCGACGACCAGATCGCCGGGCGCGGTGGTCGACAGGACGAAGCGCTCGACCAGCTCGACAGGGAACTGGCAGGGATGCACCGTCTTCTCGACGTGGTTGGCCTTGACGTTCGGGAAGATCCAGACGTCTCCCGGGTTCTTGCCGAGCGGGTTGCCGGTGTACTCGCCGACGCGCTTCCCCTTCCACGCGCGCTTACCGGGATACTTCTGCGGCACGCGCACGGGGTCGAGGTCGAAGCGGTAGTCGTCGCCCTTCGTGAACCAGAGGATGACCTCGTACCGGCCCGAGAACCGCCGCGAGCAGTGGAGGCCGTGCTCGAAGTGCCAGACGATCCGGTTGCGGAGGGCGAGGTCCGCATGGCGAGCGAACGTCGGGTAGAGAAGGATGTCCAGAGGAAGGATCCGGCCGTCTGCGACGTGGTTCCCGACTTCCCAGCAGAGGCTTCCCCCCGGGCGCAGCACGCGCACGCACTCGTCGATGACCAGCGTCTGCTCTGCGACATACTCCTCCACGGTGCGTCGCCGGTCTCGCTCGTACTCTTTGGCGAGGTTGTAGGGGGGAGATGTGATGATGAGCTGGGCGCTGCAGTCGGGGAGCTGCCGCAGGAGGTCTAGCGTCTCTCCGTGGTGAAGCACCGCTGCGACCTCCGGATCCCACCCACTCGCGATCTCCATCAGCAACCTCCGTGTCTAGGTGAGGATCGACGGCGCCCCCTATAGCCGATTCGCCGCCATGGACCAAAGGCTCGCGGGCGCGACCTTGTAGACGAGGCCAGCCAGTCGGAGTGGTCGGTGTTCGCCGCGCGCGTGGGCCACTTCGACCATCACCCGCTGCTTGGTCACCTTGACAACGCTCGCCTCACCGGGGCAGGTAATGACGCTCTGCGCTGAATCCCCACCGTCTTGAAGGAGGCTCTGCGATGCTGCTCGATGGCAAGGTTGCGATCGTCACGGGTTCCGGCCGAGGCATTGGCCGCGAGGAAGCGCTGCTCATGGCCAAGCACGGCGCGAAGCTCGTGGTGAACGACCTCGGCGCCCACTTCGACGGCACGGGCGCCGCGACGGCGACGCCGGCGCAGGAGGTCGTCGCCGAGATCAAGAAGAACGGCGGGCAGGCGATCGCCAACGGCGAGAGCGTGTCGGACTACAAGGCCGCCAAGCGCATCGTCCAGTGCGCGATCGACACCTTCGGGAAGGTCAACATCATCGTCAACAACGCCGGCATCCTGCGCGACCGGATGATCTTCAACATGGCCGAAGAGGACTGGGACGCCGTCATCGCCGTCCACCTGAAGGGCACCTTCAACATGTGCCGCCATGCGAGCGAGTACTGGAGAGAAGAGCACAAGAAGGGCAACCTGCTGAACGGCCGCATCGTCAACACCTCCTCGGACGCGGGGCTCCTCGGCAACGTCGGGCAGAGCAACTACGGCGCCTGCAAGGCGGCGGTCGCGGCGATGGCGATCATCATCGGGCAGGAGATGAAGAAGTACGGCGTCACCGCCAACGCCATCGCGCCGGTGGCCCGCACGCGCCTCACCGTCGACGCAACCCCTTCCACCGCCGCGCTCATGGGTGGCGAGGTGAAGCCGGGTGAGTTCGACATGTTCAGCCCGGCCAACATCGCGCCGCTCGTCGCGTGGCTCGCGAGCGACGACGCGGCCGGCGTCAACGGGCAGGTGTTCCGCGTCGGCGGCCGGAGCGTCTGGCCGATGAAGGGCTGGCACTCCGCCACCCGGGTCAAGAACGCCGAGCCCCAGCCGTGGGACCCGGCCAAGCTCGGGGCGCGCATCAAGGAGGAGCTGGCGAAGGGGATCACCGCGCCCGAGGGCATGGGGGACGTCTTCGCCGGAGGACTGTGAGGCGCGTCCTCATTGTCTGCCACGCGAACACGAGCCGCAGCATCATCGCCGAGGCGGTGCTGCGGCGGCTGCTCGACGCGCGTGGCTTGGCCGACGCCGTCGAGGTGCGCTCCGGGGGCATCGCGCCCTTCGCGCGCGACGGCAGCCTGGTGTCGCTCGACGCGCGGTTCGTGCTGCGCGAGGTCGGCATCGAGCTGGCTCCCGAGGCAGGGGCGACGGATCTGAAGCGCCAGCGCCACCTCCTCGTCGACGCGGACGTGATCCTCGCCATGACCGACGAGCAGCGCCGCATGCTCGGCGCCTTCCCCGAAGCGGCCGGCAAGCGGATCGTCACGCTGCGCGAGCTGGCGGGCGAGTCGGGCGACATCGCCGACCCGTCGATGCAGGACGAGGACTTCTTCCGCAACTGCCGCGACGACATCACCCGCTGCCTCGAGCGCGGTCTCGATCGCCTGCTGGAGGGTTGAGTGGTCCTTGGGCTCTTCAAGAGGCCGCCGAAGCTCGAAGCGCGTTTCGAGCCGACGGTCGCCGTCGCCCGCGAGCTGGCGCGCGAGATCGAGGTCGCGGGCGAGCTCCTCGTCCGCAACCTGGGGAAGGACACCGAGCTCACCGGCCTCCAGCTCGTGCTGATCGCCGGCGGCACGCGCCGCATCGATCTCGCCCTGCCGGCGGCGTGGGCGGGCCGCGTGGGCCTACCGGCCGGCGGCGAGCTCCGGCAGCAGGTGGCGTGGAAGCAGACGCTGGCGGCGCCGATGCGGGCGCCGGGCGCCGAGATCCAGCTCATCACGACGGCAGGCGGCAAGCACCAGCCGCTCGCCACCACGCCCCCCTTTCCGCTCGGCAACGAGTGAGCGCGCGCTCGCGCGCGGCGGCCGGGGAGAGGGTGGGCGCCCCGCGCGCGGGACGCCCACCCGGTGGAGGCTAGGCCGAGATGGCGACCGGCACGTCGATCGACTCGACGACCGTGTCGTCCGTCTCATCGAGCTGCGGGGCGGGCCGCTCGCTCGTCACCGCGGAGCCGTTCAGCAGCCGCTCGCGGCAGTACTCGAGCCACTTGAGGTGCGCCTCGGCGTGCAACAGCGCGGCCTCGAGACTCAGGTTGCGGACCAGGTGATCGCCGCCCTGGTTCGCCGGCTGCCGCCGCTGCTGCGCGAGCAGCCGTGCGAGGTGCCGCTTGTAGTGATGCTCCTGCTCGTCGAGACGCTCGAGGATCTCGCCGCGGCGCTCCGGCTCGACGACGAGGAGCCGGATCAGCATCTCGTCCCGTACGGGACGGAGCCGGACCGGCGGGCGCTGTAGCCAGCGCTCGAGGGTCCGGGCGCCCTTCGGCGCGAGTTCGAAGTGACGCCGTGCCGGATGCTGGCCGTCGCTCTCGCCCTCCACCTCGTTCACGAGCTTCGCGCGCTGGAGCGCGCGCAGCGTCTGGTAGACCTGGCCGATGTTGAGGTGCCACGCCGTGCCGACGCGCTCGTCGAAGCGAAGCTTCAGACGATAGCCGTAATCCGATTGCTCCTTGAGCAACCCGAGAAGTGCGTACCGGACCATGAAGCCCCCCTTTGCTTTCGCATCATGGCAACCAGGTCGCGACGGGCCTTCGTCCCCTTCAGGAGTCCGGCCGGTTCCCGCCGGTCACTAATGGCAGTACATGAGCAAGGGGCGTGCCGCAGGCCGTGCTCGGCGTTCTGCTACCGAGAACTAGGCGACTTTCCTCACGTACAGACTTGCGTAGCTGCGTGGTGAGTAGGGAGGACTACTCGGCTCGCGCGGGAGTCGTGAAGCGGACTTAACCTTCGTGTCCCTCGTGCGACTTTTTCCCCGGCTTTGCGCACGGCGCGCGCGACGGGAACGCGTGTTCCCCTGGAGCATATGCCGGGGAGAGCTAGCCGTTTCTCAACGCGCGCAGCCGATGACCCCGCGTCTGCTGGGGCGAGCGCGCGGCCGGCGATCCACCCCTGCATCGTCTCGCACCCTCGAAGGACGTGAAGAATCCCTCACGTTGTGTTTCCCGAAATAGATCCGTGAGATCTAGTGCGGTGGACCTCCGGTCCGGACTAGTTCGTCGCGGGCGGCGTCTCGACGATCGTGACGTGGTAGTCGGTGAAGGGCGGCGTCTCGTCCTTCAGGAAGCTGCCGCGGAAGCGTTCCTCGGCGTCGGGGGCGAGCGGTTTCACCGTAGGCTTCTGGAGCGCTCCCGCCGCCACGCCCGGGATGTCCTCGACCTGTACGGTGAGCGCCTCGGCGCTCTCGTTGTAGGCGTCGCTCGAGGCGACGGTCTTTCCGCTCGCGTCGAGTGCGTCGATGCGGAGCTTCACGTAGGCGAGCGGATGGCCGCTCACGTTCTTCAAGCGCCCGACGACGTTGTACCACTCCGCGCCGTACCCCGACTCCCACCGCCCGTGGTGCTCCAGCACCTCCGCCCCGGGCGCCCGCGAGCACGCCGCGACCGCGGTCAGGACGAGAAGCCCGAACGCTCGGGCGTGCCGGCGCACGCGTTCAGTCCGTCATGTGCGCGATCGTGCGGAGCGAGAAGTACGACGGGTCCCAGTGCTGCTCGAGGAACGAGGCTTGATAGCGCCCCCCGAGCGCGGAGCGATTCGTCTTGTCGTTCACGCCGATGACGAGGTTCGGGAAGACCGCCGAGAACTTCTCGTCGTTCTTCACGAAGTGGTAGCCGCACATCGCGGTATAGAAGTACTCGCCCGCCCGGTTGTGCACCATCTTCCAGTAGATGCGGTACATCTCCTTGTCGAAGTACATGATGACCTTGCCGAAGTTGTAGTACGGGTCGCTCGACTGCCCCTCGACGACCCACACCGGGCGCGGGATGAAGACGAGATTCTGCTGGATCCACCACGGGGCGCCCTTCGCGTTCGGCACCTCGTAGCCGGCCGGCATGTACGGCGTCTCGATGGTCTGCCGCGTCGGGCTCACCGACTTGGACGGGAAGGGATAGGGCTGGAGCACGGGGGCGAGGATGTTCTGCTCGCCGATCAGCTTCCACTGGTAGTACTCGACCTTCCCGGCGTAGCAGTTGAGGTCGTCGGCGAAGATGTCGAGGCCGGCGACGGGATCGGAGCGCGAAGCCGCGTTCACGCGCCGCGCGCGGCGGGTCGAGGGGACGTAGGCCCAGAGCGCGTCCTGGCTCGTCCAGTCCCAGTAGCGCTTGGTGAGCGTCGACACGCCTTCCACGTCGAGCGGCTCGATCGCGCCGCCGAGCGCTTGACCGGTGAGGTTCTCGGGGTTGTCCTTGATCGGCCCGAAGTGCCGGCCCTGGAAGCCCTGGCTGTGGAGGAACGCCTTCACGCGCCGGAACTGTCCGCCGGAGTCGACGCCGTTCAGGGTGAACGTCGCGCCGCCGCCCCCGCCCATCGCGCCCGCGAAGGCGAAGTTCTGGGCGATCTCGCACGCGGCCCGATCGTCGGTCTTCTGGATCTTGGGGAAGGGAAGCCCGAACACGAAAACGGGGATCTTCCCGGTCGACTTGTCGCGCAGGCCGCAGCCCTTGGGCTCGAGGTCGTACTTCCCCTCGTTGGCCGCGGTGGCGTCCCAGAAGGTCTGGCTGTAGTTGTGGCGGAACTTCTCGGGGTCGACCGGGGAGACGTTGAACCAGTACTCGCCCTTCTGGAGGCGCTTCACGACCGGGTCGGGGAGCAGGTCCTTGCCCTCCTGCCAGTTGTTGGCGTCGAGGGTCCAGGGTTTGTCGTCGCTCCCGGACCGGGCGGGCTGACTTCCGCCCAGCAAGAGCACGACCGCCGCCAGCACGGCGAGACGGAAACGGACACCCTTCATGCGACCTCCTCCGGCGGGCCGGCGCGGGGGCGCCTCCCGATGGCGTGGTTCTCGCGTTTGCCTCTTCTCGTTGTCAAGACTCATTGCGCCGGGGACGCGTCCCGGAGCTTCTCGAGCTCCCAGCGCAGCACCGCCCCCACCAGGATGACCTCCCGGCGTCCGGCGAGCCGCGCGTACAGCGCCGTCCAGGCGGGGTTGCGCTCGCCGACTTCGAGCGCGAGCAGCGCCTGGCCGTCCGGGCCGAACAGTCGAAGCTGCGTCTCGTCCGGCCCGAGACCGTAGTCGGCCGGCTGCTCCGGGTCCGGGTCGACGACCATGATCGGGCGCAGGCCCCCGAGGGTCTCCACCAGGTCGGCGACCGCCGCCGGCCGCCACGGCCGCCCGCTGCCGTCCGCCCAGCCGCCGTCCCGCCGCACCGCGGTCAGCCGCGTTCCGCCCTCCTGCAGCTCGACGCGTGCCACGTCCGAGGTGGCGAGGAGCGGCGGCGCCTCGGGCGTTCCCGCCGGAAGGGGCGGCGCGGCGCGGCGCGGCCGGACCTCCGCGACCCAGAGGTAGCCGGCGAGGGTGACGAGGAGGGCGAGCAGGAGGCCGGTGCCGCGCGCGGTCATGCGAAGCGTCGCCGCCGCCCGAGCGCGAGCGCCACCAGCGCGAGCGTGGCGCTCGGCGCCACGACGGCGCCCCAGAACACGGCCTGGGCCTCGCCCTCGGTGAGCGTCAAGGGCGAGAAGACGCCGCCCGGCGGCCCCGGGGGACGCGCCGCGGCGAGCGGGTCGGCGCGCGCCACCAGCTCGGCCGTGGTGAGGAGCAGATCGCGGTTGCCGAGGACGTTGAAGTCGAGGTTGGTCGCGAAGTCGGCGTCGCCCACGACGACGACCCGCCCCTCCGTCTCGCCCTCGCCGTGGACGCGCACGAACATCGCCACCGGCAGCGGCCCGCGCCGGTCGCGGTCGGGGCGGAAGGTCGCCGCCGCGTCCGCGGTGCGCCGGTCGACGTCCGCCCAGCTCGACTCGGCGGTCATCGCCAGGTACTCCGCCTCGACCCCGGGGACGTCCACGAGCCGCATCGACTGCGCCTCGGGCAAGAGCGGCTGCACGTCGCCGGCGTCGCGCACCAGCGACTGGTTCATGTACGCGACGCGCGCCGAGCGGCCGTCGGTGCCGAAGAGGCGTCCCTGCTCGTCGACGACGAGGTCGCCGGCCAGCTCGACGCCGAAGCGTCGCACGAGCGCCGCGACCGCGGGCGGCGTGTCCGGGTCGGCCAGGACGACGAGGTGCCCGCCGCCCCGCACGTAGCGGGTCAGCGCCTCGACCTCGGCCGAGCGCAGGTCGCGCGTCGGGCCGGCGAGCACGACGAGGCCGGCGCCGGCCGGGACTTCGGCCGCGCCCTCGAGCACGCGCACGCGGAAGCCCTCGCTGTCGAGGGCGCGGGCCGCCTCCGACCCCCCGCGCCGCTCGTCCGTGTCGCGCGGGTCGTGCTCGCCGTGGCCGACCACGAAGTAGGTGGCGACCGGCGGGGTGCCGGCGAGCTCGAGCAGCGCCGCCGTGACCGTCTCCTCGGTGACGAGGTCGAGGCGGAGCTGGCGCTCGCCCGCTTCGACCACCGCCGTGTTGTAGGAGCTGACGCCGAGTCGCTTCGCGACCCCGGGGCTCCGATCGAGGTCGAGCATGCGCACGCCGATGCGCGGCTGGACCTCGGGGTAGAGGGCGAGGAGGTCGGACATCTCGCGACGGATCGCGCCGCCCTGGCTCGAGTAGAAGGCGGTGATGTGGACCTCGTCGGCGAGCCGCCCGAGGACCTCGTGCGTGTGCGGGGAGAGCGTGAAGCGGCGCTCGGGCGTGAGATCGAGCCGCCACGGATGGAGCGCGGCGAGTGCCACCACGCAGCCGAGGATCGCGCTCAGCGCGACGACCTGCACGCCGAGCAGGACGGCGGGCCGGTTCATCCGATCCCTCGCCACGCCCGGCTGCCGAGCGCGCGGAGTGCGAGGAAGAGGAAGAGGGTCGCGAAGCAGAGCAGGTACACGACGTCGCGGCTGTCGATCACGCCCTGCGCGAAGCCGTAGAAGTGGTCGAAGAGCGAGAGCTGGAGCAGCACGGGCGCGATGCGCTCGCCGATCGCGGCTTCGTTCCAGGTGACGAACCAGGAGAAGACGAGCACGCCGTACGTCAGCATGGCGCTGACCACCTGGTTCTCGCTGACGGTCGAGGCGGCGGTGCCGCAGGCGAGGAACGCGGCGCCGAGGAGCACGAGCCCCGCGTAGCCGGCGACGGCGGGCATGATCGAGAAGGGGTGGAAGACGAAGAGGACCGCGGGGCCGACGATGGTCGCCGCCACCATGGCGAGGAACACGACCAGCACCGCCGCGAACTTCCCGGCCAGCACCTCGCGGTCGCGCACCGGGAAGGTCCAGAGCAGCTCGAGCGTGCCGAGCTTCCGCTCCTCCGCGAAGAGCCGCATGCTGAGGAGCGGCAGCACGAGCAGGCAGACGAGCCGGTAGTCGAGGAAGACGTAGCGCCAGAGCCCGCGCGCCTGGTTGGCGCCGCCCACCAGGACGAAGAAGACGAGGTCGCTGTAGAAGAAGTAGCCGGTGAGGAGCAGGAAGACCGCGCCCAGCACCCAGGCGAGTGGCCCGCCGCACATCGCCGCCAGCTCGCGCCGGCAGACCACGAGCGCCTTCCTCACGGCCGCTCCTCCCCGCCCACCAGCGCCAGGAACGCCTCCTCGAGCGACGTCTCGACCGGGGCGAGGGCGAAGAGCCCCCAGCCGGCGCCCGTCACGCACGCCGCGAGCGCGGGGCGGACGTCGCGCCCCGGCTCGGCCTCGACGCGGACGCGGGCGTGCCCGTTCGCTCCCCCGACGGCGTCGACCCGCCGGACGCCGGGCACGGCGGCCAGCGCGGCGGCGAGCGCGGCCGCAGGCGCGGCGGCCTCGACGTCGACCCGCGAGGCGGGGCGGAGGCGCGCCGCGAGCGCCGCGGGACGGTCGGCGGCGAGCACGTGGCCGCGGTGGAGGATCACCACGCGGTCGGCGACCGCTTCCACCTCGGCGAGGGCGTGGCTCGAGACCAGCACCGCGCGGTCGCGCGCCAGCGCGCGCACGAGGCGGCGCGTCTCGGCGGTCTGCTCGGGGTCGAGGCCGGCCGTCGGCTCGTCGAGGAGGAGGGCCGGCGGGTCGCCGACGAGCGCGGCGGCGATGCCCACACGCTGCCGGAAGCCGCGGGAGAGGGCGCCGATCCGCCACCCCGCCATGCCGGCGAGGCCGGCACCGACGAGCGCGGTCTCGATCGGGGCCCGTCGCGCGGCGCGCGGGCCGACGTCCTTCATCGCGGCCACGAAGTCGAGGAAGCCCCAGACCGTCATCTCGAGGTGGAGCGCCGGCCGCTCGGGGGCGTAGCCCAGGCGGCGACGGGCCTCGAGCGGTGCGCGCCCGACGTCGAAGCCGTCGATCGTCGCGCTGCCGGCGGTCGGGGGGAAGACGCCGGCCAGGATGCGGAGCGTCGTCGTCTTGCCGGCGCCGTTCGGGCCGAGGAAGCCCACGATCTCGCCGCGCGCGACCGCGAGGGAGACGTTCTCGATCGCGGTGTGGCCGCGGAAGCGCTTGGTGAGCTGCCGGGCCTCGATCACCCGACGGCCAAACGCACCGGCGGGCGATCGTCCGCCGTCGCGCGGCGCTTCAGGAGGAACCGGGGCCGGATGATCTTCATCCAGGCGGGCACGATGACCAGGCCGCCGATGGTGTTGAACACCATCAGCAGGGCGAGGAGGAAGCCCATCTCGGCCTGGAACTTCAGGTTCGAGAACCACCAGAAGATCGTGCCGGCGACCATCGTCGTGGCGGTGAAGATGATCGCCTTGCCGGTGGTCGCGGTGGCGTAGTCGACGGCCTCCTCGAGGTTCCGGCCCTCGTCGAAGGCGTCGATCATGCGGCTGAAGTGGTAGATGCCGTAGTCCACGCCGACGCCGGCGCCGGCCGCCGCGATGGGCAGCGAGTTCACGTTGAGGTCGATCCGCCAGATGTACATGAACGCCTCGGCGGCGAGCTGCGAGAGGATCACGGGTACCATGAGGATCGCGACCGCGACCAGCGAGCCGTAGGTGAAGTAGAGACACGACGCGACGGCCAGCATGACGAGCGCGAGCGCCGTCCAGTAGGAGTTCTCGACCGCCTCGTTCACCGCGGCGAGCACGCCGAAGAGGCCGCCGGCGAACAGGAACTGCACCTGGTCGCCGCCGTGCTCGAGGGCCCAGCGCTTGCCGGTGTCGATCGCGTTCATGATGAGGTCATGGGAGTAGCCGTGGAAGAGCGTGATGATGGTCCCGTAGCGCATGTCCTGGGACAGGAAGCGGTCGAGGTCGCCGGCGGAGCCGGACTGCGTGAACTGGAAGAACAGCTCGGCGATGTACTTCTGCTTGTCGGGCACGAAGCCCCACTTGGGCTCGCCTTCGTGGAAGAGGCGGGCGAGCTGCTTCACGATGTCGATGACGGTCACCGAAGCGCCGGCGCCCGGCACGGTCTCCATCGCGTCGGCGAACTCCTCCATGGTGGTGAGCGGCGCGACGTCCTTCATGCCGCCTTCCTTGCCGGTGTCGGCGATGATGACGAGCTGGCTCGCGCCGAGGAACTTCTCGTTCAGCTTCGCGTACGCGACGTTGTAGGGGTGGCTCGGGAAGAGGAGCGCCGCGCCGGGCGTCATGTCGCCGACCTTCAGGCGCCAGCCCCAGATCGGGCAGATGACGAACAGCGCGACGGAGATGCCCGCGACGAGCCACCGGCGCCGCCCCGCGCTGGCCTCGATCACGATCCGCGTGACGCCCTCGTAGATCTGCTGGTGCCAGCGGTAGAGGGTGGCGGCGATGGCGAGCGTCACGAGGAGCTTCGTGGTGCCGAGCAGGCCGTACGCCAGCCACAGCCCCTGCAACCCGAACGCCAGCCCGACCAGGACGAGCAGCCCGTGGCCGGACAAGCGCGCCCACTGCGGGTAGCGACGCTCGTGGGTCCCGGGCGGGTTGATGACCGAGAGGATGATCGGGTGGAGGGTGACGACGCTGATGAAGATCGACACCACCCAGAAGCTCGAGAAGACCGCGATCTTCTGGATGAGCGGGATCGGCGCGACGGCGACGACGAGGATGCCGAGGCCGTCGGCGAGGATCGACGCGATCGCCGGCGGGAAGAGGTGCGAGTACGACTCGACGATCGCGAGGTGCTTGTCGTGATGCTTGTGGTACTCCTCGTGATAGCGGTCCATCGACTGCACCGAGTGCGAGAGCGCGCGCGCCGAGAGGAAGATCGGCACGACGAGCACGAGCGGGTCGAGGTTGAGACCGAGGAGCGGGCCCATGCCGAGGGCCCAGACGCTCGAGAGGAGCCCCGAGAAGACGGGCACCCAGATGCCCGTCCAGGTGCGGAAGTAGTTCCAGAGGAGGAAGGTCAGGGCGGCGAGCGTGACCATGAAGACGTCGGCCACCTCGGGGACGTAGCGGAGGACGGCGGTGTACAGCCACGGGATACCCGTGATGTAGACCTTGTGGTTGTCGTCCTCCACCATCGCCTTGATCTCTTGCATGCGGTCGTAGAGGTAGTTGAAGTCGAGCTGCTCCTCCCAGAAGCCGGCGGTGACCATGGCCGCCGTGTCGTCCTGCGAGACGTAGAGGCCGCGGATCCCCCTGGTGGAGTAGACGGCGAACTTGACGCGGTCGGCGTCCTCCTGGGTCTGCGGCACGCCGGGGAAGAACACCTCGCGGATCTGGATCGCACCGCCGTAGGTCGTGATGCTCTTCATCTTGGCGTGCGCGATGGACAGGATCTGGTACGGCACGACGCCCTTGGTCTCGACGATCGCCTTCGTGACCTGGTCGATCTTCTGGAGCGTCGTCGGGTTGTAGATGTCGCCGTGCTGCGTCTCGATGATGACCTGGAGGACGTTCGCGCTGCCGAACATCTTCCGGAAGTCGTTGTAGATCTTGATGTACGGATGCCCCTCGCGGACCGTGACCTCCTTGCCGAGGATGGTGAGCTTCAGCGGCCCGGGGTAGAAGTCGAGGAACTGGAGGTCGATCTTCACGTGCGTCGTCTCGTACGCGAAGAAGACCGTCATGATCGCGATGGCGATCGCGACGGCGAGGCGATTTCGCAGCAGGAAGCGGAGATAGGCTTCGACCAAGCGCTTCGGGATCATGACGACCTCTCGCCGATGATGCGCTCGAGTCCACCGTCCTTCACCCGGAAGGCGAGGCCCTCGGCCCCCACCGCGATCCCGCGGCCGCTCGGCAGCAACCACACCGACCGGATCCAGTTCGCGGCCAGCTCGATCGGCAGCGGATAGGTCTGCCAGGTGGCGCCGCCGTCGACGCTCTTCACCGCCGTCCCCGCGTTGCCCACGATCCAGCCCTGCTCGCCGGCGACGAACACGTCGTAGAAGGACCGCTGCGCGACCGGCGGCGGCTGCGCCCGCCAGGACGCGCCGCCGTCCTCGGTGCGCAGGATGACGGAGTCGATGCCCACCGCCCAGCCGCGCTGCGCGTCCACGAAGTGGACGCCGAAGAGGGTGGACTCGACGGGCGAGTGCTGCTGCTTCCACGTCCGCCCGCCGTCCGCGCTGGCGAGCACGGTGCCGAACTCGCCGACCAGCCAGGCGTGGTCGGGGTCACCGAACGAGAGGGCGTAGAGGTTGACGTCGCCGGGATCGACGCCCGTGTCGAGCGCGCTCTCGGGGAGCTGCACGTCGGGCGGCACGGTCTGCGTGGTCCAGGTCTTTCCCCCGTCCTCGGTGTGGACCATGGTCCCGAAGTCGCCGGCGCCGTGCCCGCGCTGCGGGGTCGCGAACTGGAGGGTGAAGACGTGTCGGTTCGACCCCGTGGGGACGAGCGTCCAGGTGCGCCCGGCGTCCGTCGTGCGGTACACGATCCCTTCCTTGCCGGCGATCCACGCGGTCTCCGCGTCGACGCATGCGACCGCGAGGAACGGCCGCTTGGTGGCGACCTCCTGCCGGTACCAGGTGGCGCCGCCGTCGGCGGTGTGGAAGACACGGCCGAGCTCGCCCACGACCCAGCCGTCGCGCTCGCCGGCGTAGCAGGCGCCGAAGAGCCCCTGGCGCACCTCGCCGGGACCGACCGGCCGGCCGCTGTCCGCGCCGAGGGCGGGCGCGGCGAGCGCGAGGGCGAGGAGCGCGGGCGTGATCCTCATGCGGACATCCTCCGGCGGCGCGGCGGCGCCAGGCTGGCGAGCACGACGGCGGAGACCTTGCGTTCGTAGTGGGTGAGGCGCCGCGGCAGGCGCCCGAGCCGTCGCGAGATTGCGACGCGGTTCACGGCGCCCACGATGCACTCGCCCGCGAGGCGCGGGTCGAGGTCGGCGGTGAACTCGTGGCGGCGCTGCCCCTCCGCGACGATCTCGGTGAGCACGTCGACGGGGCTCGTGGTCTTGGTGATGAAGTCGTGCGTGTCGCGGCTGGGCGGCAGGATGAGCATCTCGTAGAGCAGCGTCTCGTCCCGCGCGGAGCGAAAGAGCGCCCCGATGGCGGCCGTCAGCTTGTCCGTCGCGGTTCGCCCGCCGGCGGCGGCCCGGCGCACGTCCTGGGCGACGGTCTCGGCGCAGTCCCGGTAGATCGACCGTGCGAGGTCGCGCTTGCTGCGCCAGTGTCGGTAGAGGGTGCCTTCCGCGACGCCGGCCCGGGCCGCGATGTCGCGTACGGTCGTGCCGCGCAGGCCCCGGGTGACGAACAGCCGGAGCGCGGCCCGCTCGATGTCAGGCCGCTTGGTCGTCGCGTGAACGAGCATTCACTCGCCGCGTTTAGCCGGGCGACGATCGAGGTGTCAACGACCCCCGGAGCCGATCAGCGGGCAATGGCGACCGTTCGGCCGGCGAAAGCGCCGGGCATCTAGTTGTCGAGTGCACACTCGACTATCCAAGCGCGGATCGCGGCGATCTCGTCGGCGGTCAGGCACGCCGCGCCGGCGAGGGGCGCGCCCGGGCACCCCTGCGGCATGAGCACGCCGGAGATGCTCGGGTCGCCGATCAGCTTCAGGTAGAGGTAGCTGTCGTTCGGCTTGCCGGGAACGATCCGCTTGAAGCCTTGCTTCTGGACCACGGGCACGTTGACCGACGACTTCCTGGCGTTCCCCGTGGACAGGTCCTGCCCGTTGATCGAGGAGGCGCCCAGATGGCAGCCGGCGAGCGCGCAGCTCTTGTTGAAGATCGGCTGGATGTTCCCGGAGAGCGTGACCGACGGCGTCTTCGGTGGCTTGCACGCCCCCGTCGGCTTGGTCGGCTTCTTCGTGCCCCCGCCCCCGCCGCTCCCGCTGCCGGCGCATCCCGCCAGCATGCAGACGACCATCACGATGCTGGCGACGCGCAGGATCAGAAGACGTACTCCGCCTGGAAGCGCACGTTGTCGCGGTCGCGGAGCGCGCCGATCTGCCCCGACGCGGCCCCGTCGATCCGCGTGTAGTCGAAGACCAGACGGAACGGGTCGCGGACGAGCGTCACGCCGGGTTGCGTGAGGACGACGCCCTGCCAGTCGTAGGCGACGACGAACTGCGGCTGCACGCGCCCGCCGTAGTACGAGGTGCTGGCCAGCAGCGTCTGGAGGAACTGGTCGTCGTTCAGGTGCAGGAACCGCGGCCGGACCTCACACGGGCGCTTCGCGGCGCCGCCGCAGCCCGTGCCGGCGATCGGGATCTGGGTGCTCAGCGCGAAGTCGTGGTGCACGACGGGCAGGATCAGGTCGCCGGGCGAGTTGAAGACGTGCTTGTAGAAGAGCTGGGTCGAGAAGAAGAGGGTCTGCGTCGGGTTGATCCAGCGCACGAAGCGGTTGACGTCGAGGCCCGTGGCCCAGTTGAAGGTGTCGCGCCGCAGGAGCGTGCCCTGGATGGGCTTCTTGCGGGCCAGGTCGAAGAAGCTGGGATAGAGGAACGGGTCGAGGCCGCCCTCCGTGTTCTTCTGCTGGAGCAGCTTGTTGAACTGCTTCGTGCCGGGCCCGTAGATCGACTCGGCGTCGCTGCCGCGCCCCGCGCGGTTCAGCGGCTCGCGCTGGATGAACGCCGCCTCGGAGCGGACGATGGTGTACCAGCTCGGCACCGGGAAGGTGAGCGAGCCGCCGGAGATCGGCACCCGCGGGGTGATGACGTCGGCGATGATCTCGTTCCCGAAGCGCGGCGTGTTGATCCCCTTGAACGCGCCCGGGATCCGGAAGCGGACGCCCGGCGTGTCGAGGCGCGTGTAGTAGTGCGCGAGCGAGTAGGTGACGTCGCGGTAGTTGAAGACGAAGCGGGCGCCGAACCGGAAGTCCTCGGGTGGATACTGCTTGATGCGGAAGCGAACGGCCGGGTTCGGGAAGCTCAAGCCGCCCGGCTCCCACGGTGATCCCTGCGGGACGCCGGGGTTGACGGAGACCCGGTTGCCCATGGCGCCGAAGCCCTCGAGGTAGGCGTCGGTGACCGGTCCGATCGACGCGAAGTGGTAGCTCGTGCGCAGCATGTCGAGCGGCACGCGGCGCTCGTCGAGCGGGATGAAGAAACCTCCGAAGCCCTGGTCGAGCGGGTTGATGTTGTCGAGCAGGCGGAACTGGTCGGTCTCGCCCCACGCCAGCACCTGGCGGCCGACGCGGACGAAGACCGGGCCCTGCTCGTAGTCGAAGTAGCCGATGAAGAAGCGGTGACGCATGCGCGCGTTGTTGCGGAGGTGATTGACGCGCTGGTGGATGTACTGGTCGGGAAGAATCGGGCTCGAGAGCCCCTTGATGTCCGGGACGTCGAGCCGGACCTTCTTCGCCTCGGTGAACTGGTCGGTGAACTCGTGCGGGCCGTAGTCGTAGAGACCCTCGCCCTCGCCGCGGTACTGGAGGGCGTAGCGGAGCGAGCTCGGGTCGAGCCAGCGGAAGAGCGCCGCGAGGCCCCAGCTCGTCTTGGCGAGCCGGCGGAGGTCGTGGTCGAGCTTCAGCTCGAGGAAGTAGCGATGCTGGCGGAGGTGGCCGGCAGGCGAGCGGGGGAAGCTGAGCGGATCGCTCTCGCCGCCCATCTTCTCGGTCCCGATGCGCGCCGCGGTGTACGCACGCAGCCCGAGCCGCATCTCGCCCCGGTCGTCGAGCGTGACGGCACCAGCCCGCGTCACCGCGAAGGCCGCCGCGAGCGCGGCGACGATGGAGAGCCCGATCAGCCTCTTCGCCGTCATCATCATCGGCCTCCGCTTTCCGTCGCCGGCGCCATGCCGTCGAGCCAAGCGAACCCAGGGCTAGGAATCAGGGCGTAGTGTGGGGCCGCGGCTTTATAAGAAAGCGATTTGCTGGGTGTCAAGGATGCCGCCGCCGGGGCTGCGCGATTGCCAATCGCGCCTCGATGGCGTATCAACCGCGCTCCGAACGCTCGACTCCCGGAGGTCACGCAGTGCAGGCGTCAGACCGGCATGGGGGGCGGCGGAGGGGTGGGCGGGCCAGGCCACAGTTGCTCTTCGTGCGCGCGGCGCTCCTGGTCGCGCTCGTCCTCGTCCCGGGGCGCGGGGCGCGCGCCGCCGAGCGCGACTTCCCGACGCCACCCGCGCTGGCGCCCGCGGTCCGCTTCTGGGTCGACGTGTTCACCCGCTGGTCGACCGACGACGTGGTGCTCCACGACCGCTTCCTCCCCGGCGTCGTCTACGGCGTGGTCCACGGCGCCGATCCGGTGCGCGTGGCGAGCGAGGTGCAGCGGGTCGGCGACCGGCTGACGCTCGCGACGCTCCTCGCCCCCGACGGCGTGCGCCGCGCGCTTTTCCTCGACGAGGCGCCGTTGCCGGCGGACACCACGGGGCCCGGGCGGCTGCGCCTCCAGCGCGGGCTGCGCGAGGCGTTCGCCGGCGCGCTCGCCGCGCAGCGGCTCTACCGTCCGGTGGTCGAGCAAGCGCTCGCCGCCGAGGGGCTGCCGCACGAGCTCGCCGCGCTTCCGCTGATCGAGTCCTCCTACCTGCCCGGCGCGGTCTCCGAGGCGGACGCCGTCGGTCTCTGGCAACTGACGCGCGGGGCGGCCCGCGGCAATCTCCGCGTGGCCGGCTCGGTCGACGAGCGACGCGACCCTGCGCGCGCGAGCGAAGCCGCCGCGCGCTACCTCCGCACGCTGCGCGACGCCTTCCCGAGCTGGCCCCTCGCGCTGAGCGCGTACAACCGCGGGCCCGCGGGTGTCGCGCGCGCGCGCCGCGCGCTCGGCTCGGACGACCTCGGGCTCATCGTCACGCACTACCACGGCGACGGCTTCGGCTTCGCGACGCGCAGCTACTACGCGCAGTTCCTCGCCGCGCTCCACGTGATGCGCCATCCGCGAGCCTACTTCCCGGATCTCCCGCGCCAACGCGTCGTCGAGTACCGGGTGAAGCCCGGCGACACGCTCTCCGGCCTCGCCAGGCGTCACGGCGTCTCGCTCGGGACGCTGCGCGTGACCAACGGTCTCCGCTCCGCCGCCCTCCAGCCCGGGCAGCGTCTCCTGATCCGGCTCTAGGTCCCGCGCCGCCGGCGGTACTCGGCCAGCACCGCGAGCCCGTCCGGGCAGAACGGCTCGCGCGCGGCGCGTGCCGCCACCGCCTCGAGGGCGAGGAACTCACCCCGTACGATCTCCTCGACCTGGAGGCGAAAGGGCCCGTCGTGCCGTGCCCGGTACGCCATGCCGTGCACGACGGTGGTCGCGTCGGCGTAGCGGACCGGGAAGAGCGGTGTGGGCACGACCGTCACCCCCAGCTCCTCCTCCGCTTCCCGCCGCGCGCCCGCGTCGAACGCCTCGCCGGCGAGCAGCACGCCGCCGACGGCGGGGTCCCAGTGCGAGGGGAAGACGTCCTTGGTGGCGGTGCGGAGGTGGACGAAGAGCTCGCCGTACCCGTTGAAGACGAGCACGTAGACGCTGCGGTGCGGGAGCCGACGCGCGCGCATCTCGCGCCGGGTGACCGTACCGACGACGCGGCCGTCGTCGTCGACGACGTCGACCAGCTCGCTCAGCCCTCGCACTCCTCGGCGAAGCGGCCGCCGACGGCGGCCAGCTCCTCGGGCGTGTTCACGTTCGTCAGGCTGCGTGCCGCACCACCGACGGCGCGCAGCTCGCGCTCCGCGACGTAGTCGACGTCGATGCCGGCGAGGAACTCGCGGAGCGCGTAGCGGCCGGTGCGCAGCGCGGCCTCCATTGCGGGGAGGCAGCGCGCCGCGTACACGGCGTGCAGCGGCTCGATATCGTTCTCCCAGCGCGGCACGACCGCGTCCGCCCGCTCCGCGCGCGCGACCAGGAAGCGAATGGCGTCGGCGTCGAGCCGCGGCATGTCGCACGCGACCACGAACGCCCACGGATGCCGACACGCCCGCAGCGCCGCGTGAATGCCCGCCAGCGGCCCGCACCCGGGGAAGACGTCCGCCACCGTCTCGACGCCGAGCCCGCGAAACCGCTCGGCACGGTTGGTGGCCACGATCACCTGCGGAAACAAACGCTGCAAGAGCCGCACGGTGCGGACGACGATCGGCTCGCCGTCGACCGCCGCGAAAGCCTTGTCGCGGCCGCCCATGCGCGAAGCGCGGCCTCCGGCCACGATCACGCCTGCCACGGGAAGGCCCGAGGGGGGCATGCGCCTAGGCAATACCGGCGCGCTCCGTCCTGTCAACCGTCCGCGACGGCGAGCGCGCGGGCCTGCTAGATGAGGCCGAGCTCGACGGCGAGCCGGCGCGTGATCACGAGGTCTCCTTCGTCTCCGGCGTGGGCGACGCTGCCGGGGCGGAGCTCGTTCTGGGGGATGAAGCGGACGACACCGCCGATGCGGCAGAGGAGCGCCACGTCGGTGTCGCGGATGATGTGCACGTTCGCCACCTTCACCACGTCGTCGGCGTCGACCATGAGCCGCGGGCTCTAACCCACCCCACCCCCCGCCGACAAGCCGAAGCGCGTCAGGATACGAGGCCTCGTTGACACGAGCCCCGGCCGGCGCGACATTTCTGTGCTCTACCATGGACGCGCGGGAAGCCGACCTGCTCGACCAGGCCGCCGGCTGCGTGGCCCGGGCCCGCTACGTGATCGCGCTCACCGGCGCCGGTCTGTCGGTCGAGAGCGGCATCCCGCCCTTTCGCGGGCCGGGGGGCCTGTGGACCAGGCACGGCGAGCCGCCCATGGACGGCTATCAGCGCTTCCTGCGGGATCCCCGCAAGGCCTGGGAGGACCGGCTCGATCCCAAGGGGCCCATGCGCGAGCTGTGGGAGGCGCTGGCCGCCGCGGAGCCGAACCCGGGGCACGAAGCCCTCGTCGCGCTGGAGGAGATCGGCGTCCTCAAGTGCACCATCACCCAGAACGTCGACAACCTCCACCGCGCCGCCGGCACCCGTCGCCTGCTCGAGATCCACGGCAACGCGACCCTCATCCGGTGCATCGAGTGCGTCACGCGCTACCCGCGCGAGTCGATCGACTTCGCCGAGCTGCCGCCGCGCTGCCCGCGCTGCCACGGCATCCTGAAGAGCGACACCGTCTCCTTCGGCGAGCCGATCCCGCCCGACGTCCTCGAGCACTGCTTCGAGGAAGCGGAGCGCGCCGACTGCATGATCGTCGCCGGCACCTCGGCGACCGTGTACCCGGCGGCGCACTTCCCGATCACCATCCAGCAGCGCGGCGGCGACCTGATCGAGGTGAACCCGTACGAGTCGGAGATCACGGCGCTCTGCCGGCATGCGTTGCGGGGGCGGGCGGGTGAGCTTCTGCCCGCGCTCGTCGATCGGATCCGCGGCCGGCTCTGAGGCGGCGCCCCGCCGCCGTGGCTACTCGATCAGAAGCCGGCCAGTGCTTCGGCGCGGCCGCGGGCGTTGAAGGTCACGCTGCGGCCGTACGAGTAGTACCACGTCGAGCTGCCGTTCGGGCTCTGCTCCACGTAGAGAGGGGCGCCGGCGAGGCGCTGGACGTCTTGGCGGCTCATGCCGCGCTTCAGGGAGCGGAGGGTTTCGTAGGCGTGGCGCTCCGGCTGCTCGGGGGCCAGGGGGGGTGGCGGTGGTTGCGCGCCGGCGAGGTCGGCGGTGCGTTGCTCGAGCTGGGCGAGGACCGCGTCCATGCGCTCCTGCGTCGTGGCCATGCGCTCGGTGAGCGCCTCGACGCGCTCCAGGACGTCGGCGAGGCGCTCCATGACCTCGGCTTGCGCCTGCGCGGCGCGCTCGGTGTCGCGCTCCTTCTCGCGCGGGCTCTGGGCGAGCGCCAGATCCTCCGGCTTCGCGAGCACGATCTCGGGCTTCTTGTCGCGCTCGCGAATGGTGCCGTGGACGCGCGCGCGCCGGCCCTCGTAGCGGCTCCGGAGCTGGTCCTCGGGCGGAAAGGCGCCGAAGCTCTCCGCCTGGATCACCGCGGTGAAGCGGTTGAAGGTGGGCTCGAAGGCGAGCAGGCAGGAGAGCGGGGAGCAGTGGATGCCGAGGATGCGACCCTCGACCGTCGCCTCCTCGCCGACGTGCTTCTCGGCGTCCTCCCAGCCGATCGGCGTGTCCGCCGCGGCGGCGGGAAGTACCAGGGCGAGGACGAGCGCGGCGGTGGTGCTTCGCATCAGGCTTGACCCGACCGAAGAGCGGAACTTATAGAGCCGGGGTCGCGAAGTCCATCGCATGTCCGACTACGCCGCCCCGCTCCCCGTCCCGACACCCGAGAGCCGTCCGTTCTGGGACGCCGCGCGCCGCCACGAGCTCACGCTGCCGTGCTGCCGGCGGTGCGGGAAGTTCCACTACTACCCGCGCGCGGCGTGCCCCTTCTGCCTGTCGGGCGACCTCGACTGGCGGCGGGTGAGCGGCCGCGGACGGCTCCACACCTTCACGGTGGTGCACCGGGGCGCGCGCGGCTTCCCGCTCGGTCCGCCCTACGTGCTGGCCGTCGTCGAGCTGGACGAGGGCCCGCGCATGATGACCAACCTGGTCGGCGTCACGCCCGACCCGGCGTCGGTTCGCATCGGCATGCCGGTCGAGGTGACGTTCGCCGACGTCACCGCCGAGGTCGCGCTGCCGCACTTCCGGCCCGCGGGCGGCGCATGAGCCGCGAGCTGCGCCGCATGCGGGGTCGGGTCGCGATCGTCGGCGCCGGCGAGTCGGACGAGATGGGGAAGCTGCCCCACAAGTCCGCCTTCGCGCTGCACGCCGAGTCGGCGCGCAACGCGCTGGCGGACGCCGGCCTCGTCAAGGACGACGTCGACGCGGTGTTCAGCGCCGGCCTCTGGATGGCCTCCGAGACCGCCGAGTACATGGGCATCCGGCCGCGCTACGTCGACGGCACGCAGATCGGCGGCTGCTCGTTCATCGCCCACGTCCAGCACGCGATGGCGGCGATCGAAGCGGGCGTCTGCGAGGTGGCCCTCATCACCCACGGCGAGAGCGGGGCGTCTCGGGTCGGGATGCCGGGCACGCGCTTCGGCCCCGACTCGACCCGCCTGCAGTTCGAGGCGCCCTTCGGGCTCGCCGGCCCGCCCACCGGCTACGCGCTCGCGGCCGCACGCCACATGCACGAGTTCGGGACGACCAGCGAGCAGCTCGCCGAGCTGGCGGTCGCGACCCGCAAGTGGGCGCAGTTGAACCCGCGCGCGGCGATGCGCGACCCGCTCACCGTCGCCGACGTGCTCGCCTCGCGCATGATCTCGTGGCCGCTCCACCTGCTCGACTGCTGCCTGGTGACGGACGCGGGCGGTGCCGTGGTGGTGACGTCGGCGGAGCGCGCGAGGGACCTGAGGCAGAAGCCCGTCTACGTCCTCGGCACGGGCGAGGCGTCGACCCACGTCATGGTGAGCCAGATGCCCGACTTCGCGCGCTGGGAAGCGGCGCGCATGTCCGCCGAGCGCGCCTTCGCCATGGCGGGCGTGACGCACGCCGACGTCGACGTGGCGGAGTTCTACGACGCCTTCACCATCGTGCCGATCATGGGCCTCGAGGCGACGGGCTTCTGCAAGGAGGGCGAGGGCGGTGCCTTCGTGTCGGGTGGCCGCACCGCGCCCGGCGGCGACTTCCCGATGAACACCAACGGCGGCGGGCTCTCGTACACCCACAGCGGCATGTACGGCATGTTCGCGCTGGTCGAGGCGGTGCGCCAGCTCCGCGGCGAGTGCGGCCCGCGCCAGGTGAAGGACGCCAGGATCGCCGTCTGCCACGGTCTCGGCGGCATGTTCAGCGCCGCGGCGACGCTGCTCGCGGGCACCGAGGCGCCGTGAGCGCGGGCGACCCGTTGCTCCCGCGACGGCATCGGCTCGGTCCGGTCACACTCTACACGAAGGCCGGCTGCGCGTTCTGCGACGCCAAGCGCACGGCGCTCCATGAGCGCGGCGTCGGGTTCACCGAGATCGACGTGAGCGCACGCCCCGACCGCATCCCCGAGCTGCTCAAGCTCACGGGCGGACGGCGCGTCGTGCCCGTGATCGTCGACGGCCTCGGGGTCGCGATCGCGCCCGAGGGCGGCTCGGCGTTCTAGCGCGCCTTCGGGTCGTCGGGGTCGGGCAGCGGGCGGCCCCACGGGTCGGTGCGCGGGATGTGCAGCTTGGCGAGCGTGCGCTGCGTGTCCTCGTTCACCCAGGGGATGCCGAGGGCGCAGTGCTGCGGCATGCCCTGCTCGTCCGCCTTCTCGTAGGCGGGGTAGGCGCCCTTCTGGAAGTGGAGGAGCATCCGCTTGGCCACGCTTCAGATGTATCGGAGCGGCGGGCGGGCGGCAAGACGAAGCTTTCGCCGGGCCGCGATCTGGTCTAAGGCTCGCGCATGGAGCGGATCGCGCTCGCCTTCTCGCCGCTGCGCGACGCGTCACCCCGCGACCTCGTCGCCTGGTCGCGACGTGCTGAGACGCTCGGCTACGAGGCGGTCTTCGTCCCCGAGTCGTACAACGACTCCCTGGCGTACGCCGAGGCGGTGGCGCTCGCGACCTCGCGGCTCCGCGTCGGCACGGCGATCACCAACGTCTACCTCCGCCACCCGACGCTCCTCGCGCAGCAGGCCGCGGCGGTGCAGGAGTTCTCCGGCGGACGGCTGCTGCTCGGCATCGGCGTCGGGCATCGCGTGGTGAACGCGTCGCTGGGGATCGACATGGGCGACCCCCTCGCGAAGATCCGGGACGTCATCGGCACGCTGCGCGCCGCGTGGACCAAGGGCCCGCACCAGCCGCGCCCGGCCGTCCCGCCGCGCGTGCTCGCCGCCGCGCTCGCGCCCAAAATGATCCAGCTGGCCGGCGAGCTGGCCGACGGCGCCATCTACAACCTCTTCCCGCTCGCGCGCTACCCGCGCGCCATGAACGCGCTCCGCCACGGCGCCGAGCGGGCGGGCCGCACGGTCGAGGATCTCGAGGTCTGTCACTTCACGACCTGCTACCTCTCCGACGACCGCGCCGCCGCCCTACACGAGTCGAAGCGCATGCTCGCGCGCTACGCCAACCTTCCATTCTACGGCAACATGCTCGCCGATTGCGGCTTCCGAGACGAAGTCGGCGCCGTGCGCGCCGCCTGGAAGCGCAAGGACGTCGCCGCCGCCGAGGCCGCGGTCAGCGACGAGATGGCCGACGCGGTCACGCTGGTCGGCGACCCGGCTCACTGCCGCGAGCGCCTGCGCGCCTACCGCATGGCCGGCGCCACGCTCGCGATCGTCTTCCCGAACCCCGTCGGCGAATCCCGCGCCGCCGCCGTCGAACGCACGCTCGTGGCCTTCGCGCCGCGCGCGCCCCTTTGAAGTCGCGCTGACCCGCTGGTAAGCCTGGCCGGGCGAGACGGCCCGCCGTGAGCACCGACTTCAAAAGCACGCTCAACCTTCCGCGCACCGACTTTCCCATGCGCGCCAACCTCGCGCAGCGGGAGCCCGAGCTCGTCGCGCGCTGGCAGGCGACGCGCCTCCACGAGCGTCTCCTCGCCGCCAACGCGGGCCGCCCGCGCTTCGTCCTCCACGACGGCCCACCCTACGCCAACGGGAACATCCACCTCGGTCACACGCTCAACAAGGTCCTGAAGGACGTCATCGTGAAGCACCGCGCGATGGCGGGCTTCGAGTCGCCCTACGTCCCCGGCTGGGATTGCCACGGCCTGCCGATCGAGCACGAAGTCGAGCGCTCGCTCGGTCGCGCCAAGAAGGACGCCATGCCGAAGGCCGAGGTGCGCCGGCGCTGCCGGGAGTACGCCGCGCGCTTCGTCGACGTCCAGCGCAGCGAGTTCCAGCGCCTCGGGATTCTGGGCGACTGGGAGCATCCGTATCTCACCATGGACCCCGCCTACGAGGCGGACGAGGTGCGCGTCCTCGGCAAGTGCATGGCGGCCGGCCTCGTCTACCGGGGCAAGAAGCCGGTGCACTGGTGCGCGTCGTGCGTGACGGCGCTGGCCGAGGCCGAGGTGGAGTACGCCGACGTGACCTCGCCGTCGGTGTACGTCGCCTACCCGTTCATTGCCCCGCTCCCACCGGCGCTGGCGGGCCTCGACGGCGTCGCCGCCGCGGCCTGGACGACGACGCCCTGGACGCTGCCGGCGAGCCTCGCCGTCGCCGTCCATCCCGGGCACGAGTACGTCGCGGTCCAGGCGGGCGACCGCATCCTCGTCGTCGCGGCCGCGCTCGTGCCCGCGCTCGCCAAGGCGCTCGGCCTCGAAGCGCCGCCGCGCGAGCTGCGTCGCTTCAAGGGGCGTGAGCTGGAGGGCGCGCGCTGCCGCCACCCGTGGCTCGAGCGCATCGTGCCCGTCGTCCTCGCCGGCTACGTCACGCTCGAGAGCGGCACGGGCCTGGTCCATACCGCGCCGGGGCACGGGCAGGACGACTTCGAGACCGGCGTCCGCTACGGCCTCGAGGTGCTCGCACCCGTCGACGACCGCGGCCGCTTCACCGCCGAGGTGCCCGAGTGGCAGGGCCAGCGCGTCTTCGACGCCGACCCGAAGATCGTCGAGCATCTCCGCGCGGCCGGCGCGCTCCTGGCCGCCGAGTCCTACGTCCACAGCTACCCGCACTGCTGGCGCTGCAAGAACCCGATCGTCTTCCGCGCCACCGAGCAGTGGTTCATCGCTATGGAGCGCGCCGAGCTCCGCGCCCGCGCCCTGGCCGAGATCGACCGCGTGCGCTGGATCCCGGCCTGGGGTCGCGAGCGCATCCACAACATGATCGCGACCCGTCCCGACTGGTGCATCTCGCGTCAGCGGGCGTGGGGCGTGCCCGTGGTGGCGCTCTACTGCGAAGGCTGCGGCGAGGTGCTCTTCGGTGAAGCGCTCTGCGAGCACGTGGCGCGCCTCTTCGAGCGCGAGAGCGCCGACGCCTGGTTCACGCACGCCGCCGCCGACCTCGCCCCGCCCGGCACGCGCTGCGCGAAGTGCGGCGGCACCGCGTTCCGGCCCGAGACCGACATCCTCGACGTCTGGTTCGACTCGGGCGCGAGCTGGAAGGCCGTGGTGGAGACGCGGCCCGAGCTCGGACGCGCGGACCTCTACCTCGAGGGCAGCGACCAGCACCGCGGCTGGTTCCAGAGCTCGCTCCTCACCGGCGTCGCGATCGCCGGCCGCGCCCCCTACGACATCGTGCTCACGCACGGCTTCGTGCTCGACGGCGCCGGGCGCAAGATGTCGAAGTCGCTCCGCAACGTGATCGCGCCCGAGGAGGTCGTGAAGCGCCACGGGGCGGAGATCCTCCGCCTCTGGGTGGCGGCGGAGGACTACCGCGAGGACGTCCGCATCTCGGAGGAGATCGTGGGGCAGCTCGTCGAGGCGTACCGCCGGCTCCGCAACACGGCGCGCTTCCTGCTCTCGAACCTCTACGACTACGACCCGGCGCGCGACGCCGTCCCCGTGCACGCGCTCCCCGAGCTCGAGCGCTGGGTCCTCCACCGGACCAGTCTCCTCGCCGAGCGCGTGCGCGCGGCGTACGACGCGTACGAGTTCCACGTCATCTATCACGCGCTCAACAACTTCTGCAGCGTCGATCTCAGCAGCTTCTTCCTCGACGTCCGCAAGGACCGCCTCTACTGCGAGCGCGCCGACGGCCCCGAGCGGCGTGCCACCCAGACCGCGCTGCACGCGATCCTCGACACGCTCGTGCGCTTGATGGCCCCGGTCCTCTCCTTCACCGCCGAGGAGGCGTGGGGCCACATGCCGGGCGGCGGGCGGAGCGAGAGCGTTTTCCTGGCCGGTCTCCCCGCGCCGCCCGGCGCGTGGCGCGACGACGCGCTCGCCGAGCGCTTCGAGCGGCTGCTCGCGGTGCGGGCGGCGGTGACCAAGGCGATCGAGGAGGTCCGCCAGCGCGGGCTCGTGAAGCAGTCGTCGGAGGCGCGGGTCGTGCTCGCGGCGTCCGACGGGCTGGCGCCGCTGCTCGCCGCGCACGCCGGCGAGCTGCCGACGCTCTTCCTCACCTCCGGCGTCGAGCTGGGCGACGGCGCCGGGCTCGCCGAGAGCCCGGTCGTGGCCGGGCTCCGGGTGGGCGTCGAGCGCGCCGCCGGCGAGAAGTGCCCGCGCTGCTGGAACATCCGCGCGCTGGGCGAGGACGCGCGCAACCCCGAGGTCTGCACGCGCTGCGCGAGCGTGCTCGCGTGAGCCTCCGCGACGATCGCCGCACGCGGCTCGCGAGCGCGGTCGCGCTCTCCGTGCTGCTCGCCGACCAGGCGACGAAGGCGATCGTGCAGCGGGCCGTCCCCCTCCACCAGTCCTACGACGTGACGCCCTTCGCCGCGCTCACCTTCGTCTGGAACACCGGCGCGGCCTTCGGCCTCTTCGCCGGCTGGCCGGGCGCGGTGCGCGCGGGCGTCTTCCTGGTCGCGAGCGTGCTCGCCGTCGCCGCCTTCGTGTCGCTCCTGCGCGGCACGAGCCCGGACCAGCCGGCGCTGGTCGCCGCGCTCGGCGGCATCCTCGGTGGCGCGGTCGGCAACGCCATCTGCCGCCTTCGCTACGGCGCGGTCGTCGACTTCCTCGACCTCCACGTCGGCGACCTCCACTGGCCCGCCTTCAACGTCGCCGACTCCGCGATCACGGTCGGCGTCGTCGTGGTCCTCTGGCACTGGCTCCGCGACGCGCGCCGCGAGCAGCAGACCGCGCCGCTACGGTAGCCGCGCGCGCAGCTCGGCGACGTCGGCGTCGTTGCAGAGCTGACCCGTCGGCCCGCGGGGGATCGTCGCCGGCGCGCGCAGCGCCTTCATGAAGGCGTAGAGGTCCGCCTCCTCGCCCGCGGTGAAGCCGATCGGCTGGCCGACGAGGGGGTCGTGGTTCGGGTCCGCGCCCGCGCCGGCGCTCAGGTGGTCGAGGACGTCCTTCAGGCTGAGCGCCGAGCCGTCGTGGAAGTACGGCGACGTCATGACGACCTGGCGGAGCGTCGGGGTCAAGAAGGCGCCGCCGTCTTCCGGGCGCCCGGTGACGCGCGCGCGGCCCTCGTCGGCGCGCCGACCGTCGGGCCCGGGCGGCGAGGTGCTCACGTTGTGGAACTGCTGGTCGCTGAAGTTCGGGCCGTTGTGGCAGGCGATGCAGTGCCCCTTGCCGACGAACAGCGCGACGCCGCGCTTGGCCGCGCCGTCGAGGTGACCGCGGCGCGTGTTCCAGCGGTCGAAGGGCGTCTCCCGGGAGACCAGCTCGCGCGCGAACACCGCCAGCGCCTTGCCGGCGAGGGCGAACACCGCCTCGTCGCTCTCCTGCCCGATGTCGGCGCGGAACGCGCGCTGGAAGCGCGCCACGTAGCCCGGGCGGGCGCGGAGCAACGACGCGAGGTGCGTCGCCGCGGCGGCGCGTGTCTTCCCGAGCTGCTGGTTGTCCTCGATCCAGGGCTCGGTGAAGCCGTGGCCCAGGTCGTCGGTGCGGCCGTCGCGGAAGAAGTGCTTCCGGTAGACGATGTTCAGCAGCGACTCGGTGTTGAACGGCAGCGTGAAGAAGTCGGTGCCCCGGCTGGTGTCGGGCCGCGGCTTCACCAGGTTGTCCTGGAAGTTCGTGTTGTAGACGTGGCAGTTGTTGCACGCCGTCGTGCCCGAGCCGGAGAGGCGCGCGTCGAAGAAGAGTTGCACGCCGAGGTCGCGGCGGGCGGGGGTGGGTGGGTTGCCCGCTTCGCGCGGCGGGCGCGGCAGCGGTGGGAGCTGGGAGTAGCGGAGCGGGCCGGCGTCGGCGCGCGCGGCGAGGAGGAGCAAGGCCAGGAGTAGGACGCGTCGAATCATTAGAAGATGATGAAGTGCCGGTTGGTGAGCGTGACGGTCGCGTCCTCGCAGCCGACCGCAACGCGCACCGTGACGCCCGTCGGGTCGCAGACGGTGTTGTCGAAGGCGGCGAGGTCGCCGCGCGTGGGGCCGAGCCCGCCGCCGGGGACGGCGTCGACGAAGAGCGCCAGCTCGTACTCGCCCGGCGCGAAGATGGGCCCCGTGGTGACCGACGCCGTCGCGCCGTGCATCACCCCCGCGGTGGCGCTGCCGGGGACGAAGTCGTCGGCGAAGCCGTTGATGACGACGCCGCGCGGGGTGAACACGAAGAGCACGAGCTTGCCGTCGAGGTCTGCGACGGGCACGCGGTACGGGCCCGACTGCGTGATCACCTCGGCGGTGCCGTCCACCACGGCGAGGTCGATCTTCACCGTGATGCGGTGCTTCGCCGACTGGTCCGCGCAGCGCGGGACGCGGGCTTGATGGCACCGGCAGTGGGCGCCGGCGGACGAGGCCGCGGCGAAGATCGCGGCCAGGGCGAGCGGGGCCAGGACGGCGCGCATGCTACGACATCACCGCGAGCCCGGGGGTGCGGGGGACGGCGGCGAGGCGCACGAGGAGGCGGTCGGCGATCTCGCGGAAGGCGCGGCTCTGGGGGTGGCTCGGCTGTGCCGCGACGATCGGCGTGCCGGCGTCGCCTGCTTCGCGGATGGCGCGCACGAGGGGAATCTGGCCGAGGAGCGGGATGCCGGCTTCGCGGGCCATCGCGGCGCCGCCGCCGTCGCCGAAGAGATGCGCCTCCGCGCCGCAGCCCGGGCAGATATGGGTGCTCATGTTCTCGATCAACCCGAGGATCGGCGCCTTCACCTGCTGGAACATCGCGATGCCGCGGCGCACGTCGGCCAGCGCCAGGTCCTGCGGCGTGGTGACGATCACGCCCCCGGAGAGCGGCACCTGCTGGGTCAGCGTGAGCTGCACGTCGCCCGTCCCGGGCGGGAGGTCGACGACGAGGACATCGAGCGGTCCCCAGTCGACGTTGCGGACGAACTCGGTGATCAGCTTGCTCACCATCGGCCCGCGCCAGACGACGGGCGTCGTCTCGCCGAGGAACATCCCCATCGAGATGACGCGGATGCCGTGCCGCTCGGCGGGCACCAGGCGGCGGCCCTCGCCCGGGCGGCCGCGCTCCTCGACGCCCAGCATGAGCGTGACGCTCGGCCCGTAGACGTCGGCGTCGAGCAACCCGACCCGCGGCAGGAGTTGCGCCAGCGCGAGCGCGAGGTTGGTCGCGACGGTGGACTTGCCGACGCCGCCCTTGCCGCTCGCCACCGCGACGATGTGCTCGACGTCGGGGATGGGCTGGGGCCCGCGCGCGACCGCGGGGCGGGCGGCGGCGGGGCTCGACGCCACCTCGACCGGCACGTCGACGCCGGGCATCGCCGCCACGGCGTCGCGCACGGCCTGCGCGATCTGCGCCAGCACGTCCGCCTGCGCCGTGCTGGGCGCGAGCTGGACGGTGACCGCGGTGGAGGAGACCTCGATGTCCTTGATGAGCCCGAAGGAGACGATGTCGCGCGTGTACCCCGGATACGGAATCTTCCGGAGCCGCTCCAGAATCTCCTGCGGCGAGGCCATGGCGGGGCGATAGCAGCGGCCTCCCGCCCCCGCAAGCGCCCAGCGTCACGCTTTGGACACCTGGCACCTGGCGTGACGCTCGCCGCAGAATCGCGGCCCCGCGGGGCGTGTGTTTCTCGGGCCGGTGCTCTGTGGCACCCTCGTTGCTTGAGGCCATAGAGGCGACACACATGCAGGCCGAAACCGCATCGCCGCTCAGCGGCCCCCCACCCCACGCCGCCCAGGTGATCCGCAACTGGCGCCGGCGCGTGGGTCTCACCCAGGAGGGCCTCGCGCAGGCGCTCAGCGTGACGTTCTCCACCGTGAGCCGGTGGGAGAACGGCCACGTGCAGCCGAGCAAGCTCGCCTGGCGGGCGCTCCAGCAGCTCGCGGCCGCGCGCGGCTGCCCGCTCGAGGCGGATGGGAGTGATCGCTCCGTCTGACCGGGCCGCGCTCCGCGTCGGGGGGGAGACGGGCTCGCTGTCACGCAGCACGAACGGCGTGATGCTGTTCGTCGCGGCCGCGGCGATGGTCATCGCGCTCGCGCTGCTCACGGCGGACCCCGAGACGCGGGACCCGATCGTCCGCGCCGCGGGGCTGTTCCTGGTCGTGGTCGTGGTCGCGATCGTGATGCGGGGCGTCCGCGAGCGAGAGGAGAAGCTGCGCGCGGAGGTCGTGCGCGCCGCCGAGACGGCCGAGTTCCTGCGCGCGCTCGCCGAGCTCACGCTGGGGGCGCTCAACCAGGACGGTCTGCCGGCGACCCTCCACCTGGTGTGCGAGCGCGCGCGCCGGCTCCTCGGCTGCGACGTCGCCGCCATCAGCCTGCTCGAAAGCGATACGCTCTCGCCGCGCGCCGTCTTCCCGGCGGCGGACGACATCGTGATGCGCTCGCTCGAGGTGGGCGAGGAAACCTCGCCCACCGCCGCCGCCGCCCGGGAGTGCCGGGTCATCCTGGCCCAGGGCTCACCGCTCGAGCCGTGGCGGATCTCCGACGACATGACGGCGCGCGGCGTCCACCGGGTGCTCGCGCTGCCGCTCGTCGGGCGGAAGGGTCGTCTGGTGGGCGTGCTCACCTGCGGCGACGGCGGCACGAGTCGCGACCTCGACCTCTTGCAGGTGCGCGGCGAGCTGCTCGCGGCGCAGACGACGGCGGCCATCGAGCGCGTGGCCCTCGTCGATCGGCTGCGCGAGGAGGCCGAGAGCGTCCACTCGCTCCTGCGCGTCTCCCGCGACATCGGGCACGAGGCGCCCGTGGGCGAGGTCGTCGTCACGGTGTGCCGGCTCGCGCGCGAGCTGCTCGCCGCCGACGACGTCGCGATGCTGGGCTGGGACGAGGAGCGGGAGTCGTTCGCCAGCGTCGCGCACGCGGGCATGTCGGCCGCCGAGGCGGAGCGCGGCGTGCCGGTGAACCTCGCCGCCGGCGACGGGTGGCGCTTCGGCGACGTGGAGGAAGGGCGGCTCATCGCCGCGCCGCTCACGCACGCCGGCCGGACCTTCGGGATGCTGGTCGCGCGGCGCGTGACGACCGCCGGTCGCTTCGGCGACCGGCAGGTGGCGCTGATGGAGGGGATCGCACGGCAGTGCGGCATGGCCCTCGACAACCTCCGCCTACTCGTGGAGGAGCGGACGGCGGCCTCGCTCGCGCTCACGCTGCTGAACGTCGGGCAGGAGTTCAGCCTGGCGGTCGACCCGGCGAGCCTGCTCTCGGAGTTCGCCTCGCGCGCGCTCGAGCTCACGGGCGCGGCGGCGGTCGTCGTCGCGGTTCGCGAGCCGGACGACGGTCTCTATCACATCGGGATGGTGCAGGGCCTGCCGCCGGAGCAGACCGAGCGGCTGCGCGCGCTCGAGATGGACGACGCCACGCTCGCGCTGCACCTGGCGCACGCCGCCGGCGCGGGGTCGGGAGGCGGCCGCCACCTGAGCGTGCCGATGGAGCGGGCCGGCGAGCGGGTCGGCGTCGTGCTGCTCGTCTGGGGCGAAGGCGAGGGTCCGACGCACCGGGAGAGCACCCTCGCCCTCGGGCTCGCCAACCAGGCGGCGATCGCGCTCGAGACCGTGCGGCTCGTGTACGACAGCCGCGAAGCGAGCCGTCTCAAGTCCGACTTCGTCGCCACCATGTCGCACGAGCTGCGCACCCCGCTCAACGTGATCATGGGCTACACGGACCTGCTGCTCGAGGACGCCTTCGGCGGTCTCAACGAGGAGCAGCACGGCGTGCTCACGCGGACGCAGCGGAGCGCGCGCGAGCTGCTCGACCTGATCACCGCGACGCTCGACCTGAACCGCCTGGAGGCGGGCAAGTCGCGCATCAGCGTCGAGCGGGTCACGGTGGCCGACCTCTTCGCGCAGCTCGAAGCGTGGACGGCCGCCCTGCTCGACCGCGGGAACCTGGAGGTGCGCTGGCGGATCGAGGGAGACGTGCCGCCGATCGAAACCGACCTGGCGAAGCTGAGCATCGTCCTGAAGAACCTGATCGGCAACGCGATCAAGTTCACGGAGGAGGGCAGCGTCACGGTGGTCGCCGAGCCGGTGGACGGCGCGGTCACGTTCACGGTGGCCGACACCGGCGTCGGCATCAAGCGCGAGGATCTGCCGGTCATCTTCGAGATGTTCCGGCAGGTCGAGTCCGCGAACACCCGCCGGCACGGCGGCGTCGGCCTCGGGCTCTACATCGTGAAGCGATACTTGACCGAGCTCCGCGGCGAGATCGACGTCGTGAGCGAAGCGGGCTCCGGCTCGCGCTTCCGCATCCGGCTGCCGCTGCGGCTCCCCCCGAGCGCGGTCGCGCCCACCGACCCCGTATAGCCTGGGGCGCGTTCCAAGACCCGGGACCTCGGGCGGCCGCTGTGGTAGACCAGCGGGCATGGCTCGGCGCGGTCGAGAGCGCGACCAGCGGCGGTCCGCGAAGCCGGCTGCGCCCCGGCCCGTCGCCCTGAACGCGCCCTTCGCCGAGCTGGGGAAGCGGCTCACCGCCCCCGCCCCGGCCCGGCGGTCGCCGCCCCCGCCTACCCGGGTGCGGGCGAAGCCGGCCGAGGAGCCGGACCTGTTCGCGTCCGCCATGGAAGGCGTCGTGCGCTTGTCGCACGGCCCGCACGCGCGCGTCGCCGGCCCCGCGCCGGCGCCGCGGGGCCGGCGGCCGGTCACCGAAGAGGCGGAAGCGCTGGCGGCTCTCTCCGACCTGGTGAGCGGCAGCGCCGCCTTCGACCTGAGCGACACGCGCGAGTACATCGAGGGCGCGATCGTCGGCCTCGACCCGCGCCTCCTCCGGCGGCTGCGGCGCGGCGACTTCGCCTCGCACGCGTGGCTCGACCTCCACGGCATGACGGCCGAGGAGGCCCGCGTGGCGCTCGACCGCTTCCTCGAGGCGTCGGTGCGGGCCGGCCACCGCTGCGTGCTGATCGTGCACGGCCGCGGCCTCAACTCCAAGGACCACATGCCGGTGCTGAAGGAGCGCATGAAGGTGTGGCTCGCGCGCGGGCGTGCGGCGCACATCGTCCTCGCCTTCACGACGGCCCGCCCGTGCGACGGCGGCGCCGGCGCCCTCTACGTCCTGCTCCGTCGCGACCGTCGTCGCCGCCCGATCGAGGTCACCGAGGGAGCGAAACGCTAGTGTCGCGGGTGGCGGATGCGCTCGGGATCGCGCGGCTCGCCGCTGCGGCGGTGCTGCCGGGCGCTCTTCTGCGTGGCATCGAGGCGCCGCGGCCGTTGCCCGTCATCCTCTTCGCCGCCGCCGCCACCACCGATTTCCTGGATGGCATCGTCGCGCGCCGCGGAACCCCGACCCCGCACGGCGCCGTCCTGGACAACGTCGCCGACGTCGCGTTCGTCCTCGCCGCGTCCGTGACGGGTGCAGCGCTCGGCCTCGTCTCGTGGACCGCCCCGGTCGCGATCGCTCTGGCCTTCGGCGCTTACGCCGTCGCCTCACTGAAGGGCTCGCGTCGCATCCCCGCGCGCACCACCATCGGCCACGCCGCGGGCATAGCCAACTACGCCCTGGCCGGCCTCATCGCGGGAACGGTGGCGCTCCCGTCGCTGGTGCCGCGCACCCTGGTCGCAGCCGCCGGCGTCGCCGTCACCGCCGTCAACCTCGGGGCGGTCGGCCAGCGCTTCATCACGCCTCGCGTCCGCGCCAGCTGACGCACGCCAGGTGGTCTACCCCTCGACGACCACGAGCTCCCGCGACGCGCGACGCAGGAAGCACAACCCGATCACCGCGTTCGTCACCATGAAGGAGACGTGCGCCGCCAGGCTGTACGCCAGCAGGCTCGGCGGCGGCGCGGCTCCGCGGAAGAAGTACGTCCACGCGGCCTGGCTCGGCCCGAGGTGCGCGGCGGCGATGGGCAGCGCGGCGCAGAAGAAGACGATGGGCAGGTAGGTCAGGAGCGTCGTGAACGGGATGTGCATGCCGAAGAGCGGCAGCGCCAACCAATGCACGGCGACGGCGGCGAGCAGGTTGGGCGTCTTGTAGAGGAGGAGCAGGAGGTAGTGGGTCGGGCGCGCGCGCCGGAAGGCGCGCAGCACGGGCACGCGGTCCGCCCCCCCGGCCCGCGAGCGCGAGAAGTACCAGAGGTGACCGACGAGGTAGCCCGCGAGAATGCCGTACACCCAGACCGGCACGCCGCGGCCGAGCTCGCCGCTGGCCGCCGCCCCGATGAAGGAGTAGAGCGCGAGCTGGTAGATCTCGACGAAGGACACGAAGAGCACCGTGCTCGTCACCTCCCAGAACGGGATGCGGTGGCGCCGGTTGAGGTAGAGCGCGATGCCGCCTTGCCCGAGCTGCGTGTTCACGAGCGACAGGATGTACGTCGTGGCGCGCACGGGGAGGACGTCGCGGTAACGGACCGGTACGTTGAACCAGCTCACGGCCTGCTGGACGACGAACGTATCCACCAGGAAGTAGAAGATCGAGTAGGGGACGAGCAGCAGCGCGTAGCGACCCCAGCGGGCGGTGGCGAACGTCTCCCTCACCTGGCCCATGGGGATGCGCCAGAAGAGAAACCCGAAGATGGCGAGCGTGACCGCCCAGGGGCCGAGCCGGCGGGCGATCTGCCGGAGCGCGTTCAGGCCGACGGTTCCTCGTTCTCGAACTTCAGGATGTCCAGCTCCGCGAAGCGCTCGCGGACGTACGGCGTCAACAAGCCGAGACGCTTCACGTTGGGGACGACCTTCGAGAAGAGCATCTTGCGGAACTCCTTCATCTGCGGGGAGTCCAGCACGATCTGCCGTACCTCGTCCTTCGGCCAGCCCATCTCCTCCCAGACGTCCTCCATGAGGAGGCGGTCGCGCATCAGCCGGCAGCCCTCGAAGAGGAACTCTTCACGATCGCGCCGCTCGCGCGACGACAGGTCGTGGTAGAAGTCCTGGAGGGCGAGCACGCCGAAGGCGACGTGGCGCGATTCGTCGCGCATCACGTAGTGCGTGAGGTCCGTCAAGAGCGGCTCCTTGCACATCGCGTGCATGTAGCCGAAGGCGGCCATCGCCAGCCCCTCCACCAGGATCTGCATGCCGAGGTACTTCATGTCCCAGCGCGAGTCCGTCAGGATCTGGTCGAGCAGCGTGCGGAGGTGGCGGTTGATCGGGTACTGGCGCGTGAGCTTCTCGCGGAGGTAGCGGGAGTACACCTCGACGTGGCGGGCCTCGTCCATCACCTGGCTCGCGCCGTAGAGCTTGGCGTCGAAGGACGGCGTCGCGTCGACGATCTGCGCCGTCGCCAGGAGCGCGCCCTGCTCACCGTGCATGAACTGCGACAGCGTCCAGGCGAGCGCCTCGCGCCGGAGCTTCTTCACCTCGCCGGGCGTGAGCTTCTCCCAGATGTGCGTCCCGTAGATCGGGATCTGGATGTCGGGGACGATCTCCTCCTCGGGGTCGACGGGTGTCGACCACGCGAGCTGCTCGCTCGCGTTCCACTGCTCGCGCTTCGCTTTCTCGTAGAGGTTGCGGAGATCCTGCCGGGTGACGTCGTAGTTCCAGGTGTAGGCGGTGTCGAAGCCGGTGGGCAGCAGCTCGCTCTCGGGGACCTCGGGCGCGGGTGCGGTCTCGACGGCGGCGTTGGCCATGATCAACCTCCTTGGCGTGATGTTTCGGCGGGTGTCGCGACCAAGCCGCGGAGCGCCAGGCGACTCACGGTTTCCTCGACTCGCTCGATGGGGACGGAGTCCTGCTCGGTCCACCAGGACAGGATCTGGGTCGCCATGCCGATCACCGCTTGCGCCGCGACGGCCGGCGCCACGGCGATGAAGACGCCGCGCGCAACGCCGTCGCGGATGGTCTCCTCGATGTCGGTGGCAAACAGCGTCTGGGCGCGGCGGATGACGTCGTTGAAGGCGGCGGCGTGGCCGAAGACCGCCTTGAAGACCTCGCGGTTGTCGGCGGCGAAGCGACAGAACGCGACGTTCGAAGCGCGCGTGCGCTCGATCGGGTCCTCGGAGGTGGCGCGCGCGGCGTCGATGGCCTGCTTCAACCGCCGGACGGTGTCGTCGACGACGGCGTCGAAGAGGGCGTCCTTGGTGGCGAAGTGCAGGTAGAAGGTGCCGACGCCGACGTCGGCCGCGGCCGCGATGTCGGCGATCTTGGTGTCGTGCAGGCCCTTGGAGGCGAGGACGCGGGTCGCGGCGCGGAGCAGCTCGTCCCGGGTGCGCGCCCGCCGGCGCGCGAAGCGGTTGCCCGGGATGGCCTTCAGTGACGCTCTGTTCATAACTGAATCAAGATTCATTTATCCTCGTGGAGGTGCGGCCGTCAAGCAGCCCCGGGAGGGGGCCGCCCTGGCGCTCAGATCGCGAGCGGTGGGACGTCGGCCGGCCGGCCGCCCTCGTCCGCCGAGCGGCGGCAGGCCTCGGCGACGAGCACCGCCCGCGCCCCGTCCTCGAGCGCGACGGGAGGCGCCGTGCCGTCGACGAGCAGCGCGGCGAAAGCGGCGAGCGCTTCGCGTACCGTCGGCACCGGCCCGGGCAGGGCGAGCGGCGTGCGCTCGAGGCCGCGCACGGTGTAGGCGAAGCCGAGCGCGTGGTCGCCGACGAGCTGGCCGGCGTCGGCCGCGATGTCGATCAACCCCGAGCGGCCGCGGGTCGCGCGCGAGCCGCTGACGGCGACCAGCGCGTCGCTCCCCGAAAGCTCGAGGAGCGCCAGGAAGTTGTCCTCGGTGCGATGCGTGACGGCGCGCGCGGTGCGGCAGGTCACGCGCGTGACCTCGCGGCCGGTGAGGAAGCGGACCAGGTCGAAGCTGTGCACGCCGGTGTGGAGGATGATGCCACCGCCGGAGACCGCGGGGTCGTCGAGCCAGGCGAGCGCGGAGGGCTCGAAGCGTTGGTTCAGCACCAGCGCGCGGAGCGCACCGAGCGCGGGCAGCTCGGCGGCGAGGGCGCGCACCACGGCGTTCCAGCGCAGCGTGTGCGCCATGAGGCACGGGACACCCGCGGCGCGCAGCGTCCGCACGACCCCGGCCGCCGCGGCGCCCGTCGTGGCGAGCGGCTTCTCGACGAGGAGCGGCTTGCGCGCCGCCGCGACGGCCGTGGCGAGGGCGGGGTGGAGCGTCGGCGGCACGACGGCGACCACGGCTTCGACGGCCGGGTCGTCCACCAGCGCGCGCCACTCGGCGTGGAAGCGGCAGCCCAGCTCCGCCGCCTGCCGGCGCCCGACCTCGACGTCACGGCGGCAGAGCGCCGCGAGCCCGAGCGCCGGCACGTCGGCGCGCAGGTGGGCGAGGTAGCGCTGGCCGTGCTTGCCGGCCCCGATCAGCCCGACGGGGATCCGCCGCATCGGCGCGTCGTGCGCGGACCCTAGGCGGCGAGCCCGTACGCCAGCCGCGGCAACCGGCTCCGCGCCCGGCGGCCCGCGAGTCCGGCGTGCTCGCAGCGCGCGAGGTAGTCGTCGAGGGCGGTCGCGAACCAGCGCCGCACGAACGCGCTGCCGCGGCGGAGCGCGGCGGCGTCGCGCCCGCCGCCCGCGATCACCACCAGTGGCTCTAGGAACTCGGGGCTGCCGAAGATGCCGACCATGGTGTGCTCGCTGTGGTCGAGGTACTCGTGCAGGGACGCCGCCTTCGCCGGCTGGTGCGCCAGGTGGTAGCGCACCTGCCCGACGCCGTAGGCGACGGAGCGCGCCACATCCTGCATCGAGAGCGTGCCGAGGAGCCGGTCCGCGCGCGTGTCGGCGAGCGCGGCGAAGGCGCGGTACGCGGCGAGCGCGAAGCTCCCGAGCATCACGTTCCCCGCGACCGACGCTTCTGGGTAGGTCTCCGCCGACAGCAGCTCCTTCAAGCTCTGCTCCGCCGAGACGCTCGCGCGCCCGAGCCCGTGCCCCGTCACCAGCGCGCGCTTGCGGCACGCCTCGAGGTGACGGGCCTCGTCGATCATCTGCGCGCAGAGGAAGCTCTTCACCTCCAGGAACTCCTGGTTGATGGAGAAGACCCAGCGTCCGGGCATCTCCATCGCCACCAGCGCGACCTCCTCGAGCAGCGTGACGAGCTGCACGGTCGCGGCCTCGCGGAGCTCGGGTCGCTCACCCAGCAGCTCGGCCCACGGGACGTCGACGGCGGGCGCCCAGCGGCGCGCCTTGGCCTCCTCGTAGAGCGCCGCCACGCCGTCCGCCCACACGTCGCTCTTGCGGTTGACGGTGTAGCCGATGTCGGGGAGCTTCGCCGGCCGCACGCTGCCGCGCGCCGCCATGCTGTTGCGGTCGCGGACGAGCTCGGGGATCTGGTCCCAGCCGTAGGCGCCGAGGTTGCAGTCGTCGTAGGTGAGGCCGCGCTTGAGATCCGCGGCGGCGGCTCGGCCCGGCGCCACGTCCACCCGGTACCACTCGAGCGTCAGGTTCCCGGCGAGGATGCCGTTCAGCATCTCGACGAGCTTCTCGTCCTCGAAGAAGTCGGTCTCGGCGAAGTAGGCCATCGTCAGGCGGCGGCCGCGATCGCCTGGCGCGAGAGCTCGAGCATCTTCCCGAGGCGCGAGCGCTCGCGCCGCTCCGGCATGCCGCACTTGGCGAGGCGCTCGAAGTACTCCTCGCTCTGCTGGAGCTGGAACGTGAGCGTGATGCGGATCCCCTGCTGGATGTTCTCCTTCTTCATCCCCTTGCCGGAGAGGATGATGAACGGCTCCAGCACCTCGGTGGCGTAGCCCGCGCCGAAGACGAAGTTCTCCGCCTCGTCCAGGTGGCGGTGGATGGCCTCGCGCCGCTCGGGGTAGTGGTCGAGCACCCATTTCAGGTGCTGCATCCCGTAGCCGACGTGACGGGCCTCGTCCTGCATGACGAGGCGGAAGAGCTTCTTGTCGCCTTCGGTCGGGGAGATGTACTCGCTGAAGCGGAACAGCGTCAGCACCATGCCTTCGGCCTGCAGGTGCAGCGACAGCGACGCCTCCGCGAAGCTGTCGGCGTCGCGCAGGAACTTCAGGTTGAACTCGTTGTGGGCGCTGGCGCGGAGAAGGCCGTAGCCCGTGGAGAGCGCGCGCTTGCGGAAGACCTCCGCGTGGCGGGCCTCGTCCATCGCCTGCGTGGCGATGAAGTTCTTCACCTCGAAGAAGTCGGCGTTGAGACGCCCCATCCACTTGGCGGGGACGTCGGTCGCGATCATCTCGACCTCGGTGAGGAAGGTGAGGAGCTGGGCGTACGCCTTGCCGACGTCGTCCGGCAGCTCGTGCGCCTGGAGCTCCGCCCACGGGATGTCCGTGGTGGCGTTCCACTGCCGCGACATCGCCTCCTCGTAGTAGCCCTCGATGTTGTACGCCCACACCTCGCTCTTGCGGTTCACGTCGGCTTGGACGTCGGGCAGCCCTTCCGGCATCGCCGCGCCGCGGGGCGCGAAGCTGCGGTTGTGGCGGATCGTCTCCGGCATCTCGGTGAAGCCGTAGCCGCCGACGTCGAGGTCGCGGAAGGTGAGGCCACGGCGCGCGTTCTGGGGCTTGCAGCGCACCCGCTCGCGCGGCGCCTCCAGCCAGCCGAGGTCGAGGTCGCCCTTCATGGCGCGCTGGAACTTGTCGACGAAGTTCTTGTCCTCGGCGAAGTCGGTGGTGCTGAAGTAGCTCATGTGCCGCTCCTCTTCATGGCTTCGCGCCGCGCCGGCGGCCGCTTCCCGTCGGGATAGACGAGGTCGAGCCGGGCGGCGAGGTCGAAGAACTGCTGGATGCTCTCGGCGAATCGGTAGAGCTTGTCGTGCAGGTCGGGGTCGTCGTAGCGGACCTGGAGCCCTTCGCCGAAGTGGGTGAGCGTGTTGATGCTATGGGCGGCGTCCGCGGCGCCGAGCGCGTGGATGGTGTCGAGCATCTCGCGCCAGACGGCGAGCGGGCCCTCGAGCACGAAGTCGACGCCGGCGTCCGTGCCGGCGCGGACGCCGACGCAGTCGAAGACCTCGAAGGCGAGCACGAACTCGGCCGGCGCGCCCCCGTCCTCGGGAAGCACGCGCACGCCGAAGGTGGTGTCGAAGAAGCCGAGGCGGTTGAATCGCTCCTGCTCGGCGTGCATCTCGCGCCGGAGGGCCTCGAAGAAGTCGAGGGAAGGGAAGTGGATCGGCATCGGCACCTCGTCCCAGGATAACGGAAAGCCCCTGGTGTCGGAATGGCTTAGGCCGGGGCGACGAGCCCCGTCAACGGTTGGCGCGCTTCAGCAGGCCTGGAGCGCGAGCCGGTCCGCGACCCCGAGCGCGCCGGGCGCGGTGAGGAACCGCCCGACCTCCGCGAGGACCATGGGGTGCACGAGGAGCCCCCAGTGCCCGCAATGCGGCACCAGCGCCACCCGGCCGTCCGCGTGCGGGCCGTAGTCGGGGTGGGGAGGCGCGATGAAGGGGTCGTCGGCGGCGAAGATCGCCAGCTCCTGGGCCGGCAGCGGGGTCGCGAAGTAGGGCGAGCCGAGCGTGACCAGGCGGCGGACCGGGGCGTCGCCCTGCACCTCGACCAGATAGCGCGCCACCAGCCCGCCCATGCTGTGCCCGACGACGTCGACCTCGCTCGCGCCGGTCGCGTCGCAGAGGGCGCCGATCGCCTCCCCGAGACGGCGGGCGAGACGCTGGTAGTCGAGCCGCGGCGCGTACGCGAACGAGGCGAAGTTCCGGGCGCCGCGCATGGCGAGCCAGGTGCGGAGCAGGAGGAAGTTCGTCGGGTCGCCGAGGAATCCGTGCACGAGCACGACCGGTGTGACGTGCGGCGCGTCGGGCTCGAAGTGCGCGTCCCGTACCACCAGCCGCAGCGGCATCGAGAGCGCCATCGCGCCCAGAGCGGAAACCTCCGTCCCCACGGTCCGCAAGCTGATCATCCCCCGCCTCCCCATCACCGTAGAGCGGACGCCGACGATCCCGGACATCTGCCCGTCTGCCGGACGCGAGGCCCGCTGTCAAGAAAAAGCCTCGGGCCGCGAGGCGTGTTGCAAAGGCTGAGGGTGGGCGCTAGGAACCAGCCGACCGATCCCGTCCACCCGCGAGGATTGTATGGCCTACATCATCACGCGGCTCTGCCGCGACTGCGTCGATACCGGCTGCGTCGCCGTCTGCCCCGTCGATTGCATCTACGAGTACACGGGCGCCGACCGCGCACAGTTCCCGAACCAGCTCTACATCCACCCCGACGAGTGCATCGACTGCGGCGCGTGCGAGCCGGAGTGCCCCTGGCAGGCGATCTTCGAGGAGGTCGCCGTGCCCGACGTCTTCAAGGACGACACGCCGCTCAACTACAAGATCATGGAGACCATGGGCGACTTCAAGGTCCCTCAGTTCAACAAGCTCGAGCACCCGACGGCGGAGCAGGTGGTGGCGAACAAGCAGAAGTGGGGCTGGGCGGGCTGAAGCGCGGCCGCGCTCAGCTTCCCCGTCCGCCTAGGACCACACGCGGGCCGAGCTGGGTCTCCAGCGCGCGAACGCGGGCGTCGAGCTCGAGGATGCGGCGGCTGCTCTCCTGGCGGTCGGCGAGTACCGTCTTGCGCTTCTCGTCGAGCTCGTTGGTGAGGGCGCGCGCGTAGCGTTCGGCCTTCTGTTGAGCGCGGAACGCGGCGCGGGCAACGGCGAGGGCGCCGGCGCCGAGGACGGCGAGGAGGACGAGCGCGAGCTGCACGAGCGGCCACATGGTCGTGAGTCGGGCGGCGCGCGTGGCGCGCGTCTCGGCCGTGGCGGCGGCGGCGCGGAGCCGGTCGGACTCGGCCGCAAGCTCGCGGGCGCGGGTGTCGGCTTCGGCGGCCGCGGCGGCCGCGCCCGCGCCGTCGCGCTCGAGCGCGCTGACGCGCTCGGCGAGCGCGCGAGCGGGGACGTTGGGTACCCGGTAGACGAACCCGGCGCCGACGCGGGTCGCGTCCCGGATGCCGTTCTCGGCGAGAAACGCGGCGAGCCCCGACGGCGGGAGGCCGAACATCTCGACGACCGTGCCCGGATTGTCGCCGGGGCGCGCGCGGTAGAGGAAGGTGCGGCCGTCGTCGGCGGACGTGAAGACGGGCTCAGCGGCCGACGGCGCAGCAGCGGCGAAGACGAGCGCCGCTGCGGCGAGCGCGAGCGTGCAACCTCGGTGCGGCATGACGAACCTTGCAGCCCTTCATGGTTCCACCACCACCGCCACTCCGGGCGTGAGACTACCGCCGCCCCGGAAGGGGGGCAACTACATTCGGCCGAACCGCCGGCCGAACCGCCGGCCGAACCGCCGCCCTCACGTCAGGGCGTGACGCTCGCCATGATGTCACCCGACGTGGCGTCTGCGATATCGAGGCGAACGGGGCCCTCGACGCCGTTCGCGTCGCGCGCGCCGCGGAGCTGATCGGCGACCCGGCCGGTGAACTTTTCGCGCACCGCGGGCGGCATGCCGGCCATCGGGAAGTTGTCCACCAGCATGCGCCCCGTCCCGGGCGTGCTCCACTCGAAGCGCACGATCTTCGGCCCCACGATGGGGTGCTCGCGCAACGACCGCTCGACCGCCGCCTGGAACGGCGAGCGGGTCCCGTCCTCTGCCACGGCGGGCGGCGCGGGCGGCGTCCCCTTGAGGGTCGCGATCATCTCGTCGACCTGCTTTCGGACGTCGTCGTCGGTCGCGAGCCCGCGTGCGACGCCGAGCTCGGCGAGCGCGGCCCGGTCGTCGCCCTGCCCGTGGTACGTGACGGCCAGGTTGTAGTGCGCCTGGAGGAACGACGGGTTCCGCCGGATGACGTCCTTGTAGGTCGCGACCGCACGCGTGGCGTCGCCCGTGTAGAAGTACATGGTCGCCAGGTCGGTGCGCGCGCTCGGGTCGTCCGGACGCTGCTCGAGGTAGCCCTCGTAGAAGGGGATCGCCTCCTTGTGCTCCTCGCGATCGTAGTGGACGTTCGCCATGCCGCGGAGCGCGTCCGCGTTCTTGGCGTCGATGCCGAGCACGTGCTGGAACGCGG
>JBGQET010000031.1:0-46525 GCA_041496545.1 Binatia bacterium | reverse complement strand
CTAGTGGCTGGTCTCGTCCTCCGCGCCAGCGGCATCGAGCGGCGGTTCGGCGGCGTGGCTGCGCTCGCCGGCGTCGACTTGGTGGTGGATGGGGGGGAGGTGGTGGCGCTGCTGGGGGCGAACGGGGCTGGCAAGACGACGTTGCTCCGGGTGCTGGGGCTGCTGCTGCGGCCGAGTGCGGGGCGGCTCGAGTTGTTTGGGAGTGAGGTGGCGTCGCTGGCGGTGCGGGGGCGGATCGGGTTCGTCGGGCACGAGAGCTGGTGCTATCCGGATTTGACGGCGGCGGAGAACCTCGCCTTCCACGCCCGCCTTCACGGTGTCGCCGACGCTCGGGCGCGCATCGGCGAGCTGCTCGCGTGGGCGGGCCTCGACGGCGTCGCGGGGCGGCGGGTGCGGGCTTTCTCGCGCGGCATGGGGCAGCGCCTCGCGCTCGCGCGCGGGCTGCTGCATCGCCCCGAGCTTCTCTTGCTCGACGAGCCGTTCAGCGGGCTCGACCAGGACGGCGTTCTGGCGCTCCAGAACCTGCTCGCGAGTCTCCGTGTCGCCGGGCACGCGGTCGTCTTCACGACGCACGACCTGGAGCGGGCGGCGCCGATCGCGACGCGGCTCGCCATCCTTCATCGCGGTCGCGTCGCGTGGACGCACGACGGTGCCGCGTCGCACACCGTGGTCGCTTCCGCGTACGCGTCCGTCACGACGGGGCGGGCTTGAGGTGCGCGGCGCGCTCACCATCCTCGCCAAGGACCTCCGCATCGAATGGCGGACGCGGGAGAGCGTCTCCAGCGCCTTCGTGCTCGGTCTCCTCCTCGTGCTCGTCTTGACGCTGGCACACGACGCGCCGCCCGAGGCCGCGCCGGCGCTCGTCCCCGCCGTCCTGTGGGCGAGCTTCGTGCTCACCGGTCTCCTCGCCGTGCAGCGCGTCTTCCTCGTCGAGCGTGAGAACGACTGCTTCGCGGGGTTGCTCGCCGCGCCCGTCGACCCGGCCGCCATCTACCTCGGGAAGGCGGCGGCGAACGTGGTGCTGCTCGCCGTCGTGCAGGCGATCGTCGTGCCGCTGGCGGCGCTCTTCCTCCACGTGGACCTGGTGCCGGCGCTGCCGGGCCTGGTGGCGGTGCTGGTGCTCGGCAACCTCGGCTTCGCGGCGCTCGCCACGCTCTTCGCGGCGATCGCCAGCCGCACCCGCGCCCGCGAGGTGATGCTGCCGCTGCTGCTCCTGCCGCTGCTGGTGCCGCTGCTGATCGGCGCGGTCCACGCGACCGACGCGGTGCTCGCCGGCCGGTTCGCCGACGCGGTCGCCGGGATTCGCGTGCTCGTCGCCTTCGACGTGGTGTTCGGGGTGGCCGGCTGGCTCCTCTTCGAGTATGTAGTGCGGGACTGATGCGACGCCTGCTGCCCGCCGCGACCTGCGCCGCCATGCTCGCCGCGCTCTGGCTCGTCTTCATGGTGGTGCCGACGGAGCGCGTGATGGGCGTCGTGCAGCGCATCTTCTACTTCCACGTCGCCTCGGCGTGGATGGCGTTCATCGGCTTCTTCCTGGTCGCCGGGGCGAGCGCGGTCTACCTCTGGAACGGCTCGATGACGGCCGACCGTCTCGCCGTGGCGTCGGCCGAGGTCGGCGTGCTCTTCTGCTCGCTCGTGCTGGTCACGGGCCCGATCTGGGCGCGGCCCATCTGGGGCGTGTGGTGGACCTGGGACCCGCGCCTCACCATGACCGTCATCCTGTGGGCGATCTACGCGAGCTACATGCTGCTGCGCGCCTTCGGCGGCGACGACGACGCCGTGCGGCGCTACGCCGCGGTGCTCGGCATCGTCGGCGTGCTCGACGTCCCGATCATCATGGTGTCGGTGCGCCTGCTGCGCGGCATGCACCCCGCCGTCATCGCCCGCAACGAGGGCGGCAGTGGGCTCACCGACCCGTCGATGCGCGCGGCGCTCGGCGTCTCGGCGCTCGCGCTCGTCCTCCTCGGCGCGTGGCTGATCGCGCTCCGCGTCCGCACCGAGCGGCTGGGCGACGAGCTGGCCGCGCTCCGCCGCGAGGTCGAGGCGTGAGCAACTTCCCGTATCTCTTCGCCGGCTACGCCGCGATCTGGATCGGCCTCTTCGTGTATCTCCTCCGCCTCGGGCGCCGCAGCCGCGAGCTGGAGGAGGAGATCCGCGAGCTGCGGCGCCAGCTCGGGCGCTGAGCGCCGTGGCGCTCCCGGCGCGCGTCCTGGAGGCGTTGGAGGCGGCGCTGCCCGGCCGCGTCTCGACCCGCGCCGCGGACCTCGACGCCGCGTCGCACGACGCCTCTTCCCTCCCCGCCGTCCGCCCCGACGCGGTCGTCTGGCCGCTCACGACGGACGAGGTGGCGGCCGTCGTCCGCCTCGCCAACACACGCGCCGTGCCGCTCACGCCGCGCGGCGGCGGCTCGAGCCTGGAGGGGAACCCGATCCCCGTCCGCGGCGGCGTCGTCCTCGACTGCTCGCGCATGACCGCGGTCGTCGGGGTGCGGGCCGAGGACTTGCAGGTGGACGTGCAGCCGGGCGTCGTCTACGCGTCGCTCAACCGCGCGCTCGGTCCGCACGGCCTCTTCTTCCCGCCCTCGCCCGGCGGGAGCGCGGACTGGGCGACGGTCGGTGGCATGGTCGCCAACAACGCGAGCGGCATCTACTCCGTCCGCTACGGCGGCACGCGCGACCACGTCCGCGCCGCGACCGTGGTGACCGGCGGCGGCGAGGTGCTCCGTCTCGGCAACCGCGCGCGCAAGTGCGCCTCCGGGTATCACCTCCTCGGGTTGCTGGTCGGCTCGGAGGGCACGCTGGCGGTGGCCACCGAGCTGACGCTCGCCCTCGCCGGCTTGCCCGCGGCCCGCCGCCAGGGCGGCTTCGGCTTCCCGGACGCGACGGCGGCGGCGCGCGCGACCGCGGTGCTGGTCGGGTCGGGCGTCGAGGTGGCGGCGGTCGAGTTCCTCGACGCGCCGACCGTCGCGGCGATCAACCGCTTCGCCTCGCTCGCCCTCGCCGAGACGCCGTGCCTGCTGGTCGAGGTGCACGGCAGCGCGGCGGGCGTCGCCGAGGCATGGGCGGCGGCCGCCGGCGTGCTCGCCGCCGCGGGTGGGGCCCCCCTCGCCCTGCCCGAGGGACGCGACGCCTGGTCGATCCGCGAGCTGGCGACGCGCGCCGTCGAAGCGCTCCGCCCGGGCGCGACGACGGTGCGCGCCGACCTCGCCATCCCGATCGGCGCGCTGCCGGCGCTGGTCGAGCGGTGCGCGGCGGTGGCGACCGAGCACGGGCTCGGCGCGCACGTCTTCGGGCACGCCGGTATCGGCATCCTGCACGTGCTCCTGCGCGTCGCGGAGGCGGAGCGCGCGGCCGGCGACGCGGCCCGCGACGGGCTCGTCGAAGCGGCGCTGGCGCTGGGCGGCTCGTGCACGGGCGAGCACGGCATGGGCCTCGGCAACCGGCGCTGGGCGGCGCGCGAGCACGGCCCGGCGCTCGCGCTCATGCAGGGGGTGAAGGCCCTCTTCGACCCGCGAAACATTCTCAACCCCGGCAAGATATGGTGAAAGGGAGGGCATGCGGATCGTCGTCTGCGTGAAGTGGGTGCCCGTGCTCTCCGCGCTGCGCTTCGACCCCGAGACGCGCCGCCTGGTGCGCGAAGGCGTGCCGGGCGAGGTGAGCGGCTTCGACCTGCGCGCGCTCGGCTGCGCGACGGCGCTACGCGCGGAGCACGGCGGCGAGGTGGTCGCGCTCACCATGGGGCCGCCGGCGGCGCGCGAAGCGCTGCTCGAGTGCCTGGCGCTCGGCGCCGACCGCGGCGTCCACCTCTCGGACCCCGCGCTCGCCGGCTCCGACACGCTGGCGACCGCGCGCGCCATCGCCGCCGCGCTCCGGCGCGAGGCGCCCGACCTGGTGCTCTTCGGCCGCGCCAGCACCGACGCCGAGACGGGACAGGTGGGCCCCGAGGTCGCCGAGCTGCTCGACCTGCCGCAGGTCACGGCCGCCCGCCGGCTCGCCGTCGATCCCGCCGAGCACGCCTTCACCGCGGAGCGCGACGCCGACGACGGCGTCGAGGCGCTCGCCGGGTCGCTGCCCGCCGTGGTGACCGTCGGCGAGGACGTCGCCGAGGAGCGCTTCCCCACCAAGGTGGAGCGCCAGGCCGCGGCGGAGAAGCCGATCGAGACGCTCGGGGTCGCGGGACTCGGCCTCGCCGCCGACGCGGTCGGCGCGGCGGGCTCGCCGACCTGGGTCGCCGGCGTGGAGCAGGTGGAGATCGCGCGGCGGGGCGAGGTCGTCCTGGGGGACGGGCCCGAAGCGCAAGCGCGCGCGCTCGGAGCGCGGCTCCGCGCGCTGCGCGCGGCGCTGCCCGACGCGGGCCCGCCGCCGCTCGCCGCACGCGCCCCCGGCGCGAAGCCGGCGGTGTGGGTCGTGGTCGAGAGCGGCCGCCGCGGGCTCCGGCCGGTGGTCGCGGAGCTGCTCGCCAAGGCGGCCGAGCTGGCGGCGCGGCTCGGCGGGCCCGTCGAGGCGATCGTGATCGGCGGCGACGCCGGGCAGGTGCCCGCGCTCGCGGCCGCGGGCGCCGACCGCGTGCTGGTCGTCGCGGGCGACGGGCTCCGTCCCTACACCACCGACGCGCACGCCGCGGCGCTCGCCGACCTGATCCGCGCCCGCGGCCCGCGCCTGGTGCTCCTCGGCTCGACCGCCGAGGGCCGCGACCTCGCGCCGCGCGTCGCGGCGCGGCTGGGTCTCGGGCTCACGGGCGACGCCATCGACCTCGACCTCGACGCCGAGGGCCGCGTGCGCCAGCACAAGCCGGCCTTCGGCGGCACCATCGTGGCGCCCATCCTGTCGCGCACGCGTCCCGAGATGGCGACGGTGCGGCCGGGTCTGCTGCGCGCCGCCCGTCCGGACCCGGCGCGACGCGCCGCCGTTGAAACGGTCCACGCGGCCGTCCCGGCGCCGCGCGTCCGCGTCACGGGGACCACGCCGATCGAGGAAGCGCTCGACGCCACGGAGGTGGTGATCGGCGTCGGGCACGGCGTCGGCGGGCCGGCGGCGCTGCCGCCGATCGTCGCGCTGGCGGACCGGCTGGGTGCCGGGCTCGCCGCCACGCGCGACGTGACCGACGCCGGCTGGCTGCCGCGCCAGCACCAGGTGGGGCTCACCGGCCGCGCCATCGCGCCGCGGCTCTACGTCGCGCTCGCGGTCCGCGGGGCGATGGAGCACATGGTCGGGCTCCGGCGCGCGGGCATCATCGTGGCGGTCAACAAGAACGCGAAGGCGCCGATCGTGAAGCTCGCGGACCTGACGGTCGTCGCCGACTACGCGGCGCTGCTGCCGTATCTCGCCGAGGCGCTGGCGCCGTGAGCCCCGACGTCCTCGTCATCGGCGGCGGGGTCATCGGCTGCGCGGCGGCGTACGAGCTGGCCGCCCCCGGCCGCTCCGTGCTGGTCGTCGATCGGGGTGCGTTCGGCGCCGAGGCATCGTCGGCGGCTGCGGGCGTGCTCGCCGTCGCGAGCGGCGACGCCCAGGGCGCGGAGCTCGCGCTCCGGCGCGCGAGCCGCGAGAGCTACCCGGCCCTGATCGCCGCGCTCGGCGAGGCGAGCGGGGTGGACGTCGAGTACGAGACCCGTGGCGTGCTGGAGCTGGTGCTGTCCGAGGACGAGGAGCCCGCGGTCCGCGAGCGGGCCGCCGCGCGCCGGGCGCAGGGCCTCCGCGCCGAGTGGCTGGACGCGCGCGCCCTCGCCGCCGCGGCGCCCGGCGCGAACCCGGCGGCGCGCGGCGGCGTCTTCTGGGCCGACGAGGCGCAAGTCCGGCCCGAGCGCCTCGTCGAGGCGCTCGCCGCGGCGGCGCGCCGGCGCGGTGCGGAGCTGACGCCGGGCGCGGAGGTGCGCGCCGTCGAGCGACGCGGGCGGCGCATCGCGCGCGTGCTGGTGAACGCCGAGTGGATCACGCCCGGCACGGTCGTGCTGGCCGCCGGCGCCTGGGCGCCGCGCGTGCCCGGCGTCGCGCCGTGGCTCCGCATCGAGCCGGCGCGTGGGCAGATGCTGGCGCTCCGGCCCGACACCCTGCCGTCGGCGCACGTCCTCTCCCACGGCGACGGCTATCTCGTCCCGCGCCGCGACGGAGAGCTGCTGGTCGGCGCGACGGTGGAGGCCGCGGGCTTCACCAAGGCCGTCACGCCCGCCGGCCTGGACGCGCTGCTCGCGAACGTGCGGACGACCGCGCCGGCGTTGCTCGCGGCGCCGCTCGCGCGCGTGTGGTGCGGGCTCCGTCCCTACGCGCCCGACGGCGGCCCCGTGCTCGGGCGCGCGCCCGACACGGAGAATCTGATCCTCGCCTGCGGGCATCACCGCAACGGCATCCTGCTCGCCCCGATCACCGCCGCGATCGTCACAGCCGCCGTCGACGGCCGGCCGCCGCCGCTCGACGTCACGCCCTTCTTGCCAGCGGCGCGCGCGGGAGCGTAGGGTCGTCGGCATGGCCTACTCCGAGATCCTGCTCGAGGCGGCGGACGGCGTCGCGCTCGTGACCCTCAACCGGCCCGACAAGCTGAACGCGTACACCTCGACGATGGGTTGCGAGCTGGCCGAGGCCTTCGCCGCCTGCGACGCGGACGACGCCGTGCGCGCGATCGTCGTGACGGGCGCGGGACGGGCCTTCTGCGCGGGCGCGGACCTCTCCGCGGGCACCGCCATCTTCGAGGGCAAGGGGCCGAGCGCGGTCGCGTGGAAGCCGCCCGCCGACAAGCCGTGGGCGCACGCGCCGCGCGCCATCTCGCCGTGGGAGGTCCGCAAGCCCATCATCGCGGCCATCAACGGCCCGGCGGTCGGCGTCGGCGCGACGCTGCCCATGCAGTGGGACATCCGGCTCGCGGCCGAGAGCGCCAAGATCGGCTTCGTGTTCGTGCGCCGGGGCCTGGTGCCGGAGGCGATCAGCACGTGGACCGTGCCGCGGACGATCGGGCTCGCGCGCGCCGCCGAGCTGATGCTCACCGGCCGCGTCCTCTCGGCGCGCGAAGCGCTCGACTACGGCATCGTGAGCCGCGTCGTCCCGGACGCCGAGCTGCTCCCCGCCGCCCGCGCCCTCGCCGCCGAGATCGCGCGCGAAGCCGCGCCCGTGTCGGTCGCGCTCACCAAGTGGCTCCTCTGGCACCAGCAGTCCGTCGCGTACCCCGAGGACGCCGAGGAGCTCGACAGCCACGCCTTCTGGTGGGCGACGACGCAGCCCGACGTGAAGGAAGGCGTGGCGGCGTTCCGCGAGAAGCGCGCGCCGCGCTGGTCGATGCGCCCGAGCCGCGACATGCCGGAGTTCCTCCGGCCGCCGGGCCGGCGACGGTAGTCACCGCTACGCGTCCTGCGGCCCGGGCGGTGGACCGTCGAGGCGGCGGAGCTGGATGTCCCGCACCGTCATGCGCAACCCGCGCTCGCTCTCGATCTCGACGAAGGGGCCCCGGCAGGCGAGGGCGATGAAGACGCCCGGCACCTGGAGGTGCACCACACGGTCGCCCGGCCGGATGGCGCCGTCCTCCGTCATCGCGCGCGGAGCTTGCCGGGCGGTGGCGCGGATTGCAAGGTGACGTTGCGCCGCGCCGGGCGTCCCCGCACAATGCGCCGATGCTGGTGAGGGCGCAGCGCTTCGGTGCGCTGGCGGCGCTCGTGGCGCGCGTCTACGCGGGCTACAAGCTGATCGAGGTGACCGGCCGCCGGCGGTACCTCTCGGCGCACCACCGCCGCAGCGCCGAGGGCGCCTACCGTCTCGCCACGCGGCTCGAGGGGCTGCCGATCAAGGTGTGCCAGTTCCTCGGCTCGCGCGCCGACGTGCTGCCGGCGGAGTACGTCGAGGTGCTCTCGCGGCTCCAGGACCGCGTGCCGCCGCGACCGCTGGCCACGCTGCTTCCGATGCTCCGTCGCGAGCTGGAGCAGCCGGTCGAGGCCGTGTTCGCGGAGCTGGACCCGACGCCCATCGCGTCGGCTTCGCTGGCGCAGGTCCACCGCGGGCGGCTGCGCGACGGCCGCGTCGTCGCCGTGAAGATGCAGTACCCCGAGATCGCCCGCCTGGTCGCCATCGACCTCGTGAACTTCCGCTTCTTCGTGACCCTGCTCGCGCGCATCGAGTCCGACTTCGACTTCCGCGTGATCATCGACGAGGTCGAGAAGTACGTGCCGCTCGAGCTCGACTTCGTGCACGAGGCGGAGAACGCGGAGCGCATGCGCGCGCACCTCGCCGCGCGGACCGACGTGCTGGTGCCCGCCGTCCTGCGGGAGCACTCGACGCGCCGGGTGCTCGTCATGGAGTACGCGCCCGGGGTGCGCGTCACCGACGTCGAGGGGCTCCGCGCGCTCGGCGTCGACCCGACCGACGTCGCCCGCCGCCTGGTCGACATCTTCTGCGAGCAGATCCTGGTGCACGGCTTCTTCCACGCCGACCCGCACCCCGGGAACATCCTGGTGCAGCCGGGCGGGCGGCTCGTGCTGCTCGACTTCGGGCTCGCCAAGGACTTCCCGCCCGGCTTCCGCGAGGGTGTGATGCGGCTCACCGCGGCGATCGTGGGGGGCGAGGCGGCGGCGATCGCGGCGGCGTTCCGCGCCCTCGGCTTCCGGACGCGCGAGGACTCCGACGAGAGCCTCGCCTGGCTCGGCGAGGCGTTCCTCGGCTGGGCGGTCCGCAACGGCCGCTCGTTCGCGTCGCCGGAGATGATCGCGGAGTTCGGGGAGTCGATGCCGCGGGTCATGCGCGCCAACCCGCTGGTGGCGGTGCCGGGCGACGTGCTGCTCGTCGGCCGGGTGATGGGGCTGTTGTCGGGTATCGGCAAGCAGCTCGGCTCCGAGGTCGACGTCGGGGCGGCGTTGCTGCCGTATCTCGGTTCACCGTCCGCGTGAGCGGCGGCGGAGCATCATGGCGATCTCCTTCAGCATCACGTCCGCCTCGAGGTTCACACGGTCGCCGGGCTTCCGCTCGCCGAGCGTGGTGACCTTGAGCGTGTGCGGGATGAGCGCGACGGTGAAGGTCGTGCCGCGGCAGCGCGCGACGGTGAGGCTGACGCCGTCGACGGCGATCGAGCCCTTCTCGACCAGAAACGGCGCCAGGCGCGCCGGTGCGGCGAAGCGGTAGACGAACCAGTCGCCGTCGGGGCGGATCGCCTCGAGCCGCCCGGTCGCGTCGACGTGACCCTGCACGATGTGGCCGCCCAGGCGGTCGCCCAGACGGAGCGGCCGCTCGAGGTTGACCCGCGTGCCGTGACGCGCGCGGCCGAGCGTCGTGCGGCGGAGCGTCTCCGGCGAGACGTCGACGCTGAAGCGACGCGGGCTGCGCGAGGTGACCGTGCAGCAGGCTCCGCTCAAGGAGATGCTCTCGCCGAGGGCGAGCCCGGGCAGCGAACGCGGCGTGCCGATCGTGAGCCGGAGGCCCGCTCCGCTGGGGCGCACGTGCTCGACGCGGCCGACGGTCTGGATGATGCCGGTGAACACCGCGCCGCCCTCAACGCGGCCGGGAGAAGAGCCGGCCGAGCCAGGAGTCGTGCTCGCGCGCGGCGACCCGCTCCAGCTCGCCCTTGTCGAGCCACACGCCGTGGCAGGACGGGCACTCGTCCACCGTGACGCCGTGATGGAGGACGGCGTCGAGCCGGGTGCCGCACTTCGGGCAGCGGTCGCGGGTGAGGGCGCGGAGGTCCTGCTCGGCGTCGGCGGTCTTCTCGTGGCGCATCTTCTCGAGAAGCGCCTTCTCGCGCTCGGCGAAGAAGCGGTCCTCCTCCGCCTTCTCCTTCTGGCGGAGCTTCTCGCCGAGCCGGTCCTTTTCGTCAGCCATTTCCTCTCCTCGTGAGACGCTGGACGGTCTCGCGCATCCGGTCGCGCAGCCGCTCGGCCCAGCTGAACTCGGCCGCGAGCAGCGTGAGGCCGCCGAAGATCACCAGCAAGCCCGGTCCGGGGACGCCGGGGATGGCGAGGACGACCCCGATGGCGATGAGGGCGAGGCCGACGGCGACGCGCCCGGCACGGATCGTATGACGCAGAAGCACGGCACCGGATTGTTACCCGGCCACGGCGCAGGGTCAATTGCAGGCATTGTCCCGCCGAGCGCGGCGTGCATGATTGGAGCCCGCCGATGATCCCGCTGCGCGACACCATCCCGTCGTCCCGGGTGCCCGTCGTGAACTACGCGCTCATCGCGGCCAACGTCGTCGTCTTCGTCTACTCCCTCTCGCTCGGTGGCCGGTTCGAGACGTTCCTCTACGAGTACGGCCTCGTGCCGCGCCACTTCGCGTTCGAGAACCTCGTCACCAGCATGTTCCTCCACGGCGGGTGGGGACACCTGCTCGGCAACATGCTCTACCTCTACATCTTCGGCGACAACATCGAGGACCGGCTCGGGCACGCACGCTACGTCGTGTTCTACTTCCTGTGCGGCATGTTCGCGGGTGCCGCGCAGACGCTCACGGCCGCGGGCTCGAACCTGCCGATGGTGGGCGCGAGCGGCGCGATCGCCGGCGTGCTCGGCGCCTACGCGCTGTTCTTTCCCACCGCCCGGGTCGTGACGCTGGTGCCCATCTTCTTCTTCCTCCAGGTGATCGAGGTGCCCGCGATCCTGCTGCTCGCGGTGTGGTTCCTCTGGCAGTTCTTCTCCGGCGTCGCGACCCTCGGCCACGGCGCCGCGCAAGTCGGGGGGGTCGCCTTCTGGGCGCATGTCGGGGGCTTCGTGATCGGGATGATCCTCGCCCCGACCCTCCGCCTGCGCACGCCCCCGGCGCGCTGGGTGGCGTAAATTGACTTGGACGAGCCGCTGGTGTCATCTGGCGGCGTCGTGGACACCCGCGAGAAGATCCTGGAGACCGCCACCCGGCTCTTCTCCGCCCAGGGCTACACCAACACCTCGCTCTCCCAGGTGGCCAAGGACGCGCAGGTCTCGAAGGCCCTCATCTTCTGGCACTTCGACAACAAGGAGAAGCTCTTCCGGACCGCGCTCCAGCGCACCATGGAGCCGTACTTCATCAACGTCGTCGACGACCTGGAAGGCCTGTCGGAGGTCGACCAGATCAAGCGGCTGATCGACGAGTATTACGGCTTCGTCTCGAAGAACATCTACTCGGTCAAGTTCCTGCTGAGCCTCATCCTCCGCGAGGAGAAGCACCCCGACGACCTGGTCGGGCACATGAACGAGCTGCACCGGGTCTTCCGCAACCTCCTGGGGGACATCATCGAGCACGGACGCCAGAGTGGCCTCTTCCGGGCGACGGCCAACCCCGCTCTTGACGCTGGTCTCATCATGACCGCGCTGCACGGCATCCTGGTGCAGGGCTTCATGGGCACCGAGGCCCCCGAGAAGGCCGAGGCGCTCCTCCACCACCTCAAGTCGTCGCTGGTCGACGGTCTGCGGAGCTGATCCGCGGCCGTCTTGGGACGCCGCGGCATGGCGTTCTCCTTGACAGCCGCTATGGAATCTCCGATACGCCGGGCCCATGCGGACGTGGGCTCGTTGGCTGTGGCTCGGCCTTCTGTCTGTCTCGTGGGCGGCGCCGTCGTCGGCCTACTTTCTAGACAAAGACCGGAACTTCGCCGTGCGTGCGCGCGTGTACACGCAGGTCGGGATCATGGCCGACGACTCCGAGACGGACTCGCCGCACTACAGGGCCGGCGACCTCGCGCAGCACCGGAACTTCTACAACCCGGAGTTCGACGCCCGCTTGACCGACTACACGCGATGGGCGCGCGACGTCCCCGGCCTGTCGTTCATCTCCCCGGACGACTTCAAGTTCCGCTTCGCGTGGTGGGGTTTCTACGACGGCATCTACGACTACCTGAATCCCGAGTGGAACGACCGCCGCCGGGCGTACCAGGCGCGCTTCTCCGAGACCGACAAGATCAGCGACACCCTCCACTTCAACGACCAGAACAAGAACCCGCGCCACATCTACGCCAGCCGCAACCGCATCAACGAGCTCTACTTCGACTACACGAAGGGGCGCGTCTTCATCCGCGCCGGCCGCCAGGCCATCTCCTGGGGTGAAGCCGACACGATCGCGCTCCTCGACGTCCAGAACCCCTTCGACCTGACGCTCGGCGCTCCCGGCTTCTACCAGGACGTCGACGAGGCGCGCATCCCGCTCTGGACGCTCCGCAGCACCGTGAAGATCGCCGACAAGCTCGGACCGATGTCGAGCTTCTTCGCCGACGCCTACGTCGTCCCCGGCGTCATCGACACAACCGTCCCGATCGATCCCATCACCGCCGGCGTCTCGCCCTTCAATCCCGACGTGATGGACCCCCAGCTCCAGCTCAAGGCGGCCAACCAGCAGGACGCACTCCACATCATCGTCGCCAGCCGCCAGCCGGCGCAGACGTGGAGCAACACGCGCTGGGGCGCGCGGCTGACCAGCCTCCTCTTCCGCGACTACACGGTGCAGGCGTGGTTCTTCCGCACCTTCAACCAGGCCCCGGTCCCCATCCTGCACAGCCCGGGCTCCCTCCAGCTGAACCTGGACGGGAAGCTCCAGAAGACGTTCATCGACGACCGCGGCTTCCGCGTCGCGCAGTGTCTCGGCACGTCGGGGCCCAACGCCGTCGGCCACACGCCGGCGGGACGGCGCTGCTCCGCCGCCTTCCCCATCGTCTCGCTCCTCGAGCGGCGCCTCGAGTCCGTCGTCGGCCTGTCCGCCACCTGGTTCAACAGCTGGCTGAACGGGATCATCCGCACGGAGATGGAGTACTTCATCGACGAGCTCGCCTTCATCCCGGAGAAGAACCTGAACCCGCAAGCCGAGGTCCCGGCGGCCGTCCACAAGGCGATCGGCACGCCGATCGTGTCGACGAGCCTCCCCAAGGCCGACTTCCTTCGCTTCGTGCTCGGCTACGACCGCTTCTTCTTCTTCCGTCCCTTGAACCCGACCAACAGCTTCGTGGTGAGCCTGGCGTTCAACGGCCAGCTCAACCTGAGCGAGATCGCCGGCCACGGGGACTACCGCTACCTCGGCTCCGGGAAACCCGGCAAGCCGCAGGCGCAGATCAGCGTGATCCCGGGCTCGTCGGTGTGCACGCCGAAGAACGTCAACGATCCCAGCTTCGCCAAGACCAACCCGCTCGCCATGGCCTGCGCGGTCGCGAATCCGAAGAACTTCGAGGACCTCTACCCCTTCGAGGGCTTCCTCCAGACGGCGGTCCAGACGGACTACATGCACGGCAAGCTGTCGCCCCGCCTCGTCATCATCACGGATGTGAGCGGCATCTTCGGCTTCGCGCCCACGGCCACCTACCGCATAACCGACAACTTCCTCCTGACCGGAACCTACCTGGCGATCGAGGGCTCGCGCCGCGCCGGTCTCGCCAACTTCCGCGGCCACGACATGGTACAGCTCCGGCTGACGTATCAGTTGAATTAACTGGGGGCCCGTCGGCCAGCTCGGCCGCTCTCGCGGCCGGCCTCCGGTCGCGATGAGACAGGGCGCGGCTCCCGTAACTCACGCGCGGCTTCCGCGGGTCCGTTTGCTTGACACTTCGCGGCGGGCTCTCGTACGCTGCCACGGTGGACGGGCGTGCGGAGAAGGTCCGGCCGGTCGAGGCGCCCCGTGAGGCCTCGCTGCGGGAGTGGGTGAAGGACGTCGCCTCGCGCGCGCGCGGACGGGTGGCGGCGCCCCGCGGCGGGCGGCGCGGCAAGCGCGAGAAGGAGCTGTTCGTGCTTCGCGCCCAGCACGTGAAGGCGCTCTTCGGCGGCCTCGAGCAGATCACGGCGGCGATCAACCGGGAGGCCGGGCGAGCGCTGATCGACCTCGAGAAGGCGCTCAACCCGAAGAACCTGGGCGGCATCGAGGTGCCGGATCGGGCGCGGCTCGTGCTCAAGTTCCTCGAGCGGCGCGTGGAGCTGGTGGTGAAGCCGCTGGTGAACATCGACGGCCGCCCGGTGCCGGTCGGCGCGCTGGCGAGCGCGTCGGTGATTCTCTACGACCCGGCGGATCCCGAGGGCACGGACTGGTACGACCTGACGCTGCGTGAAGACGGGACGTGGGTGCGCAAGGCCGCCGACGCCGACTCGCCGCAGCCGCCGCTCGGCGAGAAGGAGATTCGCCGCCTCGTCGAGTGGTTGGTCGGCTGACCTGACGTTGGGGGCGAGCTAGGCGTCCTCGTCTCGTCGGGAGTCTAGCATCGCGGTCATCACGGCGTGGGTGATCTCCAGGTCGTGTACGCCCCAGGTGCCGGCGATCGACGGATCGACGAGCTGGATCCGGGCGATGGCGGTCAGGACGGTGGCGGCGGCTTCGGCGGCGGTGATGGCGTCGGCCTCGCCCAGGCGGGCGGCGAGCCACGAGCGGACGGAGTCGAGGGTGGCGGCGGTGTAGTGCAGGAGGTGTTCCTCGGCGGCGATGCGCTCGGGTGAGGCGCCGCTCGACTTGGCCTCGGCGAGGAGCGCGCGGACGCTTGGCATCGCCGACAGGGCCTCGACGACGGCGGCGTGTGCGCGTCGCGCGCGCGGCGGGCGCGCCGGCGGGAGCTTGATGTCGCCCCAGGTGACCACGCCGGCGAGGAGGCGCTCCAGGCTCGCCAGGTAGCGCGTCATCGGCTCCGCACCCGTGCCGAAGACGCGCGCGCAGTGCGCGTGGCGTGCCGACGGCGCGTTGCCGGGACGGACGGCGCCGCTCGCGAACGCCTCGACGTTCACGCCGTAGGCCCACAGGCTGTAGCGGCCGAAGACGAGGCAGGAGACGCCGCGCACGCCGGCGCGCCGGTAGTACTCGAGGTCGCGCGCCACGACCTCGACCAGCGGCACGGCGCAGCCGCCGAAGAGGATGGCGTCGCCGTAGTACTCGAAGACGTCGACCCGGCCCTCGAAGCGGACGAGGTGGTCCTCGAGCGCGCGCCGGTAGCGCTGGTTGGTCTTGCAGGTCGGGTCGTCGAGGGCGTGGCCGTAGCAGCGCTCGCGCGGCGCGAACTCGGCCCGGACGCGCGGGTGCGGTGCCAGGCGCGGGGCCTCGAGCGTGTCGTGGTAGGCCAGGTGGAAGATGGCGCCCTCGGCGCCGAGGCCCTCGGCGGCGTGGTTGGCGACGACGAGCGCCTGGTCGCTCGGGGTGAGGCGCGCGCACTTCCGACAGGCGCACCAGCCGCCGCCCAGGAGGTCGAGGCCCCAGAGGTGCAGGTCGCGGGCGCCCGGGATCGCGTCGCGCGCGTCGCGCGCGCGCTCGCGGACGACGGCCAGCGCTTCGGGGCTCGACGGGCAGCAGTTGCCGCAGTCGTTGCGCCGGCCGTCGCGGCCGAGCGGGAAGTACTCCGGGTGTGTCGCGAAGAGGTCGCGCGGCAGCAGCTCGACGAGCGCGTGCCCGCCGCCCTCGACGTCGAGGCCGCGCCGCGTGAGCGCGTCCGCCAGCTCCGGCACCACCCACTGCGTGTCGTTGGCGTGGCGGATGAAGAGGAACCCCGTGGCGTCGGCCTTCGCCATCCAGTCGACGAAGTCGAAATCGGCGGGCAGGCGCGCGGCGAGCCGCTCGGGCATGGTGTAGTGCCAGCCGGCGAGGTCCGCGGCGTACACGCGCCGCGCGAACGCCGCGCGACCCTCGAGCGGCAGGCGGACGGTCTCGACGTCGCGCGCGGAGGGGATGCGCTCGTCGGCCGGGCCCTCGGGCGACCAGCGACAGCCCGCGGCCGCGAGGAGCGCGTAGACGGCGGCCAGGCAGGCGCGCGGTGTGGTGCCCGCGACGGTGACGGCGTCGCCCGCGGGACGGACGTCCCACTCGGCGCCGCCCTGGGGCGGGCGCGGCGGTAGCGGCGGGCCGTCGCCGGGTGCGAGGCAGAGCCACGCGCCGCCGTCGCCCGGCGCCGCACGCCGCGCCGGCGCCGTGCCGAAGATTCGCCGGAGGTACGCCACCAGCTCGTCGGCGGCGAAGGCGACCGGCGCCGGCGCCCGCTCCGGCACGTGGAGGACGCCGGCCGCCAGGCGCGCGAGGTCAACCCGGACGCGGGGTCCTGACATGGAGCGCGAGCGAGAGGCCGACGTAGTACGCCGGGAAGAGGAGCGAGACGAGGACGAGCCCGCGCGGCGCGGCGGGGACGAGCGCTAAGAGGTAGAGCATGAGCGCGGCCCAGGTGAGGCCGAGCGTCAGGGTGAGCCACCGCAGCACGACCGTGCGCGACGGATAGAGGTAGCGGATGGGCACGAAGACGAGGATGGAGAAGATCACGACGATGGCCGCGTTCAACGCCCGCGGCCAGCCGAGCGCGTAGAGGTAGAAGACAACGACGTTCCAGTACGACGGGAAGCCGGTGAAGTAGTGGTCGGCGGTCTTGGCGTCGGTGCGGCAGAAGCCGTACGCGCTGGCGAGCACCGGGCAGAGCGCCACCGGCACGGCGGCGGTGGACGGCAGGACGTCCATGTGGATCAGGAAGACGGCGGGCACGATCACGTACGTCAGGTAGTCGACGACGTTGTCGAGCAGCGTGCCGTCGAAGTACGGCAGCACGCGCTTCACCTCGACCGCGCGCGCGAGCGTGCCGTCCACCGAGTCGACGGCGAGGGTGTACGTCATCAGCCAGAACGCCCACGCCGCGCTGCCGCGCTCGATGGCGAGGATGGCGAGCACGCCGGCCGGCGCGCTCGAAGCGGTGAGCAGGTGGACGCCCCAGGCGGCGACGCGGCGGCTCACTCCGCGATCCCGGGCAGCCAGAGGACCTGCACCAGGTTGCCGTCCGGGTCCCGGCAGTAGAGCGACACGGAGCCGTCGCGGTGGGTTTGCGGCTCCGCCGCGATCGGCACGCCGCGCGCGCGCAGCGCGGCCGCCGCGGCGTGCACGTCCTCGGGCGTCGCGACCAGGAAGCCCAGGTGATCGAGCGCGCCGCCGCCGGCCGCCGCCGCGTCCTCGTGGAGGGCCAGGTTGTCGGCGCCCGAGGAGAGGTAGACGTTGGTCTCGTCGGGCTGCCAGACGACGCGCATGCCGAAGGTGTCGGCGTAGAAGCGAGCCGCGGCGCGCACGTCGCGGACCTTCAGGGCCAGGTGGCGGAGCCCGCGCACCCGGACGGCCGGCTCGCCCATCGCGCCCCTTCTACTGGGCGCGCCACGCGCCCGCAACGAGCGGCGCTCGGCCCCGGCGGCGAGTGAGCGTCAGCCCTGGCAGCGCGTGCGACGGCCGTGCGGTCGGCCGCACGACAGCGACTCGGCGAACGCCGTCGAGCCGACCTGGAGGTTGGCGCTGATCAGCGCGCCGTTGCCGGTGCCGAGGCTCGCACCCCGCACCGAGACGCGGACCTTGTAGCCGCCGCCCCGGATCGCGTGCAGCGTGATGCTGCCGTTGCCGCCCTTGTAGCGGAGCCGGCCCGGGTGGAGAGCGGCCGCCCGCACCCCGGAGGTCATGGCGGTGTCGGCGATCACGCCCGCGCCGTTCACGAGGAGCGCGCGCGCGGCGTCGAGCGCGGTGCCCTCGGGCAGGTCGATGGTCCCGCTCCACACGATGCGCGAGCCGCTCCGCGTGCGGGTCGCGGTCAGCTTGGCCACCGCGATCGGTGCGCAGCCGACGGCCGCATCGCCGCTCGCCACCAGCGGGCAGACGTCGCACAGGTCGCCGACGCCGTCGCCGTCCGTGTCGGTCTGCGAGGGATTGGGGATCGTGGGGCAGTTGTCGACCCCGTCCGGCACCCCGTCGCCGTCGCTGTCGTCGTCGGGGCCGCCGCCCGGGCCGGGATAGACGAAGCGCACGGCCGCGACGTCGTCGGCGTGGACGGAGGCGCCGCGCCCGTCGAAGTGGGCGCGGTAGTACATGGTCGCGTCCTTCAGCTCGGGTGCCGCGTTGTCGTCCTCGGAGCTGTGCCCGATGCCGATGGTGTGCCCGATCTCGTGCGTCGCGACCTCGGCGAGGTTCGTCTGGCTCCAGAACGAGCAGCTGCCGAACCCCGAGTTGAACGTCACGTTGCCCTCGACGATCTGGTAGAAGGTCGAGCCGCTCACCTCTTCGCTCTGCGAGCCGGAGCAGTAGCCGCCGAGCGCGAGCACGCCGCTGCACCCGGAGGGCGACGGCATCTCGTCGAAGGGGTCGTTGAAGGCGAGCTGCGTGACGCCGTTGCAGGTGAGCGGGGCCGCCGCGACCGACCCGCCGCGCTGGAGGACGATGCTCGCGCCGCTGACGTTCGTCCACGCGGCGAGAGCGGCGTCGATCGCGTTCAGCGACGCCGTCGCGCCGAGCGCGTTGTCGCCGTGCGGGTCGACGTTGTAGAGGACCGGCTGCCCCGTGTCGGCCTCGAACCAGCGCGCGGGCGGCGAGTCCATCACCGTGAACGCGTCGACGCGCTCGCGCTCGAGCCCGGGCGCGGTCGCTTCCGGGGGGAGCGCGACGAACGGCGCGGCGGCCTCGGCGTTCCCACCGGCCATGGCGCGGCGCACGCTCTGCAGGAGACGGCGGAGCGGGACGCGGCGCACGGGCCGGTTGCCGAGGACGAGGCCCTCGACCTTCCGCTCGGCCATCGTCTCGCCGGTCCGCGCGTGGGTGGACAGCACGAACTGTCCCATGCCGAAGGCGGTGGTGCGCGCGGTCCCGTCGCGGCGGTGGGCGGAGAGGAAGAGGAGGTCGCGCTCGCCCACCGCGAAGTGGGGCGAGCCCGCGATCCACACGAGTCGCCCGCCGAGGCGGCCGCCGGGCTGCTTGAGCGTGATGACGGCGCCGACCTTGCCCTTGTACGTCTCCTCGACCAGCACGCGGACGAGGGTGCTGACCGTGCCGTCCGTGCCGCCCACCGTCTCGATGTCGGCGATGCGGCCGACGACGATCGCATCGGCGGCGCGCGTGAGCGTGCGCTCGGTGACGTTTACGAAGGTCGTGGCGCGAGCGGTCGTGGCGAGCGTCGCGGCGAGAAGGGTGAGGGCGAGAGTCGTCGGGGTCCGCATGGTGGGTCGCCTGCTCCTGCGTTGGCGGCGCGCGAGCGCCATGCCGGGGTGCAACCCGGATGCCAGGGGGCGTGAGCGGCGAGGGCGCGAAAATCACGGGCGCCTCGGAGCGCGACTCCGATTTCTCGCCGCGCCCCCGTGACGCTCGGCAATTAGCTGACGGTCGGCGCCGTGGCGGACAGCAAGGCGTCCGAGGAGGCGGCGCGCGGGAACGCTTCGAGCGCGGCGGCGAGGCGCTTCACGCCGTCGGGCGCGAGCGCGCGCGCCGCGAGCGTCCGGAACTTCGCGTCCAGCTCGGCGGGCGTCGGGAAGTTCTCCGGGTCGCCGCGCGGATGCTCGACGCGCGCCTCGAGCGTGCGCCCGCCGCGGAGCACGATGCGCACCCAGGTGGGCCAGGTTTGCGGGAAGACGGCGTCGAGCCGCTCGTCGCGCACGCCCACGACGCGCTCCATCAGGCGCCCGACGAGCGGGTCGTCGAGGGTCGGCGGCGCGAACTCCGCCGGCGAAGCGGCGCCGCGCGCGAGCGCGACGGCGATGCCGAAGGGCAGGCTGAACTGCGCGTCGACGACCGAGCGCGGACGCCGCTTCGTCTCTACGGGCTCGCACACGATGGGGAAGCCGGCCGCCAGCATGCCGACCTCGATGCGCTCGACGGCGGCGGGGTCGACCTCGGGCCGCAGCGCGAGCGCGGCGTCGATGGGCCCTTGCATGTAGCGGCAGCAGGCGTGCGGCTTGACCGCCGTGCGGCAGAGCTCGAAACCGTCGCGCGGGCCGAGCGCCGCGGCGCCGTCGGAGTAGGCGTGCAGGAAGCCGAAGCGCCCCTCCAGGATGGTCGCGGGCGACGCGAAGCCCTCGGCCGCGAGCGCCGCGGCGTGCAGCCCCGCGCACGCCGCCCAGCCGGGGTGGAAGCGCTTCGTCCACGCGCCGTCGGCGAGGAACTCCATCGAGCCCGAGGTCGCGCTGCCCGCGACGCCGAGCGCGCGCGCCACGCCCTCTGCGTCGAGCCCGAGTACCAGCGCCGCCGCGGCCGCGGCGCCGAACGCGCCGCAGGTGCCGGTCGGGTGGAAGCCGCGCCGGTAGTGGGCGGCGGGACCGAGCGCCGTGGCGAGCCGCGCCGCCACCTCGAAGCCCGCGACGGCCGCGCGCAGCACGAGCGCCCCGCCGCCACCCCAGAGCTCCGCGGCGGCGAGCGCGGCGGGGAAGACCGACGCGCCCAGGTGGATCGAGCCGCCCTGGTGGGTGTCGTCCATCTCGAGCGCGTGCGCGGCGGCGCCGTTGGCGAGCGCGGCGTGGGGCGGCGCCAGGCGCTCGGTCGTGCCGAGCACCGTGCCGGCGCCGCGGACGCCGAGCCGCCCGAGGCCGCGGCGGAGCACGACGCTCGACTCCTCCGGCGCGCCGCCCAGCGCGACGCCGAGGAAGTCGCGGAAGAGGTCGAGCGCGCGCGCCAGGACGTCGGCGGGGAGGGGCTCGTCGCGGATCGCGACGCACTCGGCGGCGAGCATCTCGCTCGCGGTCACGAGCCCTCCTGGCGCGCCGCGCGCACGTGGTTCCGCCAGAGATCGAAGCGGGCCTCGCGCGTGGCGGCGTCGAGGCGCGGCTCGAAGACGCGGTAGCGTCGCCAGGCGCCCGCCAGCTCCGCCGTGCTCTGCCACACGCCGGTCGCGAGCCCGGCCAGGTACGCCGCGCCGAGCGCGCCCGCCTGGATGACGGTGGGCCGCTCGACGGGGATGCCGAGCGCGTCGGCCTGGAGCTGGAGGAGGACGTCGTTCGCCGCCGCGCCGCCGTCGGCGCGCAGCGTCGCCGGCTGCGGGTACGGCGTGTCGGCGCGCAGCGCGTCGTAGACCTCGCGGCAACGCCACGCGATGCCTTCCAGGACGGCGCGCACGACGTGCGCGCGGGTCGTCGCGCGCGAGAGGCCGCCGATCACCGCCCGTGCCGCCGTGTCCATGTACGGCGTGCCGAGCCCCTGGAAGGCGGGCACCACCCAGGCGCCGCCGGTGTCGGGGACGGAGGCGGCGAGCGCGGCGCTCTCCTCGGGCGCGGCGATGACGCCGAGGCCGTCGCGCAGCCAGGTGATCGCGGCGCCGGCGGTGATCGCCGTGCCCTCGAGGCAGAAGGTCGGCGTGCCGCCGAGCTGCCAGAGGACGAGCGGGTAGGCGCCCGTCGTCGCGAAGAGCGGCTCGGGGCCGGCGTTGAGATCCACCATGGCCGAGGTGCCGTAGGTGATCTTCACCTCGCCGGGCGCGAGGCGGAGCTGGCCCATGGTCGCCGACTGCTGGTCGCCGACCAGCGCCGCGATCGGCACGCGCGGCAGGCCGTCGACCGCGACCTCGCCCAGGACGCCGCTCGAGTCGACGATCGCGGGCAGCGCCGCCGCCGGCACGCGCATCGCCTCCAGGAGGCCGGCGCTCCAGCCGCGGGTGAGAAGATCGTAGAACCCGCTGCACGACGCGTTCGAGGCGTCGGTGGCGAAGACGCGTCCGCCGGAGAGCCGCCACGCGAGCCAGGCGTCCACCGTGCCGCAGCGGACCCGCCCGGCGCGCACGGCGCCCCGCTCGGCGTCGACGCGGTCCAGGATCCACTCGATCTTGGAGGCGGCGGCGAGTGGGCTGACGAAGAACCCCTCGCTCATGAGCGCCTGGCAGCGGGCCGCGGCGCGGGCGTCCTGCCAGGAGATGGCGGGATGGACGGCGCGGCTCGTGGCGGCGTCCCAGACGACGGCCGTGCCCCGCTGCGTGGCGATGCCGAGGCCGCGGACGGCGCCGGGCGGCGCGTCCTCTGCGGCGGCTCGCAGGACCTCGACGGAAGCGGCGACCAGGGCCTCGGGGTCGTGCTCGACCTGCCCCGGGGCGGGATAGCGGGGCAGCACCTCGCGGTAGGCCTGCGCCCGCGGTGTTCCACGCGCGTCGAGGAGGAGGCCGCGCACGCCGGTCGTCCCGGCGTCGAGCGCGAGCAGCAGCGGTCCGGCGGCCCCTTGACGCATCGCTGCCGCTTCTAGTGCAATGGCCCCCATGCTGGTCAAGATGCGGCGGGACGCCACCCGGGACGAGATCGCGGCGGTCGAGCAGAAGGTCCACGGGCTCGGCTTCAAGACCGGCAAGATGGTCGGCGAGGAGATCACCCTCGTCGGCGTCTACGGCGACATCACCCGGCTCCCGGTCGCCGAGATCGAGGAGATGGCGGGCGTCGAGACGCTCATCCCGATCTCGCGCGCCTACAAGCGCGCCGCGCAGAAGGGCCCGCCCGAGCGGCCGATCTACCAGACGGTGAAGATCGGCAAGGTCGTCTGCGGCGGCGACGATCTCGTCTTCATCTCGGGCCCGTGCTCGGTCGAGAGCGAGTCGCAGATCATGGAGGCGGCGCGTCTGGTGAAGGAGGCGGGCGGGCACGTGCTCCGCGGCGGCGTCGTCAAGTACCGCTCGAGCCCGTACAGCGGCTGGGAGGGCCTCGGCGCGACGGACGTCGAGTCGCTGAAGAAGGGCCTCGCGCTGATCGTGAAGGCGGGGCGCGCGGTCGGGCTGCCGACCGTGGTCGAGATCCTCGATCCCGCCGACGTGCCCGTCTACGAGGACGCGGGCATCGACTGCTTCCAGATCGGCGAGCCCAACTCGAAGAACCAGGCCCTCTTGAACCGGCTCCGCGCGACGAAGCTCCCCGTCATCCACAAGCGCGGCAACTCGCTCGACGCGGAAGCGTACCTGCTGTGGGTCGAGCGCATGATGACGGGCGGCAAGGAGAACGTGATCCTCTGCGAGCGCGGCATCGCGAGCGCCAACCGCTACACGCGGAACACGCTCGACCTGGGCTCGATCGCGGCGTTCCGCTACCAGCTCTCCGGGCTGCCGATCGCGGTGGACGCGTCGCACGGGACGGGCATCCGCGACCTGGTCCACCCCGCGACGCTCGCGGGCATCATGGCCGGCGCGTCGGTCGTGCTGGTCGAAGCGCACCCGAACCCGCTGATCGCGAAGTCGGACGGCTTCCAGGGGCTCTTCCCGGAGCAGCTCCGCGCGCTGGTCAAGTCCGCGCAGGAGACGTGGGCGCTGCGCCGTCGTCTCGACGCCGGCTACCTCGCCTCGGCGCAGGTGGAGAAGGAGTACCTGGCGCGCGCGGAGGCGGACAAGCAGCGCTTCTTCCAACGCTGACGCCGGCGCTAGCTCGCTTCCAGCTCCTCGCCCCGCGTCTCGGGCAGCAGGAAGATCAGCGGCGCGAGCAGTGCGGGCAGGACGCCGACGGCGGCGATGACCGGCGCGTGACCGCCGGCCCACGAGGCGAGGGCGCCGACCGCCGCGAGGCTGAGCATGCCGCCGAGCAGGCCGGCGACGAGGATCAGGGTGCGCGCGGTCGCCCGGAGCGCGGTCGGGAACGCCTCGGTGCTGAGCGCCGCGAGCGCGATCGCCGCGCCGGACTCGAAGAACACGAGGAGGCAGTACGCGAGGGAGAGGTAGTGGGTCGCGTAGAAGACGAGGATCGCGACGCTCACGCCGACCAGCGCGGCCGCGCCGGTGCCGCGCCGCCCGAGCGCGTCGACCAGGCGCCCGAAGATGAACCAGCCCGAGAAGCCGAGTCCGCCGCCCACGAGGACCATGGCGCTCACCCGACCGGGAGGCCACTCGAAGGTGGTCGTGGCCCGGTACGCCGCGAAGCCGTACGCCGCTGCCACCGCTCCCATGAGGCTCGCCGTCGCGACCATGAGGACGAGCGCGCGGCGACGATGCGACGGTGCGAGCACGCCGAGGACGGTGGGTCGAAGACGGTCGGCTTCGTCGAGATGCTGCCAGCGCGTCGTCTCCGGCAGCGCGCGACGGAGATAGCCGACGATCAGGAGCGGCACGATGCCGACGAAGTACAAGCCGCGCCAGCCGAGCGTCGTGCCCACCATCACCGGGATGAGGCCCGCGGCGAGACCGCCCCCCGCCGCCTGCGCGGCCCCGAGGAGCCCCTGGCCGAAACCGCGGGCGCGCGCCGGGAACTCCTCGGCGATCACCACCTGGGCGAGCGCCAGCTCGGCCGAGAGGAAGACCGTGGCGGTCATCTGGAGCAGCACGAAGGCGACGAGGCCGCGCGACAACCCGGTGGCGGCCGTGGCTATGGTGTAGGCGAGGATCGTCATCAGGAGGAGGCGCCGGCGTCCGACGCGGTCCGCCGCGCGCCCCAGGAGGAGCGCCGGCAGGGCGCCGCTCCGGATCGCCGCCAGCGCCCAGCCGAGCTGCGCGTCGCCGGCGCCGAGGTCGCGCGCGATGTAGGGCAGCGCGAGTGCGACGACGAAGCGGTCGTAGCCCTCGAAGAAGGTCGCCGTGCCGAGGAGAAGCAGCAGGCGGCGGTGGTGGGGCGTGAGATCGTCGGGGGATGCGGGGCGGACGACGCGCGGAGCGCGGTCGGCGAGCAGCAGCGCGGCGGCGGCGACGGCGGCGGAGGCGAGGTGCGCGCGCCGCCACCACTGCCAGCGCTGGAAGAGCGACGCCAGGGTGTCCGCCGGGCCGGCGGCCGCCTGGAGGACCGCTTCGCCGATCGGTTGCACCACCAGCGCGCCGATCGCCGCGCTCGCGGCGAGCGCGACCAGCGCGAGCAGGCGCAACCGCCCGCGGCGCCGGCCGAGGCCGCCCTCGCGCACCAGCGCCGCGACCACCTGGATGGTGGAGAGCGCGCCAAGGAGGAACAGGCTGATCCGGGCGCCGCGGCTGAAGCGCGCGAAGCGCGCGGCGAACTCGACCGCCGGGCCGGCGTGCGCCGGATCCAGCGTCCCCGCCCGCCAGAGGAAGAAAACGGTCGCGGCCAGGTAGAGCGTCGCGGTGGCGAGGAGGGAGCGGTCGAGCCAGGAGCGGGCGGGCACCGCGGAGGCACGTAGCACGACGCCGCCCCGCGACTCCAGGTCGGGCCGCCGGTGGTCAGCCCCTCACGGGGAGCACTGGCCGTTCACGCACTGCGACGCGTTGAGACACACGTGCCCGCACTCACCGCAGTTGGCGTGACTCGTCTTCGTGTTGACGCAGACGTTGTTGCAGATCGAGTTGGCGAGCGGGCAGACGCACTCGCCGTTGGCGCACGTCTCGGCCGGGCCGCAGGGGTGCCCGCAGGTGCCGCAGTTGGCGTGGTCGTTCGCCGGGTTGATGCAGACGCCGCCGCACACCAGCCGTCCCGCGGGGCAGACGCACTGGCCAACGACGCAGCGGTCGCCGCTCGGGCACGTGAGGTCGCACGTGCCGCAGTTCGTGCGGCTGATGGCGAGGTTGACGCACGTGTCGCCGCAGATCGTGTTGCCCTGCGGGCAGACGCAGCCGCCCGCCTGGCAGATCTCGGCGGAGCCGCACGCGATCCCGCAGTCGCCGCAGTTGGCGTGGTCGTTCGTCGGGTTGACGCAGGCGTCGCCGCAGACGAGCCTCGGCGAGGGGCAGCCGCACTCGCCGTTCACGCACGACTGGCCCGGGTCGCAGGCGTTCCCGCAGGTGCCGCAGTTCGCGGCGTTGGTGTGCGGGTTCACGCAGACGCCGTCGCAGATCACGTTGCCCGTCGGGCAGGCGCACTGCCCTTGCGCGCACACCTCCGCGGGGCCGCACGGGTGATCGCACGATCCGCAGTTGGCGTGGTCGGTCTGCGGATTGATGCACGCGCCGTCGCAGACGAGGCGCCCCGCCGGGCACGCGCACTCGCCCACCACGCAGCGCTCGCCCGATGCGCAGGCATGGCCGCACGTGCCGCAGTTCGCGTTGCTCCGGTTCGGGTTCACGCACACGCCGGCGCACACCATGTTGCCGCTCGGGCACACGCACGCCCCGTCGGAGCAGATCTCGGCGCTGGCGCAGGCGTGGTCGCAGCTCCCGCAGTGGTCGTGGTCGGTGAGCACGTCGGCGCACTCGTCGCCGCAGACCGTGCGGTTGACCGGGCACCCGCACTGGCCGTCGATGCAGGTGGTCCCCTGGGTGCACGCGTTCTCGCAGCTACCGCAGTGGGTGGGGTTGCTCTTCGGGTTGACGCACGTTCCGCCGCAGACGAGGTTCCCCGTCGGGCACGCGCAATCGCCGTTGGTGCAGACCTCGGCCGGCCCGCAGGTCATGTCGCAGCCGCCGCAGTTGGCGTGGTCGGTCCCGGGGTTCACGCACTGCTCGCTGCAGATGGCGTGGTCGCCGGGGCAGTCGCAGGTGCCGTTGTCGCACTGCTCGGCGGGCGCGCAGGGGTGCGCGCAGCCGCCGCAGTTGGCCTCGTTGGTCTTCGGGTTGACGCAGATCCCGTCGCAGATGAGGTTGCCCGACGGGCACACGCACTGGCCGCCGCTGCACAACTCGGCGGCGCCGCACTTCGTGTCGCAGTCACCACAGTGATCGTGGTCGTCGTCCGGATTGATGCAGTGGCCGTCGCAGACCTCGCGCGTGTCCGGACATACGCACATGCCCTGCACGCACTGCTCGCCGGCTTCGCACGCGTGGCCGCACGCGCCGCAGTCGTTGGGGTTGGTCTTGGGGTTGACGCAGGTGCCGTCGCAGACGAGGTTCGCGGACGGACAGGTGCACTGCCCACCGGCGCAGACGTCGGCCGGGCCGCACGCGTGCCCGCAGGTGCCGCAGTTGTCGTGGTCGTTCTGCGTGTTGACGCACGCGCCGTCGCACACCGCGTGGCCGACCGCGGGGCAGACGCACGCGCCCGCGACGCAATCCTCGCCGGGGTCGCACGCGTGGTCGCAGGAGCCGCAGTGCTTGGTGGTCTTCTGGAGGTTCGTGCAGACGCCGTCGCAGACCGCGTTGCTCGCCGGGCAGACGCACGCCCCCTTGGTGCAGACCTCGGCCGCCATGCAGCCGATGCCGCAGCCGCCGCAGTTGTCGTGATCGCGGCTTTCGTCGACGCACTGGCCGTTGCAATCGGCCGCAGCCGCCACGCACCCGCACTGTCCGGCGCGGCAGACTTCACCGCTCGCGCACGCGACGCCGCAGCTTCCGCAGTTGGTGCGGCTCGTCGCGGTATTGATGCACGTCCCGTTGCAGCACGCGGCGCCGAGGGTGCACGCGTGACCGCAGGCGCCGCAGTTCTGCGGATCGCTCGTGAGGTCGACGTGCTCGCAGGCGGGGAGCCCGCAGTTCGCGCTGCAGCTACCGACGCCGGGAGGCTCGCACTGCTCGCCACCGCCGCGGTCGATGATGCCGTCGCCGCAGAACGAGCGGCGCGCGGTGAAGCGGAGGGGACGCTTGCCGCCCCGGAAGCGGACCCGGCCGCGGAGCACGTCGCACGAGGCGTCGAGCACGCCGTCGAGCGTGACGCGCGTGCCGAAGACGCTCGTCGGACCCCAGGTGGCGTGGACGCGAGTCCCGTGCTGCACGCGCGCGAGCCGGGCGCGCGCGCTGCCCGACGCGGGCGCGAGGGTGAGGCGCGGCTGCTGGAGGAGGATCGCGTCGATCCGGGGCGTGCGCGAGCCGACGGTGAGTGGCTCGCCGGCGATCAGGAAGCGACCGTTCTTCTGGCAGGCCGCTCCGGGGGCAGGGGCCGCGACCCCCGCCACGGCGAGCGCCATGAGGGCGAGGAGGATCCGGGTCGAGGTGCGCCGCATCGCGCTCGCGAAAAAGCAAGGTCGATGCCCGGGACGGGCACGACCGGCCGCGGTTCGGCGGCCCCTCGACCGTGCCCCGGCACGGGATCGTGCACGGGCGCGGTCTTTTGGGCGTCTCGGAAGCGTAAGGGTGCGTCGGGCGCTAGAGCGGCGCTTCGCTGCGTGCGACCGTCGACGCGGGGCAGAGGATGCCGCGGTCGAGCAGGCAGCCCGGTCCGCGCGGGACGGGGTGCGACTCGTCGTCGACGTAGTAGAAGCCGGTCATGAAGCACATCTCATCGTCGGTGGGCTGCGCGACGCGTGCGGCGCATGCGCTTCCCTAACCAACGTCGCGGCCGACGGCAAGCGAACGGGAGTTACGCTTGCGTCACCCCGCACCCGAGGCCGGCAGCAGCGCCCCCGGGTTCATGACGCCGCGCGGATCGAGCGCGCGCTTGAGCGCCTGGAGGACCGGATACGCGGTGCCGAGCTCTTCCGCGATCCAGCGCGCGCGTAGGCGCCCGATGCCGTGGTGGTGCGAGATCGTGCCGCCGCGCTCGAGCGTCGCCTGCATGACGCGGCCCCAGGCGTCGAGGTAGCTCTCCTCCGCGCGCGACCAGTCGGGCGGCTTCACCGCGAACGTGATGTAGAGGTTCGTCCCCTGCATGTAGCTGTGCGAGCTGTGCGCGCTGGCGGCGAGGATGCCCGGCGCCCCGGCGAGCGCCGCGACGACCGCGTCGTAGAGCGCGGCGACGCGGTCCCAGTCGGTCGCCACCTCGATGGTGTCGACGACCATCTCGCGCTCGAGGAAGAGCTCCCACGACGGCACGGTATTGCGCCCCTGGAGCCAGTGCTCGACCGGCGCGGCGCCGCAGGGGACGGCGCCGAGCGCCACGGCCTCGGCCGCGCACGCCGCCGCCTCCGCCTCGACCAACGTCTGCGGCCCTTCGCTCAGCACGAGCAGCAGGCAGCGGCCGTCGGGGGTGGCGGCGGCGAAGTTGCGCCCGGTCTCGAGCGCGTCGTAGAGCCGCACGACGGCCGGCCGCCAGCCGACGCGGACGATCCGGCGGATCGCCTCCAGCCCCTCGGTCATGGTGCGGAAGGCGAAGCTCGCCAGCTCGCGCCGCTCGGCGAGCGGGAAGAGCCGGAACGTCACCTCGGTGATGACGCCGAGCGTGCCCTCGCTGCCGAGGAAGATCTCGCGCAGCGACGGACCCGTCGAGGCGCGCGGCGCCGGGTTGGTGCGCACGACCTGGCCGTTCGGCAACACCGCCTCGACCCCCAGGCAGAGGTCCTCGATGTTGCCGTAGCGGGTCGAGAACTGGCCCGCGGCGCGGGTCGCCACCCAGCCGCCGACCGTCGAGCGGTCGATCGACTGCGGGTAGTTGCCCGTGGTGTAGCCCCGCGCCTGGACGGTCTTCTCGTAGACGCCGCCGTTCATCCCCGCCTCGACGCGCGCGTGGAGCGCGATCTCGTTCAAGGCGAGCAAGTGGTCCATCGCGGTCAGGTCGACGACCAGGCTGCCGTCGGGCGGCGTGGCGCCGCCGACGACGCCCGAGCCGCCGCCGTAGGGGACGATCGCCACGCCCAGCTCGGCGGCGGTGCGCACCGCGGTCGCGACCTCCGCCGTCGAGCGCGGCCGGACGACGCACGCCGGCCCGCCGGTGAGACGGCCCTGCCGGGCCCGGAGGTGCGCCAGCACCCAGTAGTCGGTGCGGTGCGCGGCGAGCGCGGTCGCGTCCTCGGCGACGCGGTCGGCGCCCAGCGCGCGGCTCAGGGCTTCGCCGATCTTCGTCATGGGAAGCTCCTCAGGCTCGCCGCCAGGCGGCGGTAGCCGTCGACCTCGGCCGCGGTGCGCGCCGCGTCCCAGCCCAGCCGGCGGGCGGCGAGCGCCGCGACGCTCTCCACGTGATCGAGGCCCTGGCGCGCGTCGAAGAGGAGGTGCCGCGTCCGGCGCTCGAGCAGGTCCTCCAGGGTGAGCGCCATCTCCTCCTCGAGCGCGTGCTCGACCTCGGCGCGCAGCACGCGCGCCCCGACCGGCATCTCCTCGGCGATCGCGGCTGCCCGCGCGACGACGCGCTCGGCGTCGGCGCCGTGCAAGCGGACGAGCCGCTCGGCGCCGGCCGCGTCGAGCCCGGGCAGGCGCGCGCGGAGCGTCGCGGGCAGCGCGCCCATCGCCGCTTCGCCGATCGCACCCTCGGGCAGCGGCACGTCGGCCGTCCGGCACTCGCAGCGCGGACGTCCGAGGCGCTCGCACACGGCGTCGACCACGCGCTCGGCCATCCGGCGGTGCGTGGTGAGCTTGCCGCCGGCGATCGAGATCAGGCCGCTCGCGCCGACCATGATCTCGTCGCGGCGCGAGATCTCCGACGGCCGCTTGCCCTCCTGGTGGAGCAGCGGGCGGAGCCCCGCCCATGCCGTCACGACGTCGGCGCGCGCGAGCGGCGGGCCGCTGAAGGTGCGGTTGGCGGCGTCGAGGAGGTAGTCGGCGTCCTCGGCCGTGACCTCGGGATGGTCGGCGGGGGCGGCGTAGTCGGTGTCCGTCGTGCCGAGGTAGGTGCAGCCGTCGCGCGGCACGGCGAAGACGGCGCGCTTGTCGCGCGTCTGCATGACGACGATGTTACGCACGGGCAGCCGCTCGTGCGGGACCACCAGATGGATCCCCTTCGTGAGATGGAGCTTGACGCCGGCCAGCGCGCCGCCCATGCCGCGCACCTCGTCCACCCACGGGCCGGCGGCGTTGACGACGACGCGCGCGCGGACGACCCAGGAGCGGCCGGAGAGCCGGTCGCGGATCGCGACCTCGCTGTCGCCGCCGGCGGGCGACACGCCCGCCACCGCGGCGTGGTTCACGCAGCGCGCGCCGGCTTCGTGCGCGCCCTTCATGGTCGCGAGCACGAGGCGCGCGTCGTCGGTCAGGTACTCGACGAAGGTGGCGGCGCCGTGGAGGTGCATGCCGTCGAGGAGCGGCTCGCGCCGGAGCGTCTCCTCCTTGCTCCACATGGCGTGGCGTTCGCCGGCGGGCACCGTCGTCATCTTCTCGAAGGTCCAGAGGCCGAGCCCGAGCTTGGCGTGCATGGCGCGGCCGTAGGTGGGGAAGACTATCAGCAGCGGGACCGTCAGGTGCGGCGCGATGCGGCGCAGGGCGGTGCGCTCGGCGGCGGCCTCGCGCACCAGGCCGATGTCGCCCTGCTCCAGGTAGCGGACGCCGCCGTGGATCAGCTTCGAGCTGCGGCTCGACGTGCCCGCCGCCCAGTCGGTGCGCTCGACGAGCGCCACCGAGAGCCCGCGGAGCGCCGCGTCCCGCGCCACGGCGACGCCGGTGATGCCGCCGCCGACGACCAGCAGGTCGAGGTCCGCGCCCGGCAGGGCGGCGAGGGTGGCCTCGCGCGTCTCGGGCGAGAGCGGCGAGGTCACGTGCGCGCTACCGCGAGGCGCGTAGCTGGGCGAGCGTGGCCCGCGCTTCGGCGATCTTGTCGGCCCGGCCCTGCTCGCGCGCGATCTGGAGCGCGCGCGTGGCGAAGGCGAGCGCTTCGGCGCGGTCGCCGCGCGCGTCGCAGGCCTGGGCGAGGGCGAGACGGGACTGGAACGCGTTGGGGTCGCGGTCGGCCACCTGGCGGAGCATCGCCTCGCCCTTGACCGGGTCGCCGCCGAGGAGCCGCGGCAGGCGGACGAGGAGGGTGCCCTTGGAGACGATGGCGTCGGTGAAGTCGGGGTTCAGCTCGAGCGCGCGATCGAGCTCCGCCATCAGGCGACGGAGCTGGAAGACGGACGCGATGCTCTCGCCGTCGATGCGCATCAGCTCGCCCATGTTGCAGAAGAGGCCGAAGTGGCCCTCGGCGTTGTTGTCGTCGGCGGCGACGGCGCGCTCGCCGAGCGCCTGGCCCTTCTCGAAGTGCTGGCGTCGCTCTTCCTTGCCCTTGGCCCGCCGCCCCACCTCGCACTCGACGCGCGCCTGGGCCGCCAGCTCGGCCGCCGGGCTCTCCCCGGCGCGAACGGGCGGTGCGGCGACGCTCAGGCAAAGGAGTGCCACGGGGACCGCGAGCCGGAACAGGCGCATGGAGGGCGCATGATGCCCGCCGCTCCGGGGGGGTGTCAACGCCGTCAGTAACCGAGACGTCTGATGTGGCGCTCGTCGAGGCCGAAGAAATGCGCGATCTCGTGCACCACCGTCGTCCGGATCTGCCGCTCCAGCTCGCTTTTGCCGTTGCACGCGCGCAAGAGGGGCCCGGCAAAAATCACGATCCGATCCGGCAGCCCGGCGAAATCGAACGGCCGTCCGGGCAGCGGCACACCCTGGAAGAGACCGAAGAGCGTCGCGCGACGCGGGTCGAGCCCGAGCTTGCGCAGGATATCCGGATGCGGCTCGTCCTCGACCATCACCGCGACGTTCTCGAGGTAGCGCGCGAACTCCGCCGGGACGTGGTCGAGGGCGTCGGCGACCAGGGCTTCGAAGTCGGCGCGCTGCATCCGGGACCAGTGAAGCGAGCGCGACCGAGCCGTGTCAACCGGCGTCAGAGCCGGTTGAGGCCGTTCAGCGCCGCCACCTTGTACGCCTCGGACAGCGTCGGGTGGTTGAAGACGGCCTCGACGAAGTAGTCGATCGGCCCGCCGAAGGCGAGCACGGCCTGGCCGATGTGGACCAGCTCCGAGGCCTTATCGCCGATGATGTGCACGCCGCGGAGGCGATGCGACTGGCGCTCGAAGAGGAGCTTCAGCATGCCGCCGCGGTCGCCGACGATCTCGCCGCGCGGGATCTCGCGGAAGAAGGCCTGCCCGATCTCGTACGCGACGCTGGCCGTCGTGAGCTGCTCCTCGGTCTCGCCCACCATCGAGATCTCGGGGATGGTGAAGATGCCGTAGGGAAGCGCCGCGCCCTCGCCGGTGACCGGCACCCCGAGCGCGTGTGCCATGGCGAGCCGGCCCTGGTGCATCGAGGTCGCGGCGAGGCTCGGGAAGCCGATCACGTCGCCGGCGGCGTAGATGTGCGGCACGGCGGTCTGGAAATGCGGGTTCACGTTGAGCAGCCCGCGACGACCCGGCGTCAGGCCCGCGCGCTCGAGGCTGAGGTCCGCCGTGTTCCCCTCGCGTCCGACGGAGTAGAGGAGCTTCTCGGCGACGACGACCTTGCCGCTCTGCGTGGTGGCGGTGACCCGGTGGGCGTTCTCGACCGCGACGCTCGCCACCTCCTCGCCGAGGCGCAGCGTGACGCCGAGGTCGCGCATGCGCGCCACGAGCAGCTCGGCGATCTCGCGATCGGCGAAGTCGAGCACGCGCGGGCGCCCGTCCATCAGCGTCACCTTGGTGCCGAGGACGGCGAACATGCAGGCGTACTCGCAGCCGATCACGCCTGCGCCGACGATCGTCATCGAGTGCGGGATCTCGTTCAGGCGGAGGATGGCATCGCTGTCGTAGACGTGGACGTCGTCGAACGGGATGGCGGGGTCGCGGGCCGGGCGCGAGCCGCTGGCGATCATGACGATGCCCGCTTCGATGACCCGGCTCCCGCCCTGCTCGTCCGTCACCTCGACGCGATGCGGATCCAGGAAGCGGGCGTGGCCGGCGTACACGGTCACGTCGTTGCGGTCGAACTTGTTCTCCATCACCTCGAGCTGGCTGCTGATCACGGCGTCCTTCCGCCGGAGGAGCTGCTCGATGGTGAGGTGCTTGTCGAGGTGCACCTGGATTCCGTACAGCGACCGCTGCCGGACGCCGGCGATGTAGAGGATCGTCTCGCGGAGCGTCTTCGACGGGATGGTCGCCGTGTGCAGGCAGTTGCCGCCGAGGCAGTCCAGCCGCCGCTCGACGATCGCCACGCGCTTGCGCAGCTTCGCGGCCTGGATGGCGGCCTTTTCGCCCGCGGGTCCGGACCCGATCACCAGCACGTCGAAGGCGAGGGGCATCTCCATGCGACTATCGGCAGCGAAGCGCGGGCCCTTGAGCCCCCGCCGAACGGGCCGCCCGGCGCATACTTGCCGCGCCGGTGGCGGATGCGATAGTCGCCGCCCATGAGCATGCCGTTCGTCCGCTTCGGCATCCAGACGCCGCAGGAAGGCGTCGCCTTCAACGCGCTCCAGAGCCACTGGCGCGTCGCCGACGAGCTCGGCTTCGACTCGCTCTGGATCGACGACCACTTCTACGCCGTCGTCCGCCCGGCGGGCGAGCCGCAGATGGAGAGCTGGACGCTGCTCGCGGCGCTCGCGCGCTGGACCGAGCGCGTGAGCATCGGCATCCTCGTGAGCTGCAACTCGTACCGCTCGCCGTCGCTGCTCGCGAAGATGGCGGCGACGGTCGATGTCATCTCGGACGGCCGGCTCGTCCACGGCATCGGCGCGGGCTGGTACCAGGGCGAGTACGAGGGCTACGGCTACGACTTCCCCTCCCCCGGCGTCCGCCTCGCGCAGCTCGAGGAGGCGCTCGCGGTGCAGAAGCTCCTCTGGACCGAGGAGCGCCCGTCGTTCGAAGGGAAGCACTACCGGCTGAAGGAAGCGTGGTGCAACCCGAAGCCGGTGCAGAAGCCGTGGCCGCCGATCCTGATCGGCGGCGGCGGCGAGAAGAAGCTCCTCCGCATCGTCGCGCGGCACGCCGACGTCTGGAACCACGGCGGCACGGTCGACGAGCTGCGCCACAAGCTCGGCGTGCTGCGTGGACACTGCGAGACGGAAGGACGGCCGTTCGACGCGATCGAGAAGTCGTGGTTCGGCAACATCATCATCGACGTGGACGAAGCGCGCGCGCGCATGCGGCTCGAGCGCGCGGCGAAGGCGTGGGGGCTCGGGCCCGAGCAGATGGCGGCGCGCGCCCTCGCCGGCACGCCGGAGCAGGTGATCGCCCGCATCCGCGAGTACCTCGCCATCGGCGTCACCTACTTCATCGGCATGTTCGGGCGCGTCGAGGACCTCCGCAGCACCCGCCTGTTCGCGGAGGAGGTCCTGCCCGTGTTCCAGGACGAGGACGCGACGCAAGCGTAGCGCCGGGTGTCCGTTTTTGGTCGCCGGCCCCGTCCGGCGCCCGCAATCGCCGGCAGGCCGGCGGCTTCCGCGCCGGCACAGCGGTTGCTGAACCTCGACGGATGGCGATCTTCCGCAAGAACCGCCGCCAGCGGGCCATGGCGCCCGCCGACGCAGACGGCACCGCGGCCCCGACGAAGCCGGGCCCGGTGCTGGGCGAGCGGCTGCGCGAGATCGCCCAGGCGGCGGCCGCGCCCGAGGAGGCGCTCGAGCCCGCGCTGCGCGCCGTGCTCGAGACGACGGGCGCCGAAGCGGGCGCCCTCTGCCTCTTCGACCCGCGCCACAACCTGCTGCGGCTGGCGAGCGAGGTCGGCTTCTCGGACGAGGGCTGCCGCGCGCTCCGCAGCGTGCGGCGCGGCGACCCGTCGAGCTGGGACATGCCGCTGCACGGGTTGCTCAACCGTCGCGCGTACCTGATCGAGAGCGCCAACCGTAACCGCTACGTGCCGCGTCTGGTGGAGCGGATCGCCGCCGTGCGCACCGTCGCGTGCATCCCGGTGTATGCGGGCGTCAACCCGGTCGGCAGCCTGATCCTCATCGCGATGCTGCCGCGCTCGTTCGGCGAGCGCGACGTGCGCGCGCTCCAGCGTCCGCTGCGCGAGCTGGCGCGGATGATCGATGCGACGCGGCGGCAAGCGGCGCCGACCGAGGCGCCGCGCCCGTCGCCGTCGCGCGCCGACCGGCCCGAGCTGGTGGCCGAGCGCGACCACTTGCTCGACGACGCGGCGGCCGGGCTCGCCGAACGCGCGCGGCTCACGGCCGAGATGGCGACGCGCGGCGGCGAGGCGGACCGGCTGCGCGCCGCGCTCGACGCGGGGGGCGCCGAGCGGGCGCGGCTCTCGACCGAGCTCGAGCGCGCCCGGCGCGAAGCCGAGCGCGTCGAGGCGCTCACGGCTTCGCTCGCGGCCGAGGAGCGCGAGCGGGCCCGGCTCGCGGCGGCGCTCGAAGCGGCGGCCTCGGACCAAGCCCAGCAGGCGCGCGGGCGCGCCGCGATCGAGCGCGCGCGGACCGACGCCGAGCACGCGGCCGAGGTGGCGCGCGCCGAGGCGGAGGCGATCCGTCGCGAGGCGAGCGCGCGGGTCGCCGCGGCCGAGACGCAGGTCGGCGAGCGAACCGCGGTGATCCAGCGCCTCGAGGCGCGCATCGAGAACCTGGAGGCCAGCGCGCTCGACGCCGGCCGCCGCGCACGCGAGGCGGAGGAAGAGTCGAAGCGGCTCGCCGGCGAGCTGCACACCACCACGGCGCGCGAGACGCTGCTGCGCCAGCAGCTCGCGGCCGAGACCGCCCGCGTGAGCGGAGCCGCTGCCGCCGACGTGCGCGAGGCGATCGCCGTGACCCGGGCTTCGGAGGAGGCGCGGGCGACCGTCACGTCCGAGCTCGCCGACGCACGCGCCGCGCTCGCCAGCGCCGAGGCGGTGGTCGCGGCGCTCGAAGCGGAGGCGGAGTCGGGGCTCACGGAGCGCGAGCGCCTGGCGGCCGCCGAGCGCGACGCGGCGACGGAGCGCGACCAGCTGGCGGCAACGCTCGCGGACGTCCACCAGCAGGGGGAGCAGACGACGGCGCGGCTCGCGGCGGCGGAGCACGAGCTCGCGTTGCTGCGCGACCAGCGCGACCGCGCGTCCGGTGCGCTCCGCGAGCGCGAGAGCGCCGCAGGCGCCTTCTCCGCCCGGGTCGAGACGTTCGCCGCGGAGAACGACCGCCTGCGCGAGGCGTTGGCCGCCGCCACCGCCGAGCGCGAGCGCGTCCTGGCCGACCGGGTCGCCGCCGCCTTCGCGCAGGCGCGGCTCGAGGAGTCGCTGGCGCGCGAGACGGCGGAGCGCGCGCGGCTCGCCCAGGCGCTCGGCGCGACGCAGGCCGCGGTGGACGCGCTCGAGACCATGCGCGTGCGGCGTGAAGCGGACGCCGTCGAGCGCGCGTCGGACGTCGCGGCGGAGCTGGAAGAGCTGCGCGCGGAGCGCGACCGCCTGCTCGCCGAGCGCGACGCCGAGCCGGCCGGACGCGGCGAGCGCGCCACGCCGGCGCCGGCGCCCGAGCCGGTCGAGATCGTCACGGTCGCGCCGGCGGGCGGGCCGCGCTCTCGCGTACGCGAGATCGACCCGGGCCGCGAGCGCATCGTCGTGATCGACGCCGACCAGGCGTGGGAGGACGCGACGGTCGCGGACCACCAGACGGTCGCGATCCCGCCGGGCGACGACATCGTCGAGCGGGTGACCGCCCTCGCCCCCCGCCGGCTGGTCGTGAACCTCGCCGCGCCGGGCGCGATCGACGCCATCCTGGCGCTCCGCGCCGCGGGCTCGAGGCTCCGCGTGTGGGGCTGCGTCGCCTCGCCGCCCGGCGACCGCGCGCTCTCGCTCGGCATGATCGAGGCCGCGGCCCAGCCGCTCGACGCCGACGCGGTGCTCGCCGTGCTCACCCCGCACGTCACCAAGGGCAGCCGCGTGGTGACCGCCGGCGGCGACGTGGACGCGCTCATGAGCCTCCGCCAGGCGCTCACGCGCGAGGGCATGTCGGTGTCGATGGCGTGGGACGGCAAGCAAGCCGCCGACCTGCTGAGCGTCGTGCGCCCCGACGTGGTGGTCGTCGACCTCGCGCTCCCGCGCCGCGACGGCTACGCCATCGTCGCCGCGCTCGGCGCCGCCGAGGCGATCCCCGTCACGGTGCTGATCGCCGGCCCCGACGACGTGGCGCAGAACTTCGCGGCCACGCTCGAGGACCCGACCCACGTCGGCCGCGCGGTCCCGCTCGACCGCTTGTTGACCGCCATCGTCGACCGCAGCGAATCGGCGCCCCAGCGGCGCGTACAGCACCCGAAAGTCCGCGCGGTCGCAGCAGCGCCGCGCCGGGCCTGCTAGCGGACCTCGTCGCCGGGCGTTCGTGGCCAGGACGACGCCCAGGGCCGCGATTCCCGCTGCACCGCCGACAGCAGGACGTCCGGATCGACCGGCTTCTCGAACACCACGTCCGCCCCGCGCGCCCGCGCCTCCTCCAGCGAGAAGTGCGAGCCCCAGCCCGTGACGAGGACGACGACCGTCTCCGGCGAGTGCTCCTTCGCCGCGCGCGCGACCTCCCAGCCGGGACGGTCGGGCAGGCCGACGTCCGTCACCACGACGGCGAAGCGCTCGCGGTCCATGGCGGCGAGGGCTTCGCTCACGGTGGCGGCGGACTCGACGTCGTAGCCGTGCATGGAGAGCAGCTCGGCCGTCGCCTCGCGGACCGTCGGGTGGTCGTCGACGACCAGGACGCGGCCGGCGGCGCGGTGGGCGCGGGCCTGGACGACGGGGCGGATCGCGGCCGGCGGGGTGGCCGTCGGCAGCGAGACGAAGACCGTCGTGCCCTTGCCGCGCTCCGACTCGAAGAAGACCGAGCCGCCGTGCGCGCGGACGACGCCGTACACGGTGCTGAGCCCGAGGCCGGTGCCGCCCCGCTTGGTGGTGAAGAACGGGTCGAAGGCGCGCGCGGCTTCGTCGGGCAGCATGCCCTTCCCGGTGTCGCGCACCGCGACGCGGACCTCGCCCATGCGCTCGGAGGCGGAGACCTGGAGCGTGCCGCCGTCGGGCATGGCATCCATGGCGTTCAGGAAGAGGTTCAGGAACGCCTCGGTGAGCTTGTTCTCGTTGCCGCGCACCTCGGGGAGGGGCGGCACGTCGAGCTCCATGCGGATCGTCCGCCCGCTCTGGCTGATGCGCGGCTCGAGGAGCTGGACGAGGTCGCGCAGGATGCGCCCGAGGTCGATCGGCGTCATGCGCTCGTCGGGGTCGTTGCGCGCGAAGGTGAGGAGTCGGCGGGTGAGCGCTTGTCCGATGTCGACGGCCTGCTTGATCGACCGCACCGAGCGCATGACGGGCTCGGGCAGGTTGCCCTGCCGCCGGACCGCCGCGGCCTGGAGCCCGATCGCCTGGAGGAGGTTGCCGAACTCGTGCGCGACCTCGGCGGAGAGCTCGCCGAGCGCCTTCAGGTGCTGGGCGCGCGTCAAGCGGGCGCGCGCGTCGTCGAGCTCCTGGCTCTTCTCGGCCAGCTCCTTGACGCGCGCCACGACGGTGGTCTCGTCGCCGAAGCTGTGGATCGTCCCCATGCGCTCGCCGCGGCGGTCGAAGAGCGGCGCGGCCCGGTGGCGCAGGACGCGCATCACGCCGTCGGCGCGCTGGGTCGACACGGAGAGCCCGTTCTCGGCGTACGGGCCGTGCGGGTCGTGGAGCGAGCCGAGCCCCGCCGTCTCCGCCACCTCGCCGACCGTCATGCCGACGAGCTTCTCGGGTGCGAGGCCGAGCATGTCGTGGAGGCGCGGCGAGGCGTACTCGATGTGGCCCTCGGGGTCGACCAGCAGGGAGCCGTGGTCGCCGAGGTACGCCGCGCCGCCGGCGCGCTCGAGCACCCCGCGGAGGTGATGGAACGCGGCGGACAGCGCCGCCAGCTCGGGGGCCGCTGGCTCGGTCTGGAGCGCCGTGGGCGCGCCCGATCCGGTCGTGCTGATCGCCATTCTGCCGCAACCCCTGCCCAGCGTTTACCCATCCTGCCGTCGTCCCGTCAACCTGGTGCGCGACGCTGGAACGAAGATTGACACGTCGGACTCGAGCCCGTAGCCTCCGGGCGATGCTCCAGGACGGAGCGCCCACGACGCGGCCCGAGCGCGAGGTGGTGATCGGGCTCCTCGACGCCTTCCAAGCCGCGGAGCGCGCCGGCGCGGAGGCCATTGCGCGCTGGATCGCCGCCTGTCCGGACGCCCGGCTGCGCGGCGGACTGCGCGTCGTCCGTGCCCGCGACCTCCAGCATGCCGCGCTCGCCGAAGCGCGCCTGCGGGCCCTCGGCGGCGTGCCGGGCGCGCGCATCAGCCGGGAGCTCGCCGGGCTCTGCGGCGTGATCGCCCATCCCGGCATCTCGAGCCGCTCGAAGCTCGCCATGCTGCTCGCCCGCGTCCCGGAGCACGCGCCGTCGCCGCTCGCCACCCTGCTGCGCCGCATCGAGGGCGACGCCGAGACGCAGGCCATGCTGGAGACCATCGGCGACGACGAGCAGGCGACGCTCGAGTGGCTGCGCGCGACGAGCGACGCCCTCGAGCGCGAGGGCGCATGACGGAGCGCGCGCTGGGCTTCCTCGACGACCTCCGCGCCGCCGAGGTCGCGGGCGCCGAGGTCCTGGCGGCCTGGATCGACGTCTGCACGCACGACGGGCTCCGCGGCGGGCTGCGCACGATCCGCGGGCGCGAGCTGGCGCACGCCGAGCTGCTCGCCGAGCGGCTGCGCGAGCTGGGCGCGCCGGTCACCGCCGCGCTGTCCGACGAGGTGCGGCAGGCGGCGGTCGCCCGCTTCGGCGCGCCGGCCGTCGCCGACGAGGAGAAGCTCGGGCTGACGCTGGCGCAGTACCCCGACGACGCCGACGGCCGCCGGCCGATCGCCGGCGTCCTTCCCGAGCTGGCCGACGACCCCGAGACGGCCGAGATGCTGCGCCTCGTCGCCGAGGGCGAAGCGGCGACGGTCGCCTGGCTGCGCGCGTACGCCGCCGGCCTCAGCCGGCGGGGAGACGGCGCGCACCGCCCGACGGGCGGTCGTCGAGCGTCCTGAGCCAGCGCCCGGTGACGCCCACGATCTCGGCCCAGACGTCTGCGTCGCTGCGCCCCGCGCGCCGCGGCAGCCGGAAGGAGTGGTCGCCGCCCTCGATGGAGTGGAGGGTGGCGCGCGGCGCGCCCGCGAGCACGGCGCGGAGCTTCCCGAGGTCGCAGAGCTGGTCGCGCGTCCCCTGCACGAAGAGCGTCGGCACCGGGACGCCGGGCAAGTGGTCGGCGCGGAGCTGGTCGGACTTGCCGGCGGGGTGGAGCGGGTAGCCGAGGAGCAGGAGACCGCGGACCGGCGCGCCGCCCGCCGCGAGATACGAGGCGATGCGGCCGCCGAGCGACTTGCCGCCGATCACGATCCACGGCGGGCGGAGCGCGCGGTCGCGCGCGACGGCGTCGAGCACGGCGCGATACGCGCGCTCGAGGACGGGCCGCGGGTCGGGCGCGCGCCGGCGCGCCTCGGTGTAGGGGAAGTTGAACTTGACCGCGACGTAGCCCTCGCGCGCGAGCCCGCTGTGCACGGTCGAGACGAACGCGCTCCGCATGTCGGCGCCCGCGCCGTGCGCGATGAGCACGGCCGGCGTGGAGCCGGCGCGACGGAACCCGGGCGGCAGCGCGACCACCGCCGAGACGGCGCCGCCGCCCGGGATCGGGATGCGACGTCGGCGCGTGGCGAGCTTCACCGCGGCGCTCATAGCAAGCCTGGCCCGTGCGCGCGAGCCTCGACTTCGCCGGGCGGTTGGGATAGCGACGCCGCCATGGCGGCTCCGGTGATCGGCCTCACCGGCGGAATCGGCTCCGGCAAGAGCACGGTGGCGGCGATGCTCGCCGAGCGCGGCGCGCTCGTGATCGACACCGACCGCATCGGCCACGAGGTCTACCAGCCCGGTGCGGAAGGCCACCGCCGGATCGTCGCGGCGTTCGGCCCGGAGGTGCTGGCGGCCGACGGCTCGATCGACCGCGCGAAGCTCGGCGCCGTCGTCTTCGCCGACCCCGAAGCGCGCCGCCGTCTGAACGGCATCGTCCACCCGTTGATCGGCGCCGAAGCGCAGCGGCGCATCGCCGAGTCGCGCGCGCGCAACCCCGAGCGACCGATCGTGCTCGAGGTGCCGCTGCTGGTCGAGGTCGGCTGGCATGCGGTCGTCGACCACGTGTGGGTGGTGTCGGCGTCGCGCGAGACGGCGATCGGCCGCCTGACGGGCTCGCGCGGCCTCTCGCGCGCCGAGATCGAGCGCCGGCTCGACGCGCAGCTCGCCGACGCCGAGCGGCGCAAGCACGCGCACCTCGTGATCGAGAACGACGGGACGCCCGAGCGGCTGCGGGCGCAGGTGGAGGCGGCATGGCGAACGCTGGTCGGCTGACGATCGTGGCGGCGCTCGCGCTCGCGGGCGTGGCGCGGGCGGCGGGCCCGTGCGAGGAGGGTCGCGGCCAGACCGGGCTCGCGCTCGCCCCGGCGGCGGCCGGCCTCGCCGTCTCGGTGATGGATCCCGAGCTGCCGGCGGCGGCGAGCGGGCTCCGCGCCGGCGACGTCGTCGTGCAGGTGAACGGCATGCTGCCGAGGAGCTGCGCCGACTACCAGCGGGCGGTCCGGGAGGCTCGGAAGGACAAGAAGGCGCTCCTGGTCCTGGCGCGGCGCGAAGCGGGCGACGTCGTGGTGGCGCTGGCGCCGGCGACGTGGGACCGCGCCCTCGCCGCGGTTCCTGCGGTGCCGCCGCCCGAGCCGCCGAGCGTGAAGGCGCTGGTCGCGAAGCCGGCGCCGCCGCCGCTGCCCGCGGAGACGAAGGTCACGGTCGAGGCCGTGACGCGCGGGCTCGGCGAGCTGGCGCCGCCGGAGAAGGCCCCGGCGAGCCTCGACGCCTACCGGCGCGACCTGCTGCACGTCCATCGCGAGGTGGAGACGCTCGGGGTCCGCCGCGCCGTCCGGCCCGACGTCGTGGACGGGCTCCGGACCGTGCTGCGCTACTACGACGCCGCCGAGGTCGCGTGGGATGCCGAGGAGCAGACCCGCGACCGCGAGCGGCGCCCGCGCCACGTGCCGTCGCCGGAGGTGATGCCGGCGCCTTACTTCAACGACTCCGAAGCCGCGGCGACGATCGACGAGTTCCCGTTCCTGCACGACGCGGTGGTGCACGACCCGACCCCGGGCCTGGTCATGGGCGAGTCGTCGGGCGTCTGGCGGCCGGTCCAGGCGCGCGCGCTTCTCTGGCAGCACGGCCGGGAGGAGCTCGGCCGCCTGACGACCTGGCTCGCGAGCGCCGCCGAGTGAGCGCCGCCGGTGTGCCAGGATGGCACACCGGCCTGCCAGGAACTTGACGCCGGCCCGTAACTGGGCGGCTTTTCGAGCCTCCGGAGGCGCCGTAGGTTGGCGTGGCGCTTGCTTTTCGGAGCGTGCCCTCGCCTTCCAGCCTACGCGCGGACCTCGTCCACTGGATGATAGTCCTCCGGCGGGTCGCCGTCGGCGTCGGGTTCCTCTTCTTCCCGCTCCAGTACTCGGTCCTGCCGAACGTCCCGTTCGACCCCGTCGTCTTCGTCATGGTCTGGATCTGCATCTACAACGAGGTCGGGCGGTGGCTGCTGACGCACGTCGAGCCGGACGAGTTCGCTGGCATCGCGAACGCGCAGATCGCGCTCGACTGCCTGGCGATCGTCGGGCTCATGCACTTCGCCGGCGGGATCGCGAACCCGAGCATCGCGTGGGTGACCTTGCCGTTCTTCGCCGCCGGCGCCGTCCTGCCCATCTCGCACGCGTTCTGCCACGTCGGTGCGGCGACGCTCGAGGTGATCGCGCTCGCCTATCTCGAGTCCCACGGCATGCTGCCCCATCGCGCGAGCGCCTTCTTCACCGACAACGCGTACCTGCGGCCCGACTTCCTGGCCCTCACGGTGGTGAACGTCACGATCCTGAACTCCCTGCTGACCTACGCGAGCCACTATCTCAGCCGGCTGCTCACCGAGCAGGAAGCCCAGGCGCGCAAGCTCGCCGCCGACCGCGGGACGCTCCTCGCCACGAACGAGCGCGAAGCCGAGCGCGTGCGGACGCTGCTCACCAGCAACGAGCGCGTGTACGGACGCGTCCGCGCGCTGCTCGACGTCGCGCAGCACGTGAGCGGCACGCACAGCGTGGACGAGCTGCTCTACGCAGTCTGCGAGACCACGGTGGCGCTGGTGCGCGTGCCGCGCGTCGAGATCTTCCTCTGGGACGAGCAGAGCCGGGTGCTCCGGCTGGCCGAGGCGCGCGGGCTCACGCGCGGGGGCGTCGGCGAGGACGGCAAGCGCGAGTATCCGGAGGACTTCCCCATCGTGGCGCAGCTCCGCGCGGGCCAGGTGGTGGACTTCGGCGCGGCGCCGGCGCCGTCGCTCCTCTCGGGCAAGCTCGCGACGCCCTTCCGCCGCGGGTTCGCGGCACCCATGGTCTGCCGCGGCTCCTTCGAGGGTGCGCTCTTCGTCGGCTACGACGAGGAGAACACCGAGGAGCTGATGGAGCTGGTGCAGGGCATCGCGCGCCAGGCGGCCGTCGCGCTGGTGAACGTCCGCGCGCTCCAGCAGCAGCAGGAGGACGCCGAGGTGTCGCGCGGCCTCCTCGGCATCTCCCAGGAGCTGAGCCAGTGCCTCGACGAGGAGGACCTCTGGACCCTCCTCGTGCGCGGCGCGAGCCAGACGCTCGAGCTGCCGTGGGCGTCGGCGAGCCGCTTCGAGGAGAAGTCGGGCATCTTCCGCCTGGCGGCGACGGTCGGCATGCCGGAGCAGGCGGTGGACGCGCTGCGCGACGCGTGCTTCCGCCTCGAGGACTTCCCGGTCCTCCAGGAGGTGCTGTCGCGCCGCGCGGTCGTCGTGATCGACGAGACGACGCGCGCCAAGATGATCACGCCGATCGATTGGATGCCGGGCTCGCTCCTCATCGTCCCGCTGCTCCGGAGCGGCTGGGTCGCGGGCTTCATCACCGTCGGCGACCTGAACGCGCCGCGCGTCTTCAACCGCCGCCAGGTCCGCCTCGCGGAGGGGCTCGGACACCACGCCTCGATCGCGCTCCACAACGCCCGGCTGGTCGCGGATCTCGAGGCCGCCGACCAGTTGAAGACGGAGTTCGTGTCGACGATGTCGCACGAGCTGCGCACGCCGCTCAACGTCATCATCGGTTTCACCGAGATGCTCCGCGAGGGGGCCGTCGGCCCGGTCAACCCCCAGCAGCTCGACCTGATCCAGCGCCTCGACGCGCGCGGCCGCGAGCTGCTCGAGCTGATCGAGGCGACGCTCCACGTCGGCCGCCTCGAGGCGGGCCGCGACACGGTCGAGCTGGCGCCCATCGAGCTGTCCGACCTCGTCGCCGCGCTCCAGGCGAGCACCTCCGGGCTCCCGCGCCCGGAGGGCGTCGGCTTCGAGTGGGAAGTGCCGGCGGCGCTCGACGAGCCGATCATCACCGACCGCGCCAAGCTCGCGCTCGTGGTCCGCAACCTGGTGAGCAACGCCTTCAAGTTCACCCCCGAGGGCAAGGTGCTGGTGCGCATGATGGCGCGCGGCGACTCGCTCATCATCGAGGTGAAGGACACGGGCATCGGCATGAGCGAGGAACACCTGCCGATCATCTTCGAGATGTTCCGGCAGGTGGACGGCTCGATGACCCGCCGCCACAACGGCGTGGGCCTCGGCCTCTACATCGTGAAGCAGTTCACGTCGCGGCTCAGCGGCACGGTCGACGTCCGCAGCAAGCTCGGCGAGGGGACCACGTTCCGCGTCGTGCTGCCGGGCGCCGTGAAGGGCGGCAACGAGCGCGAGCGGACGATCGCGCGGCGCCGGCTGGCGGCGGCATGAGCGGGCAGCGGAACGGGCGGCCGATGCGACGTCCGGCGCTCCAGCGCGCCGTCGCGGAGGTCGACGTGCTCCGTCGCGGGCCGAAGAGCGACGCGGTCGAGCGCCTGGAGCGGGCCTGCTATCGTGCCCTTGGCGCGCCCGTCGGCTCGCCCGAGCTGGAGCCGCTGGTCGAGGACGTGCTCCGCTGCTGCGACGCCGTCGGCCAGGCCGCGCTCGACGCCGAGCAACGCGAGGCGCTCGACAAGATCCGCGCCGACAGCCGCCTCGTGCTCGGGCTGCTGGCGGTCGCGGAGGAGCGCCGGCAGACGCGGCGGACGGGCTGAGCTACCGATCCAGGAAGCTCCGCTCCCACGCGACCGAGCCGGAGACGGTGTAGGCGGCGGCCGCCGGCAGGCCGAGCGCGCCGTCGACCTGGGCGTCGCCGGTCGCCGCCGTACACGTCGTCACCGCGAGGCTCTCGACGGCACGCTTGGGATAGTCGGCGCCGGGCCACGGTGGCTGGGGGACGGCGGGCGCGCCGGTGGCCGAGCCCGCGAGGCCCGGGAGGCCGCAAGCGGCCGGGCTCGACGAGCCGGTCGTGAAGTAGGTGACCTGCGTGGCCGCGAACGTCGCCGTGCCCAGCGGCAGGCAGTTGCGTGAGAGCGGATAGACGGCATCGCCGACCGTGACGGTCTCCGCCACGTAGCAGGGGGCGCCCGGCGTGGCCCCGCCGTCGCAGAAGGTCTCGCCGGTGGTCGCGTCCGGCAGGCAGCGCGGACAGACGTGGTCCGGGTCCGTGAGGTAGATGGTCAGAGGCGCGTAGATCGATCCGAAGATCTCACCCGTCGCCACGTTGGCGGTCATCGCAATCGAGGAACGCGAGGGCCGCTCGTCGATGCACAGCGGGATGCCGCCGGCGCCGAGGCGCGGATGCGGCGGCGGGTCGGCGCGTGGGGCGAACGGCGCGCTGGTGCGCTGGCAGACGGGATTGGTCGAGCCGTCGCAGACGCCGAGGCAGACGTCGAGGTCGAGCGGTGCGCCGGACGGGGATGCGTCGAGCTTCGCCACCAGGTGTCCGGGGGCCGTCCCGCTGGCCAGGCAGTACTTCTCGGGGTTCAGGTCGCACCGCAGCCCGAGCCGGTCGAGGTCCCGCACCTCGGGCGTGCGCGCCGTCACGATCACGTCGCGGCGCTGGTAGCGGAGGCGCCTGCCGTAGCGCTTGAGGGGCACGACGAAGCGGGTGAGGTCGCCGCAGCTCCGGTGCCGGCCGTCCAGCACCGGCAGCGGCACGGGGTCGATGACGCCGCTGCCGTGCCACGGGCCGTCGCGGAAGCGGACCCGCACGGAGTCGATCCGCCGCGTCCGGCAGCCCGGGACGCCGCGCTGGTTGACGCAGAGACGGAAGTCGAAGGAGCAGCGGCCGTCGGGGATGCCGTCGGCGTCGCACGGGTCGCCGTCCCGGCATCGGATGTAGCGGGAGCCGGGGATCGTGGCGGGGCCGTCGAAGACCACCAGGCAGTCGGTCTCCGGCGCGCCGCCGCCGAGGACGAGCGCCGGGGCGGGCCGGGCGAGCGCCGTGAGCGTCGCCAGCGTGCCGATCACGATCGAGCCGAGCGTACGCATGGCTACGCTCGTCGCACCGAGACCGCGCGTCGTCAATGCGGGCGCGACATGTATACCCGCCCTAGACCTTCGGCCCGTCCGCCACGCGCCGCCGCCGAGAACGACGGCGCGGGCGGGGACGGCCAGCACCAGGGGAGGGCTGTAGTGCGCCGATCACGATCCGACGCACGCTACCTTCGTCCCACCCGCGAGCCGCGCAGTCAATGACCGCGCG
>JBGQET010000030.1:0-46791 GCA_041496545.1 Binatia bacterium | reverse complement strand
TGTTACGCGATGCTGCGCTCCGTGAGCAGACGCTTCGCCGCCACGCAGTACGGGCAGCTCTGCGTGGTGTAGACCTGGACGCGCGCCATGTTACGCGATGCTGCGCTCCGTGAGCAGACGCTTCGCCGCCACGCAGTACGGACAGCTCTGCGTGGTATAGACCTGGACGCGCGCCACGTGGCGAAGCTAGACCGCGTGACCGGCACAGGCAAGCCCGCGCGTTGACACCCCGCGACCCCGCCGATACCGTCCCGCGATGGCCGATCCGCGCGTCGCCGAGACGTTCACCCGCCTGGTCGACATCATGGCGCGCCTGCACGGGCCCGGCGGCTGCCCCTGGGACCGCGAGCAGACGCCCGAGAGCCTGCGCCCCTATGTGATCGAGGAAGCGTACGAGGTGCTCGAGGCGATCGACGCGGGCGATCCGGCCGCGCTCCGCGACGAGCTCGGCGACCTGCTCCTCCAGGTCGTCTTCCAGGCGCAGCTCGCCGCCGCCGCCGGCCGCTTCACGGTCGCCGACGTCGCGCACGCGATCGCCGAGAAGCTCGTCCGCCGCCATCCCCACGTCTTCGGCGACGTCGCGGTGCGCGACGCCGACGAGGTGGTCCGCAACTGGACGCGAATCAAGGCCGAGGAGCGCCACGCCGCCGGGCAGGCGTCGGAGCTGTTCACCGGCATCCCGAAGGGGCTCCCGGCGCTGGCGCACGCCCAGGACGTGGGCGAGAAGGCGGCGCGCGTCGGCCTCGACTGGCGCGCCGCGACCGACGTCCTGCCCAAGGTGCGCGAGGAGGTGGCGGAGCTCGAAGGGGCGGTGGCCGCGGGCGACCAGCGCGCCGCCGAGCGGGAGCTGGGCGACCTGCTGCTCGCGGTCACGAGCGTCGCGCGCCACCTCCGGCTGTCGGCCGAGGTCGCGCTGCACGGCGCGACGACCCGCTTCATGGAGCGCGCGCGGCGCGTGGAGTCGGGGGCCCGGGCGCGCGGCGTGTCCCTGGGTGAGCTCGAGCCGGCCGCCATCGAGCGCTTGTGGGCGGAGGCCAAGGCCGCGGGCGAGGTTTGACGCCTCCCGGACCCCCGTGGTACCTGCGCCGGCGTGGCAAATCACCCCTCGGCGCTGAAGCGCCATCGTCAGAGCGAGAAGCGCCGGCTGCGCAACCAGGCCATCAAGTCGCGCCTCCGCAACCTGGTCCGTGAGGTCCGCAGCGCGGTCGACACGCGGGACAAGGCGGCCGCCAAGGAGACGCTCGCCCGCGCCGCCCGCGCCATCGACAAGGCCGTGACCAAGGGCGTGCTCCACCGCAACAACGCGTCGCGGAAGGTGTCGCGCCTCGCCGTCGCGGTCAGCCGCCTGGCCTAGGCCCCGGCGATCTCCAGCAGCGCGGCGTCGAACGCCGCCTCCGCCGGCCGCGAGCTCTTCAGCTCCAGGTCCAGCCGCTCGAGGACGACGAGCGCGCGCGCCAGTGCCGGGGCGCGCCCGCGGCCGAGGCTCTTCGACACGAGCCACCCCGGCATGCCGAGCCGTTGCCCGATCTGCTCCGCCGTGAGCCCGGCCTCCGCCAGCTCGGCAACGTGCAGCGCGCGCCGCAGGTTCGCCGCCAGGAAGGCGAGCAAGCGGATCGGCGGCTCGCCTTCCGCGAGCAGCCCGCGGAGCGCACGGGCGGCGCCTGCGAGGTCGCGCCGCGCCAGGCGGTCGGTCAGCTCCACGACGCCGTGCGGCCGCACGGACGCCACGACCGCGCGGACGTGAGCGGGCTCCAGACGCTTGCCGGCACCGGCGTGGAGCGCGAGCTTCTCGACCTCGCCCGCGAGGGGGCCGAGATCGGCCCCGACGCGGTCGAGCAGCTCGTCGACCGCCGTCGGTGCCATGTCGTGCCCGCGCTCGCGCGCCAGCCGCACCACCCAGGCCTGCTGCGCGCGCCGCTCGGCGACCGCCGGGAAACCGAACGCCGCGCCGGCCCGGATGCAGGCCGCCTGGAGCTTCCGGCGCTGATCGGCGGCGCGCGCCACCAGCACGAGGCACCCGCCGGTGCCGAGGGTGGGCAAGGCGTCGAGCAGGCGCTCCTGCTCCTCCTCCCGCAGGGCCTCGACCCGCCGCACCACGAGCACCTGCGGGCCGCCGAACAGCGGCGGCGACGCCAGGTCCTCGATCGCCGCCGGCAAACGATCGGCGTCCTCGCCCGCCCAGAGCGTGCGCCAGGTCCCCGGGCGTCCCGCGGGCAGGAGGCGCTCGCGGAGCGTGCGCAGCGCACGCTCGACCAGGAAGGTCTCCTCGCCGTGGAGGAGGTAGTAGGGTCGCAGCGGGTCACGCTCGAGGGCGGAGAGCGGATCGGCCGGCGCGCCGGCGGACGATCCCCGGCGCGGCGCGCTCAGAACGCCCCCATGCTCTGCTGATAGACGTCGCGCGCAAGCGCGTCGAGCAGGTCGGTCGTCGCCACCCGCTGCCGCGTGTCGCCGAGTTGCGAGTTGGTCAGGTCGAGCAGGTCGCGGGCGTTCATGGTACCGCGCTGGAAGCGTGGCGAGCTCGAGATCACGACCCCGTTCACGGCCTCGAAGTCCTGTTGCTCGATGATGACCCGACTGTCGAACAGGACCTTTCCCGTCGTGCGCTCGGTCATCCGGACGGCGAGCGACACGACGACCTGGAACTGCAGGGCCTCGTCGATCGCGCTCGAGGCGACGGGGAACGAGCTCACGTTGCGGATGATGCCGGAGAGCACGACGTCGCCCTCCCCCTCCTCCGCGATGCGGAGTGCCGCGTGCCGGCGGAACTCGTCCGTGATGGCCCGGCGGAGCGCGACCTCGAGCCCGATGTCGTGGGAGTGATTGGCGAAGAGCTTGATGTCGATCGAGTGCGCGCCCTCGGGCACCGAGTCCGAGACGCCGGCGGGATGGTAGCCGCAGCCGGCGAGCGCGAGCGCCAGGACGACGGTCAGGCGTCTCATACGACCAGGCTCACCAGCCGCCCCCGGACGACGACCCGCTTGCGGAGCGCGCGCCCGCCGACGTGCGCCTGGACCTGGGGGTCGGCGAGCGCGGCGGCGACGACGTCGGCTTCGGAGGCGTCGGCCGGCACGGTCACCCGCCCGCGGAGCCTGCCGTTCACCTGCACCGGCATCTCGACGACCTCGCGCACGAGCGCCGCCGGGTCGGCGACGGGCCAGCGCTCCGCGTCGAGCGGGGCGGTGTGCCCCGACGCCTCCCACAGCTCGCTGGCGACGTGCGGCACGAAGGGCGCCAGCAAGCGGAGCGTCGTGTCCACGGCCTCGCGCACCACCGCAGGCGCCGCCTTCGGGGCCGCGTCGGCGATGCCGGTCACGAGCTCCATCACCGCGGCGATCGCGGTGTTGAAGTGCAGCCGCTCGACGACGTCGACCGTGACGCGTGCGATCGTCCGGTGCGTCAAGCGGTGGAGCTCCAGATCCACGCCGCCCGGTGACGCCGGCACGGCGGCGCCGGGCGGGGCGAGCCGCGGGCCGATCCCGTGCACGAGCCGCCAGAGGCGGTGGAGGAAGCGGCTCATGCCCTCCACGCCCTGGTCGCTCCACTCGAGGTCCTTCTCGGGCGGCGCCGCGAACAGGCTGAAGAGCCGGGCGGTGTCGGCACCGTAGCGCTCGATCAGGTAGTCGGGATCGACGACGTTGCCCTTCGACTTGCTCATCTTGGCGCCGTCCTTGATGACCATCCCCTGCGTGAGGAGGTTCTGGAACGGCTCGTCGAGGGGGAGGAAGCCGAGGTCGCGCAGCACCTTGGTGAGGAAACGGGAGTAGAGGAGGTGGAGCACGGCGTGCTCGATGCCGCCGATGTAGCGGTGCACACCGCCCTCGCCCAGCCAGTAGCCGACCTCGCGCGCATCGAAGGGGACCGTCGCGTCGTCGCGCGGCGCGAGATAACGCGCGAAGTACCACGAGGAGTCGACGAAGGTGTCCAGGGTGTCCGTCTCCCGCCGCGCCGGCCCGCCGCAGCGCGGGCAGCGGGTGTTGACGAACGCCGCGTGGGCGGCGAGCGGCGAGCCGCCCCTCCCCGTCAAGGCGACGTCCTCGGGCAGCACGACGGGTAGGTCGGACTCCGGCACGGGCACCATGCCGCAGGCGTCGCAGTAGACGATCGGGATGGGCGCGCCCCAGTACCGCTGGCGCGAGACGCCCCAGTCGCGCAGCCGGTACGACACCGTGGGGCCGCCCTGGCCGCCCGCGGCGAGCGCCGCCGCGATGCGTTCCTTGGCGACCTCGCTCTCGAGACCCGTGAACTCACCCGAGTCGACCAGGCGTCCGGGGCCCTCCCACGCCGCCTCCATGTGGTCCGGGTCGAGGCGCTCGCCCTCGGGCTGGACGACGACGCGGATGGGGAGCCCGTGGGCGCGGGCCAGCTCGAAGTCGCGCTGGTCGTGGGCCGGCACGGCCATGATTGCGCCCGTCCCGTACTCCATGAGGACGAAGTTCGCGACCCAGATCGGGATGCGCGCGCCGGTGAAGGGATGGCGGCAGAACGCGCCCGTCGGCACGCCCTCCTTGCCGCCCGAGCGCGTCGCACGGACCCGCGCCGCCAGCTCGGCGACCGCCCGCTCGGCGGGCGTGCCGGCCACCAGCGCCGGCACCAGCGGATGCTCCGGGGCGAGGCTCATGAAGGTGACGCCGAAGAGCGTGTCGGGGCGCGTCGTGAAGACGGCGAGGCGCTCGTCGCGGCCTTCGAGCGGGAAGCGGATCTCCGCCCCGACGCTGCGCCCGATCCAGTTGCGCTGCATGGTGCGCACCCGCTCGGGCCAGCCCGAGAGACGGTCGAGGTCGCGCAGCAGCTCGTCGGCGTAGGCCGTGATGCGGAAGAACCACTGCTCCAGCTCGCGTTCCGTCACCTCGCTCTCGCACCGCCAGCAGCGGCCCTCCTCCACCTGCTCGTTGGCGAGCACGGTGGCGCAGTGCGGGCACCAGTTCACCAGGGAGAGCTTCTTGTAGGCGAGGTCGCGCGCCAGCATGCGGAGGAAGAAGAGCTGCTCCCAGCGGTAGTACCTCGGCTCGCAGGTCGCCAGCTCGCGGTCCCAGTCGTACGAGATACCGAGGCGCTTGAACTGCGCGCGCATGCGGTCGATGTTGCCCCGCGTCCAGGTCGCGGGGGGCTGGCCGTTCTGGATGGCGGCGTTCTCGGCCGGCAGCCCGAAGGCGTCCCAGCCGATCGGGTGGAGCACCGAGTCGCCCTGCATGCGGCGCTGGCGCGCGATCACGTCGCCGATCGAGTAGTTGCGGACGTGCCCCATGTGGATGGCGCCCGAGGGATAGGGGAACATCTCGAGCACGTAGTAGGGGCGCCGCCCGGGCTCGACGCGCGCCGCGAAGGCGTGGCGCTCCGCCCACCGCCGCTGCCACTTCGCCTCGACCGCCTCGGGGTCGTAGCGAGCCGGTCCCTCCCCCTCCGCCATGCTCACTCCACCTCTCCGGCCTTCTTCTCCTTGACGCCGAGCACGCCCGCGACATGGTCGAGCACGCCGTTCACGAAGCGCGCCGAGTCCTCGCTGCCGAAGCGCCGCCCGATCTCGATCGCCTCGTCGATCGTCACCGAGGCGGGGATCTCGGAGCGGGCGAGCAGCTCGTAGGTCGCCAGCCGCAACAGGTTGAGGTCGACCCGCGAGAGACGCGGCAGGCGCCAGTGCTCGGTCGACTCGACGAGCAGCGCGTCGATGCGCTCGCGGTGGGCCGCCACGCCGTCGATCAGCTCGCAGGCGAAGGCGCGCGCGTCGTCGGTGCCGTGAAAGTGCGACCAGAAGAGCCCGAGGCTCTGCCCCCGCTCGCCCTCCGGCAGCATGTCGAGCTGATAGAGCGCTTGCAGCGCCAGCTCGCGTCCTTCCCGACGCACGCCCATGGTCTAGAACCGGTGCACGACCCGCAGCATCTGGACCATCTCGAGGGCCGTGACGGCGGCCTCGAACCCCTTGTTACCACGGTCCCCGCCCGCGCGCGCCAGCGCCTGCGCGATGGTGTCGGCGGTGAGGACGCCGAAGGCGACGGGGAGGTCGTGGCGGCGGCTCACCTCCGCGATGCCGCGCGCCGCCTCGCCCGCGACGTAGTCGAAGTGCGGCGTCTCCCCCCGGATGACCGCGCCCAGGCAGACGATCGCGTCGTACCGCCCGGTGCCCGCGAGGCGTTGCGCGCAGAGCGGCAGCTCGAACGCGCCGGGTACGGTGGCGACGTCGATCGCGTCGTCGGCGACACCGTGCTTGAGGAGGGCCTCGAGCGCGCCCGCCAGCAGGCGCTCGGTCACGCTCTCGTTGAAGCGTGCGAGCGCCACCGCGATGCGGAGGCCTTCGCCGCTGGGAGTCGCCTGGAGTTGGCGGGGCACGGGCTGGGGTCAGCTCGGCTTCTGGAGCCCGGACAGGAGATGGCCGAGCTTCGCCTGCTTGGTGCGGAGGTACTCGATGTTCCCGGCGTGGGGCGGGACCTCGAGCGGCGCACGCGTCACCACCTCGACGCCGTACGTCTCGAGGCCGCCGATCTTCTGCGGGTTGTTGGTGAGCAGCCGCACGCGGCGTACGCCGAGGTCGCGCAGGATCTGCGCGCCGATGCCGTAGTCGCGCAGGTCCTCGCGGAAGCCCAGCTCGAGGTTCGCCTCGACGGTGTCGCGGCCCTGGTCTTGGAGCGCGTAGGCCCGCATCTTGTTGGCGAGCCCGATGCCGCGTCCCTCCTGGTGCAGGTAGACGAGCACGCCGCGGCCGGCCTCCGCGATCAGGCGAACGGCCTGCTCGAGCTGCTCGCCGCAGTCGCAGCGCTCGGAGCCGAAGACGTCGCCCGTCAGACACTCGGAGTGCATCCGCACCAGGACCTCGGCGTCGCCCTGCACGTCGCCGAGGACGAGCGCCATGTGCTGGTGCTGGTCGACGCTGTTGTCGTAGACGATGGCGCGGAAGGTGGGGCCGTCGCGGAGCGGCAGCATGGCCTCGGCCACGCGGCGCACCAGGGTGTCGGAGCGGAGCCGCATGTGGATCACGTCGGTGACGCTGACGCGCGGCAGACCGTGGGTCGCGGCGAGCGCCTCGAGCTCGGCGGCCGTGGCGAGGTTCCCGTCGCCGCCGAGGACGACGCAGGTGACGGCCTCGGCACCCAAACCGGCGAGGCGCACGACGTCGCTCGCAGCCTCCGGCAGCCCGGCGTGGACGAGCGTCCCGCCGCGCGTCGCCTGGATGGGGGTGACGTGGCCCGGCATGACGAGGTCGGCCGGCGTGGCGCCGGGCGCCACGGCGGCGAGGATGGTGGTGGCGCGGTCGGACGCGCTGATGCCCGTCGACACGCCGCGCCGCGCTTCGATCGATGCGCCGTAGGCGGGCAGCAGCCCGACACGCCGGCCCTGCGCCATGAGCGGGACGCCGAGCTGCCGCATGCGCTCCTCGGTCAGCACCACGCAAACGAGACCACGAGCGTGGGTAACGAGGAAGTTGACCATCGTGGGCGTGACGCGCGCCGCCGCGCCGACGAGCACGGCTTCGAGCGGCTCCACCGCGTCGTCCACGACGAGGGCGAGGTCACCCGCGCGTACCCGCTCGAGACAACGGGCGGTGCCGTCGGGCGCCATCGCGGCAACCCTATCGCGCCCCCGGATCCGAGGCAAAGGCCCTCGGCTCACCGGAGACGACCCTCGAGCACGAGGTCGCCGCCCACCCGGCCGACGGCGAGGCCGCGCACGCGCAGCGCGCGCGCGACGCGGGTGATGCCGAGCGCGCCCACCATCGGCACGCCGTCGCCCCCGAGCAGCGTCGGCGCGACGAAGAGGACGAGCCGGTCGACGACGCCGGCGCGCAGCGCCTCCGCCGCCACCGCGGCGCCGCCCTCCACGAGGAGCGTCGTCAAGCCGCGCGCGGCGAGCGCCCGCACCAGCGCCGCGAACCGCACGCGCGGCCCGCGCGGCGGCACGAGCAGGACCTCGACCCCGCGGCGGCGGAGCGCGGCGACGCGGCCGGGCGCGGCGCCGGCCGGGGCGACGACCCAGGTGGGCGGACCGCCGCGCGCCAGCACGCGCGCCCGCGGCGGCAGCGCCAGGTGGCGCCCGGCGAGCACGACGCGCACCGGGTCGCGCCCGCCCGGCAAGCGGCAGGTGAGCCGCGGGTCGTCGGCGCGCACCGTCCCGGCGCCGACCAGCACCGCGTCCGACACGTCGCGGAACGCGTGCGCGAGCCGGCGCGCGGCGGGCCCGGTGATCCAGCGGGCGTCGCCGCCGCGCGCCGCGATGCGGCCGTCGAGCGTGGTCGCGAGCTTGAGGGTCACGAGCGGCCGCCCGCGCAGCAAGCGCGAGCGGTAACCCGCCGTGAGCCGTCGGGCCTCCTCGGCGCCCGGCCCCACGACGACCGGCACGCGGGCGCGGCGCAAGCGGGCGATGCCGCGGCCACGCACGCGCGGGTTCGGGTCCGGGATGGCGACGACGACGCGACGGAGGCCGAGCCGCACGAGGGCGTCCACGCACGGCGGCGTGCGGCCGTGGTGCGTGCACGGCTCGAGGGTCACGTAGAGCGTCGCGCCGCGCGCCCGTGCGCCGGCGGCACGGAGCGCCTCCACCTCGGCGTGTGGCAGACCGGCGCGCCGGTGGAAGCCCTCGCCGACCACGCGCCCGCCCCGCACCAGCACGGCGCCGACGGGCGGGTTCGGCCAGGTGCGGCCCAGGCCTCGCGCCGCCAGCTTCAGGGCGCGCGCCATGAAGCGCGCGTCGTCGCCGCGCGCGCTCATGCCCGGCGGCGCTTCCGGCCGCGCGGCGTCCGGGGCACGCGGCCCGTAGCACCGCTCCCGCCGCGACGCTGGGCGATCAGGTCTTCCAGCTCGCGCATGAACTCGTGCACGTCCCGGAAGGAGCGGTACACCGACGCGAAGCGGACGTAGGCCACGGCGTCGAGCTGGTGCAACCCGCGCATCACCATCTCGCCGATCGCCCGGCTGGTGATCTCCTTCTCGCCGCGCTCCTGGAGTGTGCGCTCGATCGAGTCGACGAGCGCTTCGATGGTGTCGATCGCGATGGGCCGCTTCTCGCACGCGCGCTTCAAGCCGCTCACGATCTTGCCGCGCTCGAACGGCTCGCGCCGGCCGTCCTTCTTCACCACCATCGGCAGCGACTCCTCGACCCGCTCGTAGGTGGTGAAGCGCCGGCCGCAGCGCTCGCAGTGACGCCGCCGCCGGATGGCGTCCCCCTCCTTGCCGAGCCGCGAATCGATGACCCGGTTCTCGAGGTCCCGGCAGAAGGGACAGCGCATCCTCTACCGCAGCCGGTGGCGGTAGATCGGGAAGCGCGCGCAGAACTCGCGCACCTCGCCGCCGAGGGCGGCGAGGGCGCGATCGTCGCCGACGTGCTCGAGGCCGCGACGGATGAACTCCGCCACGACGTCCATCTCGCGCTCTCCCATGCCCCGCGACGTGACGGCCGGCGTGCCGACGCGGATGCCGCTGGTCACGAAGGGCGGACGGGGGTCGCCGGGCACGGCGTTCTTGTTGACCGTGATGCGGGCCTTGTCGAGCGTCTCCTGGGCGAGCTTGCCGGTGACCTCCGTGCCCCGGAGGTCGACCATCATGAGGTGGTTGTCGGTACCGCCGGAGAGCAACCGGAAGCCACGCCGCACCAGGGCCTCGGCCAGCGCCTTGGCGTTGGCGACGATCTGGCGCTGGTAGTCGCGGAACTGGGGCGTCGCCGCTTCGTGCAGCGCGACCGCCTTGGCGGCGATCACGTGCATGAGGGGGCCGCCCTGGTTGCCGGGGAAGACCGAGGAGTTGATCGACTTCTCGTACGCCTGCCGGAAGAAAATCATGCCGCCGCGGGGACCGCGCAGGGTCTTGTGCGTGGTGGTGGTGACGAATTCGCAATGCGGGATGGGCGAGGGATGGATGCCCGCGGCCACCAAGCCGGCGACGTGCGCCATGTCGGCGAACACCATGGCCCCCACCTCGTCGGCGACGGCGCGGAAGGGAGCGAAGTCGATGTTGCGCGGGTAGGCCGAGTGGCCGACGACGATCATCTTCGGCCGCTCGCGGCGCGCCAGCTCGCGCACCTGCTCGAGGTCGATGCGGCCGTCGGACTCCTTCACTCCGTACGGGACGACGCGGAAATACTTGCCCGAGAAGTTGACCGGGTTCCCGTGCGTCAGGTGTCCGCCGTGCGACAGGTTCATGGCGAGGATCGTGTCGCCCATCTGGAGCTGCGAGAAGTAGACGCACATGTTGGCCTGCGAGCCCGAGTGCGGCTGCACGTTCGCCGCCTCGGCCCCGAACAGCCGCTTGGCGCGGTCGATGGCGAGCGTCTCGACGTCGTCCACGAACTCGCAGCCGCCGTAGTACCGCTTGCCCGGATAGCCCTCGGCGTACTTGTTGGTGAGGATCGACCCCTGCGCCTCGAGCACGGCCTCGCTGACGATGTTCTCGGACGCGATCAGCTCGAGGTTGTACTCCTGCCGCTCGGTCTCGCGCTGGATAGCGGCGAAGACGACGGGATCGGTACGCTCGAGCGGGCTGCTCATCTCAGGGCCCCTTCCGTGCGCCGCGTCCCGAGGCCACGCTCGATCGCGGCGATCTTGTCCACTCGTCCCTGGTGTCGCCCGCCGGCGAAGGACGTCTCCAGGAACACACGCAGCAGCTCGCGCGCCAGAAAGGCCCCCAGCATCCCCCCGCCAAGCACGAGCACGTTGGCGTCGTTGTGTTCGCGCGCCATCCCGGCCCCGGTCGCGTCGTGCACCAGCGCCGCCCGTACCCCGGGAAACTTGTTGGCGACGATGCTCATCCCGATCCCGTTGGTGCAGAGCAACACGCCCCGCTCCGCCTCCCCCCGCGACACCCGCTCCGCGACGGCGCGGCCGTAGTCCGGATAGTCGACGGAAGCGTCGCCCATCGTCCCGACGTCGACGACCTCGTCGCCGCGCTCCCGGAGAAACGCGACGAGCACCACCTTGAGCGCCACGCCACCGTGATCAGAGCCGATCGCGATCATACCGAATGCCTAACCCCCATCGCGAAGGAGGCCGCGCGCGAGAGCACGCGATCTTGGCCGACGGGGTCCGGGGCGCGCGGCGCAGCCGCGCGTGAGTTTGTGGCGCAGCGTCGGCTGCGCGCTTCGCGCGCCCGACGCGAGCACCGGACGGGCCCCCGGTATCATTTATGACTCTCGATATAGTTCACCACGTCCTGGACGGTCCGGATCTTCTCCGCCTCCTCGTCCGAGATCTCCATGTCGTACTCTTCCTCGAGCGCCATCACGAGCTCGACGATGTCGAGGGAGTCGGCGCCGAGGTCCTCGATGAAGGAGGCCTCGGGTGTGACCTCTTCCTCGCTCACGCCGAGCTGCTCGCAGATGATCTCCTTCACCTTCTGCTCCACAGGCGATGCCATCACGCTCCTCCTAGCTCCCGCGCGGCTGCGCGCGTCACATGTAGAGCCCTCCGTTCACGCGCAGCACGTGACCGGTCACGTAGCCGGCTCCCGGGCCCACGAGGTAGGCGACGGCCTCCGCCACCTCCTCGGGCCGGGCGATGCGACCGGCGGGAATCACGTTCTCGTAGAAGCCCTTCTGCTCGTCGGTGAGGGCGCCCGTCATGTCGGTCTCGACGAAGCCGGGCGCGACCGCGTTCACGGTGATGCCGCGCGACGAGACCTCGCGCGCGATCGCCTTGGTGAAGCCGATCACGCCCGCTTTCGCCGCGGCGTACGCCGCCTGCCCCGCATTGCCCATCTCCGCCACCACCGAGGTGAGGTTGACGATCCGGCCGTAGCGGGCCCGGACCATGGTGCGCATCACCGCCTTGGTACAGTGAAAAACGCCCGTCAGGTTGATCCGCAGGCCCCGCTCCCAGTCCTCCTCCTTGAGCCGGAGGAGCAGCGCATCGACGGCCAAGCCGGCGTTGTTGACGAGAATATCAATTCTGCCCGCTCGGTCAACGATGTTTTGGACAGCGGTACGCACCGCCGCCGCGTCGCCGACGTCGAAGGGTGCGGCGCTCGCGCGACCGCCCGCCTCGGCGACGAGGCGGAGCGTCTCCTCGGCCGCCGTCGCGTTGCTCACGTAGTTCACCGCGACCTCGGCCCCCGCCGCCGCCAGCCGGCAGGCAATCGCGCGCCCGATGCCGCGCGACGCGCCGGTCACGAGCGCGACCTGGCCGGCGAGCTCGCCGCTCATCGCAGCGCCTCGCGGGCGCGCGCCAGGCCCTCGGGGTCGCCCGCCGGCACCCCCCTCACGTTCGGCGCGATGCGCTTCAGCAGCGCGGTGAGGACGCGCCCGGGGCCGACCTCGAGCGCGACCGTCGCACCCAGCCCGGCGACGCCGCGGACGGTCTCCTCCCAGCGCACCGGCGCCGTCACCTGGCGGGCGAGGAGCCCGGGCAGCTCGGCGGCGCCGCGCACGGGACGCGCTTCGACGCTCGTCCACACGGGGAGCGCCGGGTCGCGGAAGGCGACGCCGGCCAGGTGACGGGCGAGGCCGGCGGCGGCGGGCTCCATCAGGGCGCAGTGAAACGGCGCGCTCACGGCGAGGAGCTGCGCGCGCGCCTTGCGGGCCACCACCAGCGCGACGAGCGCGCGCACGGCGCGGGCGTGGCCGGACACGACCACCTGCCCGCCGCCGTTGAGATTCGCGGGCGCCAGGACGTCGCCGTTCGCGGCCTCGGCGCAGAGCGCCCCGACGACGTCCGCGTCCAGCCCGAGGACGGCGGCCATCGCGCCCTCGCCGGCGGGCACCGCCGTCTGCATCAACCGCCCGCGCTCGCGCACGGCGCGCAGCGCGTCGCCGAAGTCGAGCGCGCCGGCGGCGACAAGCGCGGACCACTCACCCAGGCTGTGACCGCAGACCGCGATCGGGCGCGGCGCGGCCGACTCGACCAGCGCACGCCACGCCGCCACGCTGGCGGCGAGGATCGCCGGTTGCGCATGCTCGGTGAGCTGGAGGGTGTCCTCCGGTCCCTCGAAGCAGAGCCGCGCCAGCGGGGCAGCGAGGCAGTCGTCGGCCTCCTCGAAGGTCCGCCGCGCCACCGGGAAGGCAGCCGCGAGGTCGCGCCCCATCCCGACGCGCTGGGACCCCTGGCCGGGGAAGAGGCAGACGATGGCGGCGATCTAGCCTTCCTCCGTCTCGACGACCTTGCGGCCGCGATACGTGCCGCAGTGCGGGCAGGCGCGGTGGCGCAGCGCGGGCTCGCCGCACTGCGGACAGGAGATCACGTGCGGGGCGCGGAGCGCGTCGTGCGCCCGCCGCTTGTTACGCTTCGTCGATGAAGTACGGCGCTTGGGTACGGCCATGGATCGTGTCCTCCTCCGCCTCGCTCACTTGCCGCGCACGAGGTCGTGCAATACCGCGAGGCGCGGGTCGGGCGCGCGGGCGGGGCAGCCGCACGGTCCGGTGTTCAGGTTGGCGCCGCAGCGCGAGCAGAGCCCCTGGCAATCGTCGCGGCACAGGGGCCGGGTCGGCAACGCGAGGATGGTCTGGTCGTGCACCAGGGGCGTGACGTCGATCTCCGCGCCTTCGTAGGTGCTGAGCGCCAAGTCGTCGGCCGAGAGCCGAGCCGACTCGGTCACGTCGGCGGCGCGCGGGGTCAGCACGAAGCGGAAGCGCTGCTCGAGCGGGAAGCGAAACTCTTCGGCGCAGCGCGCGCAGGTGCCCAGCACCGAGCCGTGCAGCGACCCCTCGAAGAAGACGTCGAGCCCGGCCCGGTAGTACTCCAGGTCGACCCCGAGCCCGGCCGGCACGCTGTAGTCGTGGACTCCGCGGGAGAGGCGCGCGTTCAGCTCTCCCACGTCCTCGGTGTAGGACAGCTCCTTCGGCGACGCCTTGATGTCGTCGAGCAATATCTTCATGGTTTCCGTCGAGAAGCCGGCAGGGTAGCCATCGCCGGATAGCCCGTCAACGGCGGCGCTCACGCCTCCTCATCGTCCGTCTCGGCGACGACGCCGACGGCCTTCTCGACTCGACGCAAGCGGCGGAACAGCTCGGGAAGCCGCGGCATGCTGACGGTCACGCGCCGCCAGCGCTTCGCCTCCATCGCCGGGTAGCCCGAGTACATGGCGCCCGCGGGGACGTCCTGGTGCATGCCCGCCTGGGCGCCGATCTGCGCCCCGTCGCCGATCGTGAGATGGCCGGCCGAGCCGGCCTGCCCGCCCATCAGCACGCGGGCGCCGACGATCGTTCCGCCGGCGAGGCCGACGTGCCCGGCGAGCAGACAGTGCGCGCCGATGCGACAGCCGTGGCCCACCATCACCAGGTTGTCGATCTTGGTGCCGCGCCCGACCACCGTGGCGCCGAGGGCGGCGCGGTCGACGGTCGTGTTGGCGCCGATCTCGACGTCGTCCTCCAGCACGACGGTGCCGACCTGGGGGATCTTCCGGTTGCCCTCGGGGAGCGGCAGGTAGCCGAAGCCGTCGCTGCCGACCACCGCGCCGGCGTGCAGGATGACGCGGTCGCCGATGCGCACGCCCTCGCGCACCACGACGCTGGCGTGCGCCGTGAAGTCGTCGCCGATCGTGACGTCGTCGTAGATGGCGACGCCGGCGTGCAGCACCGCCTCGCGGCCGAGCGTGGCGCGCTCGCCCACCACGACGTGGGGCCCGACGGCGGCGCCCGGACCGAGCCGCGCGCTCGCAGCGATCACCGCGCTCGGGTGGACGCCGGGCGCGGGCCGGCGCCGCGGATGGAGCAGCTCGACCGCCCGCACGAACGCCACGTAGGGATCCGGCGCGCGGAGCGACGGGATGCCGACGTCGGCGGCATCCGTGGCCAGCACCACGGCCGCGGCGCCCGTCGTGCCGAGCTTCGCGGCGTGGCGTGGATCGGCGAGGAAGGTGAGCGTACCCGCCGTCGCGTCCTCGAGCGCCGCCACGCCCGTGATCTCGACCTCGCCGTCGCCGCCGAGCGCGCAGCCGAGCGCCGCGGCGATCTCCCGGAGCTTCATGCGCTTCCTTTAGCCGACGGCCGTGGAGGCGTCCAACCAGCGGATCCGCTCGCCTCCTGGCCGATCTCATGGTAGGAAAAACCGCATGCCGGAGCCCGATTTCGACAAGCGTGGCGGCCTCGTCCCCGCGATCGCGCAGGACGCCGCGAGCGGACAGATCCTGATGGTGGCCTACATGAACCGCGAAGCGTGGCGCCACACGCTCGCCACCGGCAAGGCCACCTACTGGAGCACCTCGCGCAACGCGCTCTGGGTGAAGGGCGAGACCTCCGGCCACGTGCAGAACGTGCGCGAGCTGCTGATCGACTGCGACGGCGACGCCGTCCTGCTCCGCGTCGAGCAGGTGGGGGGCGTCGCCTGCCACCAGGGCTACGCGAGCTGCTTCTTCCGGCGCGTCGAGGGCGAGAGGTGGCGCGAGATCGCGGAGCGCTTCGAGGCACCTCGCGAGCACTGATGAACGTCCTCCAGCTCGGCATCCCGAAGGGAAGCCTCGAGAACGCCACCATCGATCTCTTCCGCCGCTCGGGTTGGAAGATCGCCGTCAACGCGCGCAGCTACTTCCCGTCCGTAGACGATCCCGCGCTGCGCTGTCTGCTGGTCCGCGCCCAGGAGATGGCGCGCTACGTCCAGGGCGGCAACCTCGAAGCCGGCATCACCGGCCGCGACTGGGTGCTCGAGTACGACGCCGACGTCGTCGTGGCGCAGGAGCTGGTGTACTCGAAGACGAGCCTCACGCCCACGCGCTGGGTCCTCGTGGTGCCGAACGACTCGCCGGTCGAGAAGCCCGAGGACCTGCGCGGCAAACGCGTCGCGACCGAGCTGGTCGGCTACACCAGGCGCTGGTTCGCAGAGCGGAAGGTCGAGGTGCAGATCGAGTTCTCGTGGGGCGCCACGGAGGCGAAGGTCGCCGAGGGCCTGGTCGACGCCATCGTCGAGGTCACGGAGACCGGCTCCACGCTGCGCGCACACGGGCTCCGCATCGTGTGCGAGCTGTTCGAGTCGGTGCCGCAGCTCATCGCGAACCGCGCCGCCTGGGCCGTGCCCTGGAAGCGAGAGAAGATCGAGCAGGTCGGTCTCCTGCTCGCCGGCGCGCTCCGCGCCGAGGCGCAGGTCGGGCTCAAGATGAACGTGCCCGCCGACAAGCTCCAGGCCGTGATCGCGCTGGTCCCGGCGATCACCGCGCCGACGGTCTCGAGCCTCTACGGCACGGAGTGGTTCGCGGTCGAGAGCGTGATCGCCGAGGCGACGGTCCGCGATCTGATCCCGCGTCTGCTGCGCGCCGGCGCCGTCGGCATCATCGAGTACCCGCTCAACAAGATCGTCGGCTGATTAAGGAGGTACCCATGGCGGTGGTGGAGTTCTCCGGGCGGAGGGAAGCCGGGTGCGTCTGCGCGTTCTGCAACCGCCGGGACGCCGAGGTGGGGACGATGATCCGCGGCCCGCAGACGGCGATCTGCGACGAGTGCGTCGCGCGCTGCGCCGAGCTCCTCGGCTACCCCTTGGCCGAGCCGGCCGACGGCGCGGAGACCGCCGCGACCGATGACCTGCTGGAAGCCGAAGCTCGCGCCGACTCGACGAACGACGACGGCCTGCTGGGTGGAACGCCCGTGCGCTGCGTTCTGTGCACGCTGCCGAAGGACCCGCGCGAGATCGTCATCGTCCCCGACCGCGGTGCGCTGTGCACGGTGTGCGTCGACGCGATCCGCGCCGCCACCGACGCGTGACGGCTCAGGCGTCGGCGGACGGCGAGACTTCGTAGCCCAGGGAGGCGAGGAACACCTCCTTCTCCTTCCCGGGCATGATGTAGATGCCGTCCCAGCCGCAGACCTCCTCGCAGAGCTTGCAGCCGACGCAGGTCTTCTCGTTCACCTCGACCTTGCCGAGGTAGACGGCGCTGTTCTCCGCCGAGGGGTAGATGCAGTCGAACGGGCAGACGTCGATGCACACCCCGCAGCCGTTGCAGTTGTCGGGGTGCACGATGGCGATCGGCCGCTCCTGGCGCTTGAGCGTCTTGGTGACGTTGCCCCAGGTGTCGAGGATGGCCTCGTCGGGGCAGATGACGCCGCACGCCCCGCAGTCGATGCAGAGGCCGGGCTCGATGAAGAAGGCCTTCTTCGGCTCGCCGCTGATGGCGGCCGTCGGGCAGCGCTTCTCGCACGCGGTGCAGCCGGTGCAGTTCTCGGCCAGGATGGTGAACGGCACTACTCCTGCATCTCCTTCAGGATCTCGTCCTCGCGTCCTTGCTCCGACAGCCGGTCGTTCCGCAGCGCCTGCTTGAAGCCGACCCAGGTGAAGAAGAGCACCAGGACGAGCATGCCGGCGATGGGGATGTTGTCGGGCTTGAGCAGGATCGCGAGGAACTGACGGAGCGCGTTCATCATTGCAGAGTACAGCCGCGCGCTGCCACTGTCCATCGAAGCGCGCAGACGGCCTCCGGAAACCCCTCCCGGAACGGGCTCGCGCTTGCTTGCCCGGTCCCTTCGCGATAAGAGCGCCCGGGATCCCACCTCGTAGCGGATCGACGCCGGAAAATGAGACGGTTTCACTGGCCCGCGGGCCTGCGTGCGCGCACGGCTTCCGCGGCGACGACGGGTAGGGCCTGATGCTCGACTGGTGGCTACCGGAGAACGTGTCGGCGGCGCAGCCGTACCTGACCATCGACTGGCTCTTCCACCTCATCTACTGGGTGACGGGCACCATCTTCCTGGTCGTCCAGGTCGCGCTCCTCGTCTTCGTCGTCGTCTACCGCCACCAGCCGGGTCGGCGCGCTACCTACACGCACGGCAACACGGCGCTCGAGATCATCTGGACCGTCACGCCCGCCATCCTGCTCGTGATCCTGGCCCTCGTGAGCAGGAGCACCTGGGCGGACATCAAGGAGCGCGTGCCGGCGAGCGACATGGCGATCCAGGTGACCGCCAAGCAGTTCAACTGGGAGGTCGCCTACCCGGGTCCCGACGGCGAGATCGGCACCGCCGACGACGTCACCATGGACAACGACGTCCACGTGCCGGTCGGTAAGACGGTGCGGGTCCTGCTCAAGTCGCGCGACGTCATCCACAGCTTCTTCGTCCCGAACCTGCGGCTCAAGCAGGACGCGGTGCCCGGCCACGTGATTCCCGTCTGGTTCAAGGTCGCGAAGACCGGAAAGTACGAGATCCCGTGCGCCGAGCTCTGCGGCTTCGGGCACTCCGGCATGCTCGGGCACCTCTACGTGCACACGCAGGCGGAGTTCGACGCCTGGGCGCGCGAGAACCACGTCACCGCCTCGGCGGCCCCCGCGCCGCCCCGGGCGCCTGAGGAACGAGGGGAACCCCGATGAGTGAAGCGATCGGCCACGCGGACGCCCGGCACGCCGAGGCGGGCCACCACGACGTCGGCTTCCTGCGTCACTACATCTTCTCGACCGACCACAAGATGATCGGCAAGCAGTTCCTCGGCATGGGCCTGTCGATGCTGGTGCTGGGCGGCGTCCTGGCGCTACTCGTGCGCTGGGAGCTGGCGTGGCCGGCGAACGCCCCCGAATGCAACACGGGCGTGGTGAACGCCGTCACGCAGACCGGGTCCTGTAGCCGCCCGGTGCCGGTGCTCGGGTACCTGGCCGGCGAAGACGCGACACTGATCTCGCGGGTTCCGGACACCACCAAGGCCTACATCACCGCGCCCGGCTACAACGCCTTCTTCACCATGCACGCCACCATCATGATCTTCTTCGCGGTCATGCCGATCCTGGTGGGCTGCTTCGGCAACTTCCTCATCCCGCTCATGATCGGGGCGCGCGACATGGCGTTCCCCCTACTCAACATGCTCTCGTTCTGGACCGCCATCCCGGCCGGCGTGCTCATGCTCGCCAGCTTCTGGGTGAGTGGTGGCCCGGCCGCGGCCGGCTGGACGTCGTACACGCCGCTCGCTGCCGACGCGCAGTGGACCGGCGTCTACTGGGGCCAGAACCTCTGGTGCATGTCACTGGCCATCCTCGGCATCTCCTCGCTCATGGGATCGATCAACTACATCACCACCGTCATCAACATGCGGGCTCCGGGCATGACCTGGTTCCGCCTGCCGCTCGTCATCTGGTCGCTCTTCATCACCGCGATCCTGCTCCTCCTCGCCCTCCCGGTCCTGACCTCCGCCCTCGGCATGATGCTGTTCGACCGCATGGCCGGCACGCACTTCTTCAACCCGGCCGGCGGCGGCGAGCCGCTTCTCTGGCAGCACCTCTTCTGGTTCTTCGGCCACCCCGAGGTCTACATCCTCATCCTGCCCGCCATGGGCATCGCCTCCGAGATCCTGTCGGTCTTCTCGCGCAAGCCCATCTTCGGCTACCACGCGATGGCCTTCTCGATGATCGGCATCGCAGGCCTCTCCTGGATCGTGTGGGGGCACCACATGTTCCAGAGCGGCATGAGCCCGCTGCTCGGCACGAGCTTCATGATGACGACGATGGTCATCGCCGTACCGTCCGCGATCAAGACGTTCAACTGGCTCGGCACGCTCTGGGGCGGGACGATCATCCTCACCACGCCCATGCTCTTCGCCCTCGCCTTCGTCTCGATGTTCGTGATCGGTGGCCTGTCCGGCATCTTCATGGCCTCCACGCCGGTCGACATGTTCATCCACGATACCTACTTCATCGTCGCCCACATCCACTACGTCGTCTTCGGCGGCAGCATGATGGGGATCTTCGCCGGCATCTACTACTGGTTCCCCAAGATGTACGGCCGCTTGATGAACGAGACGCTCGGCAAGATCCACTGGCTGCTGACGCTCGTCTTCTTCAACGGCACCTTCTTCCCGATGCACATCATCGGCGTCGGCGGTCACATGCGGCGCATCTACGACCCGACCCAGTACGAGTTCCTGCTGCCGATCCAGCACTGGAACGTCTTCATGACGAAGAGCGCGCTGCTCCTCGGCGTCTCGCAGCTCATCGTCGTCGGCAACTTCTTCTGGAGCATGTTCTTCGGGAGGAAGGCCGACAAGAACCCGTGGCACGCCAACACGCTCGAGTGGGAAGCGCCCTCGCCCCCCGGACACGGCAACTTCCCGGGCCCCCTGCCGACCGTCTACCGCGGCCCGTACGAGTACAGCTCACCGCTCGTCACGGAAGACTACCTGCCGCAGGCCCGCCGCCTGGAGGGCGCGGCGGCGACGGCGTCGGCGCACTGAGGCGATGTCGGAGCGTCCCGGCCCCGGGCTCCACCGCTTCGCCGTGCTGACGGCCGGGGCCACGCTCGTCCTGCTCTTCGTCGGCGGGCTGGTGACCAGCACCGGCTCCGGCCTCGCCGTGCCGGATTGGCCGCTCTCCTTCGGACAGGTCTTCCCGGAGATGACGGGCGGTGTGCTCTTCGAGCACGGCCACCGCCTGGCGGCGAGCGTCGTTGGCCTGCTGACCGCCGTGCTCTCGCTCTGGATCGTGCTGCGCGAGCCCCGCCCCGCGGTCCGCGGGCTCGGACTCCTCGCCCTCTTCGCCGTCATCCTCCAGGGCGTGCTGGGCGGTGTCACCGTGTTGTACAACCTCCCGCTCGCCGTCTCGGTCACGCACGCCTGCCTGGCGCAGACGTTCTTCTGCCTCACCGTCACGCTCGCGGTGGTCACCGGGCGCGCCTGGCTGGACGCCCGGCCGCGGCCCGTCGAGGCGCCGCCCCCCGCCCTCCCCATGCTGGCCGGCGTGACCACGGCCCTCGTCTTCGGCCAGCTCGTGCTCGGCGCCCTCATGCGCCACATGCACGCCGGCCTCGCCATTCCCGACTTCCCGCTCGCCTTCGGCCGCCTCGTGCCGCCTCTCCCCACGCCGTTCGTGAAGGTGCATTTCGCGCATCGCGTGGGCGCGCTGCTGGTCGCCCTCGCCGTCGGCTGGACGGTGGCGCGCGTGCTCCGCCGCCACCGCGACGTGCCCCTGCTGCGCCGCCCTGCCCTCCTCGCCGCGACGCTCGTCGTGGCGCAGGTCGGGCTCGGCGCGCTCACCATCTGGTCGCGCCGGGCCGTGCTGCCGACGACGCTTCACCTGGCGGTGGGCGCGAGCCTCCTCGCCACCTGCCTGGTGATCGCGCTGCGCGCCGCGCGGGTGCTGCGCACGCCGCAGCTCCGTCTAGCGCAGCGCTTCCCGCCCCGGAGGGCCGCCGCGTGACGCCCGTCGCCCGCGCCTGGCCGGCCGGCGCCGTCCGCCGCCGTGCCGCCGACTACGTCGCGCTCGCCAAGCTGCGCATCGTCGCCATGGTGCTGGTCACGACGCTCGTCGGCTACTACCTCGGCGCCGACGGCGTGCCGCGGCTCGCCCCGCTCGTCCACATGCTCTTCGGCACGGCGCTCGCGGCCGCCGGCACGCTCGCCCTCAACCAGGTCATGGAGCGGGACCTCGACGCCCGCATGGAGCGCACCCGCCACCGGCCCTTGCCCGAGGGCAGACTCGGCGCCGGTGAAGCGCTGGTCTTCGGCCTCGGGCTGCTCGGCACCGGCCTCGCCTGGGAGCTGGTCGCCGTCGGCCCGCTTCCCGCGCTCGTCACCACGACCATCGCGGTCGCCTATCTCCTCTGCTACACGCCGCTCAAGCGGGTCACCCCGCTCTGCTCGATCGTCGGCGCCGTGCCCGGCGCCCTGCCCCCCGTCGCCGGCTGGGCCGCGGCGCGCGGCGCGCTCGGCTTCGAGCCCTGCGTGCTGTTCGCGATCATGTTTCTCTGGCAGATTCCCCACTCGCTCGCGATCGCGCGCCTCTACCGCGACGACTACGCGCGTGCCGGCATCCGGGTGCTGCCCGTCGTCGACCTCGACGGCGCCAGCACGGGCACCCACGTGGTCACGAACTGCCTCGCGCTCCTCCCGGTGGCCCTCCTGCCGACGCTGATCGGGCTCGCAGGGCCGATCTACTTCGCGGTCGCCCTCGGGCTCGGGCTCGTCTTCCTGTGGAGCGCGATCGGGCTCGCGCGCACGGGCACGGTCGCGGGCGCGCGGCGCGTGCTGTTCGCCTCCCTCGTCTACCTGCCCGTCCTCCTCGGCGTGATGGCGCTCGACAAGCTGGGCTCCATGTGATGGACGCCGCGACGACGCTCGCCATCCCGCAACGGATCGCCTCGCCCGCCGGCCCCCGGGCGGCGACGCCCGCGGTCAGCAACACGCGCTTGGCGATGATCATCGTCATCGGCACCGAGTGCATGTTCTTTGCCGGCCTGATCGGCGCCTACCTCGTCTTCCGCCTCGCCGCCGCCCGGTGGCCGCCCGCCGACCTGCCGCGGCTGCCGCTTGGCGTGACGGCGCTCAACACGTTGGTGCTCTTCTCCAGCCTGCTCCCCATGACCCAGGCGCTGCGCGCCGTCCGGCGCGTCGACCCGCGCGCTCTGGTGAGCGGCGTCCGCAGGACGGCGGTGATGGGCCTCGCCTTCCTCGTCGTGCAGGGTGTGGAGTGGGCCCGCCTCGTCGACCACGGCTTCACGCTGGCGAGCGGCACCTACGGCGCCACCTTCTACGTGCTGATCGGCTGCCACGCGCTGCACGTGCTGGTGGCCGTCACCTGGCTCGCCGTCGTCGCGCTGCTCGCCGCGCGCGGTCGCTTCACACGCCGCCGCCACGCCGGCCTCGAGATGTGCGCCTGGTACTGGTACTTCGTGTGCGGCCTGTGGGCCGTACTCTTCCCGCTGGTCTACCTCTATTGATGAAGGCCGCCGCCCGCCCGCTCGTCGCTTCGCTCCTGCTGGCGCTCGCGCCGGCGACGCAAGCGCTCGCCCAGTCGTGCGCCATGTGCGGCTCTTCGTTCGGGCAGAACGACCCGGTTCAGCGGGCCTTCAGCTGGAGCATTCTCTTCCTCATGGCGACGCCCTACTCGATCGTCGGCGCCGTCGCCCTGTGGTTGGTCTACATGCACCGTCGCGCGGCCGGCCGGCGCCGGTCCGCGGGAGGAGGCGTATCGTGAGCCAAGCAGCCGTCGCCGAGCACGCGCTCGGCATCGAGCCGGCCGAGTCCCCGCTCACCCCCGAGAGCTGGGGGAAGCTCGGCATGTGGGTCTTCCTGGCCGCCGACGCGATGTCGTTCGGCGGTCTCCTCGCCGGCTACGGCATGCTGCGCTACGGCGACCCGACCTGGCCGCAGCCGTCCACGATCCTCGGCATCTCCCTCACCGCCCTCATGACGTTCCTGCTGATCTGCAGCAGCGTCTCGATGGTGGAGGCCCTCGCCGCCATCCGCCGCGGCAACCAGGACCGGCTCCAGCTCTTCCTCTTCCTCACCGTCGCCGGGGGCCTCACCTTCCTGAGCCTCCAGGCGTACGAGTGGACCAACCTGATGGTCCACGAAGGGCAGTCCATCTCGACGAACAACTTCGGCGCGACGTTCTTCATCTTGACCGGCTTCCACGGCTGTCACGTCTTCGGCGGGGTCGTCTATCTGAGCGCGGTGCTCGGACGCTCCTCCCGCGGCGTCGCCGGTGCGCTCGCCGCGGCTTTGACTGCCGTCCTCGGCACGCTGTGCGTCGTCCTCTTCACGTCCAGGACGGTGGCGGCCGCCGCGCACCCCACCCTGGCGTACGCCCTCATCCCGATCCTGCTGGCGACCGTCGCCGCGGCGGTCGTCTACGGGGTGGCGAGAGCGCTCCGCGCCCCGGGCCGCGAGGTCTACGACGCCCACAACAACAACGAGGTCGAGATCGCCGCGCTCTACTGGCACTTCGTCGATCTGATCTGGATCCTCGTCTTCACGTTCGTCTACCTGGTGTAGGGGGAAGCGATGGCCGTGCACACACCCGAGGAGCTCGACAAGGAAGAGCGTCGCTACCTCGTCATCTGGTTCTGGCTCGCGGTCCTCACCCTCTTCGAGCTCGGCGTCGCGAATCTCCACTACGCCAAGGCGGGCGTCGTCGCGGTGCTCGTGATCCTGGCGCTCACCAAGGCCGCCATGGTCGCGCTCTACTACATGCACCTCGTGGCCGAGAAGCGGACGCTCACCTGGATCGCGGTCACACCGCTCGTCCTCTGCGTGTGGCTCCTCTTCATGCTGGCGCCCGACCTCGGCTCCGCGCGCCGGGAGTGGACGCACAAGACTCCCACCGCAGGCGCGCCCGCCCACGAAGCACACCACGACTGACCGCGGCCGCCGGCGCCGCGCCGCCTTCATCCTCGCCGGTCTGCTCGCCGGCTGCGGGGAGCGCGCCTTGCCCGTCGTCGGCGAGGTGCCCCCCTTCTCCCTGATCGAGCGTTCCGGACGCCCGCTCGCCTCGAGCGACCTCGCCGGCCACGTCTGGGTGGCGGACTTCGTCTTCACCCACTGCCCCGACTTCTGCCCCGCGCTCACCGCCCGCATGGCCGACCTCCAGCGCGGGCTGCCGACGAGCGGCGACCCGGTGCGCCTCGTCTCCTTCACCGTCGACCCCGCCCGCGACACGCCCGAGGTGCTGCGCGACTACGCCACCCGGGCCGGCGCGCGCGACGCCTGGCTCTTCGTGACGGGTCCGCGCGAGGCGCTCGCCGCCCTCTTCCGCGACGGCTTCAAGGTCGCGTGGGCGACGGATGGGCCACCCGAGTCGCCGATCACGCACAGCGACCGCTTCGTGCTGGTCGACCGCCGGCTCCGCATCCGCGGCTACTACCACGGCACGGATCCCGACGACCTCGCGCGCCTCGCGCGGGACGCGCGCGCGCTCGGGGAGGAGACCCGGTCGTGATCCCGCTCGCCGCGCTTCCCGCCCTGAACGCCGCGCTCAACGCCACCAGTGCCGTCTTCCTGACGGCCGGCTTCGTCGCCATCCGCCGCCGGCGGGTCCACCTCCACCGCGCCTGCATGCTGACCGCGTTCTGCACCTCCATCGCCTTCCTCGTCTCGTACGTCACCTACCACCTGCACGCCGGGACGACGCGCTTCCCGGGCGAGGGATGGGTCCGGCCGGCCTACTTCGCGCTCCTCGGCACGCACACCGTGCTCGCCGCGCTCATCCCGCCCCTCGCGCTCACCACGCTCGTCTTCGCGCTCCGCGGGAGCTTCGCGCGCCACGTCCGCCTGGCGCGCTGGACGCTGCCCGCGTGGCTCTACGTCTCGGTCACCGGCGTCGTGATCTACGTCCTCCTCTACCACGTGTATGCCGCCCGGTGAGGCGCCGTCGGCGCTCGTCGTCGGCGCGCAGGGCGTCCTCGGTCACTTCCTCGCCCGCGGCCTCGCCGCCGCGGGCTGGCGCGTCCTCCGCGCCGGCCGGCGTCCCGAGGACGACCCGGGCTTCCGCCTCCTCGACCTCGACCGTGCGGAGACGATCGCGCCGGCGTGCGCGGGCGTCGACCTGGTCGTCACCAGCGTGCCACATCCGAGCCTCGCGCTCGAGCGCCACGTGCTCCGCGACGGGGGTCTGCTCTTGAGCGTCGCGGGCGTCTCGGCCGCGGAGCGCGAGCGCCTGCGCGCCGAGTCCGCCGGGGCGCGCGGCCTCGTCGTCGTGCACGGCGGCCTCGTGCCCGGCGTGGCGACGCTCGTCGCCGCCGATCTCGTGGCGTCGCACCCCGACGCCGACCTCGTCGAGGTGGGCCTCTGCTTCTCGGCCGCCGCCACCAGCGGCCGCGGCGGCGGTGCGTTCGGCCACCACCTGCTCGCCGGGCGCCGGCGGCATCCGACGGGCGTCGTACCCCTCCCGCCGCCCTTCGGACCCCGTCGCTGCATGGACGTCGGCATGCCGGGCGAAGGGTGGCTCGGCCAGCTGGCGCGCGGCCGGCAGACCGCGCTCTGGGTCTTCATCGCCGAGCGCCCGCTTCACCTGGGGTTGCTCGCCGCCAACGCGCTCGGCGTGATCTCGTTCCTGCCGCGCGGCGCGTTCGTCGGCGGGCCGCGTGCGCTCCCGGCCGAGCTGAGCCGCGAGCCGGTCTGCGAGTGGGTGGCCGTCGGCCGCGGGGGGCGCCGCCTGGCGGCATGCACCGTCGAGGGCGAGGGCGACTACCGGACGACCGTGGCGGCGACGGTGGTGTTCGCGGACGCGCTGCTCGCACACCGCCGACGCGCACCCGACCGGCACGGCGTCTCCGGTCCCGAGGAGCTCTTCACCCTCGCCGAGCTGACGTCCGCTTTCGCCGCCGCCGGCGTTCGCATCGTGCCGCGGCTCGACTAGCCGGGGCTGAACGCGGGGAGCACTCGAGGCCCACGGGCTGCCCTCCGCGAGCAAGGCGCGTGTGATGCTCTGCGACCCGTTCTTCCATCACGCCGCGTCCTGCCTGGGGCGTGGCGCCGCGGTGTCCGGCGAGCGCCGCTTCCCCTCGCCCGCCGCGCCCGGCAGCGCGCCGAGCGCCACGAGATACAGCGTGCCGCCGAGCAGGAGCACGTTACGCAGACCGAACGCCATGGCGAGCGGCACCGCGCTCGTGGAGCCGACCACCGACGCGAACCCGTTGACCGCGATCGCCCAGGGGACGAGCTCCCGGCTCCCCCCGCGCAGCCGATCGATGCCGCTCGGAAACGGCATGCCGAGGAGCACCCCGAGTGGCACGAGGAAGACGACCGCCAGCCCCAAGCGTGCGCCGAAGCTCAGGCGCACGCCGCTCGCGAGCACGGGGCCCAGCGCCACGGCGTAGAGGCCGATCACGGCAACCAGCGCGATCACCGCCGCGCGTACGCGCGCGTTCGTGCCGCCGAGGCGCGCGGAGAGCGCACTGCCCGTACCGGCCCCGACGAGCAGCGCGCAGAGCACGACGCTCACGGCATAGCTCTGATGTCCGAGCAGCAGCACGAACCGCTGGATGAGCCCGATCTCGAGCTGCTCGCCGGTGAAGGGACTGCGCTTCACGAGCGTCGCGCTGAAGAGACCCTGGGCCACCGTGAAGATGTGCCGCTCGGGGCTCGCGACGCCGAGGTCACGGAGCGCGGCGGCGCCGAGCGCCGCGAGCCGGTACGGCTCGTACCCGACGACGCGGAGCACGGCGAGTATCCCGTCGGGCTTGAGCCGCGCCAGGGCGTCTCGGAAGGCCTCGCGCGTGTAGATGTAGTTTTCGTTCACGGCCAGCCCGCCGGCCGCCAAGATGGCCTTCGTGTCCACGCCGCTCATCTGGACGAGGTCGTACGGACCGGCGGCGCTTTGCAGGAACGCGCGCCCGTCGACCCGGTGTACGGTCACGCCAGGACGGTGATACGGATCGCCCAGGAAGCTCCGGAAGTCGTCCTCGACGAGGCGGATCGCCGCTCCGTTGATGTCGACGGCGTCGATACGAGCCGCACCGTGGTACAGCGCGGTCAACACGTCGGGCGCTCCGCCGAGGCCGATGACGAGGACGTCGCGACGCGAGCCGAGCGCATAGCCCAAGCCGTAGAGCGTGTGCTCGAAGAGCGCTCGCCCCCGCTCGAGGTCGTGGCCGACGCCCATCAGGAACGAGCCCGCGCTCGCGTCCTGGGCGAAGAGCAGCGACTGGACGGGCCCGTCGACTCGACCCTGCAACTCGGGGAGCGAGGTGTCGAGCTCGTAGACGTCGACGCGCGCGGTTCGATCCCAGCGGCTGTAGAGCCGGCGGAGCGCGACCGTCGCCTCGGGCTCGAACGGAAAGATCTCCGAGGCTCGCCCCGCCAGGAAGAGCCCCGCGATCGTCGCGGCACCGAGCACTCCCGTCGCGGCCCGAAGCGCAGTGGGCTCAGCAGCACGGCGCCCGCGATCGCCAGCGTCGCGACGGCGAGCAGCGCACGCTCGGCACCGAGGCCGTCGAGAAGCGGGAAGACGAGGACACAGCCGATCGCCGAGCCCGCCAGATTGAGCGCGTAGACGGTGCCGATCGAGGTCGCTCGTGCCACGAAGACGATCGTGACCGCCATGCCGAGGCAGAAGAACGGAGCCGTCAGGGTCAGCAGCGTGGCGAGGCCCCGCCATCCCGGCTCGAGCCGGCCGTCTGAGGTGTAGGCGAACACCACGTGGCTGGCGACGACCAGGATGCCGCCCGCCGCCGCCTACGCCGCGGCGGTCGGTCGCACCTGCGCCTCGGTCAGCGCCGGCCGCAGAGAGCGGAGCGTCGCGCTCGCTCCGAGACCGAGCAGGTATACCCCGATCGCGATGTAGAGGGTGACCGCGTCGAGAGCATATGCGAAGATCTTGGTGTCCAGGATCTCGAGCGTCAGGACGGCTGCGGAAAGCAGCACGAGGCCGATCTCGAAGCGAGCGCGCATCGGCCGCCTGCATGGCATGCTGGCCGGCGTCCCGGCAAACGGAAACCCCCGTGTCGGACCGAGCTGGCGCCCGCGCAAGACCCTGGCCGACGAGTCGACGCCGGCTAGAGTGTCGCGCTGCGGCGCGCAGCCACTGCGGCCGCGGCCAGGCTCACGAGCCCGAAGGTCGCGGCGACCCCGAGCGCGAGCGCCAGACTGGGAAGCGCCGCACCGCCCTCACCGACGTCGAGGCAGCGGCGCAGCGCGGCGAGACCGTAGGTGAGCGGGTCGAGCCGCATCGCCCAGGCGAGCGGCGCAGGCACGCCGTTGGCGGGGAAGAACGCGCCGGACAGGAGCCAGATCGGGATCAAGATGAGGTTCATGATGGCGTGGAAGCCCTGCGTGGACTCCATCCGCCACGCGATCAGCAGGCCGAGGTTCGTGAGCCCAAAGGCGACGAGCGCCATGACCGCGACGCTCGCGAGCGCCCCCGCCGGCGAGAGCGAGACGCCGGCGAACGGCGCGAGCGTCAGGAAGAGCGCTCCCTGGAGGACGGCGAGCGTCGTCCCGCCGAGCGACTGCCCGAGCACGATCGCGCCGCGCCCGACGGGTGCCACCAGCACGCCTTGGAGAAAGCCGCTGCGCCGGTCCTCGACCGTGGCGATGGTGGCGAAGATCGCGGTGAAGAGGAGCACGAGGACGAGGATGCCGGGGTAGAGGTACGCTAGATAGCCCGTGCCGGCGGGCGCGCCCGGCGGGCGGAAGGACGCGGACAGGCCGCCGCCCAGGAGGAGCCAGAAGACGACCGGCTGCGCCAGCGCGCCGATCAGCCGGCTCCGCTGGCGCACGAAGCGGATCACCTCCCGCTGCCAGAGGGTGAGGACGGCGCCCGTCATCCGGCGTCCTCGGGCGCGGGCTCCGTGAAGCGATGCCCGGTGAGCCGGATGAAGACGTCCTCCAGCGTCGGCCGGCCGTAGGTGACGGACTGGATCTCGCGCGGGAAGGCGTCCACCAGTTGCGGCACCAGCTCGTGGCCGCGCGGGCGCTCGATGCGGAGCGTCCCGTCCACCAGCCGCGGCGCGATCCCGAAGCGGGCGCGCACGGCGTCGGCGAGGGCGGCGGGCGACTCGGCCTGGAGGACGAGGACGTCGCCGCCGATCTCGGCCTTGAGCGCGGCCGGCGCGCCGACCGTGACGAGCCGGCCGCGGTCGAGGATCGCGAGCCGGTCGCAGCGCTCCGCCTCCTCGAGGTCGTGCGTGGTGAGCACGACCGTGATGCCCTCGGCTTCTCGCAGGGCGCGGAGGTGGGTCATGAACTCGCGCCGGGCGAGCGGGTCGAGGCCCGCAGTCGGCTCGTCGAGGAGCAGCACCGCCGGGCCGGGAAGGAGCCCCTTTGCCAGCTCGACCCGCCGCACGAGCCCGCCGGAGAGCCGCTCCACCAGCTCGCGCCGCCGCTCGACGAGGCCGAAGCGGGCGAGTTGCGTCTCGACCCGCGCGCGGAGGTCGGCGCCGCCGAGGCCGTAGAGTCGGCCGTGGTGGCGGAGGTTCTCCTCGACCGTCAGCTTGCCGTCGACGCTCGCGTGCTGGAAGACGACGCCGAGCGCCCGGCGGACGGCGGCCGGTTCGCGGCGGACGTCGTGCCCGAGCACGCGCGCCTCCCCCTCCTGCACCGGGAGGAGCGTCGCCAGGATGCGGAAGAGCGTGCTCTTGCCGCCGCCGTTCGGGCCGAGGAGGCCGAACACCTCGCCGCGCTCGACGGCGAGCGACACGCCCGCCAGCGCTTCGCGCGCGCCGTAGCGGTGGCGCAGCTCCGCCACCTCGAGCGCGGGCGCGCTCAGGAGCGGCGCTGCCGCCGTCGCTCCCCGCGCTCGTCCGCCGCCGTCAGCAGATGGTTGAGCCCCAGCCACAGGCTCCGGGCATAGCGGAAGAAGACGAGCGGGACCAGCGTCACGAGCGCGATCCCGAGCGCGAGCTGGCAGCGGAGCGTGAGCCCGATCGTCCAGTCGGCGACGAGCACCGTGCCGAGGGCGATCGCGACCGTTGCCGCGTAGTTGAGGTAGATCGCGCCGACGAAGTAGCCCGGCTCCTGCTCGTACCGGAGCCCGCACGCCGCGCAGTCCTCGTGCATGGTGAACGGCCCCGCGAACAGCGGCGACTCGCCGCAGCGCGGGCAGCGCAGCCGGACGACGCGCGCGACCAGCGTCCGGAGCGGTGGCAAGGTGAGCGTGACGACGGCGCGGGTCACCGCGCGACGCTATCACCCGTGCCGCGGGTCGTCGATCCGGCTTCCGGTGCCGGCTCCGCCCCCATCAAGGCGAGCAGGCGCCGGGCGTTCCGCCGTTGATCGTGCTGGCGCTCGACCAGCGCCCGCGCCTGCCGGCCGAGACGGAGCCGCAACCCCTCGTCGGCGGCCAGCCGCACGATCGCGTCGGCGAGCGCCGTCGGGTCGTCGGGGGGGATCACGAGCCCGGTCTCACCGTCGCGGACCAGCTCCGGGATACCGGAGATCGCGGTGCTCACCACCGGCCGCCCCGTCGCCATCGCCTCCATGAACACGGTGGGGATGCCGTCCATGTCGCCGCTCCGGTCGCACCGGCACGGGAGCACGAAGACGTGCGCGGCGCGCATCTCGCGCGCGACCTCCTCCTGCGGGATGGCACCGCCCAGGTGCAGCCGCGAGCCGAGGTCCAGGCGCGCCGCCTGCGCCGCCAGCGCTTCGCGCAGCGGACCGTCGCCGAACAGGCGGAGCTCGAAGCGGACGCCGCGGTCGCGCAGCACGCCGCAGGCGTCGAGCAGCGTGTCGAGGCCCTTCTTCTCCTGGAAGCGCGCGACGGCGAGGAGGCGGAGCGCGCCGTCGGCCGGCGGCGGCTCCGGGCGGAAGAGCTCGAGCGGGATGCCGACGCGCGCGGTGTGGACGCGACCGCGCTCGCCGGGCGGGAGCAACGCCCGCAGCCGCTCGGCCGCGTAGTCGCTCACCGCGAAGGCCTGGACGGCGTGACGCAGCTTCCACGCGAGCGTCGTGTTCCGGCGCCGACGGTCCTCGGCGTAGATGTCGAAGGCGTGGGCCGTGAACGAGAACGGGATGCCCGCCACCCGCCCCGCGATCGCGGCGCAGTCCGCGCGCTCGTTCGCGAAATGCGCGTGGATCCGCCCCACGCCCAGGCGGCGGAGCCGCCAGGCGGTCGCCAGCGCCTTGGGGGTGACGGCGAGCAGCCGGAGGTGCGCGTACGGGTTCGTGCCGGCGGCGCGGTGGAGCGCCGCGAGCGTCGTCACGGCACGCCACGGCCGCGTGACGAGCGTCCAGAAGGCCAGGGCGAGGACGCGGGCGTCGGACAGCGCGGGGGGCAGGACCGCGGCCGGGCGGAGCCGCTCGTAGGTGCCGTGGCGGACGTCCGCCGCGGGCGCCGGGTAGAGCGCCGCCACCACCACCTCGTGCCCCGCCTCTTGCACCTCGACCATCTCATTCACGACGAAGGGCTCGGTCGGGTCGGGCGGCCACGAGGGGATGACGTACGCGATGCGCATCGCCGTCTCAGGCCGCGGCGCGGGCGCCGCCGAGCAGCGCCTCGTACGCCGCCACCGTCCGCTCGGCCATGGTCGCGACGCCGAACTCCGCTTCGACCCGCCGCCGCGCGGCGAGCGCCATCCGGCGCGCCAGCGCCGCGTCGCCGAGCACGCGGAGCACGGCCGCCGCCGTTTCCTCGGGCGCGCGCGGGCGGAGCAGGATCCCCGTCTCCCCCTCCGCCACCAGCTCGCGCGCGCCGCCGACGTCGGTCGCGACCGCGACGGCACCCGTCGCCATCGCCTCGAGGAGCACGTTCGGGAAGCCCTCGAAGAGCGAGGCGAGGACCAGCACGTCGACGGCGCCCAGCAGCGCCGGCACGTCGTGGCGGAGCCCGGTGAAGCGGACGCGCGCGCCGAGACCGAGCGTCGCGGCCAGTGCCTCCAGCTCCGCCCGCTGCTCGCCGGCGCCGACCACCAGGAAGTCGACGTCCGGCGCCTGCGCGGCGACCAGCGCCGCGGCGCGGAGGAAGGTCGGGTAGTCCTTCTGCGGCGCCAGCCGGCCGACCTGCGCCACCAGCCGCCGCGCCGGGTCGAAGCCGAGGGCGGCACGTGCGGCCGTGCGCTCGGACGCGAAGGGCGGCAAGCGGCCGAGGTCGATGCCATTGGGGACGACGCGGATCTTGGCGCGCGCGATGCCCTCGTGTCCGGCGAGCTCGTCGGCCACCGCCTCGCAGTTGACGAGGTACCCGTCGGTCATGCGGTCGAGGAGCCGCTCGACCGCGACCTGCCACGCCGGGCGGCGGACCAGGTTGCGCTCCGCGGCGACCACCACCGGCACGCCCAGCCCCGCGGCAGCGAGACGGCCGTAGACGTTCGCCGACCAGAGCACGGTGTGCAGCACGTGCGGCGCGAAGGCACGGATGCCGGCGCGCAGCCGGCCGAGCCGTCTCGGGTCCGCGGAGCGCCGCCGCGGCAGCTCCACCAGCGGGACGTCGAGCGCGCGGATGGGGCCCGCCCAGTAGCCCTCGGTCGCGAGCACGAAGACGTGCGGCGCGAAGCGCGTGCGGTCGAGGTGCCGGAGGAGCTCGTGGAGCTGGTACTCGGCGCCGCCCTTCCCCAGCTCGCCGATCACGTACGCCACCCGCACCGGGGACGCGGCGCGCGCCGGCGTGGAGGCCGCGTTCACCGCCGCCGCACGGCCGCTAGGATGCGGACCGCCCCCGCTCGAGCACCGGCTCGTCCATCGCGGCCTTGAGCCGCTTGAGCGCCTGGAGGTCGGAGTCGAGACGGACGAGCGTGGCCACCAGGCGTTGCGCTTGCTCCGCCGCCCAGCCGATCTCCTGCTGGCTCACCGCCTCGACCGCCCGTCGGAGCTGCTCGTGCAGCGCCAGAAGCTCCGGAACGTCGCGCACGCCCGCCTGTCCCAGCCGACGCACCAGCTCGCTGTGGTAGCGCACCAACTCCTCGGCTTCACGTCGGATGTCGGTCGACATGCATCCTCCTATGTCAAACCCTATTGACGGCTGACCGCGGGGTGTGTCTACATCCCAGCCCACCGGTGAAGCAACTCAAACGCAGCTCGACACTCGAGATCGCACTCGCATCCGGGCCCGTCGCCTTCGACGCCACACGCCTCGAGCAATTCCTCGACCTCCAGCGCGGGCTCCTGCTCTCCACCGCGGACTTCGACACCATGCCCGATCGCCTCGCGCAGGCGGCCGCCATCTTCCTGCGCGTCCCGGGCGCCGCCGTCGGCGTGATCGAGGACGCGGCGTATCGGCTCCTCGCCACCTACGGCCTCGATCCCGCGTACCGCGCGCGACACGACGGCCTCTCGCTCTTCGAGTCGCCGCTGGCCCCCGCCCTCCTCTCCGGCCACGCCATCGTGCTGACGGAGGACGACGGCGACAGCGTCCGCCAGACGGTCGTGCTTCCCTTCCAGGGCCTCGAGGTGACGGGCGCGCTGCACGTCGTCCCGCCGCCGGGCGCGCTGCTCCCCGACGAGGACCTCCAGCTCTCTCGCGCCCTCGCCATCACCGCCGGGGTTGCGCTCTCGAACGCGCGGCAGTGCCGCCGCCTCTCGCAGCTCGCGCGCTTGAAGGGCGACGCGCTCGCTTCGATGGCGCACGACCTGCGCACCCCGCTGAACGCGCTCGTCGGCTACACGAGCCTGATGCGCGAAGGCGCGTTCGGACCGCTCAACGGCGAGCAGCAGGAGGTTTCGGCCACCCTCGAGCGCCAGGCGATCGAGCTCGTCGATCTCCTCGGCGCGACGCTCGACGTCGCCCGGCTCGAGACCGACCACCTGCCCATCCGCTGCGAGGAGTTCGCGCTCGCCGAGGTGCTCGGGGGCCTGCGCTCCGGCACCTTCGCCCGCGCCAGCCGCGAAGGCATCCTCACCATCGAGGTCCCCGCCGACCTGCCCAGCCTCCGCACCGACCGCGTCAAGGTGAAGGAGATCGTGCAGAACCTGGTCGACAACGCGCTCAAGCACAGCGGCGGCGCGCCGGTCGCCATCGAAGCAACCGCCGCCCCCGAGCGCGACACCGTCCGCATCACGGTGCGCGACGCGGGCCCCGGCATCCCGGCCGACGTCCTGCCCCATCTCTTCGAGCCGTTCCGGCCCGGCGGCGCGCGCACCAGCGGGACAGGGTTCGGGCTCTACATCGTGCGCTGCTTCGCCGAGGCCCTCGGCGGGCGCGTGGCGGCGCGGAGCCGCCCAGGCGAGGGGACGGCGGTCACGGTCGAGCTGCCGCTGAACGCCCCGCCGGACGCAGCGCGGGTTCCGGGTCAGCCGCGCGACGGCGGATAGAAGAGCACCATCGCCGCGAGCGCGACGGTGAGCTGGAGGCCGGCGCGCAGGTCCAGGTGCCGTGGGCGGCCCGGGATGGGGGCTTCGCCGCCGTAGTAGAGGCCGGCGTAGCGCAGCAGGTGGGTGCCGGCGTGGATGGCGTAGAGGGGGATCGCGGCGGCCAGGGCGACGGTGCTTTCCTCGGGGCGCGCGGCGCAGAGGGCGAAGAGGAGGGCCATCGCGAGGTTGTAGAAACCGGCGTCCTGCATGGGACCCACCGCGGCTGCGTCTTCCGTTCGGGGTTCGTGGAACATCTGCGGGAACGCGAGCAGGATCTCGACGACGACCAGCAGCGCCAGCAGGGTCCGCAGGCCGAGGCGGCGCGTCGTCTCGTCGCTGATGGTCACACCGGCCGCCACCACCAGCAGGAGGAGGCCGCCCCAGAGGATCGCCGTCTTCACCGTCGCCTTCGTCGAGTCGGACGCTTCGCTCATGACGGCAAGGTTACTCGGGGGCGTGGGCTCCGTCTTGAACGAACTGGCTGACGCCGAGGGCGGTGGACGGGGTGAAGCCGAGCATGCGGCGGAAGGTCCGGTCGAGGTGCGGCGCGTCGGCGAAGCCGGCGGCGTGCGCGGCCGTGGTGATCCCTCCAGCAAGCCGGCGGCCCGACGGCCGTCCCAGCCCTCTTCCCAGCACGCCCGCGCGGGACGAGCCTCCGCAGCCGCGCGCGCGGGATCGGCACCAGGCCGGCGAGGCGCGGCCCCACCAGGCGCTTCGCCTCCGCCGTCTCCCCGTCGAGCCAGACGCTGGCGAGCAGCGACACCGGCGGGTCGGTCTCGTGCGACACGTCGGACGGCACGACCACGCCCTGATACCGCGCCCAGCGTCCGCGTGCCGACGTCCGGAAGCGGATGGGCGTGGAGAGGGAGACGCACACCTGGACGGCGTGGTGGGCGTGGAGCGTGGAGGGGACGTCCGGCCCCACGTAGAAGACGCGCTCGTCCCAGAAATACACGCGCCCGCGCATCGGAACGTCGCGCGGGGCGCCGCGCTCAGGCGCCGCGCCCGGCCGCCCGCTTCTCCTCGGCGAAGCGGTGGACGAAGTACTCGCACGTCCGGCGCATGCCCTCAGCGAAATCGACCGTCGGCGCGTAGCCGAGGAGACGCTTCGCCTTGTCGATGTCCGCCAAAGTGTGGCGGACGTCGCCGGGGCGGGAGGCGACGTGGTGCAGCTTCGGCTTGCGGCCGAGGAAGTCGCCGATCGCGTCGGCGATGGCGAGCAGCGAGTGGCGGGTGTTGCAGGCCACGTTGAAGACCTCGCCCGAGACGCCGGGCGTGTCCATCGCGCGCAGGTTCCCCTGCACGACGTTGTCGATGTAGGTGAAGTCGCGCGATTGCTCGCCGTCGCCGTGGACCTCGAGCGGCTCGCCGCGCATCGCCAGGTCGAGGAAGCGGGGGATCACGGCCGAGTACTTCGACTCCGGGTTCTGCCGCGGCCCGAAGACGTTGAAGTACCGCAGGCTGACGGTCTCGAGCCCGTAGAGGCGCGCGAACGTCACACAGTAGTTCTCGGCCGCGAGCTTGGAGACGGCGTAGGGAGAGATCGGCCGCGTGGGCAGCGTCTCGACCTTGGGCAGCGCCGGGTCGTCGCCGTAGACCGACGACGAGGAGGCGTAGACGAGCCGGCGGACCTTGGCCTCGCGACACGCCATCAGGAGGACGAGCGTCCCGGAGACGTTGACCTCGTTGCTGCTCATCGGGTCGTCCACCGAGCGCGGCACGGAGCGAAGCGCCGCTTCGTGGAACACGCCCTCGGCGCCCGCGACCGCACGGCGGACCGCCGCCCCGTCGCGCAGGTCGCCTTCGACGACCTCGACGCCGGGGATGGCGGCCAGGTTCTCGCGCCGGCCGGTGGAGAAGTCGTCGAGGACGCGGACGCGGTCTCCGCGGTGCGCGAGCGCCTCGGCGATGTTGGAGCCGATGAAACCGGCGCCACCGGTCACCACATAGAGCCTGGAGTTCGCCACTGCGGGGACTCTACGAGACGGGCCGAGGGGTCGCAAGCACGGCCGGAGACGGACTGCACGGCGGCATGCGCAGCTTCGGATGGTTCCGCCCGGCGTCGATGTTGCACGCGCCGGCGACGATCTGCCCGCCGCGGTTTCCGGCCGCGCGGTTGCCGGTGAGGGTGTTGTTCCGGCCGAGCACCAGGAGCCCGCCCTGCCGGCTGCCCGAGACGCGGTTGCGCGACAGGGAGTTCGAGCTGCTCTCGATCGCGATACCGCGCCCGCGGCTCGCCAGCACGACGTTGATGGCGAGCGAGGCCGCGGGACCCGTCACCAGGATGCCGTCGCCGAGGCAGCGGCGGATGGTGTTCCGCGTGACGGCGGTCGCGCTCGCGCTGACGGCGATGCACGGCCCCGCGACCTTCACCATCTTGAGCCCGCTCACCGTGTGACCGCCCCCCTTCGCCTCCACGCCGCCGCCGCCGCGCATGCCGAGGCCCTGGAGGGTGTGGCCGATACCGTCGAGCCGGACAGCGGGCCGGCCGCCCTGCACCGTGAAGCCGAGGAACGTCGTCGGCCCGGCGCTGTCGCGCACCTCGAGCGCCGGCCGCGACGCGTCGGCCGCGATCAGCACGGGCGGCTTCCGCCGGCGGCGCTTGCGGGTGGAGACGCCGGAGATCGTCACCCGGCCGACGTCCGCGACGACCACGTTCTCGCGGCACGTGCCGCGCACCTGGATCACGCCGCCGTCGGCGATCTGCGCGAGGGCGTTCTGGATGCGGCCGCCGGCGTTGCAGTCGACGAAGATGGAGGCGATGCGGTTGCCGGGCTGGATGCGGGTGCGGAAGAGCGCGCGCGTCACCGCCGGGTCGTCGAGCCGGGCGCTGAAGGCGAGCTCGCCGTGCGGCCCGAACGCCGGGTCGCCGAAGCAGATCTGCCCGCCGACCGCGGGGCAGAAGTGGCCGACGAAAGCCGGGTCGCCCGCGGCGGCGACGGCGCGCGCAGCGTCGGTCACGACCACCAGCGCCTCCGCCGGCGCGCTGAGCGTGGCGCGGAAGGCGACCGCGCCCCCGGGGCCGACCGCCGGCCCTCCGAACGTCTTGTAGACGCCGCCCCCCGGCGCCGGGTCGCCCTCGGCGACGAGGCGCGTGATCTGCCCGGTGCGCCACACGAAGATGCCGCGCCCGCTCGTCTGCCCCGCCTTGACGGTGCCGCGGAACACGACCACGCCGTCGGCGCCGATCGTCGGCTGGTCGACGGCGGTGAAGGTGCCGCCCGGCGCGAGGCCGCCGACCGTCGCGATGGGCGCGAGCGTGCCGTCGGGCGCCGCGATCAGGATCCCCTTCTTCGTGCCGCCGCCCGAGACGAAGAACGCGATCGCGCCGTCGTCGGCCAGCGCCGGGGCGCCGAAGCTGACGAAGGCGCCGATCGCGGGGTGCGAGTCGCCCTTCAGCACGACGCGCTTGAGGACGTTGTCGGCGACCATGAAGAGCCCCTGGCGGCCGGCCGAGTCGCTGGCGCGAAACGCAATCCGCCCCGTGGCCGCTGCCGCGGGGAGGTCGATGGCGGTGAAGGTGGAGCCGTCGCCGAGCGGAGTCGGGTCGCCGACCGCGACGACGCGGCTGCCGGGGCCACCCGGTGGGACGGCGAAGATCGCGCTCTCGACCACCGCGCCGAGCTGCAGATCCGCGCGGAAGACCACCGTGCCGGCGGCGCCAACGGCGAGCGCGCCCAGCACGGCGAACGAGCCGCCCTGCGGCGCGGAGCCGCCTTCGCTCGCGACCAGCGAGTCGCTGGCGTTCGCCTGCGACACGATCCCGAGCCCCGGTCCGCCCTCGAACTGGACGCGGCTCGCGAGCACGCCGCCCTCGCCGATCGCGTAGCCGCCGATGTCGACCACGCGACCGCCGAAGCGGTCGTCCCCGACGGCGAGCGGGACGTCGCCGTCGAAGGCACCTGCCCGAGCCGCCACGAGCACGAGCCCGAGGAGCGCTGCCGTCCGTCCGCGCATCGGTCCTCAGGTCCGGCCGCGCCGCTCCTCGGTGAACGTCGCCGCCCGGACCTCGACGACCGTCACGGTGGCGCGCAGCGCCTGCCCCGCCTGGCGCGGGTTGAAGTCGGCGCGCACCTCCGTCGCACCCACTTCCAGCAGGCGAAAGCGGAGCGTCTTGCCGTCGGGCGACTTGAGACGGTACTCGATCCCCACCGTCAGCTCGAGGTCGGGGGGCAGGCGGTCGCGTGGCAGGCTCCGCACCAGCTCCGCCCGATGCTCGCCGTACGCCTCGGTCGCGGGGATGTGCAGCTCGCGGGTCTCGCCCGGCTGCATGCCGGCGATGCGGGCCTCGAGCGGCGCGAAGAGCTGCTCGGAGCCGTAGAGCACGCTGAGGGGGCCGCAGGTGCCCGTCGAGTCGACGAGCTCGCCGCTCTCGAGGCGCACGGTGTACTCGAGGGTCACCACCCGCCCCGCCACCACCTTCATCACACGCTCCCGCGCCCGAGCTGGCGAACGATGGCGCTCAGCACGTCGGGCGCACCCGTCGACCCGCCCTTGCTGATGAGCGCGAGCCCGCCGTAGGGGCCCGACATGAGACGCGCGCGCGCCACCATCGGGCAGAGCCGCGCCTCCATCCAGAGCGACGGCAACCCGACGCCCTCGAGCACCTGATAGGCGGTCTCGCCGCCGATGAGCGCGAGGCCGCTCGGCCGGCCGCGCGAGAGCGCCGCCAGCGCGGCGCGCCGGAGGCCGGCGAGCACCGCATCGCTGCCGCCCGGGACCGGCTCCTCCGGGGCCACCAGCGCCACCGCCCGCCCGGCGCGGAGCAGACGACCCGCTGCGCCGCCGACCGCATCCGCCTGCTCGGCGCCGGAGACCACGAGCGACTCGAGGCCGCGCTCGGCCGCCCGCGCGATCTGCGTGCGCGTCGTCGGGTGCGCGCTGCCCGCGACCACCAGCACCCCCGAGCCCGAGGCGGGGGCGGGTCCGGCCGCGCGCGGACGACCCGTCTGCTCCGTGCCGAGCACGCGGCGGAGCGCGCGCGCGAGCCCGATCGAGCCCGCGAGCAGCAGCGGGCGGCCGCGCAGGAGGAGGCCGCGCACCGCGCGCTCGAGGTCGGCGTCCGTCTCCGCGTCGCACACCAGCACCTGCGCCCCGCCGGCACGCGCCTGGTCGACCGCCGCGCCCAACCCGCCGCGCACCGCGCCCAGCCCGATCACGCCGGGCTGCCGCCGCCCCGTGGCGGCGATCGCCGCCGGCACGCTCGCATCGCGGATCGGGTTCTGCGGGTCGCGTGCGAACGCCGTCTGATTCACGGGGACGCCGCCGATCATCTGCCGCCCCTGCTGGGTGGTGCGGCCGATCTCCGGGATGGCGGGCAGGACGAACGCCTCCTCGAGCCCGAGCACGTCCATGGCGGCATCGATCTCCGCGCCGAGCTGGCCGCGCAGCCCCGTGTCCATCTTCTTCAAGACGAGGCCCGCCCACCCGGGCCCGACGTCGGCGAGCGCCGTGGCGACGCGCCGCCCCGCTTCCTCGGGCGGCACCGTGCGGCTCTGCGTGTTGCGGACGCAGAGCGTCCCCGGGCGCAGCTCGGGGCGCGGCGCCTCGGCGGTCGGCTGCACCGCGACCCCGCCGGGCCACGGCAACAGCTCCGCCCCGACGTCACACGCGCCGGTCAGGTCGTCGGCGAGCACGCGAAGCGCATTCATGAGAAGTGTCCGTCGCTCAGGCGAGCAGGACGGCGCGCGCGGGGGCACCGTCGAGGTCGGGGAACTTGAGGGGCAGGCAGACGAGGGTGTAGCGCCCGGGCTCCACCGCGCCGAGGTCGAGACCCTCGATGACGAAGACGCCGGCGCCCAGCAGTCGGTGGTGCACGGGGAACGACTCGCTACCGAAGCGCTCGATCGAGAGGTAGTCCATGCCGACCGCGCGTGCGCCGTGCGCGACCAGCCAGTCAGCCGCGTCCTCCGTGAGATAGGTGAAGTCGCGCCGGAACTCGGGCGAGGCCCAGCGCTCGGAGTTGTCGGTGCGACAGAGGAGGATGTCCCCCGCGCGGAGCGGGACCGCGGCAAGCGCGGCGGCGTCGATCGCGGCGCGGCCGCGCAGGTCGGCGACCAGCGCCTCGCCGACCATCCGGTCGAGCGGGACGTCGCCCAAGCGCGGGCCGTCGGCGAGGAAATGGTAGGGCGCGTCGACGTGCGTGCCGGTGTGGCTCCCCAGGGTGAGCAGGGAGAGGTTGCAGACGTCGCCGCGGCGGATGTCCCGCGCCGACTCGACGCGCAGCACCGGGTCGCCGGGGTAGGCGTGCATGCCGGGACGGTTCGGCACCGAGATGTCGATGACGCGCATCAGGCGACCTTGCCGAACGCGGCGGCGAGGCCCGGGTCCACGGCGCCCCGGCGGGTGGCCGCGATCTCGGCCGCGACGCGGATCGCCTCCAGCAGGTTGCGGTGGTCGGCGATGTTCTTGCCCGCGATGTCGAAGGCCGTGCCGTGCCCCGTCGAGGTGCGGATCAACGGGATGCCGACCAGCAGCGTGACCACCGTCCCGAAGCCGAGGAGCTTCACCGCCATGAGACCCTGGTCGTGGTAGAGGGCGAGCGTCAGGTCGTAAGCGCCGTCGCGCGCCTTCAAGAAGACGGTGTCGGCGGGGAACGGCCCCAGGGCGTCGATCCCGCGGGCGCGTGCCTCCTCGATCGCGGGCACGATCCCGTCCACCTCCTCGCGGCCGAAGGCGCCGCTCTCGCCCGCGTGCGGGTTCAGGCCCGCGACCGCGACGCGCGGCCGCGCGATGCCCATGTCGCGCAGCGCGGCGTCCGCCAGCACCAGACGCGAGAGGATGCGGTCGGGGCGGATGTAGTCGCACACCGCGCGGAGCGCCATGTGGTTCGTGAACAGCATGAGCCGCATCTGGCCGAGGAGGAGCACCATCGCGGGCTTGGTTCCGGTGAGCTCGCCCAGGATCTCCGTCTGCCCCTCGTACGGGTAGCCGGCGGCGTGCATGGCCTCCTTGTTGAGCGGCGCGGAGACGAGGCCGTCGATCTCCCGCGCCACCGCCAGCCGGCCGGCTTCCTTGGTGTAGCGCACGGCGGCTTCGCCGAAGTTGGTGTTCACCTCGCCCCAGCGGTGCGCCGCCATGTCGACGTCGTGGTAGTCGATCAGCTCGATCGTCCCCGGCGTGCCGGTGGCTTCGCCCGGACGCCGGATCGTCCGCAGCGGGACGCGGACGCCGGTCGCCTCCATCGCACGCTCGAGGACGCGCGCGTCGCCGAGCACGATCGGGATGCACCGGCCGGCCGCCGCCGGGTCGGCGAGCGACTTGACGATGATCTCGGGCCCGATGCCGGCGGCATCGCCCATCGTGATCGCGATTCGGGGTCGGGATTCCACCGTCGTCGTCATTCGGTCTGTGTCACCGGTCGGGCGGCCAGGGCGGTCCGCCGCCCGAGCGTCCTGTAGATGCCTTCGATGCGGTCGAGCACGTCGTCCCACGCGCGCGGGTCCTCGACCACGCGCCGGGCGGCGGCGCCCAGGCGCGTGCGTGCGGCCGCGTCGCCGAGCAGCTCCACGACGGCGGTGGCGAACGCGTGCTCGTCGCCGTCCGGCACCACGCGCGCCGTGACGCCGTCGCGGAGCCCCTTGGCGGAGCCTGCCGACGCGACGATGGCCTTGCCGGCCGCCATGTAGTTGAGGAGCTTCATCGGGAACCCCGAGCGTTCGGCGCGCGGGCAGACGGTGAGGTCGGCCAGCGCGAGGCACGCGCGCACCTCATCGTACGAGCGTGCCGCGACGATCTCCACCCCGGGCTCGGTGCCGAGCCGCGCCGCCGCGTCGCCGTGCGTCACCAGTACGAGCCGGGCAGCGGGCACCCGGAGGCGTACGCTCGCGAAGACGCGGAGCAGGAAGTCGAGGTTCTGGTAGCCGTCGAGGTTGCCGGCGTAGCAGACGCGGCCGCTGGGCGGCGGGCTCGCCGGCGCGGGCCCCAGGTCCTCGGGTCGCCCCGCCGGTGCGATGCAGGCGAGGCCGTCCTCGGCGACGCCGCGCGCCCGCAGCATGTCGCCCAGCTCGGGGCTGACGGCGATGCAGAAGTCCGCCCGGCGCGGCACCTCGGCGTCGAGCAGCCGGCCGAGCCGGCCGGCCAGCCGGCGCGCGAGCCGGCCGCGGAAGTACGTCGGCAGCTCGTGCGCCAGGGCGTTGTGGCCGTGATAGACGAGCGGCCGGCCGGTGACGCGGGCGACGAGGAGTCCGGCGATCGCCGCTTCGTAGTTGTGGGCGTGGATGACGTCGACGGGGTCGCGGCGGACGGTCCGCCACAAGCGCAGCACGAGCGCGGCGTCGCGCAGAAGGCGCGCGGCGGGCGGCCCCGGCAGCTCGGCGGCGTCGGGGCCGTAGCTCACGAGACGGACCTCGTGCCCGCGGCTCTCGAGCCCGCTCGCGAGCTGGTGCACCAGGACCTGCGAGCCGCGGAACGCGGGGTACGGCCCGGCGATGACGAGCGCGATCCTCATCCGGGTCCGGCCTCCAGGTAGCCGAGCGCGGCCAGGCGGGCGGCGAGGTCGCGGCTCTCGGCGGCGTCCAGCTCGCGTCGCGGCCGCGGCGCGTCGGCGAGCGTGTCGTCCGCGAGGCGGGGCGCTTCGGCGAGCGCGGCGGCGATCGGCTGCCCGTCGAGGCCGCGCGGCACCGGCAGTCCCGCGAGCGGGAGGAGCGTCGGCAGGACGTCGACGACGTCCGCGCCTTCGAGCTCGCCGACCGGCGCCACACCCGGGCCCGCGAGGACGAAGAGTCCCTCACGGCGGTGTGCCCAGTTCATGCCGCGACCCTTGCCGCCGCCGTGCTCCGTCGGCGCGAGCCGCCGGAGCGCGGGACCGGGGCCGTCGCTGCGGAGGCAGGAGGGGCTGTAGCCGTCCACCAGCGCCAGCTCGAGCAGCAGATCCGGCGCCGCGTCGGCCGCCGGACCCACGTACAGCTCCTCGCGCCGCCACACGCGCCGGACGACGGGGCGGCCGTCGTCGTGGCGCCAGTCGGCGAGCGCAGCCGAGACGCGCTCGCGCGTCGCCGCGTAGTCGCCCGGCGCCACCACGCCTTCCGGCTCGCGCCCGCGGAGGTTCAGGCGGACGCTCGGGTGGTAGTCGAGCTCCTCGGAGTACGCGACCGTCCGCCGCCAGTCGATGCCGCCGAAGCGGTGCATCCCCTCGAGCCGGCCGGCCAGGCGACCGGCGCGCCGGAGCGCCACGCCCTGGAAGCCGGTGGGGACGGCGCGCAGCGCCGCGGCCTTGAGCCACCCCGCGACCCGTCCCCCGCCGGCGCGGAAGTCGAGGAGCCCGCACGCGGCCAGGCGACGATTCAGGTACACGGCGCGGTCGCCGGCGCCGCCGCTGCCGTGGTCGGAGACGACGGCGACGACGGCGTCGGGCGCCGCGGCCACGAGGCTCGCGACGGCGGCGTCGAGCGCCTCGTACACCTCGCCGACCACGTCGCGCAGCGCCGGCTCGTCGGCGAAGCGCGGCGAGGCCGGGTCGTGGAAGCGCCAGAAGTGGTGGGCCACCGTGTCGGACTCGCCGAAGACCACCATGAAGAGGCCCCAGCGCTCGCGGGCGAGGAGAGCGCGCGCGAGCGCCGCGCGCCGCCCGACGCCGTCGAGGAGGCGGGCGCGCGCGGCGGCGTGCCAGCCGGGACCGATCGTCACCTCCTGGAAGTCCGCGAAGGGGACGCGGCCGACGAGCCCGCGGATCTCGCGCCAGAGGGCGGGCGGGTGGACGAAGGAGCCGTCGATCGCCGTGGTGAGCGGGCTGTCGAAGCCGCTCACCATCACGCCCGGCACGGGCTCGGGCGGATACGTCGCCGGCACCGTGACCACCGCGACGCGGCGGCCGGCGTGGCCGAGGCGCGTCCAGAGCGCCGGGGTGCGGCGGGCGCTCCCGTTCTGGAAGCGCAGCCGCCACGTGCCGGGCACGCGCTCGGTGAAGTCGAGGACGCCGTGGCGTCCCGGGTTGACGCCCGTCACGAGCGACGTCCAGGCGGGGAAGGTGGCGGCGGGGATCGTCGAGCGGAGCGCGCCCCACGCGCCCCGGACCATCAGCGCGCCGAGCGCCGGGAGGCGGCCGGCAGCCACCCAGGGCCGCACCAGGTCGAGCGTCGCGCCGTCGAGGCCGACGACCAGGAGGGGCGCGCTCACCGGCTCACTGGACGTAGCCGAGGTTCTTCAGGCGCTCGACCGTCGCCGGGTCCATCGTGCCCTGCTGGCTGGCCCCCGCGTGCGCGCGTGCCGAGAGCATCGCGCGTCCCCGCTCGGCGCGCATGATCTCGGTCTGCGGGGCGCGCACGCGCGCCACGTCGCGCTGCTCGCCCGGGTCGGCGGGGAGGTCGAAGAGCTGCTCGGGCGGCAGGCCGCGCGGGTTGTCGGCGTTCGCGGTGATGAACTTCCAGAGCGGCGTGCGCACCGCCTGGAGGACGTTGCCTTCGAGATCCTCTTCGGCGAAGACGCTCTGCCGGTCGGGGGCGTTGCTGCCGTCGAGCGGGAGCGCGTGACCCTGGAGGACCGCGGGCGGGGTGACCCCGGCCGCGGTGAGGATCGTCGGCGCGATGTCGAGGCTGGTCGCGAGCGTCTCGACGACGCGCCCGGCGGTCGCCGCCGGGGTGCCGGGCGGCTTCACGATCAGCGGTACGTGAATCTGCTCGTCGTAGAGCGTCGTCCCGTGCCACCAACCGCCGTGCTCGTGGAACTCCTCGCCGTGATCGGCCGTGAGCATCACCAGCGACGAGTCGTAGAGGCCGCGGGCCTTCAGGTCGTCGAAGAGGGCGCCGAGGTGCTGGTCGAGGTAGGCGATCTCGCCGTCGTAGAGGCGGCGGTACTTCTCGGCCACCTCGGGCGGCGGGTTCGGGTTGGCGACCCGCGCGTACCCCTCGCCGTCGAAGGGGTGCACGAAGTAGGGATCGTGGGGATCCATGTAGTGGACGAAGAGAAAGAACGGCCGCTGGTCGGGCTTCGGGGCCGCGAGCCAGGCCTTCACCGCCGCCGTCACCACCTCGGCCGGCTGGTAGTAGTTGTGGACGTCGACGCGGCGGGCGAGGAAGCGCTCGCGGACCAGCCGGAGCCCGCTGTAGAGCGCGAGCTGCGACGCGGGCTCGTCCGCCCAGAAGAAGAAGTCGGGCGCGAGGTAGCGGTAGTCGTCGAAGCCCTGCTGGAAGTTGAAAGCGGGCGAGATGTTGGCGTTGTCGGCGAAGCCGACCGTGCGGTAGCCGGCGCGCTGGAGCATCTCGGCCAGGGTGTCGACGCGGTCGGGCAGCACATCGGCCTTGTGGATGGCGCCGTGCGACGACGGGTAGAGCCCCGAGAGGATGGTCGCGAACGACGGCCGCGTCCACGACGCCTGCGAAAAGGTATTGGCGTAGCGGAGGCCGTCGCGCGCCAGGGCGTCGACCTGCGGGGTGGCGTTGGCGCGGTAGCCGTAGCAGGAGAGATGGTCGGCGCGCAGCGTGTCGACGCCGATCAGCACGACGTTCGGGGCGCCGGCCCGCGGCGCGGGACGCGCCACCGCGGGCGGGGGCGCGGGCGGCGGCCTGAGCCGCGCCGCGGCCGCGCAGGCGACGGCCGCCAACCCGACGGCGACCGCCGCGACGCCGGCGCGCGTGAGCGGCCGGCGGCGCGCGTCGGCGCCGCGCAGGAGCCGCCAGACGGCGACCGCCAGCGCCGCCGCCGCCACCAGCGCTCCGAGCTGTGCGAGCAGCGTGAGCGGCCCGCGCGGAAGCTGCTCCAGGAAGACGTCGCGGACGACGCGGAAGCGCCCGACCACGAACACCAGTGCGGCGCCGACGCCGCCGAACGCGAGTCCGAAGCCGTCGGTGCCGAGGACCGCGGCCACGACGCCGGCGCCGACGCCCAGCGCGGCGCCGAGGCCGCCGTAGGCGACGAGCGCCCACGCGACAGCCGGCGCCTCGGCCGCACCGTGCGCGTGCGCCCACGCGGCCACGGCCTCCCCTGCCCCGACCAGCGCGCCGGCGAGCAGCCCGCCCGCCAGCCCCGCTCCCACAGCACGCATCCTCATGCCGTCCCCCCGCCGTCGCGTTCGCGGCGCCCGCGGGCCCTAGCTCTCCGGAAACTCCAGGTCGAACTCGGACGGGTTGCCCGTCACGCGCAGCCCGCGCGGCGAGAGCTTGTAGAGGTCCTGCGCCTTCCAGTGCAGGAACCGGTTCTGCTCCAGGTCCTTCACGTGGGGCGCTAGCTCGTCGAAGGAGAGCCCGAGCCGGCCGGGCAGCCCGTCGCGGGCGTGCAGGTACGGCACGTCGGGCGACACGTCGTATACGCGTCGGTACTCGAGCAGGATGGCGCGCTTCAGATTCACGGGTGACTCCAGGACGAACACCGGACTCGGCCGGTTCGGCGCGGGCACGCTTAGCCCGCGGGGACGCGTGGCGCAAGCGAGCGCGCCGGGTGCCCTGAAATGGAGCGGGGGGGGGGCGGGTGGCCGCGCCCCCCCCCGGCGTCAGTCGAGGCGGGCCCCTTAAAAGGGGCGGTGGAGTTGAGCGTGGGTGTTGCGGCGC
>JBGQET010000029.1:0-46837 GCA_041496545.1 Binatia bacterium | reverse complement strand
GAGCTTCGCGGCAATCTTCGCGATGGGAAACCCGGTGGCCTTGCTCGCGAGCGCGGAGGAGCGGGACACGCGCGGGTTCATCTCGATCACGACGAGGCTGCCGTCCAGCGGGTTCACGGCAAACTGGATGTTCGAGCCGCCCGTGTCGACGCCGATCTCCCGCATGATGGCGATGGCGGCGTCGCGCATCACCTGGTATTCCTTGTCGGTGAGCGTCTGCGCCGGCGCGACGGTGATCGAGTCGCCGGTGTGGACGCCCATGGGGTCGAAGTTCTCGATCGAGCAGACGATGACGACGTTGTCCTTGCGGTCGCGCATCACCTCGAGCTCGAACTCCTTCCAGCCGGCGATCGACTCCTCGATCAGCACCTCGCTGACCGGCGACATCTCGAGGCCCCAGGCGACGTTGGCGCGGAACTCGTCGGGCGTGACGGCGAAGTTGCCGCCCGTGCCGCCGAGCGTGCGCGAGGGGCGGATGATGACGGGAAGGCCGATCTCCTTGCGGAGGACCTCGGCTTCTTCGAGCGAGTGCGCGACGCCACTCCGCGGCAGGTCGAGGCCGATCGAGCGCATCGTCGCCTTGAAGAGATCGCGGTCCTCGGCACGCTTGATGGCGTCGACCTTGGCGCCGATCAGCTCGACGTTGTACTTGGCGAGCACGCCGGCCTCGGCGAGGTCGAGCGCGAGGTTCAACCCCGTCTGCCCGCCGATCGTCGGCAGGAGCGCGTCGGGCTTCTCGAGGGCGATGATGCGCTCCAGCACCTCGACCGTCATCGGCTCGATGTAGGTGCGGTCGGCGAACTCCGGGTCGGTCATGATGGTCGCCGGGTTCGAGTTGACGAGGATGATCCGGTAGCCCTCCTCGCGGAGCGCCTTGCAGGCCTGGGTGCCGGAGTAGTCGAACTCGCAGGCTTGGCCGATGACGATCGGGCCGGAGCCGATGAGGAGGATGGAGCGGATGTCGGTGCGGCGGGGCATCAGGCCCGCCTCCCCGGGGTGCGAGCGATTCGAATCCGGCCCGGTTGGACGACAGCGAAGCATTCCGACAGACGGTTTCCGCGAGCGCGGGCGAGCCGGACGACGGCCTCCGGCGCGAGCTTGCGCGCGGCGGCGGGGAAACGAAGGAGGATGACGCCCACGCGAGGGTCAGCGCTCGCGTGAACGAGCTGGCCGAAGTCCTTGTCTTCTGTGACTAGCACACGTCCGTCTCTGACAGCGATCTCCACGACGGCCGCGTCCGATGCGCGGGGCGCTGTCTCGGCGACCCCGAGCACGTCGAATCCGGCGTCGCGCAACGAACGCACCACGGCGAAGTCGCAGCTCTCGTCCGCAAGAAACCGAACCACCTCACGCCCGCCGCTTCGTCTTTCGCGGCGATACTAACAATGTCTCCTCGTGACCGATCGCGTCCGCGGCGTAGGCGATCGCAGCTTTGACGTCAGCTCGGGTTAGTCGGGGGTACCCGTCGAGGATATCCGCCTCGGACGCGCCTTCGGCCAGCTTTCGCAAGATCAACTCCACGGAGACTCGCGTCCCGCGAATGACGGGCTTCCCCATCATGACCTTGGGGTTGATCTCGATCCGCTTGCCTACCGTCATATGGACTCTCCCTGCGCTCCCGGCTCCGGCGACGTCAGCTCCTGGGCGTCTTCGCCACCGCTTCCCGAGCAGCCACGGCGCCCCAGAAGGCAGACCCGAAGCCGACCAGCAGTAGGACGAGCGCCCCGCCGAACGCGACCTGCCCGTACCACAATGCGAGCAACATCCCCAGTGGGACACCGATCGCGTGCGCTCCTATCAGCCGAGCGTACGAACGGGAGTCGACGCGATAGCTCGCCTCGGCCAAGCGACCGAGCAAAAACGCAGTGCCCCACACCAGGAGTCCGATGAACGGCAACCTCGCATCCGGCGCAATGAGGACCCAGAAGGCGCCCGCGGTCCCCGCAGTCGCGCCCAGTCGAATCGCCCACGCTGGCGGCTGGTTCATCCACCCCGCCCCTCCATCAGCTCCACGAACCTCCGGAACAGGTAGTTCGCGTCGTGCGGCCCCGGCGACGCCTCCGGGTGGTACTGCACCGAGAACGTGGGCTGCCCCTTCACGCGGAGCCCCTCGACCGTCCGGTCGTTCAAGTTGATGTGCGTCAGCTCGCCGCGACCCGCGAGCGAATCTACGTCCACCGCGAAGCCGTGGTTCTGCGCCGTGATCTCCACCTTACCCGTCGTCAGGTCCTGCACCGGCTGGTTGCCGCCGTGGTGGCCGAACTTGAGCTTGTAGGTCTTGCCACCGAGCGCGAGGCCGAGGATCTGGTGCCCGAGGCAGATGCCGAAGACCGGAACCTTCCCCAAGAGCGCCGCGACGTTCTCGGGCGCGCCGCGGACGGCGTCCGGGTCGCCGGGGCCGTTCGAGAGGAAGACGCCGTCGGGGTTCAGGGCGAGGACATCCGCTGCAGACGTGTGCGCAGGCACGACACGGACCGCGCACCCCGAGCCGACGAGGTTCCGCAGGATGTTGAACTTGATGCCGTAGTCGTACGCGACGACGCGGAACGGCTTCCGCCCCCGCGCGGCCTCTTCCGCAGTCACCGACCCGCCGCCGAGCTTCCACGGACCCTCGGTCCAGTCGTACGCCTCGCGGCACGTGACGACGCTCGCCAGGTCTTGCCCCACCATGCTCGGCGCGGCCTTCGCCTTCTTGACGAGCCGCTCCGCGTCGAGGTCGACGCTCGACAGCACCGCCTCCTGCGAGCCGCGGTCGCGGAGATGCCGCACGAGCGCGCGCGTGTCGATGCCCTCGATCGCCGGGATGCCGTGCTCGGCGAGGTACGCGCCGAGACTCTGCTCCGCCCGCCACGACGACGGGGCTTCGCGGTACTCGCGCACGATGAAGCCACGCACGTACGGCTTCCGCGACTCGACGTCCTCCCCGTTCACGCCGACGTTCCCGATCTCCGGGTACGTCATGGCGACGAGCTGGCCCTCGTACGACGGGTCGGTGAGGATCTCCTGGTAGCCGGTCATGCTGGTGTTGAACACGACCTCGCCCTCGGCCTCGCCGACGGCGCCGAAGGCGCGCCCGCGGAAGATCGTCCCGTCCGCGAGCGCCAGGACGGCGGGCCGCTCGCTCACGACGCGCTCCGGAGCGCCGCCGCCGCCGGGCGGTCGTCGTGCACGAGCCGCCCGCCCACGAACACGGCCACCGCGCGACCCGTCATCTCCCAGCCCTCGAAGGGCGTGTTGCGGCTCTTCGAGCGGAAGCGCCGGGCTTCGACGCGCCAGCGCCGCTCGGGGTCTACCAACGTGATATCCGCCGCCGCGCCGGGCGCGAGCGTGCCGGCGGGCAGCCCGAGCACCTGCGCCGGCCCCACCGTCATCCGCGCGACGAGCGTGGGCAGGTCGCAGACGCCCTCGCTCACCAGCCGGAGCGCCAGCGGCAGCGCCGTCTCCAGGCCGACGATGCCGTTGGCGGCCTGCTCGAACTCGACCGCCTTCTCGTCGTCGTGGTGCGGCGCGTGGTCGGTCGCGATGGCGTCGATCGTGCCGTCAGCGAGACCGGCACGCACCGCGGCGACGTCGGCTTGCGTGCGGAGCGGCGGGGCCATCTTGGCGTTCGTGCCGTAGCCCTGGACGGCCTCCTCGGTGAGGAAGAGGTGGTGCGGCGTCACCTCGGCCGTGACGCGGAGCCCGCGCGCCTTGGCGTCGCGCACCAGCGCCACCGAGCCGACCGTGCTGATGTGCGCGACGTGGAGCCGACCGCCCGTCAGCTCCGTGAGCGCGATGTCGCGCGCCAGCATGACCTCCTCGGCCGCGGACGGGATGCCGCGGAGCCCGAGGCGGACGGACATCGCGCCCTCGTTCATCGCGCCGCCGTCGGCCAGGTGCTGGTCCTCCTCGTGGACGATCACGGGGAGGTCGAACATCTGCGCGTACTCGAGCGCGCGGCGCATGAGGCCGGCGTTCATCACCGGGCAGCCGTCGTCCGACACCCCGACGATGCCGGCGCGGTGCATCTCGCCGATCTCGGCGAGCCGCTCGCCGCCGAGCCCGAGCGAGAGCGCGCCGATCGGGTACACGCGCGCGCCGTTCGCGACCTTGGCGCGGTCGCGGATGTACTGCGTGACGGCGGCGCTGTCGTTCACGGGGTTGGTGTTTGCCATGCAGGCGAGCGAGGTGAAGCCGCCCGCGACCGCAGCCGCGACACCCGTGGCGACCGTCTCCTTGTACTCGTAGCCGGGCTCGCGGAGGTGGACGTGGATGTCGACGAAGCCGGGGCAGACGAGGAGGCCGCGCGCGTCGACGACGCTCGCGTCCTTCGCGTCGAGCGTGCCCGGCGCGCCGACGGCGGCGATCCGCTCGCCGTCGACCAGCACGTCGCCCGGCGCGGCGCGTCCGGCGACGGGGTCCACCACCGTCCCCCCCGTAACCAGGAGTCGCTCGCTCACGCGCGCGCCCCGGTCCGCCGGCGGGCGGGCTCGGCGGCGGCCGCCGTCTCCGCCATGCCCTCGCTCGCCTCCTCGCTCTTGCTGCGCGCGACGAGCAGGTAGAGCAGCGCCATGCGGACGGCGACGCCGTTCGTCACCTGGTCCATGATGACGGAGTACGGGCCGTCGGCGACCGCGCTTGAGATCTCGAGGCCGCGGTTGAGCGGCCCGGGGTGGAGGATGATGACCTGCGGCTTGGCGAGCCGGACGGCGTCCTCCGTGAGACAGAAGTACTGGGAGTACTCGTCCAGCGTCGGGAAGTAGTTGGCGCCCTGCCGCTCGCGCTGGATGCGGAGCATCATGATGACGTCGGCGTCGCGCACGCCGTCGTCGAGGCGATGGTACAGCTCGGCGCCGAGCGCGGCGCACTCGCGCGGCACGAGGGTCGGCGGACCCACCAGCCGGACCGTCGCGCCGAGGGTGCGGAGCGCGTGGACGTTGGAGCGGGCGACGCGGCTGTGGAGGATGTCGCCGACGATCGCCACCGTGAGCCCGGCGATCTCGCCGCGGTGCTCGCGGATGGTGAGCAGGTCCAGCAGCGCCTGCGTCGGGTGCTCGTGGCAGCCGTCGCCGGCGTTGAGGATCGGGCAGGAGACGTAGCGCGCGAGGAGGTGCGCGGCACCGGAGGCGGGGTGACGGATCACGATCGCGTCGGGGCGCATGGCCTCCAGGTTCCGCGCCGTGTCGGTGAGCGTCTCGCCCTTCCTGGCGCTCGACGCCGACTCGTTGATGTTGACGGTGTCGGCCGAGAGCCGCTTGGCGGCGATCTCGAACGACGTCCGGGTCCGCGTGCTCGGCTCGTAGAAGAGGTTGATGACCGTCTTGCCGCGGAGGGTCGGAACCTTCTTGATGTCGCGCTCGGAGATCTCCTTGAAGGAGGCGGCGCTGTCGAGGATGGTCGTGATCTCGGACGCCGGCACGCCTTCGAGGCCCAGCAGGTGACGCTGCGTGAACGCCATGTCAGCTCCCTCCTCCCTCGATCACGACCTCGTCCACCCCGTCGGCCTCGGCGAGCCGGACCTGGACCTGCTCGCGGCGGGAGGTGGGAAGGTTCTTGCCCACGTAGTCGGCGCGGATCGGCAGCTCGCGGTGGCCGCGGTCGACCAGCACCACGAGCTGGATCGACTGCGGGCGCCCGAAGTCGACCAGCGCGTCCATGGCGGCGCGGATGGTGCGGCCGGTGAAGAGCACGTCGTCGACGAGCAGGATGCGCTTCCCCTCGACCGCGAACGGGATGTCCGTCCCCTGCACGACGGGGTTCTGGACGCCGCGGTCGAGGTCGTCGCGGTAGAGGGTGATGTCGACGACGCCGAAGGGCACCGCCCCGCCGCCCTCGATCTCCTGCATGGCACGGCGGATGCGCTCCGCCAGGTGGACCCCGCGCGAGCGGATGCCGATCAGGGCCAGCTCGTCGGTGCCCTTGTGGTGCTCGAGGATCTCGTGCGCGATGCGGACGAGCGCCCGCTGGATGGCGGTCGCGTCCATCACCTGCCGCGTGCCGTTCGCGCTCACCATACAAAAAAACCTCCGCGGCATCGCCGGGAGGCCTTCGGTGCGGCCCGGAAGTTGTGGGACGTCATGCTGGACCTTTCCTGACCTCGCAGGGTCAAGTTAAAAGGTGCCGGTCGTGGAGAGTACTCGAAACTAGTTACGCGTCGGCGCGGGCGCTGTCAAGCTCGCGGCGCTCGCGGCGCGGAACCGTGCTGACTCAGAGCACGGCGGCGCTCGCGTCCTCGATCACCGGCAGCGCGTTCGCCCTCCGCGACGATCTGGAGGTGGGACCGCGATGAGCTGCGCTACGGGAGTCGCGCCGTTCCCCGCGCCTACCACTTCACCTGCTGGCAGATCTTCCCGGCCACTTTGGCCGTCAGACCAGCGCCCTGCTCGCTCTTGAGGACGTCGGATGGTTGGAGCGTCTCAGGCTTGGCCTTGAGCTTGGTTTCGGGTCGCCCTTCCGCGAGCTTGTCGAGGTTCGCGCAGGCGATCCCGACGCAAAGGTCGTTCCTGGTCTTCAGCTTCGCACACTCCGAGATCTCGAAGCCGAAGTCGAGCTTGGCGGGCCCCAACTGTTCCTTGACCCCTCCCTCCAACGTCACCCCATCCTCGTCGAGATCCCCGAAGGGATCGAAGCCAACCGACGTCCCCCCGACCCCGAGCCCGACCCCGAAGCACGCCGAGAAGCCCTCGCCCGGCTTCCACGCGAGCTTGGTGTCGACGCCGATGATGTCGTAGACGCTGACCCCCACCGACCCGAGGCCGGCAGGGTCCGCCACCCCGACGGGGTGGTTGCCGACGTAGGCGTAGAGGTTGCCCTGCGCGCCGCCGAAGAGGAGCGGGTCGCGGCTGGTCCACCGGCCCGACGCCGGCTCGTAGTCGCGGAGACCGAAGCGCACCAGGTCGGTGAGCGGGTCGGCGAGCCCGCCCGCGAACCCGAGCGCGACGTGGAAGGCGGGCGTGGGGTCCTCCAGCGGAACGCCGAACGCGTCCCAGCGGCGGCGGCGCACGACGGTGCCGGTCGCGTCGGCGACCACGCGCGGCGAGCCGGTCGCGTCCGTGGCGACGTAGTAGCGCGCGGCGCCGCGCTGGAGCGCGATCAGCCGGCCGCCGTCGTCGTAGTGGTAGACCGTGAGCGTCCCCGACGGATCGCGGACCGCGGTCACCTGCACGTCGTCGTCGGGATTGCCGTAGAGGTACTGCGTCGTGGTGCCGCCGGTCGTGCGCGTCACGCGGCGGCGGAGCCCGTCGTAGCCGTACGTGACGGCGCTCCCGGCGGTGCTCGCGAGCAGCTCGCCGGCCGCGCTGTACGTGAAGAGGTCGGTGCCGCGCTGGGCGAGGAAGCCGGCGGCGTCCAGGCCGTACGTGACGGTGCCGCGCGTGAGCAGGCGGTCCTGTCCGTCGTAGCTGACCGGTTGCTCCGGGCCGCCCGAAACGGACCGGCTGGTGCGATTGCCACGGTCGTCGTAGCCGTACGCCTCGACCTCAAAGCCGTCGCGTTTCACCTGCACGAGCTGCCCGTCGTCGTCCCAGCCGTAGAGGAAGACGTGGGTCCCGCTCGCATCCGTCTCGGTCTGCATCTGGATCCGGCCCGCCGCGTCGAAATCGACGGTGGCCTCGTAGACGACAACGCCGTTCACCGTGAGCTTCCGCGACGCGATGCGACCGAGCGTGTCGTAGCCGTAGGCGAGCACCCCCGTGCCGTCCGAGATCATCGTGGGCGCGCCCGCGGGACCGTCGCGCGTGAGCGTGAAGGGACCGATCGCCGTGCGCAGGTTGTCGGCGTCGTACCCGTAGGTCACAGCGACGTTGTCGGGCGCGCTGACGAGCGTGATGCCCTGTAGCCTGTAGTTGCCGTCATACTGGTAGGTGAACGCGCCCGCGGCGGGGCCGACGAAGCGCGCGGCCGTCGGCAGCGAGCCGTTCCAGTCGCGGTCGTACTGCTGCGCCGTGCCGCCGCCAACGGGCGTGCGCGTGATCACGTCGGGTCGGTCCGTGTGATCGCCGGTGGCGTACGAGATGGACACCGCGGCCTCGTCGTAGCTCATGCCCGTCGGGCGACCGGCGGTATCGTACGTCAGGTCCTCGCTTCGCCCGCCCGGCAGGCTGACGGCGTCGGGTCGGCCGGCGATGTCGGGCGGGAAGACGTAGGCAGGATTGCCCGGCGGGGTGTAGCCGATCAGGGTGTCCGCCGCGTCGTACGCGAGCGCGTGCGAGGAGGCACCCGGCGGCAACACCTGCGTCAGGTTGTCGTTCGCATCCCACCCGAACGCCCACGTGCGGAGGCTCGGCAGCTTGACCGACGTCCGCCGGTCGGCCGCGTCGTAGCCGAACTCGACGCGGCCCCCCAGCTTGTCGGTCCGCGCGAAGAGGCGGTTCTTCGTGTCGTGCTCGAAGAGGAGATCCTGCACGCCCTGCACGACGTGCTCCAGGCGACCGTGCGGGTCCCACGTCAGCGCCAGCGGCGCGATGCCCGCGCTCTGCTCCGTCGTCACGCGCCGGAGCGCGTCGACGGCGACGGTCATCTGCCGGGCCGCCGGCGTGGTGAGCACGAACGTGCGCGTCGCGGCGGTGTAGGCCACCGTCGCCACCGCGGCGCCGACGGTGATGGTGTCGGTCTGCGCGGTCATCGACAGCGGCTGCATGGGCGTGGACAGCGCGACCGTCCGGGCGAAGGTGCGGGTGACCGGCGCGCCCACCGGCGGATGGACGCTGAGGCTCGTCACCAGCGGCGCCTGCATGTCCCAGCGCGGGTCGGGACCCTCCACCAGGTCGACGACGGTGCCGTCCGGGTACGTCACGCGCTGCGTGCCGTCGGCACGCACCAGCGACTCGGTCAGGGCGCCGCTCGGCGTGACGGCGGTCCGGCGCTCGGTCCCCCCGGGCTGCTGCTCGACCCCGTACGTCGTCGTCAGGCCGGCGCCGTCGGTGAGCGCGACGGTGTAGCCGGTGGCCGTCTCCGTGCGCATGAGCGTGGTGGTGCCGCGCGCCGGACGGTCGTCGCTCGTGAGCCGTCCGAGAGGGTCGTACTCGAAGGTGTGCGCCGCGCCCCTCGGGTCCTTCGTCGTCGCGAGCAGGCCGGTCGCCGCACCGCCGTGATAGGTGAAGTGGTAGTTCCGGCCGCCCGGCGCCGTCACGTCGGCGAGGTAGCCGTCCGGGTCGAGCGCGAGCGCCGTGCGCTGGCCGCCCGGGGCGACGATCGCGCTCGGGGTGCCGTCCGGCATGCGCTCGATGGTGGCGACGTTGTTGTCGCCGTCGGTCGCGGTGACGAGCCGCCCGGCCCCGTCGTAGCCGAACTCCCAGCGCACCGCCGAGGTGAGCGCGTCGAGCGTTCGCACGTGGCGACCATCGGAGTCGAAGACGTACGCCTCGCTGCCGTCCTCGGCCGCCACGAGGAGGCCACCGGGGGCGAACCCCGGTAGAGGCGACTGTACAATGCGGAGCAGGAACGAGTTGTAGCTGTCGAGGACGACCATGCGGCCGTCGGGCAGGAACGTGGCCGAGCGCAGGAAGCTCGCCGGCGCCCGGAGCGCCGGACCGGCCTCTCCGCACAGGCCCTCCAGGGCCGGGATGCAGAGCTGGAACGGGTCCTCGGCCCCGTACACGCGTTCCACGCTCCCGTTCGCCAGCACGCGCCGCACGGCGTTGGGCTCCACGACGTAGACGAGGCCGTCGGGGCCGAGCGCGACGGCAAACGCGTGCCCGGGAGGAACCGCGAGCGCGCCGGTTGTGATGATGCCGTCGGGCCCGATGCGGCGGAGTGTAGCCCGGGTCACCACCCAGATCGTTCCGTCGCGCCCGACGGCGAGGGACTGCGGCAGGGCAATATGGGCGTTCCGAGCCGGACCGTTGTCGCCCGTATTGTCGTCGCTGCCGTCGCCGGCGATGGTGTGGATGATGCCGTCCGGCGCCACGCGCCGGATGCGGTGGTTCTCGAAGTCGGCGATGTAGAGGCTCCCATCGGGACCCAGCGCGACGCTCGTGGCGTTCTTGAGCTGCGCGGCCGTGGCCGGCCCCTCGTCGCCGCCGAACCCCGGGGTGCCCGTTCCTGCAAACCTGTGGATGAGGCCGTCCGGTCCGACCCGGAAGACCTGACTGGACGTGTTGAAATAGACCGATCCGTCCGGCCCCACGGCCATGCCGTTGGAACTACCGGAGGGCAGGTGGGCGTCGATCGCTGGCCCACCCTCGCCAGTGTATGTCGCACCTCCGGTCAGAGCTCCGGCGAACGGGACGATCGTGCCCTGCGGCGTGAGCCTCCGGACGCGCGGACTCTGGGCATCATACAGGTAGATGCTGCCGTCCGGGCCCGCCGTCGCGTTGACTGTGCTTGGGTCGAGGTTCGGCTGCCCGCCACCCCCGCCCAGGAGCGTCTTCACGTTCAGGTTCAAGGACGCAACGTCGCGCACGCCGCCATCGCCGAGGTAGAGGCGGCCGTGCCAGTCATAGAGGTGATGGGCGCTGAGGCTCCAGCCGCCGAGCCCGACGCTGCGCGCGTCGAGGCCCCCGATCACCTGCTGGAAGTCCTGATAGAGCGTGACCTCCTGGCGCCCCATGCTGCCTGCGATCGGCACGCCGGAGAGCGCTCCGAAGGTCGCGGCGAAGGTGTCCGGCGTCTGGTACACGACGCCGAAGACGTAGCCGATGCGCACGAAGGCGGTCTGCCGCCCGTTCACGGCGCGCCCGTACGCGTCGAGCCCGTCCCACGTGAAGGTGTGCACGAGATTCGGCGCGGGTGCGAAGGTCTCCTCGAAGCGGCGCCCGGCGACCGTCACGTCGAGCGTGATGCGTTTGACGCGGGGCGGAACGGGATTGCCGCTGAGCGGGATGAGGAGCGTGCGGGCGGCGACGCGACCGCGCACCCGGTCGCTGCGGTAGTGGAGCCCGAGCGGCGTGCCGGCGAGGGCGATGTCCTCTCCCAGCACCTGTGTCTGGCACTCGATCGTCGAGCCGCGCTTGCGGCATGGGTCGCCGCGCTTCGGTTTGGTGTCACCAAGTGGCGGACCGTTGCCGGGCGGGAGGTCGTTCGGGTCGGGTCCGTACGGCCAGTTGCTGTCCCAGGGGCTGAAGTGCGGCAGCGGCGTCCGCCAGAGCGTCTGCCCGACGGCGTAGTGCATCGCGACGCGCTCCCGCTCGCCGTCGGTGATGCCGAGCGACGCCGGGTCGTCGGCGACGCCGTCGCCGGTCAAGTCGAGGTCGGCGCGCACACCCGTGATGCCGACGACCTTCACCACCCGCCCGTCGGGCGACGGCATCCACCGACTGCTCGTCCGGTCGAGCGATCCCACGGGGACCTTCATACCGACCGGGAAGCCGAGGAAGTTCTCGACGTAGTGGATGACCGGCTGGTTGAAGTTGACGGCCGTGGCACCCGCCGCCACCGCCTCGTCGACGCTGAACTCCGCCGCGTAGGTGTAGCCGCTCGACGGCGGAAGCGCCGCGGGCATCGCGGCGGGACCGTTCGCTCCCACCGTGAACTCCGTGATCCGAACATGGAACTGCCCGAGCGCCTGCGTGCTGCCGTTGGCTAACACCATCTCGGCGGTGGTGCCCGGCGGCACGATGAGGAGCGCGCGTCGGGTACCGTCGCCGTCGGTCATCATCTCGCCCGCCGCCTCCTGCACCACCCCCGCGCCCGGCTGGATCATGGTCGCGACGGCGCTCGGCTGGAGGAGCACGACGTCGGGGACGACCACGAACTCGGTCCAGGGCACCTCGACGGTCCGCTGCGCGGGAAGGAAGCCGCCCTTGTCGTAGCGCACCGTCATCGAGCCGCCGCCGTTGACGGTCAGGTCGAAGCGCCCGTCGGTGCGGCTGAGCGTCTGCCCGAACTCCGGGTGGTAGAGCACCGTGATGACGACGCCGGGCACGGGCATGCCCGCGACGTCGAGCACGCGCCCGTGGACGAGCCCCGCGCGCCGCGCCTCGAAGGCGTTCTCGTCCGCGCCCGTCTGGATGCCGCTCGTGCGGATGAAGGCGGTCGCCTTGGCGAAGCCGGAGAGCTCGCCCGGGACGGGCGGCGGCGCGACGGTGCCGGGATCGGGCGGCAACGTGCCCGGCAGCGTCGTGCTCGTGCTCATCGTGGTCGTCGAGGTGATGGTCGTGGTCGTGGGCGGCGCGGTGGTGCCGGAGGTGGAGGTGACCGTGCTGGTCGTCACGGGCTGCGTGGTGGGCGGCGCGGTCGAGGACGTGGTGGTCGTGACGGTGGAGGACGTGGTCGTGGTTCGCGGCGTGGTCGTGGTCGAGACGGCGCCGCACTGACACTCGACGCACGGCGCCTGGTTCGGGCACGGGACGTGCGCGTTGCACTGCTCCCTGCCCGCCGTGTCGAGCACGTCGTCGGCACACGTGGAGCGGAAGGCGACGAACTTCCGCGGGGGGACCCGGGCCGCGTGCACGGTCCCGCGCATGGTCGAGCAGTCCGGGTCGATCCGCGCGACGAGGCGCACCTTGCGGTCCGCTCCGCACTCCCGCCAGCGACCCCGGACGTTCGTGCCCTTGCGCGACGTCATGAGCTGGGCGTGGGCCGGGCGGCAGCCGCTGTCGATCGACACGAGCCGGCCGCTCGCCGTCTCGGCGACGACGATGGCGTCGATCGGGACGGTGTCGCCGCCGACGACCAGCGCGGCGCCGTCGGGGACGAGGAAGCGTCCCGGCGCGCAGCGCGGCGTCCTCGCGGGCTTGGACCGAGCGGCGGCCAGCACGGCGGCAAGGAGCGCGCAGACGATGCACGCCGCTACGGTTCGCCGCGACACGGTCCCACCGGGCGGATCTCTACGACGGCACGACGCGCCACGTCAACGCGTTTTTCCCCTTGGCCCGCCATCGCCTGACGCAGGGCCCGGGGAAACCGCCGCCGCGTGTCGCACTCGTGCGGGCGGTCTCGGACCTTCGCCGGGGTCGGCTACGAGGATCGACGAGCGGCTGCTACTCCACGAGCCCCGGTGCCCACAGGTACATGAAGCGCGGGCCCTCGCCCCCGGCGAGCACACCCAGGTCCACCGGCAGCACGTTCACCTGTGGCGGCGCGGCGCCCAGGCGCGAGTAGATGTTCTCCCGCGTCTCGTCCGCACGGTGGTACGTGACGACGCGCGCCTCCTTCACGCCCGCCGCCTTCTTCGCGACCTCGATCGCCTCGGCGAGGCTCCCGATCTGGTCGACGAGGCCCGCGCGCAGCGCCTGCGGAGCGTCGAAGATGCGGCCGTCCGTCAGCTCCGCGAGACGCGTGGCGTCGAGCTTCGGGCGGCCCTCCCGCACCACGGCGATGAAGCGCGCGTGGAGGCCGTCCATGATGTCCTGCACGATGCGGCGCTCCTCGGGTGTGGCGCCGCGGAAGGGCGAGAGCAGGTCCTTGTGCGCGCCGGCCTTGAAGGTCTCGTTCTTCACCCCGATCTTCCCCAGCAGCCCCTCGAAATTCAGGTTCATCAGGATGACGCCGATCGACCCGGTGACGGTGGTCGGGTGGGCGACGATGGTGTCCGCGGCGCACGCGATGTAGTAGCCGCCCGACGCGGCGACGTCGCCCAGGGACGCGACGACGGGGATCGCGTTTTCGGCGCGGAAGCGGCGGATCTCGCCGTAGATCTCGTCGCTCGCCGTGACGCCGCCGCCCGGGCTGTTGACGCGGAGCACGACCGCCTTCACGCGCCGGTCGTCCGCCGCCCGTTCCAGCTCCGACTTGAGTCGCCCGAGCGTGCTCTCCTGCTCGACCAGCCCGAAGGTGCGCTTCGTCGGCTGGTCGGTGATGACGCCGGAGACGTCGAGCAGCAGGACCTTGGCGCGGCCGTGGCCCTCGAGTGTCGCCTCCTCGAGCGGCCGCGCGCGGCCGAGGAAGCCAAGGGGGTTGGCGAGCACGACGACGCAGCCGCTCGCGCCGAGCACGAGCCAGACGAGGACGAGGGCACGCTTCATCGGGCGGGACCTCCGGCGCGACCCCCGTGGGCGAGCTTCTCCAGGTCGAGCAGGCGGTCGATCTCCTCGCGTGGCAGCACCTTCTCCTCCTCCAGGATCTGACGGATCGACACGTCGCGCGCCATCGCCTTCTTGTAGAGCTCGGCGGCGCGGTCGTAACCGACCACCGGCGCGATCGCGGTGACGAGCTGGCCGGTCAGCTCCGCGTACTGCCGGCAGCGCTCGACGTTGGCCTGTATCCCCTTCACGCACTTGCGCGCGAAGACGCGGCAGGCCGCCGCGGTGACCGCGATCTCTTCCAGGAGCGCGTGCGCGATCACGGGCATCATGACGTTCAGGTCGAGGCTGCCGTTCAGCGCCGCGACCGCGATGGTGGCGTCGTGGCCGAGCACCAGCGCCGCCACCTGGTTCACCGCCTCGGGGATGACGGGGTTCACCTTCCCGGGCATGATGCTCGAGCCGGGCTGCGTGGCGGGCAGCTCGATCTCGTTGAAACCGGTGCGGCTGCCGGACGTCAGCAACCGGAGGTCGTTGGCGATCTTCATCAGGCCGACGGCGAGGGTGCGGAGCGCGCCCGACGTCTCCACCGCGGCGTCGCGGTCCTGCATCGCCTCGAAGCGGTTCGGCGCGACGACGAAGGGAAGCCCGGTCGTGCGGGCGAGGTCGGCCGCGACCTTCTCGCCGAAGCCCTCCGGGGCGTTGATGCCGGTGCCCGCCGCGGTGCCGCCGATCGGCAGCTCGGCGAGGTGCGCGAGCGTGGCGCGCACGCGCGCGACGCCGTGCCGCACGACGCTCGCGTAGCCGGAGAACTCCTGCCCGAGGGTGATCGGCACGGCGTCCTGGAGGTGCGTGCGCGCCGCCTTCACGACCCGCGCGAAGGCCTTGGCCCGCTCCTCGAACGCCGCGGCCAGCTCCTCGAGCGCCGGCAGGAGCTGCTCCGAGATCTCGGCGTACGCCGCGACGTGGATGGCGGTGGGGAAGACGTCGTTGGTGCTCTGCCCCATGTTGACGTGGTCGTTCGGGTGCACGAGCTTCTTGTCGCCCCGCGCGCCGCCGAGCAGCTCGACGGTGCGGTTGGCGATGACCTCGTTGGCGTTCATGTTGGTCGAGGTGCCGGAGCCGGTCTGGAAGACGTCGACCACGAACTGGCCGTCGAGCTTGCCGTCGGCCACCTCGCCCGCCGCGCGGGCGATGGCGTCGGCGAGCTTGGGCTCGAGGAGCCCGAGCCCGGCGTTCACGCGCGCGCAGGCGGCCTTGATGGTGCCGAGCGCGCGGATGAAGCTGCGCGGGAAGCGAAGACCCGAGATGGGGAAGTTCTCGACCGCGCGCGCGGTCTGGGCGCCGTAGTACGCGTTCGCCGGCACGACCATCTCACCCATGCTGTCGCGCTCGATCCGGGTGTCCGCCATGGGGCTCTCCTTCGCGGGCGCGTTTCCTATCACCCCGGCGAGGGAAGGCAAGGAGCGCCGTCCGGGGAGCCGCGCGGGAGGTCAGGCCGGATCCGGGACGTCGGCCGCGGCGATCTCCACCAAGACGCCGTGCGCGTCCGCGGGACGAACGTACCAGCGCTCCGCCCCCGGCGTCGCGTCGACGGCGAGCGGATTCAGGCCCGCCCGCGCCACCCGTTCGCGCGCCTGCTCGGGCTCCTCGACGCGCAACGCGAGCGCGAACACGCCCTCGCCGCGCGCGGCGAGGAAGAGGGCGGGCGGCTTCGTGTCGTCGTGCGGCTCGAGGAGCTCGAGCTCGACGTTGTCGGCGCGCACGAACGCCTGCCACGCGCCCACGCTCGACACCGCACGCGGTTGACTGACGCGCGTGAAGCCGAGGGCCTCGTAGAGTGCAACGGCGCGCTCGAGGCTGCGGACCACGAGCACGAGGGAGGCGAGACGGGTCATCGGGGGCACCTCCTCAGTGAACGGGCTCCTCGGCCCGCCGGCTCTCGTGCTCGATCTGGATCGTGACGTGATCGATGTGGAACTCGCGCGCGCAGAGCTCCGCCATGGCGGCGAGGACGCGGTCGCCGGTCGCGCCGGCGTGCACGACGGCGTGGGCGGAGAGCGCGTAGCGCCCCGTGGTGAGGCTCCAGACGTGGAGGTCGTGGACCTCGTCGGTACCCGGCACACGCTCCAGCGCGCCGCGCAGCGTCTCCATATCGACGTGCGCGGGCACCGCCTCCATGAGGACGTCCACCGCTTCGCGCACGAGCGCCCAGGCCGCGATCAAGATGAGCGCGGCGATGAGCGCGCTCGCCACCGCGTCGGCCGCCATCCAGCCGGTGGCGAGGACGACCAGGCCGGCGACCACGGCGCCCAGCGAGCCGAAGACGTCGGAGAGGACGTGGAGGTACGCGCCGCGGAGGCTCAGGCTGTGGGCTTGATGCTCGCGGAGCCGGCGGGCGACGAAGAGGTTGACGACCAGACCGAGCCCCGCGACGACGAGCATGCCGCCGCCCGCCACCTGGGGCGGAGCGAAGACCCGCCGCCACGCCTCGGCGAGGATGAAGAGGACGATCACGCCGAGCGCGACGCCGTTCAGCAGCGCGGCGAGGATCTCGGCGCGGTAGTAGCCGAAGGTCTTCGTCCCGCTCGCCGGCCGGCTGCCGATCCAGAGCGCGAAGAGCGTCAGCGAGAGCGCCGCGATGTCGGTGAGGATGTGCACCGCGTCGGTGAGGAGGGCGAGGCTGTTCGTCAGCCAGCCTCCCGCCAGCTCCACGCCGCAGAGGAGCGTGCTGACCGCGAGCCCGGTGCGCAGCGCGCCTCGCTCGCGTTCCTCGTTGCGCGGGTGCACGGCGCGCTCCGTCAGGCGCGCTCGTACTGGACGAGGGAGAAGATCTCGTGCGCGCCGAGCCGCCCGCGTCCGTGCAGGAAGGCGAGCTCGATGACGAAGGCGCAGGCGACGACGGTGCCCCCGCAACGCTCGACGAGCTGGACGGCGGCCGACGCGGTCCCGCCCGTGGCCAGCAGGTCGTCGATCAGGAGCACGCGCTGGCGGCCGTCGATCGCGTCGTGGTGGATCTCGAGCGTGTCGGTGCCGTACTCGAGCGCGTAGCTCGCCGCGTGGGTCTTCCACGGAAGCTTCCCGGGCTTGCGGACGATGGCGACGCCGGCGCCGAGCGCGTAGGCCACCGCGGCGCCGATGATGAAGCCGCGCGACTCGATGCCGAGGACGGCGTCGACCTTGCCGCGGTAGCGGTCCGCGAAGCGGTCGACCGTCACGTGAAAAGCCTTCGCGTCTGCCAGGAGCGGCGTGATGTCCTTGAACACGATGCCGGGCTTCGGGAAATCCGGGACGTCGCGGATGAGGGCTCGGAGATCGGTCATGGGATATCCTGTACCACATCGAGGGGCGGTGGCGCCGCCCGGCCACGAGGCGGCGGCGGCAGGTAGAAGAGGGGGTTCCGCGCCACGTTGTCCTTGCGGATCTCGAAGTGGAGGTTGGGCCCCGACGTCGTGCCCGTGCGCCCCACCGCCGCGATCACCTCGCTCTGGTGGACGGTCGCGCCGGTCTGGGCGCGGTTCTCGCGGTTGTGGGCGTAGACCGTGGCGTAGCCGTCGCCGTGCTCGAGGATGATGAGGTTCCCGTAGCCGCGCAGCGTGTCGCTGTAGAGCACGCGGCCGTCGCGGGCGGCGCGGACCGGCGTGCCCTCCGGCGAGGCGATGTCGACGCCGTCGTGGTGCGTCTCGCCGCGGGGGCCGAACTCGGAGCTGAGGACGCCGCCCGCGATCGGCCAGACGAAGGGCGTCGGGCCGGACGGCAGCTCGGGCGGCGTCGGCCGGTCGGCGCGCGCGCGCTCGGGCGTGATCACCTGCACCGGCAGCTCGCGCGTCGCGTGCGGGATCACGATCTCCTGCCCCACCTCGATGCGCGACGCGTCCTTGATGCCGTTGGCGCGCGCCAACTCCTGGTAGGTGACGCCGTACGCCTTGCCGATCCGGTAGAGCGTCTCGCCGCGCTGGACGCGATGGCGCATCCCCGCCGGCCCGCCGCACGCACTCGCGCCTGCGATCGCCACCACGACCATCCAGCACCCACCCCACCGCACGCGTCCCACCCCCGACGTCCTCTAGGTCTCCTCCCAGCCGTAGCTGCCGATCAGCTTCACGAAGCGACACTCGCCGAGGTACTCCTCGACGAGCCCCGCCGCGGTCCTGCGGATACGCACCAGGGTCTGCAGCTCGTCTTCGCCCATCGGCAGCAGGAGACAGCAGCCCGGCACGAGCTGCTCGATCAGCGGGCGCGGGATCTGCGGCGACGCGGCGGTGACGATCACCGCGTCGTACGGCGCCGCCGACGGCCAGCCGAGCGTCCCGTCGGTCACCTCGATGGTGACGCGGTCGAGATAGCCGAGCTCGTCCAGGACCTCGCGGGCCGCGGCCGCCAGATCCGGTAGACGCTCGAGCGACACCACCCGCGCGCCGAGCTCCGCGAGCACCGCGGCCTGGTACCCCGACCCGGTGCCGACCTCCAGCACGCGCTCGCCCCCCCGCAGCGCCAGCGCCTCGCTCATGCGCGCCACCATGTACGGCTGCGAGATGGTCTGGCGCGCGCCGATCGGCAGCGGGGTGTCGTCGTACGCGCGCGCCTGCCACGTCGGCCCGACGAAGCGATGCCGCGGGACGCGTCGCACGGCGGCGAGCACGCGCGCGTCCAGGATCCCGCGGGCTTCGAGCTGATCGTGCACCATCTGCTCGCGCTCGCGGCTGAAGTCTACGGCCATGGCACCTCGAGCGCGCGCAGCGCCTCGAACGACTTGTAGTTGGTGAGGTCGAGGTGGATCGGCGTGACCGAGATGAGGCCCTGGGCGATGGCGTGGAAGTCGGTGCCCTCCTCCGCCACCTGCTCCACCTCCTCGCCCCCGATCCAGTAGTACTTCTTCCCGCGCGGATCGGTCTTCTCGACGATGGCGTCTCCGTAGCGGCGCCGGCCCATGCGCGTGAGCGCGAAGCCGCGGACGGTGTCACCGTCGGCGGGCGTGGGCACGTTGACGTTGAGGAGCGTGTCGGCCGGCAGCCCGCGCTCCAGCACCCAGCCGGCCAGCCGCCGCGCGAACGCCGCCGCCGCGTCGAAGCGGAAGCCGTCGCGGGTGACGAGCGACACGGCGAACGACGGCACGCCGAGCAGCGTCCCTTCCATCGCCGCCGACACGGTGCCGGAGTACGTCACGTCGTCGCCCAGGTTGGCGCCCTTGTTGATGCCGGAGACGACGAGCGCGGGACGCCGCCCGCGCAGCATGCCGTTGATGGCGAGGTTCACGCAGTCCGTCGGGGTGCCGTTCACGGCGTGCCGCCCGGCGGCGATCTCCTCGACCCGCAGCGGCCGATGGAGGGTGAGCGAGTGGCTCACCGCGCTCCGCTCGCGATCCGGCGCCACCACGACGACCTCACCCAGATCCCGGAGCGCGTCCGCCAGCGCGACGATCCCCAGCGAGTGGATGCCGTCGTCGTTGGAGACGAGAATCAGCGGCTGCGCACCCATCGCTGCGGGCAGGGTGCCAGGCGGGGGCGACCGCCGCAACCCGAGTGGATGTCGCCACCGCGGGGACATGCGTCATTACCTTGACTAGGTGGTGGGTGGCTCCTAAGTAGTAGCGTCGAACCGCGGGGCGTGGCGCAGCCAGGTAGCGCACTCGCTTGGGGTGCGAGTGGTCGGCCGTTCAAATCGGCTCGCCCCGATTGAAAGGGGGTGGCGCCTCACGGCGCCACCCCCGTAGCGCCCCGCCCCCGGACGCGACGATCTCCGGATCCTCCCTCGTCGGCGACGCCCCGCAGGGCGCACCGGCTCGTGACGCCGACTCCGCCCGCCTAGCAAGCCAGCAGTTTGACACATGCGCCCTGCCGTGCGCCGCGAGTGTCAAAAACGCCGCGCACCGTTTTGCACACGACGCTTGCGACGCTCACGCCTTCAACACCGGCGGCCGATACCCCTGTGGCGCGGGGGTTGCATCGACGAGGCCCCCGGGAGGGCACCCGCGATGGCAATGGCGAAGACCTTCGGCGACACGGCGGCGATTCCGCTGCCTCAGGGCACGGTGACGGCGCCCGAGGTCTACCGCGGACCCCGCGACCCCGAGAGCCTGGCCGAGCTGTTCGGCCCGGACGTCATGCTGCCCGAGCAGTTCTTCGAGGGCGCCCGGCGCGACAGCTACATCTCGGGCGAGAAGGCGCTCATGCTCGCGGTGCTCGAGGACGGCATCCGTTGCTTCCAGGAGCACCTCCGCAATCCGCGCTCGAACCCGCGGCTGCTCTCGCAGCAGGCCGAGCAGTGGATCCGGGCCGTCGACTACGAGTGGCCCTTCTCCTTCAACAACGTCTGCGAGACGCTCGGCATCGACCCCGCGGCGCTCCGCTCGGCGCTCCTCTCCTGGAAGGCGAAGCGGATCGCCGAGTGCGGCCTCACCGGCGCCGGCCCGACGCCGACCGAGAAGAAGGTCTACCGCCTCCACCTGCGCACCAAGCGCACGAGCGGCGTCCGCTAGACCGACGTCCCGGTAGCGTCGCGCCGGAAGCGCCCGCTACTTCGCTTGCGGCTCGCCGATGGTGAGCGGCGTAGGCTCGGCCGTGGTTTCGCCCTCGAGCAGAGCGTAGAGCTCGAGCAGCTCCTCGCGTACCCGGGCGAGCGTGCTCGCGTCGCGCGCCGGCTCCTCCGCGGTGAGCTTCCCCGCCTCGCGCAAGCGGCGCTTGGCGCCCTCGATCGTGTAGCGCTCGGCGTAGAGGAGGCGGCGGATCTCGAGCAGGGTCTCGACGTCCTTGCGGCGATAGAGGCGGTGCTTCGAGCGCGTCTTGCCGGGGCGGAGGATGCTGAACTCGGTCTCCCAGTAGCGCAGCACGTACGGCTTCACACCGACGAGCTTCGCGACCTCGCCGATCTTGAAGTAGAGCTTGTCGGGCAGCTCGAGAACCGCGCTCATCCGCCCTCGCCCTCGGCGGCCGCCGGCGGCGTGCCGTCGCTCATGGTCTTCTTCAGCACCTGACTCGCCTTGAAGGTGAGCACGCGACGGCCGGTGATGACGATCTCCTCGCCGGTCTGCGGGTTGCGCCCCTTGCGGGGGCGCTTCTCGTTCACGACGAAGTTGCCGAAGCCGGAGATCTTCACCTTCTCGCCGCCCTCGAGGCGCTTCTTCACCAGCTCGAAGATGGACTCGACGACCTCGGTCGCCTCCTTCTTCGAGAAGCCGACCTTCTCGTAGATGCGCTCCACGATGTCGGCCTTGGTCATGGTCATGGCGGGGTCCTCAGACGCGCAGCTCGAGGTGGAAGCGTGTCTTCAGGCGCTCGAGCAGCGCCGCGTGCAGCGCGTTCACCTCGTCGTCGGTGAGGGTGCGGTCGGCGGCGCGGTAGGAAACGGAGTACGCGAGGCTCTTGCGGCCGGGCGGGATGGGCGCGCCTCGATAGCAGTCAAAGACGCGCACCGATTCGATCTGCGGATTCGCCAATGCCCGGATCTCCTCGATGATCTCCCCGGCTCGGAACGCCTCGTCGACCACGGCAGCGAGGTCACGCGTGACGGCCGGGAAGCGTGGCAGCGGCCTCACCGCGACGCGGCGCGGAACATAGGCGCCGAGTTTCTCGAAGTCAAGCTCGGCGACCCACACTTCCGCTGGAAGATCGCACCCCTGCGCGATCTCGGGGTGGAGCGCGCCGGCACAGCCGACGGCCGCCCCAAAGACCTCGACGAGGACCGCCTTGCCGGGGTGGAGGAAGCCCACCTCGCCGAGCGGACGCCAGCCGACGCGCGCCGGGTCGACGTCGAGCCCGCCGAGCAGGCTCTCGAGCACGCCCTTCAGATCGAAGAAGTCGACGGCCGCCGCGCTGCGCCCGAGGCCCTCGGGCGGGCGCGTCCCCGCGAGGAGGACGGTGACGGCCCGCGGTTCGCGCCGCACGCCGCCCGGGTCGGTGCCGTAGCCCTTGCCGAGCTCGAAGGCGCCGACGAACGTCGCGCCGAGGTCGAGGTTCGTGCGGAGCGCACGCACGAGGCCGGAGAGCGGCGAGCGTCGCAGCTCGCCGGTCTCGGACGAGAGCGGGTTCTTCACCGCCAGCGGCACCAGGTCGCGGCCGACGAAGCCGGGCAGGCGGCGGTTCGTCTCGGGATCCGTGAACGACAGCGTCACCATCTCGGTGAGACCCGCGGCGACGAGCAAGCGACGGACGCGGCGAGAGAACCTGCGCGTCTCGCCCAGCTCGCCGCTCACGACCGCGGCCTCCGGCAGCGTGACGGGGATGCTGTCGTAGCCGCCGAGGCGCGCCACCTCTTCGATCAGGTCCTCCTCGATCCGGAGGTCGCCGCGCCACGACGGGGGCGTGACGAGGAGCCCCTGCCCGTTCGGCCGGCAGCGCGCGCCGATCGCCCGCACCCGACGCGCCACCTCGCCGCGCGGGAAGCCGGTGCCGAGGAGCGCCGAGGTGCGCGCGGTGCGAAGCCGGATCGCCGGCGCGTCTCGCCCGAGCGTCCCGCTGTCCTGCTGCACGACGCCCGGCGCCACGCGCCCGCCCGCGAGCCGCGCGATCAGCGCCGCGACGCAGTCGAGGGCCTCGCGCACCATCGCCGGGTCGACGCGCCGCTCGAAGCGGTAGGAGGCCTGCGACTGGAGGCCGGTCCGCCGCGCCGTGCGCCGCACCGCCGCCGGTGCGAACCACGCGCTCTCGAGCAGGAGCGCGCGCGTCGCGGGCGCCACCTCCGAGTCCTGGCCGCCCATCACGCCCGCCAGCGCGACCGGGCCCCTCGGATCGGCGATCACGAGGTCGTCGGACACGAGCGCGCGCTCGACGCCGTCGAGGGTCGTCATCCGCTCGCCGGCCGCCGCGCGACGCACGATGACCCGGCCCTCGGCGACGCGCGCCAGGTCGAAGGCGTGGAGCGGCTGCCCGCGCTCGAGCATCACGTGGTTGGTCGCATCGACGACGCCGTTCACGGCGCGCATGCCGGCGCGGCGCAGGCGCAGCCGGAGCCAGAGGGGCGACGGCTCGATCGTCACCTCGCGCACGACGCGCGCGCAGTAGCGCGGGCAGAGGTCCGGCGCCTCGACCCGGACCGAGACCTCCCTGGCGGCCGCCGCGCCCCTCTCGCGGAGCCGCGGACTCGGGTGGCGGAGCCGCGCCCCGGTCACGGCCGCAATCTCGCGCGCGACGCCGAGGATGGAGAGCCAGTCGCCGCGGTTGGGCGTCACCTCGACGGAGACCACGCTGTCGGCGATGCCCGGCAGCTCGACGAGCGGCGTTCCGGGTGCGAGCGCGTCGTCGAAGACGAGCACGCGGCTCGCGTCGTCGCCCAGGTCGAGCTCGGCCTCCGAGCAGAGCAAGCCGGCCGAGGCGACGCCGCGGAAATCCGCCGTCTCGACCGTCCGTCCGCCGGGCAGCCGAGCGCCCGCGAGCGCGACCGGCACGAGCTGGCCCGCGGCGAGCCCGGGCGCCGCCGAGACCACGGCGAGCGGCGCTCGCTCGCCGACGTCCACGCGGCAGACCTGGAGCCGGTCGGCCCCCGCGTGTGCTTCGACCGCGGTGAGCCGACCGACGCGGATCCGGCGGTCGAGGCGGCCGACCTCCTCGACGCCCTCGACCTCGAGGCCGGCCATGGTGAGGCGGTCGACCAGGGCCGCGGTGGCGCCGCGCCAGGTGACGAACTCGGCGAGCCAGGAGAGCGGGACGTGCACCCTCAGCCCTCGAACTGCGCGAGGAAGCGGAGGTCGTTGTCGAACAGGAGGCGGAGGTCGCCGATGCCGTAGCGGCGGAGCGCGATGCGGTCGACGCCCATGCCGAAGGCGAACCCCTGCACGGCCTCGGGATCGTAGCCGACGGCGCGCAGCACGTTGGGATGGATCATCCCCGAGCCCATCGTCTCGAGCCAGCCCTTGCCCTTGCAGACGCGGCACGTGCGATCGGCCGCGCTCGCGGCGCACGACGGACACGAGATGTCGATCTGCGCGCTCGGCTCGGTGAAGGGAAAGAACGTCGGCTGGAAGCGGACCGCGGTCTCGGGGCCGAAGAGCCGCCGGAGGAAGTGCGTCAGGGTGCCCTTCAGGTCGGCGAAGCTCACGCGCTCGTCCACCATGAAGCCCTCGATCTGATGGAACATCGGCGAGTGCGTCGGGTCGAGCTCGTCGCGCCGGTAGACGGTGCCGGGCACGATCACGCGGAGCGGCGGCTTCTGCGCCTTCATCACGCGGATCTGGACGGGCGAGGTGTGGGTGCGCAGGAGCACGTCGTCCCCGGCGTCGAGGAAGAGCGTGTCCTGCATGTCGCGCGCCGGGTGCTCGGGCGGAAAGTTGAGCGCGCCGAAGTTGTGGTAGTCGTCCTCGATCTCGGGCCCGTCGGCGACGCTGAAGCCCATCGACACGAAGATGTCGACGATCTCGTCCTCGAGGAGGCGAAGGGGATGCACGTGGCCGCGCAGCCGCGCGCGGCCGGGGAGCGTGACGTCGACGCGCTCCTCGGCGAGGCTCCGCGTCAGGCGCTCGCGGGCGAGCCGCTCGGCCGCGCCGGCGAGCGCGGCCTCGACCGCCTGCTTGGCGTCGTTGACGAGCGCGCCCATAGCCGGGCGCTCCGCGGCCGGCACGTCGCGGAGGCCGCGCACCACGGTGGTGAGCGACCCCTTCTTGCCGAGGTACTGGACGCGGACCGCTTCGAGCTCCGCCTCGGTCCGGGCGGCCTCGATCGCAGCGACGGCCGCCGTCCGGAGGGCTGCGAGCTCGGTCTCCAAGGTCCCGGGCGCCTCCTAGGCCGGTGCCGCCGCGCCGCTGCGGGCCAGGCCGGCGATCTCCGAGAACGCGGCGGGGTCGTCGATCGCGAGCGCGGCGAGGATCTTGCGGTCCACCGCAACGCCCGCCCGCTTCAGCCCGGCGACGAGCCGGCTGTAGGAGAGGCCGTTCTGGCGCGCGGCGGCGTTGATGCGAATGATCCAGAGCGCGCGCAGGTCGCGCTTCTTCTGCTTGCGGTCGCGGTAGGCGTAGGTCAGGCCGCGCTCGACCGTCTCGCGGGCCTGGCGGTAGGTTTTCCGCCGGCCGCCGACGTAGCCCTTGGCCAGCTTCTTCGTCTTCTTGTGGCGTCGGCGGGTCTTCGGCCCGCCCTTGGCGCGTGGCATCGTTCGACTCCTTCGTCTCTAGAATCCGCCCTAGAGGTACGGCAGAAGCTTTTTCATCCTCTTCTCGTCCGCCTTGTGGACGAGCGCGCTCTTGCCGAGGCGGCGCTTCTGCTTGCGGGTCTTGTTGGTGAGGATGTGGCGGAGGTAGCCGCGGCGGCGCTTCACCTTGCCCTTGGCGGTCAGCTTGAAGCGCTTGGCGGCGGCCCGGTTGGTCTTGATCTTCGGCATCGGAGCTCCTCTTTACTTGCCCACGAGCATCATGGACATGCTGCGACCTTCCAGCCGCGCCCCCTGCTCGATGACCGCCACGTCGGCGACCTTCTCGGCGATCCGTTCGAGCATCGCCCTACCGAGCTCGGGATGAGTGATCGACCGGCCGCGGAAGAAGACGGAGACCTTCACGCGGTGGCCCTCGCCGATGAACCCGCGGATGTAGCCGACCTTGAAGTCGACGTCGTGGCCGCTCGTCATCGAGCCGACCTTCACTTCCTTGAGCACGACGGCGCTCGACTTCTTGCGCGACTCCTGCGCCTTCTTCTTCTGCGTGTAGCGGAACTTCCCGTAGTCCATGATGCGGCAGACGGGAGGGTTCGCGGAGGGAGCGACCTCGACCAGGTCGAGCTCCTTCTGCTGCGCCATGCGGAGCGCATCGCCCGGCGTCATGACGCCGAGCTGCGAGCCGTCGGCGCCGATGACGCGCACCTCGCGGGCGCGAATCTGCTGGTTCACGCGGACCTTGTCTTCGACTTTGGCTATGACCCACCTCCCGGCATGCGCGCCTCGGCGGTCGTGCGGGCGACGAAGGCGTCGAGCGGGAGCGGCTCGCCGGCCGGGCCCTCGGCCCGGGGCGCCACCGTACCCGCCGCCTCCTCGCGCTCGCCGACCACGACGACGCGCGGAACCTTCGCGAGCTGCGCCTCGCGCACCTTGTAGCCGAGCTTCTCGTTCCGCAGGTCGGCCTCCGCGCGGAGCCCCGCCGTCCGGCACGCCTCGGCGACGCGCGCGGCGTAGTCGGCCACCTTCTCGCTGACGGGCAGGACGCGGACCTGCACCGGCGCCAGCCAGAGCGGCAGCCGCCCGTTCGTGTGCTCGAGCAGGATGGCGATGAAGCGCTCGATCGAGCCCAGCACCGCGCGATGGATCATCGCCGGCGTGGCCTCGGTCCCCTCGGGCGTGACGTAGCGGAGCCCGAAGCGCTCGGGCATGGCGCAGTCGATCTGCACCGTGGCGAGGGTCCAGCTCCGCTCCAGCACGTCGCGGAAGTCGAAGCCGATCTTGGGACCGTAGAAGGCGCCCTCGCCGGGCAGCACGGCGTACTCGAAGCCGGCCCGCTCGAGCCCGCCCTTGAGCGCCGTCTCGGCCGCGTCCCAGAGCTCGACGCGGCCGAGGAACTTCTCGGGCCGGGTCTGCACCGTGACGCTGATCTTCTCGAAGCCGAACGCGGCGTAGACCTCGCGGGTCATGGCGACGAAGTTGGCGACCTCCATGTCGAGCTGCTCCGGGGTGCAGAAGATGTGCGCGTCGTCCTGCGCCATCGAGCGGACGCGCGTGAGGCCGGCGAGCGTGCCCGACGGCTCGAAGCGGTGGAGGCGGCTGAAGTCGGCGTAGCGAATGGGAAGGTCGCGGTACGAGTGCTTGCCCTGGTCGTAAAGGTAGCAGTGGCCGGGGCAGTTCATCGGCTTCACGCCGTACTCCTCCTCGTCGATCGACATGAGGAACATGTCGTCCTTGAAGAGGTCGTAGTGGCCCGACGTCTTGAAGAGCTCCGTCTTGTAGATGAGCGGCGTGATGACCTCGGCGTAGCCGTAGCGACCGTAGAGGCTCCGGATGTACTGGACCAGCGTGTTGTAGACGACGGCGCCCTTCGGGTGGAAGAAGGGCGAGCCGGGTGCTATGGCGTGGAGCGAGAAGAGGTCGAGGGCCTGGCCGAGGCGGCGGTGGTCGCGCTGCTTCGCCTCCTCGACGCGCTTCACGTACGTTTCGAGGTCCTTCGCGCTCGCCCAGGCGGTGCCGTAGATGCGCTGGAGCTGCTCGTTCCTGGAGTCGCCGCGCCAGTACGCGCCGGCGAGCGAGGTGAGGCGGAAGGCGGGGAGGCGCCCCGTCGAGGGCACGTGCGGGCCGCGGCAGAGGTCTGTGAACTCGCCCTGGTGGTAGAGCGAGACCGTCGAGTCCGGGATGCCCTCGATGATCTCCACCTTGTAGTGCTCGCCCATGTCGCGGAAGCGACGGATGGCCTCGTCCTTGGCCACGTCCTCCCGGCGCACCGGAAGGTCTTCCTTCACGATGGCACGCATGGTCTCCTCGATGCGCGCCAGGTCGTCGGGGGTGAAGCCGTCGGGCCGCTTGAAGTCGTAGTAGAAGCCGTTCTCGATCACGGGGCCGATCGTGATCTGCGTCTCGGGGAAGAGGCGCTTGACCGCCTGCGCCATCACGTGGGCGGAGGAGTGGCGGATGACCTCGAGCCCCTCGGGCGACTCGGGGGCGACCGGCGCCACGCGGCAGTCGCCGACCAGCGGACGCGACAGGTCGACGACCACGGGCGCGGCGCCGTTTCCCGACTCGACACGCGCCGCGACCGCGCGAGAGAGCGCCTTCCGCCCGCCGCCCTCCCCGGTCTGCGCGCGCAGCGCCTCGCCGGCCGCGATGCCGGCGGGGAAGCGCCGTGCGGCGCCGTCCACGAACGTGACGGTGATCTCAGCCATGGACGGCTACGGGACCAGGAGGACACGAGGGGCGCGCGCCGGGCGGCGCGGCGCGGACGTGGTAGGCACGGGCGGGATTGAACCGCCGGCCTCTTCCGTGTCAAGGAAGCGCTCTCCCACTGAGCTACGTGCCTGAATTCCGCATCGTGAAAGAGGAATCGGGTACCAATCCGCCGGTGGCGTGTCAAGGCGAAAGCCGGTACAGTGCGCCCCCGTGTCGCGGGGGCAGCTCTTCGCCGCGTTTTTCTTCGCGGTCTTCCTGTTCCTGCTCTACCAGCTCTACCTGTTCGTCGCGCACTTTGCCGGCCCGCTGGTGTGGGCGGCGATCCTCGCCCTCACCTTCTACCCGCTGACGACCCGCTTGACCCGCGCCTTCCGCGGTCGTCGCTCGCTCGCGGCCGCCACGCTCGTGCTGGGGATCACCGTGCTCGCCATCCTGCCGTCGATCCTCATCGGCTCGCTGCTCGTCGGGCAGGCGGGGAGTGCCTATCATCGGCTACAGGAGGCGGTCCAGCAGGGCGAGATGCAGCGCCTGGTCGACCAGATCCGCACCTCGCGGGTGGGCGGGCTCTGGCGTACCGTCGCCCCGCTCGCCGACCGCTTCTCGATCGACCTCTCCGACGTCCTTCTCCGCGCCACCAACTGGATCTCCGACCAGATCGTCGGCCAGGCGACGGCCGTGGCGCGCAACGCGCTCGTCACGCTGGTCAATTTCCTCTTGATGCTCGTCGCGCTGTTCTTCTTCTTCCGCGACGGCGAGCAGATGGCGTTGCGGCTCCGGGAGCTCATCCCGATGGGACGCGAGCACAAGGACGCGATCTTCGCGCGGCTCTACACGACGCTCTCGGCCGTCGTGCAGAGCATGGTGCTGACGGCGGTCACGCAGGGCGTGCTCGCCGGCATCGGCTACGCGATCGTCGGGCTCTCGTTCAGCCTCTTCCTCGCCTTCGTCACCGGGCTCGCGTCGTTCCTGCCGCTCGCCGGCCCGGCGCTCATCTGGAGCGGCGCCGCGGTCTACCTCACGCTGAGCGGCCACACGGGCGCGGCCATTTTCCTCGCGGCCTGGGGCGCCGGCCTCGTCAGCACCGTGGACAACGTCATAAAGCCGCTCTTCATCGGCGGGCAGGCGCACCTGCCGGCCTTCCCGCTCCTGCTCGCGATCCTCGGCGGCCTCGCCACCTATGGCTTCGTCGGCATCTTCGTCGGCCCGATGCTGCTGGCGCTCCTGCTCTCGTTCCTCGATATCTACCGCGAGGACTACACGGAGCAGCCGGCGCTGGTCACGGCGAGCGCACCACCGCCGCGCGTCGCGTCGCGCTAGGACGCGGCGAAGACGCCGGCCCGCAGCACGCGCTCGACTTGCGCGACGATCTCGCGCAGCACCTCGGCGGCGGGCTTGATCTCGTGGAAGGAGCCGACGCCCTGCCCGGCCGGCATGCAGGTCTTGTCCGGATCCGCCTTCGGCTCCCAGTAGGCCATCACGTGGCGCTGCGAGGAGAGCATGAGCTGCTCGGGGAAGCGCTTGATGGTCTCGGGGTGCGCCTCGAACTCGGCGATGTAGGGGTTCTTGAGCGAGCGCAGCGGTTTCCCGCTGTAGCAACGGGTGCGAACGGTCTCGTCCTGCTTCGCGTGCACGAGCGCCTCGCGGTACTCGCGCGCGGCGGTGGCCTCCTCCGTGGCGATGAAGCGGGTGCCGATGACGGCGGCTTGCGCGCCGAGCGCGAGCGCGGCGACGACGCCGCGACCGTCGGTGATGCCGCCCGCGGCGACGACGGGTATCTTCACCGCGTCGACCACCTGCGGCACGAGCGCCAGCGTCCCGATCTCGCCCGTGTGGCCGCCCGCCTCGGTCCCCTGCGCGGCGACGACGTCCGCGCCCGCCGCCTCGGCGCGGACGGCGTGCGCGACCTTGCCGCACATCACCATGATCTTGATGCCGTGGCGCTTCATCTCGGCGACGTGCTTCTCCGGCACCGCGAGGCCGGCGACGAAGAAGCGGACGCCCTCGTCGTAGAGGACGGGGAGGTACGGGACGATCATCTCCGGGATGGGCGCCAGCAGGTCGACGGCGAAGGGCTTCTGCGTGAGCGCGCGCGTCTTCCGGATCTCCTCGCGGAGCGAGTCGGGGCTCAGGTTCGCCGCCCCCATGACGCCGAGCCCGCCGGCGTTCGACACCGCGGCGATGAGCGGCGCCATCGACACGCCGCCCATGCCGGCGAGGATGATCGGGTACTCGATCCCGAAGAGGTCGCAGACCGGCGTGCGCAGCTTCATCGACTTGACACGGTTCGAAGGCGCGTGTGAATTCGCTGGCTCACCCTCGAACGGGTAGCACGCGAGGATCTCCCATGCCAGAGCACCGCACTCCGCACCTCCAGCCGGTCCTCGTGGGCGGCGGACAGTCGATCGACCGCCCCGAGGACGCGACCGCCCGCCGCGAGCCGCTCGCCCTGATGGAAGAAGCCGCCCGCCGCGCGATCGACGACGCCGGCGCCGGGCGCGCGCTCCTCGACGCCATCGACACGGTCGCCGTCGTGAAGGTCGTCTTCTACGACTACGGCGACGCCGCCGCGCTGCTTGCCGAGCGTCTCGGCTGCCGGCCGGCGCGCACCATCAACACGACGATCGGCGGCAACACGCCGCAGTCGCTGCTGAACCTGCTCTGTGACGACATCGCCGCCGGCCGGAGCCGCGCCGCGCTCGTGACGGGCGCCGAGGCGTCGTACACGAGTCGGCTGCTCTCGAAGGCGGGACGATCGCTCGACTGGACGCCGCCGCGCGAGCTCGCAGCGCCGCTCTGGGGGGATCCGCGCGGGGGCATGAGCGAGCTCGAGGTGCGGCACGGCGCGGCCCGGCCGATCGACACCTATCCGATGCTCGAGAACGCGTGGCGCGCGGCGCGCGGCCTGTCGCTCGACGCGCACCGCCGCGAGTTGGCGGAGTTCTGCGGGCGCTGCGCAGCGATCGCCGCCGCGAATCCTTACGCCTGGTTCCGCGACGGCAAGAGCGCCGACGCGATCGCGACCGTGACGCCCGAGAACCGGATGATCGGCTTCCCGTACCCGAAGTTCATGAACTCGATCATCGAGGTGAACCAGGGCGCGGCCGTCGTCCTCACCAGCGAGGAGACGGCGCGGACGCTCGGCATCGCGCGCGAGCGCCGGGTCTACCCGTGGGCGGGCGTCGACGTGACGGAGCTCTGGTACCTCCAGGACCGCGTCGACTACACGAGCCTCCCCGGCGTCCGGCGCGCGGGCGCCGAGCTTCTGGAGACGGCGGGCGTGGCGATCGGCGACGTCGCGCACCTGGACCTCTACAGTTGCTTCCCGATCGCGCCCCGGCTCTCGGCGGCGATGCTCGGCATCCCGGCGGACGACCCGCGCCCGCTCACCGTCACCGGCGGCCTTCCCTGGTTCGGCGGGCCCGGCAACAACTACACGACGCACGCCGTGGTGACGCTCATGGAGCGCCTGCGCCGCGCGCCCGAGACCGTCGGCTTGGCCCACGCGCTCGGCTGGAACATGACGAAGCACGCGCTCGCCCTCTACTCCGGGACGCCGCCGCGCGCCGGCTGGCGGCGCGCCGGCGGGCCCGCCCTCCAGGGGTGGGTCGACGCCCTGCCCCACCCGCCCATCGCCGAGGAGCCGGCCGGCCGCGCGACGGTCGAGACCTACACCGTAGCCCACGGCCGCGACGGCGCGCCGGAGCGCGGCACCGTCATCGGCCGGCTTGCCGACGGGCACCGCTTCCTCGCCGTCACGCCGCGCGACCGCGCGCTGCTCGAGGCGATGGAGCGCTGTGAGCAGGTGGGCCGCGCCGGCACCGTGCGGCGGGAAGGCCAGCTCAACGTATTCGCTCCGTCGTGAGCGCGCGCTCGAGCGCCCGCGCCGCGCCGAGCATGCGCTCGTCCCGCGCCCCGCGCACCACCAGCGTGCGGAGCGCGCGGACGCGGTCGGCGGGCTCGACGTAGGCCGCCGCGACCTCCACGCGTGCGGGCCGCGCGACCGGGTGCTCGACGGCGAGCAGGAGCGCGAACAGCATGGCCCCGCGATACGCGGCGCGGCCGGCTGAGGCGATACCTTGGCGCGGACTACACGCGTCCCCAGGCGAGCTGCGCCTGCGCGGGGATGCGGTAGACGTCACCGGCGCGGAAGCGCGCGAGGCCGTCCGCGACCGCCCGCGCGACGCGCTCGGCGTCGGCCTCGCCGAGCTCTCCCACCAGCGGAGCCACGGGGCCTTCCATGTCGTTCAGCATGGCCCAGAACTCCGCCGCGTCGTGCGCGAACTGGGAGAGCAGCACGCGCTCCTGCCCGACGGCCTGGAACCCGGCCTGGAGCAGCGCGCGTGCGAGCGCACCGTCCTCCGAGAGGTGGAAGACGCCCGGCATGGACGGATCGGGAGCCGGCACCGGGCGGATGGTCCCGATCGCCTGCATCGGCACGGTGATCCACGGGTTGGACTCGGGCGGCGCCCAGGCCGCGAGCGCGATGCGGCCGCCGGGCACGAGCGCGCGGCGCAATCGCGCCAGCGTCCCCGGCACGTCGTCGACGTAGTTGACGCTCCAGCGCGCCAGCACGACGTCGAACGACTCGGGCTCGAACTCCTCACGCGTCACGTCGGCCGCCTTGAACTCGACGTGGGCGAGGCCGAGCGCCGCCGCGCGCTCGCGCGCCGTGGCGACCATGTCCTCGACGAGGTCGACGCCGACGACGCGACCGTGCGGCCCGACCAGCACCGCGACCTGGAGCGTCGGGTCGCCGATGCCGCAGCCGACGTCGAGCACGCGCTGCCCGGGCCCGATGCCCGTGGCCGACGCCATGCGCAGCGCGACCGGCCAGGCGAAGGACTGGAAGAGCGGCTCCCACCGCCGCCACCCGCCGGCGACCGCCCGCCACGCCTCGCGCCCGCGATCTCGCTCGTTCATCGCTCGGATACCCCCGGGACGAGGTCCGGGATCCCCGTCCACGCCGTGAGCCCACCGTCGACGACGAGCGTCGTGCCGGTCACGTACGACGCGTCGTCGGAGGCGAGGAAGCAGACGGCGCGCGCCACCTCGTCCGCGCGCCCGAAGCGCCCGACCGGCACCGCCGCGCGCGCCACCCCCGCGCGCGCCGGGAAACGCGAGAGCGCGCGCTGGAGCGCGGGCGTGTCGATGAGGCCCGGGCAGACGGCGTTCACGCGGATGCCGGCCGCGGCCAGCTCGAGCGCCGCGGTCCGCGTCAGGTTGATGACCCCGGCCTTGGCGGCGTTGTAGGCCGCCAGGCCGCGATCGCCCCCGAGCCCCGAGATCGACGCGACGTGCACCACCGCGCCGCCGCCCTGCGCGCGCATCACCGGCACCACCGCACGGAGGCCGGTGAAGACGGCCGTGAGCGTCACCTCGAGCGTCCGCCGCCACTCGGCGACGTCGAGGTGCTCGACCGCGCCGAAGGCCGCGGCGAACGCGTTCGAGACCAGGACGTCGAGCCGTCCCTGCGCGCGCGCCGTCTCGGCGACGAGCGCCGCCACCTGCGCTTCGTCGGCGACGTCCGTCTTCCGAAACGTCCCGCCGATCTCGCCCGCGACCGCGGCGCCGCCCGCGGCATCGACGTCGGCGACCACGACGTGGGCTCCTTCGCGCGCCAGCGCCTGCGCCGTCGCGGCGCCGATCCCCGACGCCGCACCCGTGACGACGGCGACGCGTCGCGCGAAGCGGCCTTCCATCACTCCTGCTTACCACCGCCGGTGCGGTGGGGGAATCGCTTCGAGTTGCGCCTCCCGCCCCGGCAGGCTACGAGCGCCCGATGCCGTTTCTCTCGCACGCCGGCGTCAGCCTGCGCTACGACCGCGCCGGCAGCGGCCCCGCGGTGATCTTCGTCCACGGATGGCTCTGCAACCGGACGTTCTGGGAGCGACAGGTGGTTGCGCTGCGCGACCGCTTCACGGTGGTGACCGTCGACCTCCGCGGGCACGGGGAGTCGTCGCGCCCGCGCGCGGGATACGGGATGAGCCAGCTCGCCGCCGACCTCGAGCACCTCGTCCGTGCGCTCGGCGTGCCGCGCGTCGCGCTCGTGGGCTGGTCGATGGGCGGCGTGGTGGCGATGGAGCTGGCGCGCAAGCTGGGCGAGAAGGTGAGCGCCCTCGGCCTCGTCGGCACGACGGCCGGCGCCCTCACCGACCCTGAGAATCCCCACGCCGAGGCCAAGCTCGCCGCCGAGATCCAGGCCGCGGTCAAGGCCGACGTGCGCGTCTTCACCCGCCAGCTCGGGGCGATGGTCTTCAAGGAGGGCACCGCACATCCGCTCTGCACGTGGGCGATCTCCCAGCTCCAGAAGACGCCCCAGCACGTCGCCGAGGCGAGCCTCGCGGGGCTCTACGCCGCCGACCTCCGCTCCCAACTGAAGACGCTGAAGGTGCCGACGGCGGTCCTCCACGGCCGCCACGACGCGATTCTCTCGTTCGCCGGCGGCGAGTACCTGGCCAAGCACATCCCGGGCGCCAGGCTCGTCGCGTTCGAGCAGAGCGGCCACGCGCCGCACCTCGAGGAGCCGGACGCGTTCAACGCGGCGCTGGTCGAGCTGATCGGCGGCCAGGCGTAGCCCGCGTGTCTGCCGCGAGGGTCGCCGGCTAGTAGACGAGCCGGCCGATCCGGTCCCAGCGCACCCAGCGGTCGGAGGCGCCGTCCCACGACCAGTAGAGGATGAGCGCCTGCCCCTTGATGTCGCCGAGCGGCACGGGGCCCCAGAACCGCGAGTCGTAGCTCTGGTCGCGGTTGTCGCCCATGACGAAGACCGTGCCCTCGGGCACCGTGAAGGGACCGTAGTTGTCGTTGGTGGGGTTGTGGTCGATGTGGGTGCCGTGCGGGTCGTCCCACGGCTTGCCGTCGAGGTAGACCCTGCTCTGGCGCACCTCGAGCGTCTGGCCGCCGACCGCGACGACGCGCTTGATGAAGTCCTTGGAGCGGTCCCTGGGCCAGATGAAGACGATGACGTCACCCGGCATGGGGCGGCGGAGCCCCGGGAGCTGGCCGAGCGAGTACTGCGTCAGCGGGATCTCGATCCGTCCGCCGAAGAGGAACTTGTTCACCAGGATGTGGTCGCCGACCTCGAGCGTCGGCAGCATCGAGCCGGACGGGATCTTGAACGCCTGGATGACGAAGGTGCGGATCACGAGCGCGAGCAGGAGCGCGACGCCGAGGGCCTCCGCGTACTCGCGGAAGGTCGACTTCGAGCGCCGCACGGGGCGCACGACGGCGGCGGACTGGGGACGGGCGGCAGGCTCAGGCATGGGCGCGCATCCTAGACGACGGGTCGCTCAGCCGCCACCCTTCAGGACCGCGAGGAACGCCTCCTGCGGGATCTCGACGCGCCCCACCTGCTTCATCCGCTTCTTCCCTTCCTTCTGCTTCTCGAGGAGCTTCCGCTTGCGCGTGATGTCGCCGCCGTAGCACTTGGCCGTGACGTTCTTCCGCAGCGCCTTCACCGTCTCGCGCGCGATCACCTTGGCGCCGATCGCCGCCTGGATCACGACCTCGAACATCTGCCGCGGGATGAGACCCCGCAGCCGTTGTGCGAGGTCGCGCCCGCGGAGGTACGCGCCGTCGCGGTGGACGATGACGGAGAGCGCGTCGACGATGTCGCCGTTGATCAGGATGTCGAGCTTCACCAGCTCCGAGGCGCGGAAGTTGAGGTACTCGTAGTCCATCGAGGCGTAGCCGCGCGTCATCGACTTGAGCCGGTCGTAGAAGTCGACGACGATCTCGGTGAGCGGCAGCTCGTAGACGAGCATGACGCGCGTCTCGCCCAGGTAGCGGAGCTCGATCTGCTTCCCTCGGTGCTCCTCGCAGAGCGCCAGGACGCCGCCCACGAACTCGGTCGGCATGTGGATGCTCGCCTTGATGAAGGGCTCCTCGATGTGGTCGATCTGGAGCGGCGGCGGGAGCTTCGCGGGGCTGTCGATGACGATCGCTTCGCCGTCGCGCTTGACGACCTTGTAGGCGACCGTCGGCGCGGTGGTGATGAGGGAGAGGGCGAACTCGCGCTCGAGCCGCTCCTGCACGATCTCGAGGTGGAGGAGCCCGAGGAAGCCGCAGCGGAAGCCGAAGCCGAGGGCGAGCGAGGTCTCCGGCTCGTAGGTGAAGGACGAGTCGTTCAGCCGGAGCTTCTCGGCCGCGTCGCGCAACGCGTCGTACTCCGCCGACTCCGTCGGGTAGAGGCCGGCGAAGACCATCGGCTTGACCGGCCGGAACCCCGGGAGCGCCGCCGCCGCCGGGCGCTCCGCGTCGGTGATGGTATCGCCGATCTTGGTGTCGCCGACCTCCTTGATCGCGGCCGACAGGATGCCGACCTCGCCGGCACCCAGCTCCGCCACCTCGACCGCGCGCGGCGCCAGCACGGCGAGGCGCGTGACCAGGAACTCCTTGCCCGTCGACATCATGCGGATGCGCTGGCCCTTCGCGAGGCGGCCGTCGACGACCCGGACGAGCACGACGGCGCCGTGGTACGGGTCGAACCAGGAGTCGAAGATGAGGGCGGCGGTGGGCGCGCCGGGGTCGCCCTTCGGCGGTGGGATGTCGCGCACGACCGCTTCGAGGATCTCGTCGGTGCCGATCCCCTCCTTGGCGCTCGCCAGGATGGCGTGCGCGGCGTCGAGGCCGATGATGTCCTCGATCTGGTGCCGCGCCTTCTCGGGCTCGGCGCTCGGCAGGTCGATCTTGTTGAGCACCGGGACGATGGCGAGGTCGTGGTCGAGCGCGAGATAGACGTTGGCGACCGTCTGCGCCTCCACGCCCTGGGACGCGTCGACGACCAGGATCGCCCCCTCGCACGCCGCGAGGCTTCGCGACACCTCGTACGTGAAGTCCACGTGCCCGGGGGTGTCGATGAGATTCAGGACGTACGCCTGCCCGTCGCGCGCGGTGTAGTCGAGCCGCACGGCGCGCGCCTTGATGGTGATGCCGCGCTCGCGCTCGAGGTCCATGTCGTCGAGGAACTGCGCCGACATCTCGCGCGCCGAGACGGCGCCGGTGCGCTCGAGCAGGCGGTCGGCGAGCGTCGACTTCCCGTGGTCGATGTGGGCGATGATCGAGAAGTTGCGGATGCGGGCCGGGTCCAAAACCCCGCGACTCTACGGGGCGGCGGCGCGAGGGGCAAGCGACGGTGTGAACGGCCGGCTCGGGCTCAACGCGCCGTCGCGTTCACGAAGCGCACGAAGTCGGCTTCGAGCTCGCCCACCGGCGGGGTGCACTCCGTGTACTTCGCGTCCGGCCCGCTGACGTTCCGCCAGCGGTCGCCGCGCGCGGGCACGTGGTCGACGAAGGCACGCACGCGGTCGGTGCAGCCGGCGCCGAAGACGATGACGTCGGTCCCCGCCTCCGTCGCGCTCGCGACCCGGTGGATGACGAAGGCGGCGTCGCGCGTATCGCCGGGGCCGTCGGTGGCGATCAGCGCGGCGGTGTCCTGCCGGATCGCCCAGTGCGAGTGCGCGACGACCCACTCGCGCGCGCGCCGCCACTTGGCGTCGCACTCCGGGCCGCGGCGGCAGACGACGGGTTCGGGCCCCTCTTCGACCACGACGGGGCCGCGGGCGCACGCGGCGGCGCAGACCGTGAGGATCAGCCGCGCGCGCGGAACCACTCGACCGTTCGCTTGAGCCCCTCGGCGATCGGCACCTCGGGACGCCAGCCGAGCTCGCGCGCGGCGCGGCTCCAGTCGACGACGCTCCGGCGCTGCTCGCCCTGCTTCGCCGGGCCGTGCTTCACCTCGGAGCGGCTGCCGGCGGCTTCGAGCAGCAGGCCCGCCAGCTCGTTCACGTCGGTCTCCTTGGCGGTCCCGATGTTGAGCGGACCCGTGGCGAGGCTCTCGAGCGCGAGCACGTTCGCACGCGCGATGTCGCCCACGAACACGTAGTCGCGCGTCTGTTTGCCGTCGCCGTTGATGGTCACCGGCTCGCCGCGGAGCATCTTGCCGCTGAAGATGGCGACCACCCCAGCTTCGCCGTGCGGGTCCTGGCGCGGCCCGTAGACGTTGGCGTAGCGGAGCGCGATGAACGGGATGTGGTACTCCGCCTGGTAGAAGAAGGCGTAGAGCTCCCCCGACCGCTTGCTGACGCCGTAGGGACTCAGGGGATTGGTCGGATGGCTCTCGGGCGCCGGGAACGTCTCCTGCTCGCCGTACGCCGCGCCCCCCGACGAGACGAACATCACGCGCCGCACGTTCGCCTTGCGCGCGCCTTCGAGCAGGTTGATGGTGCCGAGGATGTTGACGCGCGCGTCGAAGATCGGATCGGCGACCGAGCGGCGGACGTCCATCTGGGCGGCGTGCAGGTTCAAGACCGCGGGACGCTCGTCGCGGATCAGCTCGACGGTCTTCGGGTCGGTGATGTCGAGCTGGACGAACTTCGCCTTGGGGTTCAGGTTCTCGCGGTGGCCGGTCGAGAGGTCGTCGACGACGATCACCTCGTGGCCCGCGGCCACGTACGCGTCCACCACGTGCGAGCCGATGAAGCCCGCGCCACCCGTCACCAGGATCTTCATGCGCCCTGCAGCACCTTCCCGCGGAAGTAGTCGATCGTGTGCTTGAGCCCCTCTTCGAGGCCGACCTTCGGCTCCCACCCGAGCAGCTTCCTGGCGCGCGTGATGTCCGGCTGGCGGACCTTCGGGTCGTCCTCGGGCAGCGGACGGAAGACGATCTCGCTCTTGCTCTTCGTCAGCGCCTTGATGCGCTTGGCGAACTCGAGGATCGTGACCTCCATCGGGTTGCCGCAGTTGACGGGGTTGCTGTAGTCGGAGCGCAGCAGCCGGACGATCCCTTCGACGAGGTCGGAGACGTAGCAGAAGCTCCGCGTCTGGGAGCCGTCGCCGTAGACGGTGAGCGGCTCGCCGCGCAGCGCCTGCGAGATGAAGTTGGGGACCACGCGGCCGTCGTTGAGCCGCATGCGCGGGCCGTGGGTGTTGAAGATGCGGACGATCCGCGTCTGGACCTTGTGCGTGCGGTGGTACGCCATCGTGATGGCCTCGGCGAAGCGCTTGGCCTCGTCGTAGACGCCGCGCGGACCGATCGGATTCACGTTTCCCCAGTAGTCCTCGTTCTGGGGGTGGACGAGCGGGTCGCCGTACGTCTCGGAGGTGGAGGCCAGCAGGAAGCGCGAGCCCTTCTCCTTCGCCAGGCCGAGCACCTTGTGCGTGCCGAGCGAGCCCACCTTGAGGGTCTGGATCGGCAGCTCGAGGTAGTCGACGGGGCTCGCGGGAGAGGCGAAGTGGAGGATCGCGTCGAGCGGACCCTTCACGTAGACGTAGTTGGTGACGTCCTGCTGGATGTAGATGAACTTCTTGTCAGCGAAGAGGTGGGCGATGTTGTCCGCCGAGCCGGTGATGAGGTTGTCCATGCAAATGACCTCGTCACCCTCGCCCAGGAAGCGCTCGCAGAGGTGCGAGCCGATGAAGCCCGCGCCGCCGGTGATGAGGACGCGCGCCATCAAGCGCCCGCGCGCACGACCGCGCGCCCGATCGGCAGGTACGTGAAGCCCTGGTCGCGCATGACGTCGGGCTCGTAGAGGTTGCGGCCGTCGAAGATGATCGGCCGGCGGAGCGCCTTCTTCATGCGCGCGAAGTCGGGGCGGCGGAACTCGTTCCACTCCGTCACGATGAGGAGCGCGTCCGCGCCGTCCAGCGCTTCGTAGTTGGTGCGGTGGTAGCTCACGCGGTCGCCGAAGTGCTTGCGCCCCTCGGTCAGGGCTTCCGGGTCGTGCACGGCCACCGCGGCGCCGCGCGCGAGCAGCCCCTCCACGACGGTGAGCGCCGGCGCCTCGCGCATGTCGTCGGTGCGCGGCTTGAAGGCGAGCCCCCATACGGCGAAGCGTTTGCCCTTCAGGTCCTCGCCGAACTCGGCCACCACCTTCTCGACCAGCCGGCGCTTCTGCGCTTCGTTCACGTCCTCGACGGCGCGCAGCAGCGGGAAGTCCATGCCGCGCTGGCGCGCGGTGTGGACGACCGCCTGCACGTCCTTCGGGAAGCAGGAGCCGCCGTAGCCGACGCCGGGGAAGAGGAAGTGGTGACCGATCCGCCGGTCGTAGCCGATACCGCGCCGGACCTGGTCGACGTCGGCGCTCACGCGCTCGCAGAGGTTGGCGATCTCGTTCATGAACGAGATGCGGGTGGCGAGGAGCGCGTTGGCAGCGTACTTGGTCATCTCGGCGCTGGCGTTGTCCATGACCAGGATGGGGTTCCCGGTGCGGACGAACGGCTCGTAGAGCTCGCGCATGACGTCGGTCGCGCGCTGGCTCGTCGAGCCGATCACGACGCGGTCGGGCTTCATGAAGTCCTCGATCGCCGCCCCCTCCTTCATGAACTCCGGGTTCGACACGACGTCGAAGGGGTGCGTCGTGTGCTTCCCCAGCTCCTCGCGGAGGCGGGCCGCGGTGCCGACCGGCACGGTGCTCTTCGTCACGATGATTCGGTACCCATCCATGGTGTGCGCGATCTCGCGCGCCACTGCCCAGACGGCGGAGAGGTCGGCGCCGCCGTCGGCGCCCTCCGGCGTGCCAACGGCGACGAAGCAGACGAGGCTCCGGCGCACGGCGTCCGGGAGGTCGGTCGTGAAGCCGAGGCGCGACTCGGCGACGTTGCGGCGGATCAGCTCCTCGAGCCCCGGCTCGTAGATCGGCACGACGCCCTGGCGAAGTGCCTCGACCTTCTCGGCGACGACGTCGACGCAGACGACGTCGTTCCCGCTCTCCGCGAAGCAGGTCCCAGCGACGAGCCCGACGTAGCCGGTGCCGACGACGCAGAGCTTCATAGCCGGCCAGGGATACCGGCGGGTCCCCTCGAAGTCAATTGAGAGCGAGCGGGACGGACGTGATCAGCCGGCCTTCGCACAGCGGCAGGCCGAGCTACGCGCCGTCTCGAATGCGGTAGATCGGCTTCGCCTGCGACTCGTGGTACGTCCGCACCATCATCTCACCGAGCAGCCCCATCGACACGAACTGCACCCCTACCACGACGGCGAGGATCGCGAGCAGCACGATCGGGCGGCCGCCCAGCTTCTCGCCGTACACGATCCTCTCGAAGCCGAGGTAGGCGGTGAGCCCCAGGCCCGCCGCGGCGCAGATGAGGCCGAAGAGCCCGAAGAGCTGGATCGGGCGGGTCGAGAAGCCGGAGAGGAACTTGACCGTCAGGAGGTCGAGCAGCACGCGCAGCGTGCGCGACAGGCCGTACTTCGAGCGCCCGATCGTGCGCGGCCGGTGGTGGACGGGCAGCTCGACCATGCGGGCACCCAGGTCGGCGGCCAGCGCCGGGATGAAGCGGTGAAGCTCGCCGTAGAGCTGGAGCTGCTTCGCGACGGCCGCTCGCATCACGCGCAGCGTGCAGCCGTAGTCGTGCAGCTCCGTGCCGGTGACGACGTTGATCAACCGGTTGGCGACGTGCGACGGCAGGCGGCGCGTGAGCCACGGGTCGCGGCGCGGCGTGCGCCAGCCGTTCACGACGTCGACCTCGGGGCCGAGGGCATCGAGCATGCGCGGCAGGTCGCCCGGGTCGTTCTGGAGGTCGGCGTCCATGGTGACGAGGATGGCGCCGCGCGCGTGCTCGATGCCGGCGGCGAGCGCGGCGGTCTGCCCGTAGTTCCGCGCCAGGCGGATGGGGCGGAGTCGCGTCTCGCCGGCGCGCGCCGCCACCAGGCGCGCCCACGTCTCGTCGGTGCTGCCGTCGTCGACCGCGACGATCTCCGCCGTCCAGCCGATCTGATCGAGCACCGCGCCCAGCTCGGCGAGCAGCGGCTCGATGTTCCCCGCCTCGTTGAAGACGGGGATCACCACCGACAGCTCCGGCGCCGGCGCGGCCGGCTCCGGCACCGTGCCGGCCGGGTCAGCCGGATCGTGCCAGGCGCTCGACACCGCTCGTCCCGTCACGACCGAAGTTCTCCGCGTAGCGCGAGAGGAAGTCCGCCATCGTGTAGCGCGCCGGCTGCGGCCCCACCGTCTCGAGGGCGTAGACCGCCGCCAGGCTTCCCACCCGTCCCGCCGTCGGCCACGCGAGGCCCGCCACCCGCGCCGCGATGAGCCCGGCGCGGAACGCGTCGCCGACGCCGGTCGGGTCGAGCGCGGCGCCGCGCAGCCGCGCGGGCGGGATGCGGACGGTCGTCGCACCACGCGGCGACTCGTCGGTGCCGCCGCGGAACGCGATCGTCGAGCCCTCGGCCCCGCGCGTCACGACGACGACCGGCACCCGCCCCAGGATCTCGGCCTCGGAGAGCCCGGTCTTCTTCTCGACGATGCCGAACTCGTACTCGTTGCCGACGAGGATCGCCGCGCCGTCGAGGCAGGCGAGGAAGTCCTCCGCGGTGAGCCGCGCGACCTGCTGGCTCGGGTCGTAGACGTAGGGGATGCCGAGCTCGCGGCACTCGGCGGCGTACTGGAGCATGGCGTCGGGGTCGTTCGGCGAGATGACGACCCAGGCGAGGCTCGCGGCGTCGAGGCGGCGCAGCGAGAGCTGGCGGGCGCGCGCCATCGCGCCGGCGTAGAAGGTGGCGATCTGGTTCTGGTCGAGGTCGGTCGAGACGAAGAACGAGGGGGTGAAGATGTCGTCGTGGATCGCGAGGTGCGTGACGTCGACGCCCTCGCGCTCGAGCCAGGCACGGTAATCCGCGGCGTCGAGGCCGGCGGCGGCCATGAGGATCGGGCGCGCGCCGAGGAGCGCCAGGCTGTAGGCGATGTTCGCGCCGCACCCGCCCCGGACGCGGCGCATCTCGTCGACCAGGAACGAAACCGAGAGGCGGTGCATGCGGTCGGGGACGATGACGTCGAGGAAGCGGCCGGGGAACGTCATCAGGTAGTCGTAGGCGACGGAGCCCGTGACGACGATGCCGGTGCGGGTCACAGGTAGCGCCCCGCGATCGGCTCGAGGTCGCGCTTCACGGCTTCGGGGATGGCGGCGCGGTCGGTGATGATCGCGTGCTGGAGCGCCGTCGGGCACGGGCACCCCGTTCGTGCCGGCAGCGTCCCCGCGACGCGCACCACCGTGCGGCGCGCGAGGTCGACGTTGGCGGCGAGCACGCGGAGGATGTCCTGGATGTCGACGTCGGCGTGCGAGCCGTGCCAGCAGTCGTAGTCCGTCGCGAGCGCGAGCGTGGCGAAGCACATCTCGGCTTCGCGCGCGAGCTTCGCTTCCTGGAGGTTCGTCATGCCGATCACGGACGCGCCCCAGCTCCGGTAGAGGTTCGACTCGGCGCGGGTGGAGAAGTGCGGGCCCTCCATGCAGACGTAGACGCCGCCGGCGTGAACCACAGCGCCCTCGGCTCGCGCCGCCGCGGCGAGGGCCCGCGAGAGGTTCGGGCAGAGCGGGTCGGCGAACTGCACGTGCGCCACCACGCCGCGCCCGAAGAAGGAGCTGGCGCGCTGGCACGTGCGGTCGATGAACTGGTCGGGCACCACGACGTGTCCGGGCGCGATCTCCTCGCGCAGGCTCCCGACGGCGCTCACCGCGACGACCCACTCGGCGCCGAGCTGCTTCAAGCCGTACAGATTGGCGCGGAAGGGCAGCTCGGTGGGCAGGAGCCGGTGGCCGCGGCCGTGGCGGGGCAGGAACACGAGGCGCGTGCCGCCGAGCGTGCCGACGACGAACTCATCGGAGGGGTCGCCGAAGGGCGTCGTCAGGTTTACGCGCTCGACGGCCGCCAGGCCGGGCAGCTCGTAGAGGCCGCTGCCGCCGATCACGCCGAGAGTCGGCTCCGCCATGCGGCGGCACACTGTAGGGGAATCCCGGGCCAGTGCAAGATACCGCGGCCGACGCGGCGGCCCTTGCAAGCGGCACGCGACGCGGGCAAACGTCCACCCGCGAACCGGCACGATGCGGCGTCTCCTCGCGCGGCTCCTCGCCCAGGATCCTCGCTCCTGGTCTCCCGCAGACCGGGTGCTGCTCGTCACCTCGGGCATCATTCCCTTCGGCCTCGTCTGGGCGGTGTCTCCCCGAGCTGGCGCCCTTCCTCCGGCCCGACGTCATGCTGTGGGCGCTCCGCGAGCAGCTCGTCGTCTACGTCGTCGGATGGACGGCGATCATGCTCTAACCCGGTCACGGGCACCGCCGCGACCTGCGGCATCACCGCCGGCCTCCTCCTCATCGACCGCGGTCCGCTCAAGGTGGGGTTCTGGACGCTCACCGGCACGGTGCTCGTGACGACGGTCGCCGAGCAGGCGGGTCTGATCCCGTACGCGCCCGTGCTCGCCGTGGCGCCGTTCGCGGACGGGCACCTGTCGACCTGGTGGCTCGTCTGCGTCGGCGGCCCGGCGCTCGCCGCCTTCGGGCTCACCGTGGCCGTCCTCTACTGGGTGGTGAACCGCTGGCGCGAGGGCGAGGAGCGGCTCGCGCGGACCCAGGCCGAGCTCAAGCACGCGAACGAGCTCGTCCGGCGGTACGTCGCACCGGAGCTCGCCGCGCGCATCGTCGACGGCACGCTGCCCGAGACGACCGGCGTCCACGAGCGCCGCAAGCTGACGATCGTCTTCTGCGACCTGGCCGACTTCGCCCGCATCGCGGACACGCTCGACGACGCGGCGCTCGCCCGCGTCCTCGACGATTACCTCGCGGCCGTGACCGAGCTGGCGGCGCGCTTCGGCGGCACCGTCGACAAGTTCGTGAGCGACGCGGCGCTGGTGCTCTTCGGGGTGGAGGGCGGCGAGCCGCGCGAGGCGGCGGTCCGCGCGGTACAGATGGCGCAGGCCCTCCGGGCGCGCATCGCGGCGCTCGCCGCGCCGTGGCGCGCGGCGGGCGTCGGACGCGACCTCGCGCTCCGCGTGGGCGTCAACACCGGCGTGGTGAGCCTCGGCAACTTCGGCTCCGCCGGGCGGATGGACTACACGGCGATCGGCCGGCAGGTGAACGTCGCCGCGCGGCTCCAGCAGCAATGCACGCCGGGCAGCATCGTCCTCGGCCATCCGACCTTCGCCCTCGTCCGCCACGCCGTCGCCTGCCGCCCGCGCGGCGAGATCACCGTGAAGGGGATCCGCGCTCCGCTGCGCGTGCACGAGGTCGCGGGGCCGCTCGGCGACGCCGTGCCGGCGCCGGCGCCGGCCCCCGCGGCGGCCACGTCTGCTCCGCGGAGTCTGCTGGCGCGCCTCCTCGGCAACCCGCTCGAGTGGAGCCGCCCCGAGCAGGTCCGGCTGGTCGGCGCGGTGCTCGTGCCGTTCGCGCTGTACTACCTGGCCTTCCTGAGCTGGGTCGTCGCATTTCCGGCCACGGCGCCGTGCGTCGACCCGCGGTGGGCGCTGGTGACGGTCGGCGCAGTTTTCGCGACGCTCGCGGGCACGGGCGCCATCCTCGTCCGCGCGCGGGGCGAGCGCGGTGACGGCGACGGACTCGTGCGCGCCGCGCTCCTCTTCTGGAACGCCGCCTTCGCGTTCTTCTCCTACGTCTCGGGCCATGTGACGAACCTCTTTTTGACCGTCGTCGGCATCGACGCGGCGGGCGGCGATCGTCTTCGAGTCGCGGCTCGTCACCCCGGGGCTCGCCGTCTTCGCCGCGATCGTCCTCGGCACCACGGTCGCCGAGCAGGCGGGGCTCGTCCCCTATGCGCCGCTCCTTCTCCGCCCCCCGTACGCCGACGGGCATCTCGCGACGCTCTGGCTCGTCGGCACGGGGGTTCCGACGATGGTCACCTACGTCGCGCTCTTCGTGCTCTTCGTCTACGCCGTCGACCGCTGGCACGAGCGCGAGCGGCGGCTGCGCGAGACCACGGCCAGCCTCGACCGCGTGAACGCGCTCATCCTGCGCTACGTCCCCGCGCAGCTCGCCGACCCCCTGCTCGCCGGCGGCACGCCGGCGGCCGAGGGGCACGACCGCCGCGCCCTCACCGTCTGCTGCACCGACATCCAGGACTTCGCGCAGACCGCCGACGAGATGGAGGGCGAGGACCTCGCGCGCCTGCTCGACGTCTACCTCTCCGAGATGGCCGCCATCGCCGAGGCCCACGGCGGCACCATCCACAAGTTCGTCGGCGACGGGCTGATCGTCCTCTTCGGCGCTCCCGAAGCCCGCCCCGAGCGCGAGCAGGCGGAAGCGGCCGTCCGCATGGCGCTCGCGATGCAGCGACGCGTCCGCCAGCTCGCCGAGCGGTGGCTCGCCGAGGGCGTCGAGCACCCGTTCCGGGTGCGGATCGGCATCCACACCGGCCCCGCCGTCGTCGGCAGCTTCGGCTCACCGGGCCGGCGCGACTACACCGTCGTCGGCTCGGCGATGGACGTCGCCGCGCGCCTGCAGCACGCGTGCTCGCCCGGCGCGGTTCTCATCGGCGCTCGCACGCGCGCGCTGCTCGCGGACGCATTCGAGTGGAACACGCAGGCGACGGAGGACGGCGCGGCGTTCGCGGTCGCGGCGCCGGCGTAGGCTCACCCGCCCGCGCCAAACACCACCCCGCGCCGCTCGCGGCCGACCGCCGTCATCGCCGCCGCCAGCACGAACACCGTCGCGGCGGTGAGCGCCATCGACCACGTGTAGCTCGTCCGGGCTCCGAAGAGGGCTTCCAGGTAGACGACAGCGCTCGCGATCAGGACACCGCACTGGTAGGCGAACCCCGGCAGGAAGCCGCGTACCCCGTCGGGGGCCAGCTCCATGATGTGCGCGGGGATCACGCCCCACGCGCCCTGCACCATGAACTGCATGGCGAAGGCGCCGGCGACGAGCAGCGGGAACGAGGGCGCGAACACCCAGAGCGGGATGCAGCAGAACCCGCCCACGAAAGCGAGCAGCATGGCCCGGCGGCGACCGATGCGGTCGGAGAGGATGCCGAAGCAGATTCCGCCCGCGACCGCACCCACCATCGAGAAGGCCGTCACACCGGCGCGCCCGCCCGGGGTGAGTCCCCAGTCGGTCTCGAGGAACGTCGGGTACATGTCCTGCGTGCCGTGCGACACGCCGTTCAAGGTCGCCATGAGGAGCGTGATGTAGAGGAAGAGGCCCGCGTTCGAGGCGATCGCCCGCCCGAGGTCGCTCCAGCTCGCGTGGCGGCTCCGCTCCCAGACCTCGGACTCGGTGACGCGCGAGCGGACGTAGAGGGCGACGAGCGCCGGCAGCCCGCCGACGAAGAACATCGGCCGCCACCCGAAGCGCGGGAAGACGAGGAAGTAGCACCCCGCGGCGAGCAGATACCCGACGGCATACCCTTCCTGCAGCAGCCCCGAGAGCACGCCACGGAGGCGCGCGGGCGCCTTCTC
>JBGQET010000028.1:0-48688 GCA_041496545.1 Binatia bacterium | reverse complement strand
GTCCTTCCTGCCCTCCGGTCGCTGGCGCGTGGTGCATCGGGGCGTGACGAGCAAGTGGGGGATCGCGTCCGAGGTACTCGTCGCGACGCCGACGTGAGCGGGGACGTGGCGACCGTGCTCTTCGCCTGCGTGAGCGGCTGGTCACCCGCGAGGGGTGGCGCGCGTCCTAGGGAAGGAAGCCGATCGGCGTGAAGGTCACGTAGTTCTTCCCGAGCGGGTCCGTCTGCGTCGTCGCGGGGAGGAGCTTCCCCGGTCCCGGCCCGATGTCGGTCAGCGGCACGCCGAGCCAGCTCGTCAGGACGGTGCCGAAGACGTCGCGGAAGTCGAAGGTCATCTTCAGGTCGTCCTCGTACTGGCCCGGGTCGTCGAGCAGCGGATAGCTGCCGTACTGCTGGCCGCCGACCACGGTGCCGCCGAGGACGAAGAGCGGGTTGCAGGTGGCGTGGTCCGTCCCCGCGGCGCCGGCGTTGATCGAGTTCTGCTTGATCGTCCGGCCGAACTCCGAGAACGTGACGACGAGCACCTTGGTCGACAGGTCGCCCGTCTGGTAGCCGCCGTAGCCGCCGGGCAGCGTCACGCTCTGCTTCATGTCGTTGTAGAAGGCGGCGATCGACTCGCTCACCTCGCGCAGCAGGAAGGAGTGGTAGAAGCCCTTCTCCTGGTTCGAGTGGGTGTCGAAGCTGCCGGTGGCGACGTGGAAGAAGCGTGCCCCGACGTCGGCGCGGATCATCGCCGCGACGTGCTTCAGGTCGTGCGCCATGTCCATGCCCGCGATGGCGGGGTTGCTGCTCGGGTTGAGCGGCGAGGCGTAGACGAGGTCGTTGTCGGCGTCGTAGTCGCCGTTCCCGTCGAGGAGAAGGGCTTCCACCTTGCCGGCGTTGGCGAGGCCGCTTCCCGCCTTGTAGTAGTCCTGCATCTTGCTGACCGTCGCGACGCCGGTGTTGCCGATCGACACCAGCTCGGGAAAGAGCGACGGGTCGCGGTCGTTGCTCGCGTCGTAGAGCGCGGAGACGGTGCTCTGCTTCTCGACCAGCTCGCCGTCGGCGGGGAACTGGAGCTCGGAGAGGCGGTTCAGCGCGAACAGGCTGGTCTGCGTGGGGACGAAGAGCGGGTTCAGGTCGTCGCCCATCATCACGGCGGGGACGTCGGTCGCGCCGAAGCAGCCCCCGTAGTTGAGGAAGCGGCCGAACCAGCCCTGGCCGCTCGTGCCCAGCGGGTCGGCGGTGTACCAGATTACCTCGCTCCGGAAGTGCGAGTGGTCGGCGAACGGATAGTGGACGCCGTTCACCACCGCGGCCCGGCCCTGGCCGTAGAGCGCGTGGAGCGCGCCCATCGCGGGGTGGATCGCGTAACTCGAGCCGTTCGCGTTGCCGCCGATCGAGAGCACGCTCGAGTTGCCGAAGGTGGTGACGAAGCTCGGATCGAACTCGCCCGACGTCTTGGGCAGCTTCAAGGTCGGCCGGAAGGTCTCGTACTTCGTCCGCTCGGCGCCGCCGATCGGGTAGACGGTGTTGATGCCGTCGTTGCCGCCGTAGAGCTGGACGAAGACGACGATCGTGTCGCCGCTGCACGCGGCGTAGCTCACGCCCGTGCCGGGAAGCCAGCGGAGACGGGGGCCGAAGGTCGTGAGCGCCGCGGCGGTGGCCGCGCCGCGCTTCAGGAACTGCCGTCGGGTGATCGCCATGCCGCTCCTCCTACAGCAACTGGTACTCGGCGCTCTGCAGCACGAGCGAGAGGACGCCCCGCACCTTCACCTTCACGTCGTCGGTGAACTCGTTCGACACGTCGAGCGAGGTCCTGGCGCCGTTGTCCGTGGCGAAGGCGATCAGTGCCGTGCGTTGCGTGCTGGTGAGCGCCAGGGGCCCGACGTCGAGGCCGAGCCGGTGGACGATGGCGTCCACCACCGCACCCGGTGACGCCGCCGCGTTGCCGAACAGCGGCCCGAGGATCGGCTTCAAGACGACACGGTGGACGCCGAAGGCCGAGCCGGCCAGGTTCTTCGCGAAGTCGAGCCGCGCGAGCAGCGTCCCGCTGTTGATCCAGGTGAGCCCGCCCGGCCAGCCGGCGACGTTGGGGGGCTGGAAGAGATCCATCCCCATGATGCGGAGCTGGTCGCCCATCTCGCGGTCCGAGTCGCCGACGGTCTTGCCGTCGGTCTTGGCGACGCCGAGCGCCCGCAGCGAGGCGACCACGAAGTCGACCGGGTGGCGCACGCGACGGCGCTTGGCGGCGTCGCTGTAGAACTCGTCGTGCGAGAGCATCGCCTGGAGGAGCGGCGTCAGCTCGAAGCCGGCGTTGGCGAAGATCGACGCGAAACCGGCCAGCAGCCCCTTCAGCCCGGGCGCCGGCGGCGGGTACGCGTACCAGGCCCAGAGCTTGCGGGCGACGAACATGGAGACCTGGTTGTTGCCGTCGGCGTCGGTGCGCGAGAAGACGAGGTCGAGCACGTCGTCGGGCTGGCCATCGATGCGGAAGTTATCGCTCGACTGGCCGAAGATCGTCATCGGATCGGGTGCGTCGTCGCCGTTGTCGTCGTAGCGACCGCCGTCCCAGTCGGGGTCGTAGAAGATGCCCTTGGTGCCCTTGACGACCACCCACCCCGTGCACGCGCGGGCCATGTTGTGGACGTCGTTCTCCGTGTAGTTGGGCTTCATCGGATCGGGGCCGCCGTCGGGGGCGAGCTGGAAGACGCCGAGGGTGAAGAGCTCGAGCAGCTCGCGGCCGAAGTTCTCGTTGGCGTTCACGTGCACGCCGTCGTTGCTGGCGACGTTCGTGATGCCGTCGAGGTAGTAGAGGTTCGCCGGGTCGTGGTTGAAGGCGCGGACCAGGGTCTTGAAGTTGCCGCGGGCGTTCAGGCGGAAGAGCTGGTTCTGGACCGCCATGTACTTGAGGTTCGGCTGCTTGTTCGCGCCGCTCACCAGGTGGTTGTGGAGGAAGAGGACCAGCTTCTCGTGCGCCGCGTCGGCGGGCTTCTTGCTGGCGATCATCTGCTTCAGCCACCAGCGCTGCATCTTGAGCCGGTTGAAGGCGCTCACGCTGCCCGCGCCGGGCGGCTTCTTGCTCGACGGACGGAAGCCGAGCAGCTCCGCGACCGCGTCGGCCACGCCGGTGTGCCGGTCGTGGAAGGCCTGGATCTCGGCCGGGGTGCCGCCGAAGGCCGCCCGCCGCAAGAGGTGCGCCGCGTTGTCGAAATTCCAGGCGACCGCCATCCTCGCCTCCTGGGCTACTGGTCCGTGCCGTCGACCCAGCCGTCCGCGGGCGCCGGGCCGAGCGTCGCGTCGCCCAGGATCCACAGTCGGATGATGTCGATCAGGCCGGGCGACACGGGCTGGCCGACGAGCGGCATGCAGCTGCCGAAGCCGGCGGGCAGGTCGCAGGTGATCTTGCGGTAGAGGAAGCTCTGGGTCGGGTCGCCCGGCATGATGCGCAGCCAGCCGGCCGCGACCGCGGCGCCGTTCGTGGGCGTCGCGCCCACGACCTGCGAGTACGCCGTGCCGGGCAGGAGGATCATGTTGGCCCGGTGGCTGTTCGAGTCGTGGCAGCCGGAGAGCGCGCAGCTCTGCGCGAACACCTGCTGCGCGATGCGATCGAAGGTGGAGGTGTAGAGGTCGCGCGGGCCGTAGCGGTGGTTCCCCTCCGGACGACAGGTGAAGTGCATGACGTCGGAGTCGAGGGCGGTACGGCCGGTGGCGAATCCGGTGGCGTGGACGCGGACCGTCTTCTGCCCCTTCCCCCACGCGCCGCCCGCCGAGCGCGGCGGCTTGAGCGCGATCGTGACGCCGCTCGTGAGCGAGCATTTGTCGTGGCTCTCGACGTCCGGGAAGCCGAGCAGGTTGGCGCGGTCCTGGAGCGCCTGGAAGTCGGTGTCGAAGCGCGGGTCGCCGTTGTCGAGCGCGTGGTCCACGAGGACCTCGTCCGCACGGACGGGCGCGCAGCCCGTGACCGCCGTCGAGTTCACGCAGAGGCGGACGTCGAAGCTGCAGCGCGCGTTGCGCGCCCCGTCGCCGTCGCAGGTGGGATCGCCGTCGACGCAGTCGACGTTCTTCGGCTGGTGCGGCGGGGCCGGGTTGTTGGCCTGGGGGGAGTCGAACACGGCGATGCAGTCACTCGACTTCCCGCCGCCGCCCGGCACGACCACGGCCCGCGCGGCCGGCACGACGGTCACCAGGGCCCCAAGCGTGAAGATCGCGGCGAGACGCATATGCACCTCTTTCGACGTGTTCCCGGCGTGCTACGGCATTCACCCGCTCGCCGTCAAGCCGAAAGGTTGTCCAGCGCGCGCGCGATGGCTCGATACGTCGTGCGAAACGCGTCCAGCGACCCGCCGTACGGGTCGGCGATGTGGCGCGGTCCATCCGGCGCGAGATCGGCGACGCGATGGAGCTTCCCGCGCGCAAGCGGAAAGCGGCGCGCCACCGTGAGCCAGTTTTCCTCGTCGAAGACGAGGATCGCGCCGGCGGCGCGGACCGCCCCTTCGTCGAGCACGCGAGAGCGGTGCGCGGAGAGGTCGACGCCCAGCTCGCGCGCGGCGTCGACGGCCTCGGGCGGCGCCGGCCGGTCGGCGCGCGGGAAGTAGCCCGACGACGCGACCCGCACGCGCGCCCCCCAGCGCGCGCGCGCGTAGCCCTCGGCGAACGGGCTCCGGCAGATGTTGCCCTTGCAGACGAAGAGGACGCTGCCGGCGCCGGCGAGCGTGCGCCGGGCGCGTGCCGCGCCCGCGCGACGGACGGGCGGGAGCCGCGCCACGACCCCCCGCGCGCGCGCCCGCACCGCGTCGGCGACCCGTCCGAGGAGCCGGCCCGCCTCCACGAGCCCCGGTCGCGGGTCGTCGAGCGTGAAGGTGTCGCTCCGCTCGCGGCCGACGAGCACGCGCGCCGCCTCGGCGGCGACGCGGGCGAGCGGCACGCGCGCCGCGCGTGGCGCGCGGAGGTTCTCGGCGAGCCAGCCGGCGTCGCGCGTCCAGTTCCGGCAGTAGAGGCCGGCGCGGTAGGTCTGCGGGAAGTCGCGCCGGCCCTCGACCAGGAGCTGGTAGAGCCAGTGCGGGAAGTCCGCGCCGGCGGCGATCGCGAGCGGCAGCGAGCCCCAGAAGCGGCCGTTGATCTCGAGGAACGCCCAGCGGCTGGTCGCTGGGTCGCCGCGGAACTCCACCATCGCGACGCCGGTGTAGTCGAGCGCCGCCATCAACCGTGCGGCGGCGTCGCCGAGCGCCGGCTCGACGGGCACGGCCGTGCGATACGAGCTGCCGCCGCCCGTGTGCGGCTCGTGCACGCGGAGGTGCTGGAAGGCGGCGAGGACGCGGCCCTGGTCTGCGATCAGCTCGACGCCCGCGCCGACGCCGGCGAGCCGCTCCTGCACGAGCACCTCGCCGTCGGCGGCGAAGGCGGCGAGGCCGCGCGCCAGCGCCGCGGCGTCGGTGGCGGTGCGTACGACGCGTTTCCGCCCGAGGTCGGTGGGGAGGAACGAGGTGCGCGGCTTCAGCACCACGGGCAGCGCGAAGCTGCGCAGCACCGTGTCCGCGTCGGCAGGCGTGGCGAAGACCTCTTCGCGTGGCACGCGGATGTCGAGCGACGCCGCCAGCTCGAGGCTCTTCCGCTTGTCGAACGCCACCTCGAAGGCGCGCGCGCCGAGGACGTAGAGGCGCGCGTGCGGCGCGAGCGCGGCCTGATGGAGCTGGAGCGGGATGAGCGTCGGGTCGCTGGTGGGGACGACGAGGTCGAAGCGCTCGGCGTCGAGCAGCGCCGTGAGCGCACGGAGCCAGGCGTCGTCCCCGGGCGCGTACGGCGGAAGCTGGTGCGCGACCCGGAGGTAACGGGAGGCGCGCGCCACCGCGTCGGGCGCCGTCCAGCCGCCGTGGACCTCGATCCCGGCGCGTCCGAGCGAGCGCACGACGGCGAGAAAGCTCCGCTCGTCGGTGCCGAGGACGAGGACCTTGCTCACGCCGGCGCGCCCGCGGCGGCGGCGACCGGCCGCGCGCCGAGGATGTCGTCGAGGACGTCCTCCATGGCGTGCGCATGATGCCGGATGTCGAACACGGCGTCGACGCGCGCCCGCGCCGCGCGGCCCATCGCCGCCCGCCGCGCCGGGTCGTCGAGCAGCGCCGTGATCGCGTCGGCGAGCGCGTCGGGGTCGCGCGGTGGAACGAGGAGGCCCGACTCCCCGTCGGCGACGATGACGAGCGGGCCGCCCTCGCGCGGGGCGACGAGCGGGCGGCCGAGGGCCATCGCCTCGATCAGCACGCGGCCGAAGGGCTCGGGCGTCACGGAGGCGTGGAGCACGACGTCCATCGCGGACATGCAGGCGGCGACGTCGCGCCGTGCGCCGGCGAGGATCACGTGGCCGGCGAGATCGGGGGCCGCGATGCGCTCGCGGAGCCGGGCCGCGTACTCCTCGCCCTGGCGGTGCACGCCGCCGACGACGAGGCAGTAGAGCGCCGGCATCCGCGCGCGTGCCCGTGCCACCGCCTCCGCGACGAGGAGCTGCCCCTTCCACGCCTGGATGTGGCCGACGATGCCGACCAGCGGGGCGTCGGCGGGGATCCCGAACTCGCGGCGGACCGCGTCGCCGCCGCCGGGCGCGAAGCTCGTCGTGTCGATGCCGTCGTAGACGGTGAGGAAGCGCCGGGCCTGGACGTGGCGGGCACGGTAGTGGGCCGCGATTTCGTCGGTCATGCAGACGCACGCGTCAACCCAGCGCGACATCATGCGCTCCGCCGGCCCGACGCGCCGGAAGCCCTTCTCGTGGCAGATGACGGGCAGCCCGCAGAGCGCGGCGGCGATCACGCCGTCGAGGTTCGCCGTCAGGCCGTTGGCGCAGTAGACGAGGTCGGGGCGGACGCGGCGGAAGAGCGCGACCAGCGCGCGGGCGCGGGGCGCGATGACGGTCACGAGGTCGCGCGCGCGCAGCAGCGCGCGGCCGAGCCGGGGCCCGTCGCCGACCGCGCCCTGCGCGGGGAGCGGCGGCAGGACGTGCACCGGCACGCCGTCCAGCTCCACGGCCTTCGGCTCGAAGAGCGCGAGCGCGGGGGCGAAGCGGCGGCGGTCGAGGCGCGCGATCAGGTGGAGGATGCCGGTGAGCGAGCCCCCGACGACCCCCCCGACGCTGGCCTCGACGAACACGATGCGGCGCGCCGTCATGCGAAACCGGGGAAGGGTATCATTAGAGGGCCGCCTCCTCTATATCCGCGGCATGAAGATCGGCATCGGCATCGGCGACATCGCGGGCGCGCCCGCGGATCTGGACGGCCTGATCGCGCAGGCGAAGCGCGCCGAGGCGGACGGCTTCGCGTCGGGCTGGTTCGCGCACATCATGGGCCTCGACGCGATCACGGCGGCCGCCTTCTGCGGGCGCGCCACCAGTCGCATCGAGCTCGGCACCGCCGTCGTACCGACCTTCCCGCGCCATCCGGCGGCGATGGCGCAGCAGGCGCTCTCGGCGCAGGCGGCGGCGGGCGGGCGCTTCGCGCTCGGCGTCGGGCTCTCGCACCAGCTCGTGATCGAAGGGATGTTCGGCCTCTCCTTCGCCAAGCCGTACAGCCACATGAAGGAGTACCTGGCCGTCCTGAAGCCGCTCATCGACACCGGCAGCGTCGCGTACGCGGGCGAGGAGTACCGGGTGAACATCCAGCTGAACGTGCCCGGCGCCACGCCGTGCCCGGTGCTGGTCGCGGCGCTCGCGCCGCGCATGCTCGCGCTCACCGGCGCGGTCGCCGACGGCACCATCACGTGGATGACGGGGCTGAAGACGATCCGCGAGCACACCGTGCCGCGCATCAGCGAAGCGGCGGCGAAGGCGGGGCGGCCGCGGCCGCGCGTCGTGGTCGGCCTGCCCATCGCGGTGACGAAGGACGTCGCCGCCGCGCGCGAGTCCGCGGCGCGCGGCTTTCAGATCTACGGCATGCTGCCGTCGTACCGCGCCATGCTCGACCGCGAGGGCGCCGACGGACCGGCCGACGTCGCCCTCGCCGGCGACGAGAGCGCGGTCGGCGCCGCGCTCGACCGCCTCGCCGAGGCCGGCGCCACCGACTTCCTCGCCATCCCCTTCAAGGTGCACGGCGACGAGGAGGTGGTGGAGCGGACGCGCGCCTTCCTCGTCCGGCGACTCGGCCGCGGTTGACGGCCGTGGCCCGGCGGGGCTAACGCTCGCGCGTGACGATCCGCGACGCGCGGCCCGCCGACCTGGCGGCGATCGTCGCCATCTACAACGCGACGATCCCGACCCGGACGTCGACCGCCGACACCGAGCCCGTGTCGGTCGAGAGCCGCGTGCCGTGGTTCGGCGCGCACGGTCCGACCCGCCCCATCTGGGTCGTCGACTCGGAGCGTGGCGTCGCGGCCTGGTTCAGCTTCCAGTCCTTCTACGGCCGGCCCGCCTACCAGGCGACGGCGGAGGTGAGCGTCTACGTCGCCGAGGCCGAGCGCCGCCACGGGCTCGCGCGGCGGCTGCTCGCGGAGGCGATCCGGCGGGCGCCGGAGCTCGGGCTCCGCACGCTGCTCGGGTACATCTTCGCGCACAACGCGCCGAGCCTCACCCTCTTCGAGCGCTTCGGCTTCGAGCACTGGGCGCTCCTGCCGCGGGTCGCCGAGCTGGACGGGCTCGAGCGCGACCTGGCCATCGTCGGGCGGCGCGTGGGCGCGTGATGGACCGGCCGTTCACGGTTGCCGAGCTCGACCACGTCGTCGTCCGCTGCGCCGACCAGGCGCGGTCGCTCGACTTCTACACGCGCATCCTCGGCCTCACCGAGGAGCGCCGCCTCGACGTCATCGGCCTCGTCCAGCTCCGCGCCGGGCGGAGCCTCGTCGACCTCGTGCCCGCCGACGCGCCGCCGGCGTTCGAGCAGCGGAACGTCGACCACTTCTGCCTGGGCGTCGCCGCGGGCGACATGGAAGCGCTGGCGCGCTGGCTCGCGGCCGAGGGCGTGACGCTGATCGGCGAGCCGACGCCCCGCTACGGCGCGCACGGCACGGGCCTTTCGCTCTACGTCAACGACCCGGACGGGAACGTCGTCGAGCTGAAGCAGCTGCCCGACGGGGTCAGCTCCCCGGCACGATCCTGAACACCGTCCCCGCCGCGTAGTCGGTGAAGTAGAGCTCGCCGCGCGCGTCCTCGCCGAAGGTGGTGAGCATCGCGCCGTCCGGGGTCAGCTCCGCCGAGCGGTCGCCCTGGTTCTGCGCCACGCCTTCCGCGATGCCCTGGAAGGTGCGGATGAAGCCCGCGCACAGGTCGCCGTAGAAGTAGGTGCCGCGCAGGTCGGGCATGCGACAGCCGCGGTAGACGAAGCCGCCGGTGATCGAGCAGGCGGGATCGTGGCCGTACTCGACCACGGGGAGCGTCAAGCCGGCGGTCGAGCAGCCCGCCGGCGGGCTGAAGCAGTGCAGCCCCTCCATCGTGTTCCAGCCGTAGTTCTCGCCCCCGGGGCTCGACGCCGGCTGCACGTCGACCTCCTCCCACGCGTCCTGCCCGACGTCCGCGATGTAGAGGTCGCCGGTCGCGCGGTCGAAGCTGAAGCGCCACGGGTTGCGCAGGCCCTTGGCCCAGATCTCGTCGCGCGGATCGCCGGGTCCGAGGAAGGGGTTGCCGGGCGCCGCGCGGTAGAAGGGCGCCGTCTCGACCTCGACGTCCAGCCGCAGCAGCTTCCCGAGGAGCGTCGCGTCGCTCTGGCCGTTGCCGCCCGGGTCGCCCCCGCCGCCACCGTCGCCCGTGCCGGCGTAGAGGAAGCCGTCGGGGCCGAAGGCGAGCTGGCCGCCGTTGTGGTTGGCGTGCCCGGGGTGGGGGATGGTGAGCAGGACCTGCTCGCTGGCGGGGTCCGCGCCGTCACCGTCGGGGCTCGCCTGGTAGCGGGCGATGGTCGGGTCACCGTCGGGGTTCGTATAGTAGATGAAGAAGCGACGGTTGGTGGCGTACTGCGGGTGGAATGCGACGCTCAGGAGCCCGCGCTCGTCGTCCAGGCTGATCTTCCCCGCCACGTCGAGGAACGGCTGCGGCATGAGGGTGCCGTCCTTCAGGAGACGGATGCGGCCGGTCTGCTCGACGACGAACAGGCGGTGCGTGTCGAGCGGGGGCGCGGTCACGTGGGTGGGCTTCTCGAGCCCCGAGACGACCGGCACTGCCGCGAGCCGCGCGCCCGAGTCCGCCGGCACGCCTGCGCACAGCCCGGCCGGGCCGTCGACGTTGCAGGAGGCGGAGCAGCCGTCGAGCGAGGTGACGTTCCCGTCGTCGCACCCCTCGCCGGCGTCGAGCACGCCGTTGCCGCAGCCGGGAGGTGGGGACCCGCCGCCGCAGTCGGCCGGCGGCGGCGCGTTGCGAGCGAGGAGGCGCCCGGGGCGATTCTGCGCGAAGCTCGTGAAGCGTGCGCAGAAGAGCTCGTCGCCGAGGCGGAGGCGCACGTCCACGGCGGACTGTGGCTGCTTCACCCGATAGGGCCACTTCTTCCCCCCGCCGCTGATGCTGAACGTGCCCCCCTTCGCGCCCACGTGCACGACGATGCTCCGGATGCCGCCGTGTGCCGCGCGGTCGGCGTAGCGCCAGCCGCGACTCCCCGCCGGGCGGCCGAGGCCGCGCCAGCGGCCGGCCTCGAGCGCGACGGAGCCGGTCGTGCCGTCGCCCGGGCCGGCGCCCGCGACCTCGAGGACCGCCCCGAAGCGCCGCGGGTTGGTGGTGGGCGACGCGGTGAGCGTGGCACTCCGGCCGGAGTGGAAGGCGACCGCCCGCGCGCTCGCGCGCGACGGGTCGCGGAGACGGAGGAGGTCGCCCTTCACCGGATGATCGGCGGCGAGCGCCGTGGCGGACAGCCCGGCCAGGAGGAGAACGACGCGCGCCGACCGCATCCCGCCATGGTAGCAGACGGCGGCGCGAGTTTCGCTCACAAGCGTGCGCGCGCCTGGCGTCGGCGCTCGCGCTCATGCTAGCTGCGGTCATGGTCGCGTTCGGCACCGCGCTCCCGGCCGTGCAGCAGATCCCGTCGCGGAGTCCGGCGTGGGAGCGCACCGTGGGCGGCGCCGAGATCCGGGAGGCGGCGCGGGCGGCGGAGCGGGCGGGGTTCGCGTGGGTGTCGTGCAGCGATCACGTGTGCGTGCCGGTGTCGCGGGCGGAGGCGATGGGCGCCACGTGGTACGACGCCGGCAGCACGCTCGCGTTCGCGGCGGGCGCGACGGAGCGCATCCGCCTCCTGCCGCACGTCCTCGTGCTGCCGTACCGCCACCCGCTGGTGGTGGCGAAGCAATATGCGACGCTCGACCACCTCTCGGGCGGCCGGCTCATCCTCGGCGTCGGCAGCGGGCACCTGAAGCCGGAGTTCAAGGTCCTGGGCGCCGACTTCGAGCGACGCGGGCGGGTGAGCGACGAATACCTGCAGGCGATCGTCGCCGCCTGGACGGCCGAGGTGGCGCGGTTCGAGGGCGAGACCGTCTCCTTCCGCGACGTCATGGTGTCGCCGCGCGTCGCGCAGGAGCCGCGCCCGCCGATCTGGGTGGGCGGCAACTCGCGCGCCGCCGTCCGCCGGGCGGCGCGCTTCGCCGACGGCTGGATCCCGTGGGAGCTCGCGCCGGAGGCGCTGGCCGCGGGCGTCGCGCTGGCGCGGGAGCTGCGCGCCGCGGCCGGCGGGCCGGCGGACTTCGAGGTGGTGGCGCCGCTCGGCGTCGCGGCCGACGCCACGGCGGACGCCGTGCTCGATGCGGTGGCGCGCTGGCGTCGCGCGGGTGCGACGGCGCTGCACGCCGGGCTCGCGGCGCGGAGCCTGGCCGAGCTGCGCGAGCGCTTCGACTGGTTCGGGCGCGAGGTCATCCCGCGGGCGGGCTGAAGACGCAACCGGAATCGGATGGTAGTGTTGGGGCGGAGGGAGGTCGGACACATGAAGAAGCTCGTCCTGGGTCTCGTGGCACTGGCGCTCCTGGTCGCGCTCGCCCGCCCGGTGGCCGCGCACCCGGTCGTGTCCTTCGGGTTCGGCTTCGGCCTCCCCCGGGCGGTCCCGGCCCCCCTCTATTACTACCCGGCGCCTTACCCCTACGCGCCGCCGCCCTACTACTACCCGCCCGCCCCCTACTACCCGTACCCGTACGGCGGCTACGTCTACCCGCCCGCCACCGTCGGCGGCTACTACCCGAGCCAGCCGTACTTCGCCGGACGGGACGAGGGCATCCGCAGCTACACCTTCCCGGGCTACCGCGACTGGTACAGCCGCTGAACGCGCGTTGACAAGCGCGCCCCGGGCGCGGTTTCCTCCGCGCCCATGGCCGAACCCCCCCCGCTCGCCGACCTCCGGGTGATCGAGTCGGCGGGCGGCCTCGCGGCGCGCTACGCCGGCTTCCTCCTGGCCGGCCTGGGTGCCGAGGTCGTGACGCTCGAGCCGCCGGGGCTCTCGCGCACGGCGCCCGCCGACCGCGTCCTCGGCCGCGGCAAGCGCTCGGTCACCGGCGGCGAGGAGTGCCGCCGCGCGCTCGTCGCCTGCGCCGACGTGCTGATCGTCGATGATGAGACGCCCGCCGCGCCCGACGGCGTCCCCATCACCTGCCGCGTGAGCGCGTGGGGCGGGCACGCCACGCTGCCGCCCGACGAGGGCCTGGTCGCCGCCGCCACCGGGGTGCATGCGCTCCAGTGGTCGTGGACGGGCCGCCCGGTGTGGCTGGTGACGCCCATCGTGGGCTACATGACCGGCATCCTCGCCGCGCTCGGCACGGTCGGCGGGGTGCTCGCGCGCCGGCGCGGCGCGCCCGCGCAGACGGTCGAGGTGAGCGGCGTCGAGGGCGCCTTCGCCTTGAACAGCGGCACGTACGTCACCGGCACCGGCGTCGAGTACGAGGGCTCGCTCTCGCGGGGCGGCGACCCGCGCGGCGTCTATCCCACCTACTCGCTCTACCCCACGGCCGACGGCTGGCTCTTCGTCGGCGCGCTCACGCAGACATTCTGGGTGAAGCTGATGACGCTCCTCGGCCGCGAGGACCTGCTCGCGCATCCGCGCCTCCAGACGAGCCCGCTCACCTTCGGGCTCAGCGAGATCCGCGACCTCGTGCGCGGCGAGCTGGAGCCCATGTTCCGCGCCAAGCCGACGGCCGAGTGGCTCGCGCTGCTGCGCGCCGGTGACGTGCCGTGCGGTCCGGTGCAGACGCGCGAGCAGTTCCTGCGCGACCCCGACGCGCGCGCGCTCGGCCTCCTCGCCGAGCTGGACGACCCGGTGCTCGGCCCGACGGTGCAGCCGCCTGCCCCGGCGCTGTTCTCCGACACGCCCGCGCCGCCGCCGCGGGCGGCGTCGCGTCCGGGCGCCGACACCGCCGCCGTCTGCGCCGAGGCACGGGCACGGCGCCGTCGGGAACCCCCGCCCGCGGCGCGGCCGCCCCGCACCTGCCTCGACGGCATCCGCGTCGTCGATCTCACGAGCTACATCGCGGGACCGTTCTGCCCCATGCTGCTCGCCGACCTGGGCGCCGACGTCGTGAAGGTGGAGAGCGCCGAGGGCGACCCGTTTCGCATGGCGGCCTTCGGCTTCGTCGGGTGGAACCGCGGCAAGCGCTCGCTCGTGCTCGACTTGAAGCGCGCCGAGGGGCGCGACGTGCTCCTCGACCTCGCGCGCCGCGCCGACGTCGTGGTCGACAACTTCCGCGCCGGCGTGATGCAGCGCCTCGGCGTCGGCTGGGAGTCACTTCACGCCGCGAACCCGCGCCTCGTCCATACCTCGATCACCGGCTACGGCTCGACCGGGCCCCTGGCGGAGCTGCCCGGCTTCGACCCCGTGTTCCAGGCGCGCTCGGGCCTCTCGGCCGCGCAAGGCGGCGACGACGAGCCCGTGCTGCACATGATCGCCTACAACGACTACTGCGCCGGCGCGCTCGGCGCGCTCGCCACGCTCGCCGCGCTGGTGGCGCGCGAGCGAACCGGACGCGGCCAGCGCGTCGACGTGAGCCTCTTCCGCACCGCCTTCGTGGACCAGGCGGCCGACATGGTGCTCCACCCGGGTGCCGGGCCGGCGCGCGGCGGCGGGCGCGACTACCTGGGTCCGTCCGCCTGCCGGCGCCTCTATGCCTGCCGCGACGGCTGGCTCGCCGTGGCGGCGAGCAGCGCCGCCGCGGTCGCGGCGCTCGGCCGCCTGGCCGGCGTCGCGCTCGCGGCCGACGATCCGGCCGACGGCCTCGCCGCGGACGCGATCGGCCGCGCGCTCGCCGCGCTGCCGCGCGCCGCCGCGCTCGCGCAGCTCGGCGCAGCCGCCGTCCCCGCCGCGCCCTGCCGCGGGCTCCAGGAGGTGGTGTGCGATCCGGGCTTCGCGGCCGAGGGCGCGATCGTCGAGCAGGCGCATCCGTCCCTCGGCACGTTGCGCATGCCCGGGCCGTTCGTGCGTCTCTCCGCCACGCCGGCGCGGCTCGACCGTCCTGCCCCGCTGCTCGGCGAGCACGGCGCGGAGGTGCTCGCCGAGCTCCGCTACTCGCCCGAGCGCATCGCCGCGCTGGTGGCCGCGGGCGTCGTGGGGGGCCGCGCGTAGCGCTGGTCGCGCGGCCCCGGGGCTGGCAGAGTCCCGGGCGTGAGCCGCCGACGGAGACGACCCCGAGCCCCGCGTCCGTTCGACGTGGCGCTGGCGGCGACGCTGCACGATCCGCGCGGTGCCCTGGCCGATGAGGTGCGCCGGGCGGTGCCGCGCCTGGCGGCGCTCTACCGGGACGTCACGGTGGCGGCGAGCCCCGGAACGTCGGCCAAGGTGCTCGCGCCGCTCGCGGACGCCGGCATGCTCGCGCCCGCGTCGCGCGCCGACCTCCGGGGTCCGCTCTACCGGGCGGCGCTGCGCGGCGGGCTCGAGCGCGGTGCGCCCCACGTCCACTACCTCGACTTCGACCGCGCGCTCCACTGGCTCCGTCGCGCGCCGCGCGAGCTGGCAGCCGCGCTTAGGCTCGCGCGCCGCCATCGTGTGCTCGTGCTGGGACGGACCGAGAAGGCGCACCGCTCGCATCACGTCCCGCTCTACGCGAGCGAGGCGCTCGTCAACCGGCTCATGGCGCGCCGTCTCGGGGTCGGCGGCCGCCTCGACCTCCTCGTGCCGTCGTTCGTCCTGGCACGCGACGCCGCCGAAGCGCTCGTCGCCGGCTCCCGCGCGCGCGACGGCGCGATCTACGGCGAGATGGCCGCGCTGGTGGCCGGCCTCGACGGGGAGTTCGCCTACCTCGAGTGCCGCGGCCTCGACTGGGAGACCCCCGACCGCCATCGCCGCGCCGTGCGCCGCGTCGGGCTTGCCGAGTGGCGCCGGCGACAGGAGACGCCCGCGGAGTGGGCGTTCCGGATCGCGATCGGCCGCGAGATCCTCGCCGGCTTCGAGCGCGCGCTCGCGCGCCGGGGCGTTCCGGCGCCCGCGCTCTGCCGGCTCCCGCCCCGCGCCCGCTAGGAGGGTGCGGAGGAACCCGCCCCCGGGAGCCGGGGAAGGCGTTCCCCAACGTCCCGCGACTGCGCTAGCTTCTGCGCCATGGCAGAGCACGAGCAGTACATCCTCGGGCACAGCCGCGCCGAAGAAGAGCGCTTGCGCAAGCAAGCGCGAGAGCTCGAGAACGAAGCGCGCTGGCTGCTCGATCGTCTCGACGTCCGACCCGGCTCACGCGCCATCGACATCGGCTGCGGGCCGCAGGGGATTCTCGACCTGCTCTCCGAGCGCGTCGGGCCGGAGGGCAGGGTGGTCGGCCTCGAGAAGGACCCCCAGTCCGCTTCGTCCGCCCGCGAGTTCGTGGCCGCGCGGGGGCTCGGCAACGTCGAGGTCATGCCGGGCGACGCGAAGGCGACGGGGCTGCCGAGGGGCTCGTTCGACGTGGTCCACGCCCGCCTCGTCCTGGTCAACGTCCCGGAGCCCGAGCGCGTGGTCGAGGAGATGGTCGCGCTCGCCCGGCCGGGCGGCGTGGTCGCCAGCCACGAAGCCGACTACCTGACCCACGTGTGCGACCCGCCGTCGCCGGCGTGGAGCCGGCTGTTCGAGGTCTACGACGCCTACTCGCGCGCGAACGGCATCGATCTCTTCGTCGGACGGAGAACGCACCGCATGTTCCACGACGCCGGGCTCGTGGGCATCCACGTCAACCCGGTGGTCCATGTCTACCCCGAGGGCCACAACCGGCGGACCATCTTCTGGGACTTCATGCAGAACGTGCGCGAGCGGGTGATCGCCCACGGCCTGATCCGCGAAGCGGAGCTGACGCGGCTGATGGACGAGCTGAAGCGCCACCTCGACCATCCCGGGACACTCGTCGTGTCGCACCTCTTCTTCCAGGTGTGGGGGCGGAAGCCCGAGCGAAGCGCTGCCGGAGCCTAGGGTGCGATGGTGAGCCCCGCGTGGCGGTACCGCAGCATGGCGCCCATGGTGGCCGCGGCGAGCAGGTTGCCGACCAGGATCGCGGGCCAGGCGAGCGCCGACAGCACCGACTCGGCCGCCAGCATGCAGACGACGACGAAGCCGAACTGGAAGACGACGAACAGGATCACGACGCCGAAGCCGGCGTGCGGCTCCCGTTCCGCCAGCGCGAGCAGGAACGCGGTGGCGGTGCCGATCAGCACGAAGGCGAGCGTGTGCACCGCCGTGAAGGCGATCACCAGGTCCGGTGCTATGGGTAGCTGGGTCGGCGCGTCGAGCCCCGTGCTGCCGCGGAAGAGCGCCGTGCCGAGCACGGTCGGGGTGTAGAGCGGCCGGCCCGCGAGCGCATCGAGCACGAAGAACCAGAGCGCGATGGTGGCCGCTCCGACGAGCCCCGCCCGGATGCCGTCGGCGTAGACGGCGGGGAGCGCGGCGCCGTGGGCGGGAATGCCGCCGGAGGTGGTGACTCCCGACTGCGTAGCCATGACGGACTCCTTTCCCGGCGCCGGGTCGCGACGCCCTGTCCGCAGGATCCCTGAAGCGAGGTCTACGCCCGCCGTTCACACGGCGTCAAGGGTGCTTGCAGGCCGCACGGCGCGTGCGATATCCGGGACCCCCATGCGCCGCCCGACGCGTCGCTGGACGGTCCTCGCGCTCGCCGCCATGGCGCTCGCCGGCCCGAGCGGGTGCTCGCAGGTCGAGCGCCGCACGCACGACACCTGGCAGGGGCTCATCGGCCAGCCGCGACAGCCGGCGCGCGGCCTCGACATCAACTCGGCGACGCGCGACGAGCTCGCTTCTCTCCCGGGTCTCAGCGACGCCGACGCCGAGCGCATCATCGACCACCGTCCGTACGCCGACCGGGACGGGCTCCTCCTGAAGCGGGTGCTCGGCCACAAGAAGTTCCGGCGCATCCGCGACTACGTGTACGTCGGCCGTACCTGAGCCGCCCGTGTCCTGAAAGCAGGACACCGCCATCGTCCGCGGCCGTTTGCGCGCCCCGACGGCGCTGCGGTATCGGGAGGGGTGAGCGTCGCACGCCCGGTCGCGCCGCCGGGTCGCGTCCACTACGGCTGGTGGATCGTGGCCGCCGCGGTGGCGATCGAGTTTTTCGGGCTCGGCTTCGGCATCTTCGCGCTCACCGCGAGCTATCCGTACCTGATCGCCGCCTTCGGCTGGTCGAGGACGGCGACGGTCGCGAGCATGACGGTCGTGGTGACGACGGTCGCCCTCCTCGGCCCGGCGACCGGCACGCTCCTCGACCACTTCCCGATCCGCCGGCTCTTCGTCCTCGGCAGCCTCGTGCAGGCGGTGGGCCTCGTCCTCTTCGCGACCATGGACGGCAGCCTCGCGCGCTACTATCTCGCCTGCGTCGTGCTCGGCGTCGGCATGTCGGGCGTCACCGTGCTGCCCAACCAGGTGCTCCTGGCGCGCTGGTTCCGCGCCCGGCTGGGGCTCGTGAACGGCATCCTCACGGCGAGCACCGTGCTCGGCGGCGCGGCCTCGGCCAGCGCCGTCACGCTGCTCGCCGAGCGGCTCGGCTGGCGCGCGGCCTTCGTCGTGCTGGCGGCGCTTGTGGGGTCGCTGCCGCCGCTCGTGGTGTGGCTGCTCGTCCGCGAGCGGCCCGCGGACCTGGGCCTCGCGCCGTACGGTGACGACGTCCCGGAGCCGGCGCGGCTCGCCACCCGCGGCGCGCTCGGCGTGGCGGCCCGCGACCCGTCGCTCTGGGTGCTCGCCGGCGCGCTCTTCTGCGCCTCGTGGCCGTGCTACGCGGCGACCAAGCACGTGATCCTCTACCTCCGCGAGCAGGGGGTCGCGCCGGTGCCAGCGGCCGCGACCCTTTCGTGGATGCTGCTCGCGGCGAGCGGCGGACGGCTCCTCTTCGGCGCGCTCTGGGACCACGTCGCGCCGCGCGTCGTCATCCTCCTCGACTACGCGCTGGTGGCGCTCGGCGCCGTGCTCCTGCTCCACGCCGACGCCCCCCGCGTGCGCGTCGTCTACGTCGTCGTCTTCGGCCTCGGGTACGGCGGCCTCATGCCGCTCGTGCCGCTCACCGTCGTGGCGTGGTTCGGACGGCGGGCGATGGGCGCCGTCCTTGGCTGCATGAAGCTCTTCTACGACGGGGCGGCGGCGCTCGCGCCGCTCGCCACCGCCTGGCTGTACGACCGCCAAGGGAGCTATGCCACCGCGTTCGCCATCAACGCCGTGCTGCCCTTCGTCGCCTTCGGTGTGGTGGCCCTCGCGGTGCGACCGCCGGCGCGCGAGGAGGCGCGCGCGGCGTGAAGGAGCAAGCCATGGAGAAGCGTCGGCTCGGCACGCAGGGGCTCGTCGTCTCGGCGATCGGGCTCGGCTGCATGGGGATGTCGGAGTTCTACGGCACCACCGACGAAGCGGAGGCGGTGGCCACCATCCATCGCGCCCTCGACCTCGGCGTAGACTTCCTCGACACAGCCGACATGTACGGCCCGTACACCAACGAGGAGCTGGTGGGCCGCGCGATCCGCGGCCGGCGCGACCGCGTCGTCCTCGCCACCAAGTTCGGCATCGTGCGCGACGAGAAGCGGCGGACCATCCGCGGCATCAACGGCCGGCCCGAGTACGTGCGTGCCGCGTGCGACGCGTCGCTCCGCCGCCTCGGCGTCGACCACGTCGACCTCTACTACCAGCACCGCGTCGACCCGACGGTGCCGATCGAGGACACGGTCGGCGCGCTGGCCGAGCTGGTCCGGGCGGGCAAGGTCAAGCACGTCGGCCTCTCCGAGGCGTCGGCGGCGACCATCCGCCGCGCGCACGCCGTCCACCCGGTGAGTGCGGTGCAGACGGAGTACTCGCTCTGGAGTCGCGACCTCGAGGACGAGGTCCTCCCCGCGCTCCGCGCGCTCGGCATCGGCCTCGTCGCGTACAGCCCCCTCGGGCGCGGTTTTCTCACCGGGCAGCTCAGGAGCGAAGCCGATCTCGCCCCCGATGACTACCGCCGCTTGTCGCCCCGCTTCCAGGGCGAGAACTTCGGGAAGAACCTGGCGCTGGTCGAGCGCGTGAAGGCGGTTGCCACCGAGAAGGGCGTGACGCCGGGGCAGCTCGCGCTCGCCTGGGTGCTGGCGCAGGGCCACGACGTGGTGCCCATCCCCGGGACGAAGCGCCGCATGTACCTCGAGGAGAACGTCGGTGCCGCCGCGGTTCGGCTGACGCCCGCGGACGTGAAGCGCATCGACGAAGTCGCGCCGAAGGGGGTCGCCGCGGGCGACCGCTACGCGGACATGCAGTGGGTCAACCGCTGATATCGTGATCGACGGCGAGCGCGACGCCGGCCGCCACGTGCCGATCGCGCTCGCCCTGGCCGCGGCTCCGGAAGGCGGAGGCGCCGCGGGGGGAGGAGGCCACGGATGGATGCCCGGAAGGGGTGGGCACTCGGTGCGGGGCTCAGCCTCGCGCTGCTCGGTCCACTGGCGGCGCGCGGCGACGCCCAGTCGGCGCTCGTGATCTGCAAGCGAGGACGGCACATCAAGCTGCGCGAGCGCTGCTGCACGCGGGGCGAGAAGCGCGTCGACGCGAGCGCGCTCGGAGTGACGGGGCCGTCGGGCAGCCCCGGACGCGACGGCTCGTCGGGCCCCGCGGGTCGGGATGGGAGCAACGGGCAAGACGGGCCGGCGGGTCTGCCGGGCGGGCCCGGGCTCTCCGGCTGGGAGAAGATGGTGAGCTCTGGCCAGGTCTCGAACCTCCCGAACGGCTCGCTCGCGAGCCGCGGCGTCTCGTGCAGCGCCGGCAAGAAGCCGCTCGGCGGCGGCGCCGACGCGCAGGCGGCCGGGATCGAGATCGAGATCTCGGCGCCCGCGGTCGCCGACGACGGCTGGCAGGTCGCCTGGCGCAACAACAGCGGCTCGACCGCGACCTTCTCCTACATCGTCTACGTGGTCTGCGCGGACGTGGGCTGAGCCGGCGTCAGCTTGGGCCGGTGCCGGGGGGCGCGGGCGGGCCGCCCCCTCGCTTCCGACGCCGGCGCCGGCGTCGCTTCTCGGTGCGCGGGCCGTCGGTGCCGGGCGCGTTCGGGGCGTGGTGGGCGGCCGGTGCCTGGTGGGCGGCCGGCGCGTGGTGGGCCGCCGGCGCGTGTTGGGCGGCCGGTGCGTGGTGTGGGGTCTCGGCGAGCCGGGGCGGGTGCGGCGGGGCGTGCGGCCGGCCGTGGTCGCGCCCTCCCGTCCCTCGCTCGCGCTCGCGGCCGCGGCGGCGCCCGTCGTCCGCGGGACGCGGGGCGTGGCGCACGTGGTGCGCCAGCATCGTCTCGTCCGCGATCTCGTAGGGCAGCTTGAAGCCGATGAACTGCTCGATCGCTTCCAGCCCGTCGACGTAGTGCTCGCAGGCGAGGCTCACGGCGTCGCCCGACGCGCCGGCCCGCGCCGTCCGCCCGACGCGGTGGACGTAGTCCTCGGCGTCGAGCGGCAGGTCGTAGTTGACGACGTGGGTCACTCCTTCGATGTGGAGCCCGCGCGAGGCGACGTCGGTGGCGATGAGGATGGGCAGCGTCCCGTCCTTGAACTCGGCGAGGATGCGCAGGCGCCGGCGCTGGTCGACGTCGCCGGTGATGGCGGAGGCGGTCAAGCCGTTGGCGGAGAGGTTCCGCTCGAGCCGCTCGGCCGTGCGCCGCATGTTGACGAAGACGAGCACGCGGCCCTCGGGCCAGCGACGCAGCAGGCCCACGAGCAACGAGAGCTTCTCGTGCACGCCCACGTGGTAGACGAGGTGGCGGACGTTCTCCGCCGTCACCTGCTCGGGCGACGCCGACACCTTCACGGCGTCGTTCATGAACACGTACGCCAGCTCCATCACGTCGTAGCTGAGCGTCGCGGAGAAGAGCATCGACTGCCGGCGGTCGAACGGCGGGAGCTGGCGGAGGATGTAGCGCAGGTCCTTGATGAACCCCATGTCGAACATCCGGTCGGCTTCGTCGATGACCAGGATCTCGACGCTGCGGAGGTCGTAGACGCGCTGCTTGAAGTAGTCGATGAGGCGGCCCGGCGTGCCGACCAGGAGGTCGACGCCGGCTTGCACCTGCTCGCGCTGCTTCTTGTAGTCGATGCCGCCGTAGACGGCGTGGATGGTGAACGGCGTCGCCTGGCCGAGGAACCGCGCCTCCTCCGCGATCTGGACCACCAGCTCGCGCGTCGGCGCGATCACGAGCGCGCGGGGCGCCGCGGGCCGGCCGGGCCGCTCGTGCGCGAGCAGCCGGGTGAACGTCGTGATCAGGAAGGCGGCGGTCTTGCCCGTCCCGGTCTGCGCCTGGCCGGCGACGTCGCGGCCCTGGAGTGCTAAGGGCAGCACCTTCTCCTGGATCGGCGTGCAGTGCGTGAAGCCGGCCGCGCGCAGCCCCGCGGCCACGGGCGCAGGCAGGTCGAAGCTCGCGAAGCTGCGTCCTTGCGGCGGTCCTGCCAGGCCGGGCGGGTGCGGCGCGGGGCCGTCGACGTTCACTGCAATCCAGATGCCGGCCGGTACCGGGGGCTGTCAAGTCGCACTGCGCGCTTGACCCTCCCGCGGGGTGCGTGGGAAGACTTCGTCATGGAGGCGAAGCCGGAGCCGCTGAGGGTCATGCTCGGCTTCGTCGTGCGCCAGTGCGCGGTCGCGCTCGGTCACGCGCCCAGCGCCGCGGAGTTCGCCGGATGGGCGAACGACCAGCGAGACGAGCGCGGCCGCTACCGCATCTTCGGCCGCGCCATCACGGCCGACGAGGCGCGCGTCATCCTCCGCCACCCCGGGCGCACGGTCACCGTCCGTCCCGGCCCGCGCTGGTCCTTCGCCGCGGCCCTCAGTCGCTAGATGCCGGGCCCCGGCGAGCCACGGCTCCCGGTGCTCACCGGGCGCGCCTGGTCGTTTGCGGACGCGCTCGGCGCCGCCGACATCCTGCCCGGGCGATTCACGGGCCTTGCGGCCGCGGACGCCGCCGCGCATCTCTTCGCCGACCTGGACGCGACGCTCGCCGCGGAGATCCGTCCCGGCGACGTGCTGGTGGCGGGGCAGCGCCTGGGCGCCGGGCCCGAGGGCGCGGCGGCGGCCCGCGCGCTCGCCGCGGCGGGCGTGATCGCGGTCGTCGCGGCGAGCTTCGCGGCGGGCTTCGCCGAGACCGTGCTCGACGCCGGGCTGCCGCCGCTCGAGGTGGACGCGCCGGCCGTCTTCCACACCGGCCAGCGGCTGCGCGTGAACCTCGAAGCGGGGACGATCGCCAATCTCTCGAGCGGCGACCGCCAGCCCATCCGCAACCTCACCGAGGCGCTGCTGGCGCGGCTGCGGGAGTGCCTGGTCCCTCCGCCGTGACCTCGGCGCCGAGGGGACCGTCGAGGTCGGCGAGGAGCGACCGCTCGTCGCCGCGACGGTAGCCCGGCAGCATGTAGATCACGAGCTGGAAGCGGTACCGCCCGGCGGGCAGCTTCTCGACGTGCCGGCTCTCGGAGCCGACGAAGGGCACGGAGCCCGGGACGTCCTCGGGCGGCGCAAGGCGCTTGGCGTCGTCCAGGTAGAGGAGCCGGAGGTCGGTGTGGGCGCGCAGGTTCTCGCTCAGGTGCGTCACGAAGAGGATCGCCTCGTCCCGGTGGCCGAGCGCGAACCACTCGCCGCGGCCGTCGAAGGCGCGCTCGGCGTCGTCCATGTGGCCGTCGACGAGGAAGCCCTTCGGCGGCACGCCGTCGGCGTGGTAGCGCCAGCCGCGCAGGTCGCGCGCGTCGGCGCCGCCGCGCGCGGTGATGTCCTTGAAGAAGACCCCGGGGGAGAACGGCAGCTTGAGCGAGCCCGGGCCGAAGACGTGCTGGGGATAGAAGTAGGTGTGCGCGACGCCCGCGGTGAGGTGGATGCCGAAGCCGAGCGACACCTGATGGCGCGAGCGCCGCACGACGCGCACCGGCCCGGCCGTCCAGGCGATCCGCTGGTGGCGGCCCTGCTGCTCGTTGAGCGTCCAGTGCGCGAGGTTGGCGCGCAGCGTGGCCTCCGCGCGGAGCCGGAGCCCGTCCAGCAGGTTCGGCCCGAACGGGCCCGCCAGCGCGAGCGCGAAGTAGTTGGGGAGCGCGTGGACGAGTCCGATCCGGTAGCGGGCGGAGCTCACGATGTCGACGTCCGCCTGGTAGCCGACGTAGCGCCGGTCGGTCGCGGGCGGGCGCTCGGCGGCCACCACGTAGACGAAGCCGGCGGTGTGGCGGACGGGGTCGTCGATGCGGAGCTCGCGCCAGGCGCTCACCGTCCCCGCGTCGGCCAGCGCGCGCTCGACCGCGTCGCGCGGCGCGGCCTCGCCCGCGTCGCACGCCATGAAGACGAGCAGGTCGTCGGCGTCGAGCGTGCCGGGTTTGTCGTCGCGCGACCCCTCGGGGCCGCCGGGGAGCGCGAGCTTGTGGCCCACGCGCTCGTCCACCTGGAAGGGGATCGGCGCCGCGGTGCCGCCGCGGAAGGCGAGGACCCCGAGGCGCGCGATCGCCGTGCCGCCGAGGCGGTGGAGTCGCCCCGCTTCGAGCTCGATCGGGTCGAAGCGCCGCTCGATCGGCCCGCAGGGCCCGAGCGGGACGTGCGCGTCGGCGCGCGCCGTCGCCGCGCACGCCAGAAGGAGCGCGAGGACGAGCGGGGCGCGCATTCCTTGCCCTCCTATACCGTGGGCCGCGCGGGGGCCATCCTGCGTTCGTCAGCCCACGGCGACGCGCGCGCCCTCCAGGCGCAGCAGCGTGCGCTTGACGTCGAGCCCGCCGGTGTAGCCGCCGATGCGGCCGCCGCCGCCGATCACGCGATGGCACGGGATGACGATGGGGATCGGGTTGTGCCCCAGCGCCTGCCCCACGGCGCGCGAGCCGAGCGGCTGCCCGATGCGGCGCGCGATCTCGCCGTAGGAGACGACCTGCCCCGCCGGCACGGTGGCGGTGGCGAGCAGCACGCGGCGCTGGAACGGCGTCAGCGCGCTCAGGTCGACGGGCACGTCGAAGGCACGCCGCTCGCCGGCGAAGTACGCGCGCAGCGCGCGCACGGCGCCGGCGATGCGCGCCGGGTCGCGGACCGCGACGGCGCCGAACCGCCGTCGCAGCTCGGCGGCGAAGTCGGCTTCGCTCCGCCGGAACGAGATGCGCACGATGCCCGCCGCGCCGGCCGCGACCAGCACGCGGCCGATCGGCGTGGCGAGCGACCCGTAGGCGATGGGGCGCGGCACGCGCGCCCAGAGCGCGTCGACCGCGCCCAGCGCCTCGCGGTGGGCTGCCAGCTCGCGTCGCCCGGCGGCGGTCGCGAGCCAGCGTCGGAGCCGGGGCGACGCCGGCGCGTCGCCGAGCAGGAGCGCGATCAGCTCGTCGTGACGGGTCGTCATGCGTCGAATCCTTCCAGCGCCACGCGCAGCTTCTTGACCGCCTGGTACACGTTGGCACGGGCGGCCGCTTCGTTCCCGCCCAGGCTGGCGGCGATCTCGGCGTACTCGAGGCCGTGAAACCGGCGCAGCAGCAAGGCGGCGCGCTGCCGCGTCGGCAGCGCCCGCACCGCGCGCGCCACGAGCCGAAGCCGCTCCCGCCGCTCCGGCGACGTGATGCCGTGCGCCGGCAGCGTGTCGAGATCGACGTCGGCCCGCCGCGCCGAGCGCCGCGCCCGCCCCCGCGCCGTGTTGCGCGCGCAGTTGGTGGCGATCCGATACAACCAGGCCCGCGCGTTCGACCCGGGCGCCAAGCGCGCGAAGGCCCGATGCGCCCGCAGAAAGACGTCCTGGCACGCGTCCTGCGCGTCGTGCTCGTTGCCGAGGAGTCTCACCAGGTACGCGAGAATTTCTCCCCGGTGGCGCCCGACCAGCTCCGCGATGTGGATCGCCGTCCCGCGCATGTTTCCGCGACCTTGTAACACCGACACCCGTGCCCCTGTGAAACGCGGCCCACCGCATTTCACAAGCGCCCCGCTCCGGGGTTGCACGGGCACAGGGGGACGATCATGTCCGGAGATGGCCAGACCGCGACACCGCGTGGAGGTATGGAGCAAGCCATGACCGTGGAGCGATTCGTGGAGCGGTTCCAGGAGGCGTGGCGGACCTTCGACCCGGCGCTGTGGGCCGAGCTCTACCGGCCGGACGCCACGGTGCTCGGCCCGCAGACGCGCCGGACCATCGGCCGGGACGAGCTGATCCAGAACGTCGCGCGCATGCCCACGCTCCTCCCCGGCTTCCACTACACGGTGCGGCGCTGGGCGGCGAAGGACGAGACGCTCCTCCTCGAATGGGCGGTGACGGCGACCGTCGCCGGCGAGACGGTCGCGTGGGAGGGCGTCGACGTGTTCACGCTGCGCGAGGGGCGCGTGCTCGCGGAGGTCATCTACTTCGACAGCCTGCCGCTCTGGGAGCGCCTCGACCCGAGCATGCGCCGCCCCGGTCTCCTCGACGCGGTGCCGTAGCAATCCCGATGGACCTCGACCCTGCACGCTGCTACCAGGCCGCCCTCGCGCGCGACCCGCGCTTCGACGGCCGCTTCTTCGCCGGCGTCACGACGACGGGGGTCTACTGCCGGCCGATCTGTCCGGTCCGTCCCGCGCGGGCCGAGAACGTGCGCTGGTTCGCGTGCGCGGCCGCCGCGGAGGCGGCGGGCTTCCGGCCGTGCCGGCGCTGCCGGCCCGAGGCCGCGCCGGGGACGCCGGCGTGGACCGGGACGGCCGCCGTCGTGTCGCGTGCGCTCCGTCTGATCGGCGACGGGGCGCTCGCCGAGGGTGGCGTGGAGCGGCTCGCGGCGCGCCTCGGGCTCGGCGCGCGGCAGCTCCGCCGCCTCTTCGATCGCCACCTCGGCGCCTCGCCGGCGGCGATCGCCCGCGCCCGTCGCGCCCACTTCGCGCGCACGCTCCTCGACGACACCGCGCTGCCCATCGCGGTGGTCGCCCTGTCGGCCGGGTTCGGCAGCATCCGGCAGTTCAACCACGTCATGCGCGGGACGTTTCACCGCTCGCCGCGCGAGCTGCGGCGGACGCGTTGTCCCGGAGCCGACGCGACGGGCGGCATCGCCGTCCGGCTCGCCTACCGGCCGCCGCTCGACTGGCGCGCACTCCTCGACTTCCTGGCGCTGCGCGCCACGCCCGGCGTCGAGGTCGTGGAGGGCGATGCGTACGAGCGCACCTTCGAGCTCGACGGCGTGCGCGGCACGATCGCGCTCCGTCCGCTGGCGGGCGCCGCGGCGCTGCGGATGGAGATCCGGCCCACCGCCCCGCGCGGCCTCCTGACCCTCGTCGAGCGCGCGCGGCGGCTCTGCGATCTCGACGCCGACCCGCAAGCGGTCGCGGCGCACCTCGGCGCGAGTGCCGTGCTGCGCGCGCGTGTGCGAGCGCGACCCGGGCTCCGCGTCCCCGGCGCGTGGGACGGCTTCGAGCTGGCGGTGCGCGCCGTGCTGGGCCAGCAGGTGAGCGTCCGCGGCGCCACGACCCTCGCCGGCCGCCTGGCGCGCGCGTTCGGGACGCCGGTCGAAAGCGGGCGTTCCGAGCTCTCGCACCTCTTTCCTCGCCCCGAAGCGCTCGCCGACGCCGACCTCGCGCCGATCGGCCTCACGCGCGCGCGCGCGGCGACGCTGCGCGCGCTCGCCCGGGCGATGGCGCGCGGCGAGCTCGTCCTCGACGCGGCGGACGGCCTGGACGAGGTCGTCGCCCGGCTGCGTGCCGTGCCCGGCATCGGCGAATGGACGGCGCAGTACGTCGCCATGCGCGCCCTCGGCGAGCCCGACGCCTTCCCGCACGCCGACCTGGGTCTCCGCCGCGCGCTCGGCAACGGCGCCGGGCCGCTCTCCGCGGCCGGCGTGCTCGCGGCGGCCGAGGCGTGGCGCCCGTGGCGCGCTTACGCCGCCGTGCATCTCTGGACCGGAGGGAGGAGCACATGAGCCTCGAAGCACAGCGCGCGCGGGCCGACGCCTTCCGCGCGCTCCATCGCCCGGGCGAGCCGCTCGTCCTCCCCAACGCGTGGGACGCGGCCAGCGCGCGGGTCTTCGCGCTCGCGGGCGCGCGCGCCGTCGGGACGACGAGCGCGGGGGTGGCGTGGTCGCTCGGCTGTCCCGACGGCGAGCGGCTCGAGACCGGCGCGCTGGTCGCCGCCGCCGCCCGCATCGTCGTCGCCGCCGCACCCGCCCCGGTGACGGTGGACGTCGAGCGTGGCTTCGGTGCGACCCCCGCCGCCGCGTGCGAAACCGTCCGCGCGCTCCTCGCCGCCGGCGCCGTCGGCGTCAACGTCGAGGACGGCTCGGGAGGCGGGCTCGCGCCGCCCGCGGTCCTGGCCGACAAGGTCGCGGCGCTGCGCCGCCTGGCGACGGAAGTGGGCGTGCCGCTCTTCGTCAACGCGCGCACGGACGTCTATCTCCGCGGGGAGGGCGACGCCGCGACGCGCTTCGCCGAGACCGTGCGTCGCGCCGAGGCGTACGCCTCCGCCGGCGCCGACGGCTTCTTCGTCCCGGGGCTCGCCGACCTGGACGCGATCGCGCGCCTGGTGCGCGGCGTTTGCCTGCCGCTCAACGTGTACGCGGGCCGCGGCGTGCCCGGGGTGCGCGCGCTGGCGGCCGCGGGCGTCGCGCGCGTGAGCGTCGGCTGCGGGCCAATGCAGGCGACGCTCGCCCTCGCGCGACGCATCGCACGCGAGCTGCTCGAAGCCGGGACGTACGATGCATTCGCCGAGGAAGCGCTGCCCTACGGCGAGGTGAACGCCATGTTCGCGGAGCGGGAGGGAGGACGGTGACGCACGACCTGCCGCGCGCGATCGAGGCGGCGAGCTGTGCCGTCCGTGACGCCTTCGCTGCCGGCGACGCCACGGCCATGGCGGCGGCGTACACCACCGACGCCTGGCTGCTCGCGCCCAACGTCGACCCGGTGCGCGGCCGCGAGGCCGTGCGCGCGTTCTGGCAGGCGACGATGGACGCCGGTGCCGCCGTCCGCTCCGAGACGATCGAGGTCGCCGCGCTGGGCGACGCCGCGCGCGAGCTGGGGCGGTACGAGATGGCGATGGGCGGTGCCGGGGACACGGTCGCCGAGACCGGCAAGTACCTGCTCGTCTGGCGCCTGGAGGGCGGAGCGTGGAAGATCGCGGTGGACGTGTGGAACGCGGGCGGCGTGACGCCCGAGGGGGTGGCTCGATGACGCTCGGCACGATCGAGGTTCCGTCGCCGATGGGCGGCATCACGCTGGTGCTCCGCGGCGCGGCGCTCTGCGCGCTGGCCTTCACGGACGGCTTCCCGCGCGTCGCCGGCGTGCTCCGCCGGCGCTTCGGCGAGGTCGCGCTCGGGCCCGCGCACGACCCGGACGGCGTCGTCGATCGGCTCGCGCGGTACTTCGCGGGCGATCTCGCGGCGCTCGACGCGATCGCGGTCGACCCCGGCGGCACGCCCTTCCAGTGCGCCGTGTGGGCGGCGCTCCGCACCGTCCCCGCCGGCCGTACGATCTCCTACCGTGACCTCGCGCGCGCCATCGGCGCGCCGGCCGCGGTGCGCGCGGTGGGCGCCGCCAACGGCGCCAACCCGGTCGGCATCGTGATCCCCTGCCACCGTGCCGTCGGCGCCGACGGCTCGCTCACGGGCTACGGCGGCGGGCTCGAGCGCAAGCGCTGGCTGCTGGCGCACGAGCGCGTCGCGCCGTTCGACGTCGTCAGCCGCGCAGCACCGCGGTGAGCGTCGGCGCCACGAGCGCGCGGCGCCAGGCGCCCTCGACCTCGCGCGGCCGCAGCGAGTCGATCATCCGCTCGGTGGCGGCGAGCGACGGATGGCCGCAGGCGGCGCGGCTGGCGTGCGTGAGGGCGCGGTCGAGGCGGGCGTCGGCGAGGCGCGCGAAGCGGTAGCGGATCTTCTTCCGCGCGCGTTCGAGCTCGTCCTTGGCGAAGCCCTTGCCGGCGTCGCGGCAGGTCTGGTCGATGGTGTCCCGGAGCCGGCGCTCGTCGTCGCGCGCCGCGCTCGCCGACAGGACGGCGACCGCCCAGTCGAGCCCGTGCTCGACGCTCGCCCCGAGGTCGTAGCCCAGGCCGAGCCGCTCGCGGATCTCCTGGAAGAGCCGGGCGTCGGGGTCGGCGCCGATGATCTCGATGGCCATCGAGAGCGCGAGCACGTCGCGTGGATGAGGCGGCGCGGCGATCAGACGCACGACGTAGGACTGCGGAAAGTGCTGGCGGCGCATGCGGAGGATGCCGGTGCGGCGGCGGGCGGGGCGCGACGGCACGGCGCGGCGACCGGGACCGCCGGTCGGGAACGCGCGCGCGACGGCGCGCCGGAGCCCGGCGCGCGACACGCCGCCCACGACACCCAGCACCATGTTGCGGGGCACGAAGTAGCGCGCGATGAATCGACGGATCGCGTCGCGGGTCATGTGCTGCACGCTGGTGATCGTGCCGCACACGGGATGGCCGAGGGCGCCGCCGAAGAAGTGCGACCACGCGCGCTCGTGGAGGCAGTTCGCGGGGTCCTCCTGCCGGCCGCGGATCTCGTCGATCACGACGCGTTGCTCCTTGGCGAAGCGGTCGGCCGGGACGGTCGAGCCGAAGCACTGCTCGGCGAGGAGCGCGAGCGCGTCGCCGACGTCCTCGTTGAAGACCTCGAAGTGCAGCGTCACGTCCTCGTAGCCGGTGTCGGCGTCGTGCTCGCCGCCCAGCTCCCCCGCGCGCCGGTTGAGCGTCGCCTGGTCGAAGCGGCGCGTCCCCTGGAAGAGCATGTGCTCCGTCATGTGGGCGATGCCGGGGTGCGCGCCGTCGAAGCGCGAGCCGGCGCGGATGACGAGCGCGATGGCGGTGAGCGGACCGGGCACGGGGTCGTGGAGGACGGTGAGCCCTCCGTGCCGGAAGCGCTGGGGCTCGCCGAGCATCGCGCCCTTCTAGCCCCGCTCGCCCGGCGGCGCGAGGGGTGATAGAAACCGCCGCCATGCGGACAACTGCGCTCGTCGTCGCGACCGCGCTGGCCCTCGCCGCCGCCGGGCCCGCCCACGCCCATGGATACACGCGCTCGCTCGGCGACGCGCGCAAGGCGGCGTGGCTGTCGGTCGCGCACCCCGGCCTGGGTGAGTACTACAACGCCGGCTGGGGCGACTTCTTCGAGCGCTGCCCGCAGAAGAAGTTCTGGCTCGGGCTCATCCCGCTGTACGGCTGGCCGGGCTACCTCCAGATCCTCTCCGCCATGGACGCGTACCACGGCTGCACGTCGGACAACCTGAGCGAAGGCTGCCAGTAAGATCAGGCGAGCGCGCGCAGCTCGTCGATGAGGCTCGCGACGACGGCGAAGCCGCGCTCCCAGAACGTCGGGTCGTCGACGTCGATGCCGAGACGGCCGAGCAGCACGTGGGGCGACTGGCTGCCGCCGGCCGCGAGCAGCTCCAAGTAGCGCGGCACGAACGCGTCGCCCTCGTCGAGCCAGCGCTGGTAGAGAGCCAGCACGAGCAGCTCACCGAAGACGTACGAGTAGCAGTAGAAGCGGCTGTGGATGAAGTGGGGGATGTAGCTCCAGCCCCAGCGGTACGCCGGCAGCATCTCGACGGCGTCACCGAACAGACGCGCGTTCTCGTTCCACCACAGCTCGCCCAGCGTCTCGGCCTCCAGGATGCCGTGACGGCGGCGTGCGTGCGCGGCCATCTCGAAGCGCGTGAGGACGGTCTGCCGGAAGACCGTGGCGAGCGTGTCGTCGAGCTTGCCGGCGATGAGGGTCCGCCGCACCTCGGGCCGTGGCTCGCGCGCGAGGAGCGTGCGGACGAGGAGCATCTCGGCGAAGGTCGAAGCGGTCTCGGCGAGCGTGAGCGGCGTCTCGTAGTCGAGCGGTCGCTGCCGCGCCGCGAGGCGGTCGTGAATCCCGTGGCCGAGCTCGTGCGCGAGCGTGGCGACGTCGCGCGGCGTGCCGGTGTAGCTCAGGAGCACGAACGGGTTGCTCGACGGACCGAGCGTGGCGCAGAAGGCGCCGAGCCGCTTCGACGGCCGCACCTCGGCGTCGATCCAGCGCCGCGCGAAGAAGTCGCCCGCGAGGCGCCCGAAGTCGGGGGCGAAGGCCGCGAAGGCGTCGAGCACCATGGCCTGCGCGTCGGCGAAGCCGACGGTCGCCGGCGCGGTTTCGAGCGGGGCGTAGACGTCGCTCGTCTTCAACCGCGGCAGGCCGAGGAGGCGCGCCTTCAGGTGGAAGTACTCCTGCGCCAGGCCATAGTAGCGCTCCGTGGCGCCCAGCATCGCCTCGACGGTCTCGGCGCGGACCTCGTTGTCGAGGTGCGTGGGCGTGGCGGGGTCGACGTAGTGGCGGAGGTCGCACTCGAGGCGGTGGTCGTAGAGGATGGCGTTGAAGACGCCGGTCAGCGCCACCTCGTGCGCGGCGAAGCCGTCGAGGAAGACGGTCTGCGCGCGCTCGCGGAGCGCGGGGTCGGGCTGGTAGAGGAGGGCGAGCATCTCCTCGCCCGACAGCTCGCGCTCGACGCCGTCCACGGGGAGCCGGAAGCGCAGCGACGCCGACAGCTCGTCGAAGAGCCGCACCAGCGCTTCGCGCCCGGCGAGGTCCTTCTGGTTGATGACCCGCTCCTCGGCCTCGGAGAGCGCGTGCGGCCGCAAGCGGCGGAGCGTCTCCATCCAGTGTCGCGCGTCGGCGAGGACGGGCTCCACGACCAGCGCGGCGAAGCGCGCCTCGGGCAGGTTCTTGATCTCGAGCTCGAAGGCCGTGAGCTCGTTCACGACGCCGATCCACGCTTCCCGCGTCCGCTCCGAGAGCCGGCGCGCGACGTCATCGTCGGTGTCGGCCGCGAAGAGCAACGAAGCGTAGAAGCTCGGCCGGCGCCCGCGCTCCTCGATCGTCTCGTACTCGCGGAGCGCCGCCGCGAGATCCGCAGGCTCGAGCTGGGCGACGCGCCCCCGGTAACGGGCGGCGAACGCCGCCGCCGCGCGCGCCGCCTCCTCGACATCGGCCTCGAGCCGCGGGTCGTCCGGCCCGGCGTACAGTGAGGACAGGTCCCAGCGGACCCCGGGGGCGGTCATGGTCAGCATGATGCCAGCCGCTCACCGGCGGCGGAAGGCGAGCCAGCGCTCGAAGAGCCGCTTGACGGTGGGCGTCAAGCGCGAGCGGTTGTAGGCGTCGCCGGCCTTGCGCATGACCTCGGCCTGGGTGGGGTAGGGATGGATGGTCGCGGCGAGCGTTCCGAGGCCGAGGCCCCCGACCATGGCGAGCGTCAGCTCGGAGATCATGTCGCCGGCGTGCTCGGCGACCAGCGTCGCACCGAGGAGGCGGTCGCTGCCCTTCTTCAGGTGGACGCGGAGGAAGCCCTCGTCCTCGCCGTCGAGGCGCGCGCGGTCGACCTCGTGGAGCGGGACGGTGATGGTCTCGACGTCGAGCCCGCGCTCGCGCGCCTCCGGCTCGTAGAGGCCGACGTGCGCGATCTCGGGTGAGGTGTAGGTGCACCACGGGACGTGGAGCGCGCTCGCCTTCTTGCGGCCGAGGAAGAGCGCGTTGGTGAGGACGACGCGCGCGAGGGCGTCCGCGGTGTGGGTGAACTTGAAGCGCGAAGCGACGTCACCCGCGGCGTAGATGCGACGGTTGGTCGTGCGCAGGCAGTCGTCCACGGTGACGCCGTGTCGCCCGTACGCCACGCCCGCGGCCTCGAGCCCGAGCCCGTCGACGTTCGGCGCGCGGCCGACGCCGACCAGGATGCGGTCGCAGGCGACGGTCTCGCTCCGGCCGTCCTGCTCGTAGTGGACCGTCGCCCCGGCGCCCTCGCGCGCGACCCGCGTGATGCGGGCGCCGAGCACGAGCCGCACGCCCTCGGCGCGCAGGCGGCGCTCGAGGACGGCGGCGGCGTCGGCGTCCTCGCGCGCGAGGACCTGCGCGCCCATCTCGAGCACGGTCACCTCGGTGCCGAAGCGGCGGAACGCCTGCGCCATCTCGCAGCCGATCGGGCCCGCGCCGACGACCGCGAGACGCCGCGGCAGCTCGGTCAGCCAGAAGAGGTTCTCGTTGGTGAGGTAGCCCGCCTCGGCGAGCCCCGGGATCGGGGGCGCGTCGGCGCGCGCGCCGGTGGCGATCACGGCGCGCGCGAACTCCAGGCGGCGGCCGTCCACCTCGACGGTCGTGGGCCCGACGAAGCGCCCCTCGCCGAAGTACACCTCGACGCCGAGCGCGCTGAAGCGCGGCGCGCCGTCGATGGGTGCGAGCGCGGCGCGCAGCCGGCGCATGCGCTGCATGACGGCCGGGAAGTCCACCTCGACGCCCGCGACGCGGACCCCGAACTCGCTCGCCTCCCGCGCCCGGGCCGCGACGCGCGCGGCCGAGATGAGCCCCTTCGACGGCACGCAGCCGACGTTCAGGCAGTCGCCGCCGAGAAGATGGCGCTCGACGAGCGCCACGCGGGCGCCGAGCCCGGCGCCGCCCGCCGCCGACACGAGCCCCGCGGTGCCGGCGCCGACCACCACCAGGTTATAGCGTCCGCGCGGCGTCGGGTTCGTCCAGGACGGCGGGTGGACGTGGGAGAGGAGCTCGCGGTTGGCCGCGTCGTCGGGGAGGACGAGCGGCGCGCCGGGCGACCCGGGTTGCGGCATCGGCGCCGGCGCGCTCGCCGTCGCTTCGGCGAGCGCGCGCCGCGCGACGCGCGTGATCACCACGGTCACCGCCACCGTGGCGGCGAGGCCGACGAAGTAGAAGACGCGCTTCGCCGTGCCGCCGCCCGGCTGCCCGCTCGCCAGCTCGGTCAGGCTCGTGATGAGTGAGCCGAGGTAGACGTACATCACGGTGCCCGGCAGCATGCCGATCATCGACCCGAGCACGTAGTCGCGGAGGCCGACCCGCGTCACGCCGAAGGCGTAGTTCAGCAGGTTGAAGGGGAAGACGGGCGAGAGACGCGTCAGCAGCACGATCCTGAACCCCTGCTGCCCGACGGCGCGGTCGATGGCGGCGAAGCGCGGGTTGGCGGCCACGCGCGCCGTCACCCAGCCGCGCGCCACCGTCCGGCCGAGGAGGAAGGCGAGCGTCGCGCCGAGGTTGGCCGCGACCCACACGATCGGCGCGCCGCGCGCGACGCCGTACGCGAAGCCCGCGCCGAGCGTCAGGATCGAGCCGGGGAGGAAGAGGACGCACGCGAGCACGTAGGCGGCGACGAAGACGGCGACCCCGCCCCGGCCCGCGTCGTGCACCCAGGCCACGAAGTCGAGGAGCCAGCGGTTCACGGGGAGGAGCTTCGCGGCCGTCACCAGCGCCGCGACGACGAGGAGCGCGACCACGATCCGGGCGCGGCGCCCCCCGGTGGCCGGCACCGCGGTCGGGGCGGGGTCGGCGGGTGCGAGCGTCGGCATGGAGGATGGGCCTAGCAGGCCTGGCGGAGCCGGGGCTAGCGGCCGAGCCGGCGGGCGATGAAGTCGCGCATGCCGGCCAGGCAGCGGTCGGCGGCCTCGCCGGGGAAGTGGCCGAAGGCGTGCCCCACTCCGGGGAAGAGTGCCAGCTCGACCGCGCCGCCGGCGCGCCGGTAGGTGTCGACGAAGGCGCGCGTCATGTCGAGCGTCACGTTCTCGTCCAGCTCGGCGTGCGCGAGCCAGAGCGGCGGGAGGCGCTGCGCCTCGCCGTCCGCGACCACGCGCCGCGCGCTGGCGCGCGCCATCGTCGTCTCGTCGCCGAAGAACCCCTCGTGCGCGGCGATCAGACGCTCGGGCTCGAAGAAGCGATCGCGCGCCGTACCGGGCGGCTCGGCGCACCGGCCGAGCGCGTAGCGGTAGCGGGCGAGCGGGTCGAGGACGGGCCAGAGCGCCAGCACGTAGGCGACGCGCGCGTCGACGCCGGCGGCGCCCGCCACCGGCGTCGTCGCCAGCTCGGGCGCCGTCGGGCGGAGCGCCGCCGACAGCGCGAGGTGCCCGCCGCTCGAGCCGCCGACGATGCCGACGTCGTCGGGTCGCGTGCCGAGCGCGGCAGCGTTGGCCTTCACCCAGCGGACGCCCGCCACCACGTCCGCCGCGGCCGCCGGCCAGCGGCCGGTGGGTCCTTGGCGGAAATCGAGGGCGACGACGACCAAGCCGTCCGCCGCCAGCGCTTCGTCGAAGTGGACGTCGGCGGTGCGGTCGAAGTACGTCCACGCGCCGCCGTGCACGTCGACCAGCGCGGGGAGCGGCGTCCGGCCGGCGTCGTCGGCCCGGTAGACGCGCGCCAGGAGCGGCGTCCCGTCGGGGCGGGCGTACTCGACGTCGTCGTGGCGGACGGCCGGGCGGCTCACCCTTGCGGCATGACACAGTAGGCGGCGGCCGAGAAGCCCTCCGCCACACCCGCGCCGCGACCGCGGGCGGATCAGCTCTCCGGGCGCAGCCGGAAGAGGAGCGGCTCGCGGGCGGGGTCGCGCCCGAAGACGTGCGTGAACGGCCCCTGCGGGTCCGTGAGCCACGCCATCTCCGGCTCCGCGCGCAAGGGGACGGTGCGCGGGCCGACCGCGACGATGGCGACGCGCTCGCGGCGGAGCGTCGCGAGCCACGCCTCGCGTCCGCCCGGTCCGGCCGGCACGTACACCACGCGCGTGCCGTAGTCTGGGCCGTAGAGGAGATAGCTCCGCTGGCCCAAGAGGTATCCGACCGCCTCGGCGGGTCCGACGCGAGCGCTCACGAACTCCGGGACGCCGCCGTAGCGCTTCGCCCGCTCCACGGCGCGACGCGCGCGGAGCACCGACGTCCCGCCCGCGACGACGACGAGGAGCGCGACCCCGACGAGGACGCGTGCCCGGGGTCCGCGTCTTGCGAGCGTCACGCCGCCCGCCAGCGCGGCGAGCAACGCGATCGCAAGCGGCGTGAGCGTGTGCGTGGTTCCCGGAAGAACGAGGGCGATCCCAACCGCGCTCGCAGCGGCGGCGCGCTGCCCGAGGGCGCCGGCGCCGAGCGCCGCGCCCACGCCGAGGACCCCGACGAACGGCAAGGCGTAGCGGACGGCCTGCCCCATCCACGGCGTGAGGATGGTGTGTCGCGGGTCGTTGTCCCCGCCGTACGGCGTCGTCCAGTAGAGGAAGCCGGTCGCCACGAGGAGTGCCGCGACGGCGAGGTGCGGGCGCCGCGGGCGCAGGCCGCACGCCCCGAGCCCGAGGATCAGTAGCGGCAGCGCGCCCTGCGCGGTGAGGGCGGAGAGCAGGACGCGCCAATCGGCCCGCGAGGTAGGGTGAAAGAGGGCGGCGAGCGTGGTGCGCGCTACGCGGTGCGAATCGACGCTCCCGGGGAAGATCGTCGTGCCCGCGAGCTCGACGCGCAGGTGGCCGAGCGGGTTCCCGAGCTCCATCCAGTTGATCAGGTACCAGACGCCACCGACGACGAGCGCGCCCGCGACGCCCAGCACGCAGAGCGCGCGATCGGCCGTCTCGGTGGGACGGGCCGCGCGCCGGGCGCGCGTGGCGGCCAGGGCGAGCACGACGGCGAGGAGCGCGTCGTAGACGAGCCCCGACATCTTGATGCCGGCGACGAGGCCGGCCGCCGCCGCCGTGAGGCCGACGGTCCGCGCGCCCGGCGCGCGCCGGGCGGCCGTGGCGAAGGCGAGCCCGGCCATGAAGCAGGCGGCGAGCGGGAGGTCGACGTGCATGGTGGTGACGATGCGCCGCGCGACCGGCGTCGCGACCACCAGCACGGCCGCGGCGAGCGCCGCCGGCCGCTGCGCGCCGAGCTCGAGCGCGGCGACGTCGGTCGCGAGGGCGAGCATCACCCAGGCGACGAGCCCGGGCAGCGCGACCAGGAAGTCCTCCCGGAACGGCATGAGGAAGAGGCCGCTCAGCATCTCCCAGGCGTACGGATACCGGCTGATCTGCTTGAACTGCTCGAGGCGGACGAAGGTGTGCGCCTGATACCAGCGCGCCATGGCGGGGAGGTGGTAGGCGAGCGAGTCGAAGTCGGTGATGGGCGTGAGGACGAGGCGAAGGAAGAGGCCCACACCGACGACCGCGAGCATGCCGAGCGCGAGTCCCTCGACCGGCGTACGTGGCACGGGCGAGGCCGTCTCCACCGGCCGCCGAGCGAGCAGGCCCGCGGCGAAGAGCGCGGTCTCGACGCCGAGCACGGGTCCGAGCGCGTAACGCCCGAGCGCGCAGAGCATGAGCGCAACGCCCATTTGAACGAGGCACCAGAGCGTCAGCACGCCGAGCAGACGCTCCGCGCGCGGGTCGGGTGCCGTCGCGTCCGTGCGGACGAGCGCCAGGCTTAGCGGGAGCGGTCCGACGAGGATCGTCACGCCGCCCGCGAGGTCGAGGAGGTGGCGCCCGAGTGTCACGCAGCGCGGAGATTCCTCACGTCTCGGGCCGCGTGGCCTGCGCGCTCGGGCGCTCCAGCATGCGCGACACCCACGCCGCGACGGCCGGCGGCGGCGTGATCTCCATGAGCGGCAGGAACTCGACGAACGGCGTGTAGCAGACCTCGACCAGCGTGTACCGGTCGCCCACCATGAACGGCTTGCCGGCGATCTGCGGCTCGAGGATCGCGAGGTGCTTCTCGATCTCCTTCTTGGCCTGCGCCATGACGGCTGCGTCCCAGCGCTCCTTCGGGAGGAAGCGCTTCGGGAAGATGATGGCGCCCGTCTGGCGCGTGAGCTGGAGGTCGCAGAGCTTCACGTGCATGTCGACCAGCGCGCGGCCTTTCGGGTCGGCAGGGACGAGGGCGGGCTTCGGATGGATCGCTTCGAGGTAGTTCAGGATCGCCGTCGACTCGTAGAGGACGAAGCCGTCGTCCTCCAGCGTCGGCACGCGGCCGTACGGGTTCTTCCGCAGGTAGTCGGGCTGCTTGTGCGCCCCGGCGCGCATGTCCAGCTCGACCTCCTCCGCGGCGATGCCCTTCTCGATCAACGCGATGCGGACGCGGCGCGCGAAGGTGGAGAGCGGATGGAAGTAGAGCTTCAGCATGTGAGCACGACCTTCCCCACGTTCTGCCGCTCCTGGATGTAGCGGTGCGCGCCGGCGGCTTCAGTGAGCGGGAAGGTCTTCCCGACCACGGGGGTGATGCGTCCGGCTTCGTAGTCGGCGAGGAGCGCGAGCTGCTCGCGGCGGAGCATGTCCATGCGGTCCCAGAGGTGGCCGAGGTTGACGCCGATCACGGCCTTGTTGTCGTTCATCAGCTTGATCGGGTGGAACCACGGCAGCCGGACGAGCGTACCGGCCGCGGAGAGCCAGCGCGGCCCGAGACCGCTCGCCGCGCCCGATATGCCGAAGCAGACCAGGCGGCCGAGCGGCGCGAGGCAGCGATAGCTCTTCCGGAAGGCGCCGGTCGCGTCGAGCACGATGTCGACGCCGAGCCCGTTGGTGAAGCGCTTCACCTCGGCTTCGAAGTCCTGCGTGCGGTAGTCGATCGCGTACGTGACGCCCGCCTTCCGGAGCGTCTCGTGCTTCGACGCCGACGCCGTGCCGATCACACGCGCGCCCGCGATCTTGCAGAGCTGGATCGCCGCCATGCCGACGCCGCCCGCGGCGGCGTGCACGAGCACCGTGTCGCCTGCTTGCACGTTCCCGAAGTGCCGCAGCATGAGGACGGCCGTCAGGTAGTTGACCGGAATCGCCGCGCCCTCCTCGAAGCTCATGCGGTCGGGGATCGCGAACACCTGCTGCGCCGGCACGGCCACCGCCTCCGCGTAGCCGCCGAAGCGCGTGAGGGCGAGGACGCGGCGGCCGACCGCGAGCTCACCGTCGACGCCGGGGCCCAGCTTCTCGATCGTGCCCGCGACCTCGTAGCCGACGACGCAGGGGCGCGGCGGTGCGTCGGGGTAGAGCCCGAGCCGCGCCATCACGTCGGCGAAGTTGACGCCCGAGGCGTGCACGCGGATCAGCACCTGGCCTGTGCCGGGGACGGGCTCGAGGCCCTCGCGGACCTCCAGCACGTCGGGCGGCCCGGTGCGCGGGATCCAGACCGATCGCATGGGACGCGTCGTCGCTACCGCGCCGGCCGAGACGGTGTCAACCGGGTGCGGGTTGCAGTTGCCCGGCGTTCTTGGTTGTTTCTGGGTATGAACCTCGCGCTCGCCATGGAAGTGCTCGCCGGCGCCTTCCCGGAGCGCGAGTGCATCGTCGCCGCCGGGCGGCGGCTCACCTACGGGCAGGTCGCGGAGCGGGCGCGCCGGCTGGCGAGCGTGCTGCACGCCCACGGCCTCGGCTGCCGGCGCGAGCGGGCGACGCTCGCCAACCACGAGTCGGGGCAGGACCACGTCGGGCTCTACCTGCTGAACTCGCCCGAGTACGTCGAGGGGATGCTCGGGTGCTTCCGCGCGCGCGTCGCACCCTTCAACGTCAACTACCGCTACGTCGACGACGAGCTGCTCTACCTCTTCCACGACGCCGACGCCGTGGCGATCGTCTACCACGCCCGCTTCGCGCCCACGCTGGCGCGCATCCGCGACCGGCTGCCGCGTGTCGAGCTGCTTCTCCAGGTGGACGACGGCTCGGGCGAGCCGCTCCTCCCCGGCGCGCTCGACTACGAAGCGGCGCTCGCCGCCGGGTCGCCCGCGGGACCGCCCGTCGCACCCTCGCCCGACGACCTCTACGTCCTCTACACCGGCGGCACGACCGGCGCACCGAAGGGCGTTCTCTGGCGTCAGAACGACATCTTCTTCGCCGCCATGACCGGGCGCCCGCCGGGCGGCCCGTGCCCGACGACGGTCGAGGACCTGGTCGCTGAGGCGCGGGACGGCGGCTTCATGCGGCTCATGCCGGCGCCGCCGCTCATGCACGGCGCGGCGCAGTGGCTCGCCTTCGGCGCCCTGCACACGGGCGGCACGGTCGTCCTGCAGAGCCGTCCCGAGCGCGTCGACCCCGAGGACGTCTGGGGCACCGTCGAGCGCGAGGGCGTCATGCTCCTCGTCATGGTCGGCGACGCCTTCGCGCGTCCGCTGCTCGACGAGCTCGACCGGCGGAAGTACGACCTCTCGAAGCTCTTCGTCGTCGCCTCGGGCGGCGCCATCCTCTCCGCGCACCACAAGCAGGCCTTCCTCGAACGGCTGCCGCAGCTCACCATCATCGACGGCTTCGGCGCCTCGGAGACCGGCGCCCAGGGCACGCATGCGAGCCGCGAGGGCGCGGTCTCGACCGGCACCTTCGCGATGGCGAACAGCGTCGTGCTGCGCGACGACCTCTCCGGCGTCCTCGCGCCCGGCGCCGAGGAGACGGGCTGGCTCGCCAGGAGCGGCCACGTCCCGCTCGGCTACTACAAGGACCCGGCGAAGACGGCGCGCACCTTCCCGGTGGTCCAGGGGACGCGCTACGCCGTCCCCGGCGACCACGCTCGCATCGAGACCGACGGCACCATCGTCGTCCTCGGCCGCGGCTCGGTCTGCATCAACACCGGCGGCGAGAAGGTCTATCCCGAGGAGGTCGAGCAGGTGCTGCGCCGCCACCCCGGCGTCTACGACGCCGTCGTCGTCGGTACCCCCGACGATCGCTTCGGCGAGCGGGTCACCGCCATCGTCCAGCCCCGCCCCGAGTCCCCGCCGACGCCCGAGGAGCTGGTCGCCTTCGCCGGCGAGCACCTCGCCCGCTACAAGCTCCCCAAGACGACGGTCCTAGTCACCGAGCTGGTCCGCAGCCCGAGTGGCAAACCCGACTACCGCTGGGCCAAGGCCCGCGCGCTGGAAGCCCGCGGCCTCCCAACCCAATAAACGAGCGAGCATCTCCGCCGCCGCGCCCGCCGCCCACGTACGGGTCGCGGGGCGCCGGGGCCGGGGCTCCCCCCGAGGGCGAATGTGAGGCCGCACGCTGCCCCCCGCAGAAGGCAACGACGCCCGGCGGCCGAACCCTGAGCCAGCGGGGGGAGCCCCGGCCCCGGCGCCCCGCGACCCGTCCCAGACGCCGCGACTACGCCGCGTCGAAGATGCTAGCCACCGCCTGCTGCTCGCGCATCAGCGAGGCGTACAGCTCTTTCCAGGTCTCCGGGTCGAGCAGCCCCGGCGCGAACTCCCGCACCTCCGCCATGACGTCCTCGCCGGCGACGCCGCTCTTCGGGTCGGTGCCGTCGATCAACCGGTTGGCGACCGCGACCGCGGCGGGGATGTCCATGCCGTACTCGGTGATCAGCGGGTCGTGGTGGAAGGCGACCGGGTCGACGAGCGTCTGCGGGAGCTGCCAGAGCTGGAGCATCCACCCGCCCACCGTGCCGTGGTGGCAGCCGAACGCTTCCTCCTCGAGCTTGGCGGCGCTCTCGCCGCGCTGCATGGCTTCGTCGAGGAGCGCCCAGTACGTCTTGCCGAGGCGGAGCCCGAGGACGAGTTTGCCGATGTCGTGGAGGAGGCCTGCCGCGAACGCGGTGGCGCCGTCGCCGCCGGTGCGCTCGGCGAGCATCTTGGCGGCCGCGGCGACCGTCGCGGTGTGCATCCACATCGTCTTTCGGTACTGCTTGCCGCGCGCGTCGTTGCCCTTCAAGCTGTTCCAGACCGAGAGGCCGAGCACGAGGTCGCGCACGCGCACGAAGCCGAGCAGCGTCACGGCCTGCGGGATGCTCCGCACGCCGCCGCGGATGGCGAAGAAGGAGCTGTTGGCGAGCCGGAGGAGGCGCGCGGTGAGCGACTGGTCGCGCGAGATGAGCTTGGCGAGGTCCTCGACGCGCGAGTCGTCGCGGTTCACCGTGACCAGCATCTTCTGCGCCACCTCGGGGGCCGACGGGAGCTGCTGCGTCGACATCAGCTCGCGGTAGAAGCGCTCGAGCGCGGGCGTGCGCGGGGCCGCGTCCCAGGTGGTCCGCGCGCGGGCCGCAGGTATCGACGCGGCGGTCGTCGCCATGGGCAGAGGATGGAGCAACCCCCATGCCACGAGAGGTCTCCGTCCCGGGGATGCGGCCCGCGAAGGGAGCGTCAAGAAAGTGCCGAATCGGCGCCCGGCAAGCGGCGCGCGGCCTCAAGTCGGCGCCCCGACCGGCCGACATACGGTGCGGGGGGCAAGCCGTTGGCGGTCCGCGTACACCTGCAGTTCGTCAAGCCGAGCATGCGGCTCGCGCGGCCGATCTTCGACCCGGACGGCAAGCTCGTCGCCGGCTCCGGCACCCACCTCGGCGACAACGTCGTCCGCGTGCTGCGCAACATGGCGGTGCAGAGCGTGCTCGTCGTGGACACGGACGAGCTCAAGAGCTGGGAGACGATCCGCCCGCTCGAGGAGGAGATGCGCGCGCTCGACGAGCGGTTCGGGCCGACGGACGTCGGCGCGCCGCTCGCCGACCTGCGCGAGGCCATCGTGCGACACCTGCAGCGGCGCGCCGCGCGACTCGCGCAGGATCCCGGCGTGAACTCGCAGCCGGCTGCCCAGGAGCGGAAGCCGTGACCGGCGCGGTCCCGACGCCCGCGCTGCCGCCCCCCGAGACGCTCCGCCGCACGCTCTCGCGTCTCAAGTCCATCCCCACCCTGCCGCGGCTGCTCGACGGGGTTGCGCGCGCGCTCGAGGACCCCAACGTCAAGTTCGAAGCGGTGGCGGAGCTGATCGAGGTGGACCAGGCACTGACCTCGCAGATCCTGCGCCTCGCCAACTCGGCGTTCTACAGCCCCTCGCAGGGCAGCGTCGGGCGCGTCACCCAGGCGCTGCTGCTGCTGGGCGCGGTCGTGACCCGGAGCCTCGTGCTGTCGAGCGGCGTGCTCGACATGCGGAAGATCGGCTTGAAGGGCTTCTGGGAGCACTCGCTCGGCTGCGCGGTCGCCGCCGGCGCGCTCGCCAAGGTGACCGGGCTCGCGCAACCCGAGGAGGCGACGGTCGCCGGGCTCCTCCACGACATCGGCAAGGTCGTCCTCTACAAAGAGTTGCCCGACGTCTTCGTGCACGTGCTGGAACGCGCGCGGGTGGAAGGGCGCCGCTTCCGCGACGTCGAGCGCGAGGTGCTCGGCATCGACCACGCGGACATCGCGGCGTGGGTGATCGAGAAGTGGCGGCTGCCGCCCTTCCTCGCCGAGCCGATTCAGTTCCACCACACCCCGACGCACGCGCGCGCCGCGCGCGACGCGACCGCGATCGTGCACGTCGCCAACGCGCTCGTGTGCTCGCTCGGCTACGGCGACGGGGGCAGCCCGCGCGTGCCGCCGATCGACCCGGCGGCGTGGACGCGTCTCCGCCTCGCACCCGCGGGCCTCGACCGCGTGCTCGACTGCTTCGAAGCCGACCTCGACCGCGCCCTCAACTACGCCGTCTTCGAGTAGCGTCTTTCGCCGCGCCCCTTGACGGGCGCCGTCCGTTCCGTGCTAGGCGAGCCTTCGGAACGTGCAGGGCGGGCCACGGATCGGGGCCGCCCCGGTGGGAGAGAGGACCTCGGTCGATGCCCCGTGTCGCGCTCGCCTTCCTCGCGGCCGCCGTCGGCCTCGTGGTGCCGCGTCTCCTCCCGGCCGTCACCGCGGCCGCCGACCTCTGCGCACCGAGCGACGATCCCTGCGTGGTGAACACGGCGCTCACCGTCGACCCGGGCGCCGTCTTCGACCTCGGCAGCCGCGCGCTCGACGTCAAGTCGCACGGCGTGCTGAACGTCGGCGGCGGCTCCATGACCATCCTCGCCGGCAGCGTGCGGATCGAGCCGGGCGGGACGCTCGTCGGCCGCGGCGGCGCCGCGGGCGGCACCATCGTCGTCACCGCCATCGGCGGCATCCGCCTGGAGGCCGCCGGGGCGACGGTCGGCCGCATCGACGTGTCGGCCGACAGCGTGGCCGGCATCGTGACCCTCACAGCGGGCGGCGATGTCGCGCTCGACGGTGCCATCGTCGCCAAGGCGACCGCCACCGCCGGCAGCGGCGGCACGGTGACGATCTCGGCGGGCGGCGCGGTGCCGATCACCGGCACCGTGGCGCTGGCCGGTGCGAGCCAGGGCACCGGCGGCTCGCTCCTCGTGCAGGCGACCGGCGCGATCACCGTCGGGCAGCCGATCGACGCCTCGGGCGGCAGTGGGGGCGGCGGCAGCATCGACCTCGAGTCGGGCACCGCCGACGTGGTGGTGAACGGCAAGCTCGACGTGAGCGCCGGCGGCAGCAGCGGCGACGGCGGCAGCGTCACGCTGATCGCCGGCGGCTCGGTGGCGGTGAACGCGCAGGTCGCCGGCGCCGCGACCGGCACCCTCGCCGACGGCGGGGGAACGGGCGCCGACCTCACGATCAGCGCGCAGCAGAACGTCACAGTCGGCGGACAGTGCACGCTCACCGGCGCGGCGCCCGACGGCTCGGGCGGCTCGGCGGAGATCGACGCCGGCGCGGACGTCACCTTCACGCAGCCGCTCCTCATGAAGGGGGGCGGCGCGGACACGTACGGGGGCGACGCCACCATCTCCGCGGGCCACGACCTCATGCTCGGAGCGCTTGACGTGAGCGGCGGGACGACCGGCGGCGGCACCGCGACGCTCTTCGCGACCGGCGCCGCCACGCTGCCCGCCGAGCTGAATGCGGACGGTACCGGCGCGAGCACCGTCGCCGGCGTGGTGTCCATCGAAGCCGGCACCCTCCTCGTCTCCGGCGCCGTGCACGCCAGCGGCCCCAGCAACGGCAGCGGCGGCTTCGTGAACCTCCAGGCGTGCGGCCTCACCGTCGCGCCGAGCGGCCAGGTCCTGGCGCGCGGCGCGGACGGGCAGACGCTCCTCCAGGCGAGCGGCCTCGCCACCGTCGCCGGCGCGCTCACCTCCGGGCCGCCCGGCCTGAACGAGATCCAGTACCGCGACCCGGCGCTCCCGCCCGTGCTGACCGGCACGATCACGCCCGCCGCGGTCCTCGAGCCGACGCCGGACCTCCCGCCGTGCACGGCGGTGTGCGGCAACGGCGTCACCGACCCGGGCGAGGAGTGCGACGATGGCAACACCCGCGCCTGCGACGGCTGCTCGCCGGGCTGCCGGCGCGAGGGCTGCGGCAACGGCGTCGTCGAGTGCGGCGAGCAGTGCGACGACGGCCCCGCCAACGGACCGGGCGACCGTTGCGATGCGACCTGCCATCTCGCCTTCGCCATGCCGCTCATCCCCGCGGCGCGCACCGGTCGCGCGTCCTGCTTCGTCGAGTGGGGCGTCCAGAACCCGAATGCACCGATCACCAGCGGCTTCCCGTCCAGCACGCAGACGTGCATCGACGGCGACCCGAGCTGCGACGCCGACGGCCTCAACGACGGCGGTTGCACGTTCACGACCACCGCGTGCCTGCACGTGACCGACGCCCGCCTCCCGCTCTGCAATCCGCCCGCGATCACCGACGTCAAGCTCAACCGGCCCGACGCGCTCAGGCCCGCCGACGCAATCGACGCTGCCAACGCCGCGCTCCTCGTCCCTGCGCTCGCCGCGCTGGGCGTCACCGTGAAGGACGGCACCAACATCCTGCGGGTCGGCGCCCCGGACCCGCAAGCCGATCACTGCACGGTGCCCGTCGGGCTCCGCGTGCCGCACGCCTCCGGGTCGACCGGCCGACGCACGCTGATCCTGGGCGCCGGCGACACCACCGGCCGGCGGCTCGGCGCCAACCGCCTCCACCTCGTCTGCGCCCCGAACTCCGCCGTCTGCGGCAACGGCCGCGTCGAGCTGGGCGAGGAGTGCGACGACGGCAACACCACGTCGTGCGACGGCTGCTCCGCGAGCTGCCGGCGCGAGCGGTGCGGCGACGGTGTCGTCCAGTGCGGCGAGCAGTGTGACGCCGGCGCGCTGAACGGCACGCCGGGGAGCACGTGCAGCGTGACCTGCACCGAGACGCCGCCCGCGCTCCGCATCCCGGGCGGCGGGCCGAGCGCGTCGGACTGCGCGCTCGAGTGGTCGCTCGCGCTCGCCGCGCCGGCGCTCGACCACTCCGGCCGTCCGAGCACCACGCAGACCTGCACCGAGGGCGACCCCGCTTGCGACTTCGACCCCACGGCCGGCCGCTGCCGCTTCCACCTCTGGGCGTGTCTCGGCGGCGCCGACCCTCTCCTCGCTTGCGCGGCGGGCGCCGTGGCGAGCGTCGACCTCAAGCGTCCGAGCGCGTCGGAGAAGGGTCCCGGGCCCGCCGCCCGCCAGGTGCTCCTCGGCGCGCTCGGCGGGCTCGGCTTCCCCGTCGGACCGGGCGAGCGGTGCACGCGGCGGATGGACGTCGACGTCCCCGCCGGGCGCGCCAAGCTCACGATCCACACCCTCGCGCGGCGCACGGGCGCATCGTCGGACAGCGACACCGTGAAGCTCGTCTGCGCGGCCCCGCCGCGCTAGCTAGCTAGAGGGGCGGCATCGCGACCCGGTGGGCCGGGTCGGCGGCTTCGAGCGCGCGCGCGACGCGGAGCGCGAGCGCGTCGGCGCCGAGTGGCGCCACGACCTGGACGGCGAGCGGCAAGCCGTCGGCGAAGCCGGCGGGGAGGACGAGCGCGGGCAGGCCGGTCAGGTTCGGGGAGCCGGTGTACGGGACGCAGCGCCCGAGGAAGGTCGCGTCCTCGGCGTCGATGCGCGGTGCCGTACACGGCGCGGCCGGCATGACGACGACGTCGACCTCGCAGAACGCCGCGGCCCAGTCGCGACGCACGAGCTGGCGGTCGCGCTGGCCGCGGACGTACTCGCCGATGTCGATCGCGGGCATGATCGCGTTCATCCGCTCGAGCTGGGGAGAGAACTCGTGCGGGCGGTCGCCGACGAGCGCGGCCAGACCGAGCTCGCCCTCGACCGCGAACAGGCGCATCACGCAGCCCATCACCAGCTCGTGGTGCGGCATGCGCAACGCGCGCCGCACGGCGCCGAGCGCGACGAGCCGGGCGACGGTCGCTTCGAGCGCGGCGGCGACGGGCGGGTCGGGGGGTGGCTCGAGGAGATCGGCGCTGGTGCCGACGCGGAGCCCGCGCACGCCGTCGTCGAGACCGCCGAGCAGGTCCGGCACCGGCTCGGGGCGGGAGTGGGCGTACGCCGGGTCGAAGCCGGCGAGGAGCTGGGCGGCGAGGGCGACGTCGCGGACGCTGCGCGCGAGCGGCCCCGGCGTCGAGAAGGACGTGTCGCCGTCGCCGAACTGGCCGCGGTTGCTGATGAGGCCGAGCGTCGGCTTCAGCCCGACGACGCCGCACCACGCCGCGGGGAAGCGGATCGAGCCGCCGCTGTCGGTGCCGATCTGGAGCGGCCCCAGGCGCGCGGCGGCCGCGGCGCCCGCGCCGCCGCTCGACCCGCCCGGCACGTGGTCGAGGTTCCAGGGGTTCCGCGTCGGGCCGAAGAAGTGGTTGTTGGTGGTGATGCCGCGGCCGAGCTCGTGGGTCGCGGTCTTGCCGGTGATCAGCGCGCCGGCGGCGCGGAGACGCTGGGGCACGGCGCCGTCGCGCGCCGGCACGTGGTCGCGGAACATCGCCGAGCCGTAGGTCGTGCGGAGCCCGGCGGTGTCGATCAGGTCCTTCACGCCGACCGGGACGCCGTGGAGCGGCCCGCGCCAGCGGCCGGCGGCGATCTCGCGCTCGGCGGCGCGGGCGGCGTCGCGGAGAGCCTCGACGGGGGCGAGCGTCGTGAAGCTGTTGAGCTTCGGGTCGACGGCCGCGATCCGGGCGAGCACGGCGTCGAGCAGCTCTGTGGGCGACAGCTCGCGCCGCCGGAGGCGCTCGCCCGCTTCGACGAGCGAGAGCGCGACCGGATCGTCGGCGGGCATGGCGGCGGACTCTAGTACGCGCGCCGACGGCGACGCCACCCCTGGCGCGGGTGCCCGGCGCGCTTCAATATAGGGGCGTGGCGGAACGCGGCTTCGTCCTGACGCCCACCTATCGCCTCGCGCGCGGGCGACCCGAGGTGCACCTCCACGCCGTGCTCGAGAGCGGCGAGCCGGCGCTCGTCGTCGACGACCGCCAGGCGCCGTACTTCTTCGTCCGCGCGGCGGACGCCGAGGCGGTCGCCCGTCTCGGCCAGCGGGTCGTGCCGAGCGACCTCCGTACCTTCGCCGGCGAGCCGGTCGCCGCGGTCGAGGTCGGCGTGCCGGGTGACGTGCCGCCGCTGCGGGCGCGGCTCGCCGACGCGGGCGTCGCGACCCTCGAGGCCGACGTGCGCTTCGCCTACCGCTTCCTCATCGACCGCGGCATCCGGGGCGGCTTCAGCGTGGACGGGCCGTGGGAGCGCCGGCCGGGCGTCGGGCGCGTGTACCGCAATCCCACGCTCGCGCCCGCCGACTTCGCGCCGCGCCTGCGCGTCCTCTCCTTCGACATCGAGACCAGCCCCGACAGCGCGCGGCTCTACTCGATCGCGATGGCCGGCGCGGGGGGCGAGCGCGTGCTCCTCGTCGGCGCGGGCGCGGTCGCGGGGGCGGAGGTCGTGCCCGACGAGCGCGCGCTCGTGGCGGCCTTCCTGGCCCACGTGCGCGCGGCGGACCCGGACGTGTTGACGGGCTGGAACGTATGCGAGTTCGACCTGACCGTGCTGCTGCGCGCCGCGCGCCGGGCGGGGCTGCGCTTGACGCTCGGCCGCACCGAGGACGAGGTGGAGATCCAGCGCGACCAGACCTTCACGCGCGACCCGCGCGCCCTCCTCTCCGGCCGGCTCGTGCTCGACGGGCTCGCGCTGCTCCGCTCGTCGTTCATCCGGCTCGAGGACTACCGACTGGAGACCGCGGCGCAGGCGCT
>JBGQET010000027.1:0-49151 GCA_041496545.1 Binatia bacterium | reverse complement strand
GCGATCCAGCGCAAGGCGTTGTAGGCGACCGCCGTCCACAAGGCGACGCACAGGACCTTCGCGTGCCCGCGGACATTGAACCGGTCCAACCCGCGATGCGTCCGGCAGTCGGCGTTCGTGGTCTCCGCCGTTGCCGCCCGTGCTTTGTAGATCGCCTTCGCCTCGTCCGTGCCCATCCGCTGGCGCCACGCCGCCACCGCCGGGGTGTCGTCGGTCTTCGGCGCGTACCGGTCGATCCCGGGGGTGCGGGGTTCCGGCACCGGCGCGTACACCGTCACGCCCTGGGCCGCCGCCGCGGTGATGCTCTCCAGTTTCACAAACCCGCCATCGACCAGATACTCGGTGGGCCGCGTCCCCGTCCGGTGCGCGATCTCCTCCACCATCGGCTCGAGCTGCCCCGCATCGCTGCCGCGGTTGGTCACCTGCACGCCGACAATCGCGCGCCCGTCGGTCGTGGTCGCGAGCTGCACGTTGTACGCGGGCCGAAAGCCCCCGTCGCCCATCTTCATCACCCGCGCCTCGGCATCCGTGGTCGAGACCCGCGCGTGCGCCTTCTGCGCCGCCGTGGGCTTGAGCGCCTGCCCCGCCGGGAGCTCGGTCAGCGCTTGCTGCACCCGCTTGGCCCGCTCGCGCGCCGTCCGGGCGGCCGCGGCCTGCGCCCGCGCGCTGCGCCCCGGCAGCGGGTGCTCCGCCTCCTGCTTCCCGTGCGCCACCTGCGCCTCGGCCACGGCCAAACACGCCCGCCAGCTCGGCTCCCGCCGAAAGGACGCCGCCACCGCACTCGCGCGCACCCGCATCCCCTCGTGCGCCACCCGCTCCAGCTTCACGAGCCCGCGATGCAGCATCGTCGCCAACACCTGCGTCAGCAGGGCGTCCAGTGCCGCCTCATGGTCCACGCGGAAGTCGCTCAGCGTGTGGTAGTTCACCCCCACGCCGCCGCACAGCCACCGATACGCATCGTGCGCGTCGCACAACCGTGCCAGCTCGCGGGCGCTGCCGACGCCCTCACTCGTCGCATACAACCACAGCGCGACCAGCACCTTCGGATCGATGGCCGGCCGCCCCGGCTCGCTGCCCCGCGCGACGATCGTCTCGTAGAACTTCGTCAGATCGAGCCCCTCGACCATCGCCCAGATCGCCCGCGCCCGATGCTCGGGCGCTAGGAGCGACTCCAAGTCGAACGGCCGCAACGCGATCTGCTGCCGGTCCGCCGTCACCACCCGCGGCGGCTGTGCCGCCGCCGCCCCCGTCACCCGCCGCCGCTCCGCCATGCGACGTCTCTACCCGGATCGCGGGAAAACTTCACACGCTCTCAGTGCTCGTCGCCCGTGTCCCAGTTGCCCTTGACGGGCGGGAGGAGGGGCGACTTGTGATGCGGAACGTCGCTCGGCTTGGGCTTGCGGTAGACGAACTCGGTCGCGCAGCCCTCGCAGACGACTCGCCACTCCCCCTGGGTGCGCTTCAGGCGAACGGTCACGATCGCGCCATCGTCGTGCACGTGCTGGATCGCCGGGTACTCGGAGACGTAGGCCGTGCGCATACCCATCTTCGCCCCTAGGCCGACTCGGCTCGCTTGTCAACGAAAAGCGTACGGGCATTGCGCGGCCTGGACCACGCTGCCACCATGCGCCGGTGGCGCGCGCCAACCGCCTAGCCGGGGAGACGAGCCCGTACCTCCTCCAGCACGCGCACAACCCGGTCGATTGGTACCCATGGGGTGAGGAGGCGTTCGGGCGCGCCCGAGCGGAGCAGAAGCCGATCCTCCTCTCGGTCGGCTACTCTGCTTGCCACTGGTGTCACGTGATGGAGCGCGAGTCCTTCGAGAACGAAGGGATCGCACGCCTCATGAACGAGCACTTCGTGAGCGTGAAGGTCGACCGCGAGGAGCGCCCCGACGTCGACGACGTCTACATGAAGGCGGTGCAGATGCTCACCGGCCGGGGGGGCTGGCCGATGACCGTCTTCCTGACCCCCGACGGCAAGCCCTTCTACGGCGGCACCTACTTCCCCCCCGTCGACCGGCACGGCATGCCCGGCTTTCCCCGCGTGCTGGACGCCGTGACCCGCGCCTGGCGCGAGCGGCCCGACGAGGTCGCGAAGTCCGTGGACCAGATCCTGACGGGCCTCGCCCGACTCGAGGAGATCCGGCCGGGCAGCCAGGCACTCGACCCGACGCTCCCCCGCCGCGCCGCCGAGGGGCTCCTCCAGCACGTCGACCGCGACGACGGGGGGCTCGGCGGCGCACCCAAGTTCCCCCACGCCCCGGCCTTCCAGCTCTTCCTCCGGCAGTACCGGGCGACCGGCAACCGCGACTTCCTGGAGGCGACCCTTCTCACGTGCGACCGCATGGCGAAGGGCGGCATGTACGACCAGATCGGCGGCGGATTCCACCGGTACGCTGTCGACGCCCACTGGCTCGTGCCGCACTTCGAGAAGATGCTCTACGACAACGCCCAGATCCCTCGCCTCTACCTCGACGCCTTCCAGCTCACCGGCGAGCCGGCGCTCGGCCGGGTCGTGGTCGAGACGCTGGACTACGTGCTGCGCGAGCTGCGGCACCCGGAAGGCGGGTTCTTCTCGGCCACCGACGCTGACAGCGAGGGGGAGGAAGGGAAGTACTTCGTCTGGACCCCCGCCGAGGTCGCCCGCCTGGTCGACCCCGCCGACGCCGACCTCGTCTGCCGCTACTGGGACGTTTCCCCCGAGGGCAACTTCGAGGGCAAGAGCATCGCGCACGTCACGCTGGACGTCGCGCAGCTCGCCAGGCTGTTCGGTCGGGGCGCGGACGACGTCGGCGCGGCGCTCGCCCGTGCCCGCGCCGCCCTGCTGGCCGCTCGCGCCGCCAGGGTGCCGCCGCTGCGCGACGAGAAGATCCTCACCAGCTGGAACGGCCTGATGATCGGAACCCTGGCGGAGGCCGGCCGCGTGCTCGACGAGCCGCGCTTCGTCACCGCTGCCGCGACCGCGGCCGACTTCGTGTGGACCCGCCTGCGGGACGGGGAGCGCCTCCTCCACGTGTGGACGGCGGGACGCGCCAAGCAGGGGGCATACCTGGACGACCACGTGCTGCTCGCGAGCGCGTTCGTCGACCTCTACGAGGCGACCGGCGACCGCCGTCATCTCGACCGCGCGGTCCCGCTCGCGGCTGCGCTCGACGCCCGCTTCCACGACGACGCCGCCGGCGGGTACTTCTTCACTGCCCACGACGAGGAGCGGCTCATCGCCCGCAGCAAGAGCGGCGCCGACGGCTCCGTGCCGTCGGGCAACGGCGTCGCCGCGCACCTGCTCCTTCGCCTGCACCACCTGACGGGGGAGGCACGGTACCGCGAGCGGGCGGAGGAGATCCTCCGCCTCTACCACGACGAGGCGGGGCGCAACCCGTTCGCGTTCACGAGCTACCTGCAAGCGCTCGAGCTCCATCTCGAGGGGCCGACGGAGGTGGTGGTGATCGGCCGCCGCGAGACGGTCGAAGCGGCCGTGCTGTGGCGGGTCGTCGGGAGCGTCTACCTTCCGCACCACCTGCTGGTGGCGGCGGCGCCGGGCGAAGCGGCCCCCCTCGCCCCGGCGCGCGACCGGCCCGCGGCCGACGGGCGGGCGACGGCATACGTCTGCCGAAGTTTCACCTGCTCGGCGCCGGTGACCGAGCCCGAGGCGCTCCGCGCCCTGCTCGCCTCGCCCACATGAGGATCTCGGAGGACTAGATGGCGGACACCAAGGCGGGAAGCTCGGCGAGCCTCGACCCGGCCACCTTCCTCCGCGACGAGGTGGCGCCACGCTCGGGACGCCGCATCGACGAGCTGCGGACACAGATCGCGCGCCTCCAGCGCGAGCTGGAGGACCGGCTCGCGGCCGAGGCGACGGTGCAGATCGTGCTCGAGGGCGAGGGTGGCGGCACCTGGTACCTAAACCTGCGCCAGGGAGCGACGGTGGTGGACGACCGGCCGGCGTCGGAGCCGATCGTCCGCATCTACCAGACGCGCTCCGACTGGGACGCCCTCGCCTGGCTCCAGCTCGCGGGCGGCGCCGGGCGCGCGCCGGCGGGTGACCTCACCCGGGGGCGGATCGAGCGCCTCCGCGCGCTCAACGGAGCGATCGAGTTCCGTCTGGCCACCGACGGCGGCGAGCACCGCACGGTGGTGCAGTTCGGCGCGGGCGAGCGCGTCGAGCCGCGCTGCACGATCGGCATGAAGGCGGCTGACGCACAGCGCATCCAGGGCGGCGAGCTGCCGCCGCAGGCCGCGTTCCTGCAGGGTCTCGTCAAGCTCCAGGGCGACATGGCGTTCGCGATGCAGGTCGCGGCCACGCTGTTCGCCTGAGCGGGCTCAGCGACCCAGGAACTGCGGGCGGCGTCGCTCGCGCTGGGCGCTCAACCCCTCACGCGCGTCCTCGCTTCGCCGGACGCGCTCCGCCATGGTTTCGAGGTCGTCCCGGCGAGTGCCCCGGCGCTCCTCGGCGATGCGCTGCACGTAGGCCTTCATGGCGCGCACGGAGAGCGGCGCGTTGTGCGCGATCAGGCGGGCCAGGTCCTGCGCGGCGCGGTCGAGGTCGGCGGCCGCGACGACGCGGTTCACCATCCCGAGCGCCAGCGCCTCCTCGGCCCCGACGGGCTCGCCGGTGAAGAGCATCTCCTTGGTGGCGGCGGCGCCGATGGTGTCCACGAGCTTCCAGGTGAGGGTGACCGGCACCGCGATGCCGATGCGGGCGAGCGGCATCGCGAAGCGGGCAGTGTCGGCCGCGACGCGGAGGTCGCAGTGCAGGGCGAGCTCGCAGCCGCCCGCGACGGCGTCGCCCTGCACGGCCGCGATCGTCGGCACCGGGCACCGCTCGAGCGCCTCGAGCGCGTGCTCGAGCGCGTTCAGGTCGACCGCCCCGGCTGCGCGCTGCGCCTCCAGCTCGCGCAGGTCCATGCCGGCACAGAAGGCGGCGCCGGCGCCGCGCACGATCACCACGCGCACGTCCTTGGCTCCGGCCACGTCTTCGATCGTGGTCCGGAACGTTTCCACCATCGCGGTGGTGAGCGCGTTGCGCTTCTCGGGACGGTTGAGGGTGATCGCGCGGACGTGGTCGTCGGTGGTGAGCAGGATCTCGTCGGCCATCTAGAAGTGGTCCTTCAGGGTGCGGACGGCGGCGAAGAGCGCCACCGGGTCGTCGGGGGGAAGATCGGGGACGCGGGCGCGCACCGACGCGGCCAGCTCGCGGCTCGGCGTACGCAGGAACGGGTTCGTCGCCTTCTCCTCGCCGATCGTGCTCGGGACCGTCGGCTTGCCGGCACGCCGGAGCGCCTGGACGGCGGCGAGCTTCTCCGCGAGGGCGTGGTTTCCGGGTTCCAGCGCCGCCGCAAAGCGCAGGTTCTTCTCGGTATACTCGTGCCCGCAGTAGACGCGCGTGTCGTCGGGGAGCGCGGCGAGCTTGCCGAGCGACGCCATCATCTGCCGGGCGTCGCCTTCGAAGAGCCGACCGCAGCCGCCCGCGAAGAGGGTGTCGCCGGTGAACACCGCCCGCTCCGCGGGGAAGTGATAGGCGACGTGCCCGCTCGTATGCGCCGGGATCAGGATCACGCGGCCGCCGAGGTCACCCACCGCCACGGCGTCGCCGTCCCGGACGCGGTCCGTGATGCCCGGGATGCGCGGGGCGTCGTCGGCCGAGCCGTACACCCGAAGCTCGGGCAGGGCGGCGAGCAGGTCCTGGTTCCCGCCCACGTGGTCGAAGTGATGGTGCGTGGCGAGGACGGCGACCAGGCGAACGCGCCGCCGCGCGACCTCGTCCAGGACGGCGCGGGCCTCGGCGCAGTCGACGACACCGGCCGCGCCGGTCGCGGGGTCGATCAGGAGGTAGGCGTAGTTGTCCGCGAGCTGCGGGACGGGGACGACATCCACCAGCTCTTCGTCCCTCAGTCCTCGAGCGGGGTCAAGGCCGGCGGGATCGTCTCACCCACCGCCGGTGCGCCGGCATTGCCGCCACGTTGCTCGACGCGGAAGAGCCGCTCCCGCATGCCGGCGATCTCCACCGCCCGCGCGAGCTGCTCCTTCGACAGGTCGCTCAGCCGCGACTCCAGCCGCGTCATGCGGTCGCGGAATCCGGCGAGCTCTCCGGTGCGCGCGATCTGCTCCTTGCTGTTCTCGACCACCCGCCCTTCGATGCGCGTGAGCCGCTCGCGGAGCGCACCCAGCTCGCCGAGCTTGGTGCCCACCTCGCGGCCGAGGTCCGTGAGCCGCTGGTCGATGCGCTCGAGGCGCTGGCGGATCTCGACGGCGTCGATCGTCTCCTGGGTGGTCTCGCGGGTCATCTCCGCGATCCGCCGCTCGAGGTGCTGGGCGCGCATGCCCAGCTCCTCGATGCGCGCCAGCGCGGCCGAGGCGCGCTCGCCAGCGCCGCTCGCGATCGCCTGCAGCGGCGCGATCAGCTCCCGCATGCCCTCCTTCGGAACGTCGGCGAGCCGGTTCTCCACCGCTCGCACCCGCTCGCGCACGCGATCGACGTCGCGCCGGAGCGTGACCGAGAGCCGGCTGAGCAGATCGTCCAGCCGTGCGGTGAGACGCTCCTCGAGCCCACCGACGAGCCCGACGAGTTGCTCCTCCACCCCGCGTCCGACGTCGACGAGCCGTCGCTGCACGCCGTCCCGCAGGCTCTGCGCCTGGTCCACGATGACTTTGCCGCTCCCAGCGAGGATGTCCTGCAGCGCTGCCAGCCGTCCTCGCGGTTCTTCCTTCGTCCGTCCCATCACAGCCCCCTTCCTGCGCTCGCGTCCTCGCCGCCCAACATCACCAGGACGCCGGAGTATTGATGTCGCTGCGACGCTTCCCCGCCGGGTGCGAACTCTGCTCCGCTGAAGAAGCCCGCGACCGGGAGGGTGCCGAGCTCCTGGCGGATGTACGCGGTGTCGAGCCCCGGCACGCCGTGAAAACCGCGCCCGCGGCCGACACAATTGACGTAGAGTGCTCCTGCCGCCGGCCGCTCCGGCCATGCCGCGGCTTGTGAGGCGAGGAGTCGTTTCAGGTCCGCCCGGGCTCCATGGGGATCGCGGACGCCGAAGAACAGCTCCTGCCCCTCGCGCACCGGCACCGCGACTGCCAGCGCACCTTGCCGAGGGTCGACGGCGACCAGGTGTCGAGCAACGAAGCCGTCCTCCGCCACCGAGAGCCCGACGAGCACGACGGCGAGCGCCCGCCGCATGTCCTGCAACAACGGCGCCGGCACGACCGAGGTGAACGCCTCGTATGCCGGCCGTCCGTCGAGCGCGAGCACGAGGTTGCCGCGCGCTGCGGTCACGCGCCGGATGGGCCCCACGCGGCGGACGGCTTGCGTGACGCCGACGGTGGCGCGGAAGTCGCCCGCGAGCGCGACACCGGCCACGGCGTGCGACGACGTCGCGTTGCCGGAGAACACGGAGACCTCGCCCACGCTGCCGTCCTCCGACGCGCCGCCACCGACCACCGTAACCCCGGGCATCGCGCGCCCGAGCCCGCGCAGCAGCGACTCGGGCTCGGCGTTGTAGGAGTCGGCGAAGAGGAAGAGCAGACGGGTGGAGCCTGTGAGCGGCCCCACCGCGGCGCTGATCTCGTCCGCGACCTGCTCGGCGCCGCACGCGAGCGGCACGAAGAACCGGCGCGCCGCGACGTCACCCTGGATGACGAGCACGGCGACACCCGCGCCTCCCTCCACTTCCTGCTCGCCGGCGAGCACCCCGGCGGCGCTGCATCCCACGACATCGTCGGTGCCGCACACCTCGCTCGCGGTACGTGTCACGCGCGTGAAGCCCGGTCCGTGGGCGGTGGTGGCGAAGACGAGGGCGGCGCTTGCCCGCTCGAGCCCGCCCGACCGCATGGCGGCGGATGCCGCCTCCACGGCAGCCCGGGCGGAGTCCCGCTCAGTGGACAGTCCGACTCCTACCCGGAGCACTGATCCATCATCTCCGGAGGGCAGCGACCCTGCATGGGCCCTCCCGCAACCCCTATCGGCGCTCAGTGCATCTTAGAGCAACTGGCCGGAGGAATTGCAACTCGCGCGACGCGAAAGTCGAGGAGAGACTCACCGTGCCCCATCGCCGGGAAGGGCGCGTAGGAGGCTCGTCAGGCGCTGGACACCGGCCCGCAGGTTATCCACCGACACCCGCTCGTTCACCCCGTGCACCGTTCTCTCGTCGTCCTCGGTCAGCACGAAGGGGACGAAGCCGTAGCTCGCGACGCCGTGCTCGCGGAAGTAGTGGCTGTCGGTGAAGCCGGCGATCACGCTCGGCACGACGGGCGCGCCTCCCAGCTCGGTCGTCGCCAGGCGGCGCACGGCGGCCATGAAGGGCGACCCGGCGTCGGACGACGAGGCCGGAAAGGAGAGGAGCGGCTCGACCCGCACCGAGGGGTCGCCGATGACCTCGCGCAGGAGCCCCAGGAAGTCGGCGGGCCGCTCGCCGGGAAGGAGCCGGCAGTCCAGCTCCGCGGTTGCCTCGGCGGGGATGACGTTGGTCTTCACGCCGGCCGCCAGCACCGTCGGCGTGAGGGTGTTGCGTACGAGCGCGTTCTGGTGGGGGTTTCGCGTGAACTCGGCGAGAAAGCCAGGGTCCTCGAGGCTCTCCCCGAGATGGGAGAGCCTGCCGCGGAGGGGCTCGGCCTCCAGGCGGGCCAGGGCGGCGAAATACTCCTCGACGGGACGGACGACGCGGACCGGCGTGCGGTAGCGCCGCAGCTTGTTGAGCGCCCGGACCAGTCGGGTGACCGCGGTCTGAGGGGGCGGCGTAGAGCCGTGCCCGGTCTCGCCGTGTGCCGACAGTTTCACCCAGCACGGCGTCTTCTCCGCGATTGCCACCTGGAGAACCTTCTGGACACCCTTTGGGCTCCTGCGCAGGTGGACGTGGTCACCCTCGGTCACCAGGAACTCGGCGTTGCCGAGCAGCTCGGGTCTGTGCTGGACGAGCCACCCCGCGCCCGCGCGACCTCCCGTCTCCTCGTCCGCCGTCGCCAGCAGGATGACGTCGCGGTCGAGCGGCTGGGCGCTGCGCTTGAGCGCCAGCAGCGTCATCAGCTCGACCGCCGCCACCCCCTTGCAGTCGAGCGCGCCGCGCCCGTACACGTAGCCCTGCTCGCGGACGCCGCCGAACGGCGGATGGTGCCAGCCGCGCGGGTCGGCCGGTACGACGTCGAGGTGGGCGAGGAGGATCACGGGCCGCCCGGCTCCCCGTCCCGCGAGCCGCGCGTAGAGGTTGCCGCGCCCCGGGCTCGACTCCAAGACCTCCGCCGTGAGGCCGTCGGCGCCGAGCTTGCGGGCGAGCGCGTCCGCGGCGGCGGTCTCGCCGCCCGGCGGGTTGGTGGTGTCGATGCGGATCAGGTCGGCGAGCAGAGCCGCGGTTTCGTCGCCGAGCCGTCGCCAGTCCGGCGCCGCGGCCCGGGCGCGCGGCGCGAACGCGAAGCACGCGAGCAGGGCGACGGCGAGCGCCCGTCGGCCGGCCGACAGCATCGCGCTCGACCGTGTCGCTGTAGGAGAAGCGAGGTAGGCAGGAGCGAAAACCCAGGCACGACGCCCCTTCGCCGTCCGCCGAACGCGGAAATCCGCGTGGCGCACGGCTTCGCGATGGAGGTAGTTGTTAACAACGCGCCGTCCCTGGGCTTGATTCGGTGACGCGTGTTTTACCACCGACTGACACGCGATCGCTGAGTGGAAGGATTTCCTTGTGTTCTCAGAGAGTTGTCCCGTGAACCGCGAAACGGCCGAGGTCCCCGGAAGCACGTGAGTCGGACCCGCCGCTGGGCGTGAGGCTAGCCGCCCCCGGGGGACGAATCCACAGGTTATCAACAGACATGGTCTCACGCCGGCTCCCCGCGCTCCTCACGATACCCGGAACCGATGACGTAGATCTCCGCGGAGCCGCGTCGCGTCGCCTCGGGGCGGGTCGCTCGCGTCTCGGCGAAGCGCCGGCGGACGTCGCCGATGGTTCCCTCGCACTCGGCCGACATGAAGAGCTTCATCAGCAACCGACCTCCGGGGCGGAGGAGCCCGGGGAGCATGGCGAGCACCGCGGCAGTGAGCTCGCCTTGGCGGGCTTCGTCGGTCGCCGCGACGCCCGTCAGCTTGGGGGCGAGATCCGAGAGCACGACGTCGGCGAGACGGCCCAGCCGCGCTCTGATCAGGTCTCGGGAGCCCGACTCACGGACATCGGCCACCAGGAGAGTCACGTTGTGGTCGGGCAAGGCCTCGAGCGTGGCGACGTCCGCCCCTACCACGCGGCCCTCGGGGCCGACCCGCTCGGCCGCCACCTGTAGCCAGCCGCCCGGCCAGGCCCCGAGGTCGACGACGTGATCACCGTGCCGAAGCAGCCCGTAGCGGCGGTCGAGCTCGAGCAGCTTGTACGCGCTGCGGGCCCGGTAACCCTCGGCCCGTGCACGGCGATGAAAGCTGTCCTTCCGCCGGTACGTCATCGCGCGCCGGCGCGGGCGCCGGTCTACTGATCGTCGTCAGGCTCGTAAGCCTGGTAGCCGCCGAACGGTTGCTCGTGCGGCAGGTGACCGAAGATCTTCTCCAGCTGGGGATGCGACACCACGAAGTGCACGGGGCGCATCACGAGCCACTCGATCGCATAGCCGACCGGATGCGCCGCGTATGCGGCCAGCCGTAGCGGATGCGACTCCGAGTCGTCGTACGCGTCATGCGCGTACGCCATGCCGCTGCCGAGAAGGGTTGCCAGACCGAGGCCTATAAGAAGACGTCTCACACCACACCTCCCGCGGTCCGAAGGTCGCGGACCGTCTCCCCGCCAGGTTAGCAGCGGATCGCGCCATCCTCAAGGAAGGGGGCAGCCACCACGTTGACACCGTCGAGCGGCCGCCGGTAGATTGCCGCCTTCGCTCGCCCGACGATGGGACGCACCTTCAGGCCGCTGGAACCGCTCCGGGGGTGGCGCCGTGTCGCCGCCCACGCGTGGCGCCCGCCGCAAGACCCGACCGTCTACGCGGCGCTCGAGGTGCCGATGCGCGCCGCGCTCGCCTACGTCGACCGCCTGCGCGACGAGACCGGAACGCGCGTCACGGTGACGCACCTCGTGGCGCGCGCGGTGGCGCTCGCCATCCGCCAGTATCCCCAGTTGAACGGCATCGTCGCGGGCGGACGCATCATGCTCCGCGACACGGTCGACGTGTTCCTCCAGGTCGCCACGGAGGGCGGGACGGACCTCTCGGGGATCAAGATCTCCCGGGCGGACGAGAAGAGCGTCCTCGAGATCGCGCGTGAAGCGGAGGCCCGGGTGGAACGGCTCCGGCAGCGCCGCGACCGCCAGGTCGAGCGCACGAAATCCCAGCTCGACCGCATCCCGCTGCGGCTCCTCGGCCCGATGATGCGCACGATCGCGTACCTCATCTACGACCTCGACCTCGACCTCTCGCGCTTCGGCATCGTGAAGGACGAGTTCGGGAGCGTCATGGTCACCAACGTCGGCTCCTTCGGGCTGGCGCACGCCTATGCGCCGCTCGTCCCGTTCAGCCGCACGCCCGTCGTGCTGCTGGTCGGCGAGGTGCAGGAGAAGCCGGTGGCCGAGGCCGGCCGCGTCGTCGTCCGCCCCATGATGACGGTCGGCGTCACCTTCGATCACCGCTTCATGGACGGCTATCAGGGCGGCGCGATGGCGCAGCTCTTCCGCGCCTACCTCGAGGACCCGACGCGCTTCGACGAGCCGGCCGTCGCAGGCGTGGCGGCCGCTACGCCCATCCCACGAAGCTGAGCTGGCGCCCGGCGCCGCGTCCATCGCGGCGGTACGAGTGGTACCCGCTGCCGCACGCCGTGCAGGGGCCGAGCACCGTGACGCGCTCCACGCCCGCGCGCGCGAGCAGCAGCGAGGTCGCCTGCCGGAGGTCGACGAAGCGCCGGTCGCCGCGCGTCGCCCACGCGGAAACGGTCGCCTCGCCCGTCCGCGCCTCGAACGCGGTCAGCACCTCCTCGCCCACCTCGTAGCAGCAGCCGCCAACCGCAGGGCCGATCGCCGCCTCGACCTCGCGCGCCGGCGCGCCGTGGACGCCGTCGAGTTCCGCGAGGGCGGCCTCGACGACGCCGGCGGCAGCGCCGCGCCAGCCGGCGTGCACTGCGGCCGCCAGCCGGCGGCGCCGATCGACGAGCAGGATCGGCACGCAGTCCGCGGTCACGACACCGACGAGCCGGCCGGCGCGCGACCCGACGAGCGCGTCCGCCTCGACACTCTCGCCGTCGATGTCCGCTGCCACTACGCGGATCCCGTGGACCTGCCGCGCGGTCGCCACCGGGAGCGCCGCGCCGGCGCGTGCCACCACGGTGTCCCACACCTCCGTGCCCGCGCACTCCGCGCGCCCGAGAAAGCCGTGGTAGAGCCCGGGCACGGCCTGCCACGGCGTGTGGGTCAGCATGGCGCGCCTGGCGACCGCGACGATGGTCCGCTATCCTGCGCCGCGTGGCACGTCCGGCCGCGCGCGGGATGACGCTCCTCGACGCCCTCGTGGTGCTCGCGATCCTGGCACTGCTCGTGTGGCTCGTCCGTCTCGACTGGGGACGGATGACTCACAGCGCCACGCGCTCGAGCGTCACGTCGGTGTGCTGAAGCAGCTCGTCGAGCGTCTGCCGCTTGTACTCGTGCTCGTAGAAGATGCGGCGGATACCGGTGTTGATCAGCACCTTCAAGCAGTGGATGCATGGCGTGTGGGTGATGTAGATGTCCGCGTCGCGGATGCTTGCGCCGTTTTTCGCTGCCTGTGCGATTGCGTTGATCTCGGCGTGGATGGTGCGGAAGCAGTTCTCCTCGACCTCACCCGTCGGCGTGCGCGAGGTGTAGACGAGGCAGCCGACGTCGAGGCAGTGCGGTAGCCCGGCGGGTGCGCCGTTGTAGCCCGTCGCGAGGATGTTCTTGTCGCGTACGATGACGGCGCCCACCTTGGCCCGGGTGCACGTCGAGCGCTCGGCCACCTGCCGGGTGATGGTGAGGAAGTACTGATGCCAGGTGGGCCGGTCGCTCATGCCACGATCCGGATCGGCTCCGGCACGAAGGTGAGCACGAAGAGCGCGAGCGTGCCGAGCGTCGCCAGCCGGCGCGGGCCGTCGAGCGGGCGGAGGTCGTTCAGCGTCGGCGGATGGCCGAGGAACGTCATCAGCGCGATGATGACCGCCCAGAAGAACCAGACGGGCTGACCGCGAAAGCCGAGCCACACGAGGAAGGCGAGGAGCGCCCCGGGCAGCGCTCGGCTCCGGCGGGCGGAGATGGCGTAGAGCACGTGGCCTCCGTCGAGCTGGCCGGCCGGCAGGAGGTTGAGCGAGGTGACGAAGAGCCCGACCCAGCCGGCGAAGGCGACCGGGTGGAGGACGACGTGCGAGGGATCGGCGCCGAGGACGAGCCAGGTGAGGAGCGTCGTGAGCAACGAGTCCCCGAGCTCCACCATGGGGGCCTGGGGCGCCGCCCCGCTGACGGTCGAGAGGTGGAGCCCGATCGCCGTCACCACGACCGCGACGACGAACCCCGCCCACGGCCCCGCTGCGCCGATGTCGAACAGCGCCCGGCGGTCGGGGAAGCGGGAGCGGATGCGGATGAAGGCGCCGAAGGTGCCGAGGGCGAAGGGCGCGGGCAGAAAGTACGGCAGCGAGGCGGCCACGCCGTGGCGGCGACACATGACGTAGTGCCCCGACTCGTGCACCGCCAGGATGGCGATCAGCGCCGCCGCGAACGCGACGCCGTGGAGGAGCACGGTGGTGAACCCCGTGGCGACGAAGAGGACCACGTGCACGGTCGGGAACCGGCGGCTCGGTGCCGCCGGCGCGACCTCGTCGAGCGCGGGCGGCACCGAGAAGAGGGAAGGATCGTCCATCCCGTCAGCCTGCGCGGACAACGACGATGTCGCCCACCCCCGCCCCGAGGGCGGAACGTGCCGAGCCGTTGCGGACGGCGATCTCGAGGAGTCCCCAGCTGTTCACGAGCGCGATCGGTTCACCCGGCGCCGCCGCGGTGTACGAGGTGACGACGGCCGTGAGGCGCACGTCTCGCAGGGTAATCGAAACCGCACGCCCGCGAAAGGCGGCCAGGCGTTCCGCGTCGACGTTGGTGACGAGGTTGCCGAAGTGGTCCACGTACAGCACCTCGCCGCGGAGCCCGCCGCCCTCGCTCACGAGCGGGGGGACGCGCAGCCGCTCGAGGTCGCCGACCTCGGTGCCGAGCGCTGCGGGCGGCGTGCCCGCGGCGAGCGCCGCCGCCACCGGCGCGAAGACGTCGCGGCCGTGGAAGGTCGCGCTGCGTGGGGCGAGGAAGAACGCTTCGTCGGTCAGATGGACGATGCGACGGATGCCGTCCGCTCCCGCGGCGAGCGACAGCAGACCGTTGTCGGGGCCGACGAGGGCGCCGCGCGCGGTCTCGACGCAGAGCGGCCGGCGCTCGGTGCCGACGCCGGGGTCGACGACGCCTAGGTGGACGGTGCCGGGGGGGAACCACGGCGTGGCGTGGCGCAGCACCAGCGCCCCGGCGAGCACGGCCTGCGGCGGCACGCCGTGCGACAGGTCGACGATCGTCGCCTCGGGCGTCCGCGCGAGAATCACGCCCTTCATGATGCCGACGAAGGGATCGGTCGTCCCGAAGTCGGTGGTGAGCGTGACGAGTGGCATCAGCGCCGGGCGAGCGCGTCCTCGACCGCCGCCCAGAGCAGCGGGAACATGATCTCGTGATGCCCGGTGAGCTGGATACCCCGCCCCCCGGCAGCCGTCGGCCGCTCGACGACGTTCACGGTCGGTCGATAGTGGCGGGTGAAGTCCATGTCTATGGTGGTGAGGTTGCGTACGCGGTGGCCGACGTTGCGCGCGAGGTTGAGCGCCTTGACGAACACCTCGGGAAGCACGACCGCGGAGCCCAGGTTCAGGTAGACGCCGCCCTCGAGCTGGCCCACGACCGCGGCGAGCTCGCGGAAGTCGCGCAGGCTGCCCTCTCCGATGGACGCGCCGTCGGCGCTGGGATGCATGTGGATGATGTCGGTGCCGATCGCGACGTGTACGGTGGCGGGGATGTCGGCGCGCGCCGCGGCGGCGAGCACGCTCGAGGCCCGAAAGCGGAGCCGCGCGTGCTCGATCGCCTCACCGATGGCGCGCCCGAGGCCGAGGCCTGCCGCGACGCCGTCGCGGGTCGCGCCGTTCAGGAACGTGCCCGTCTCGCGCGCCATCCCGAAGATGCCTTCGTCCAGACCCGGGCCGACGTCCTCCGAGGTACGGCCGCCCCAGGCGAGCTCGAAGTCGTGCACCAGGCACGCGCCGTTCATCGCGATCGCCGCCAGGCGGCCGCGCTCGACGAGGTCGACGATGAGCGGCCCGAGCCCGACCTTGATCGGGTGGGCACCCATGCCGAGCACGACCGGCCGCCCGCGCCGGACAGCGCGCGCGATCGCCGTCACGGCGTCGCGCAGGTCGTGCGCGCCGAGGATGTCGGGCAGGCCGTCGAGCAGGGCGCGCACGGTAAGGCCCGCGCGCACCGGACGCCCGAGCGCGGCCGCGACGACCTTGCTCGGCCGGCGGCCGAGCGGGATGGTGCGCACCCGGGCGAGGTCGAGGCGCGCGGGGGCGCGGCGCCGCCGCGCCGCGTGCTTCACTTCTCTTCTCCGAAGAGACGCCGGTCGACCAGCTCGCAGATGACGTGCCCGACCAGGATGTGCGTCTCCTGGATGCGCGCGGACTCGGTGCTGGCCGAGGCGCGGAGGCAGACGTCCACCGATCCCGCGAGGTCGCCGCCGGTGCCGCCGGTCAGGCCGATCGTCGTCACGCCGCGCTCGCGACATACCTCCACGGCGCGCAGCACGCTCGGCGAGCGCCCGCTGGTCGAGATGGCGAGCGCCACGTCGCCCGTCTGCCCGAGTGCACGCACCTGACGCGCGAAGACGTCGTCGTAGCCGTAGTCGTTGGCGATGGCGGTGAGCGCGGAGGTGTCGGTGGTGAGCGCGATCGCGGCGAGCGGGCGTCGCTCGCGCCGGAAGCGGCCGACGAACTCGGCGGCGATGTGCTGCGCGTCGGCGGCGCTGCCGCCGTTGCCGAAGAGCAGCAGCTTGTGGCCGCCCGCGAGCGCGCCGGCGACCAGCTCGATGGCGCGCTCGAGGGCTGCGGCGTTCTCGTCGAGGAACACCTGTCGCACGCGTGCGCTCGCGTCGAACAGCTCGCGGATGGCGTCGCGCAGCGGGCTGGGCCGCGGGCCGGCGGTCGGCATGGGCGGCCGGATGGTAAGCGCGACCTCGGGTGCGGTCAAGGAGCGCCGAGGCTACCCAGCGTCGGGTGGCTGCGGCAGCACGTGGTCGACGAAGAAGCGCAGCACGTCGAGGGGCGCGATGATCCCGACCAGCCGCTTCTCCCGCAACACGAGCACGTGGTCGCTGCGCGACTCGCGCATGACGCGCATGACCTCGTCGGTGGTGTCGAACTCGTCGACGACGACGGGGGCGGTCATGATCTCGCGGGCGGTCGCGTGGGGGTTCGCCTGGTTCAGCAGCGCGGTGACCAGCTCCGCCTCGCTCACGAAGCCGAGCACGCGGTCGCGTCGATCGACGACGGGGACCCCTCCGAAACGCCCGGCGACCAGGGTGCGCGCGATCGCTTCGAGCGGCGTGTCCGGGGTGACCGCGGTCACGCGCTCGGTCATCACGTTGCGCGCATGCCCCTTCATCGCGCCGGTCCTACTCGCTGTTTCGCGGGGCGTCAATGCGGTCCGGCGCGCCCAGGCCATTGCCAGCGGCGCGGCGCTCGGCTACTTTCGGAGCCGACGCGGGCGTAATTCAGTGGTAGAATGCCAGCTTCCCAAGCTGGACGTCGCCGGTTCGACCCCGGTCGCCCGCTCTTCGGGATTACGTTTCTTCTTGCGGCTGATCTTCACTTCGCGGCGCTCGAAGTCCACATCCCGCCAGACGATCCGCGCCAAGCTTGTGGGCTCCGAGCCCGTGTGGCGTCCGAGGAGAAGCTGATCGCGCTCGTCCTGGGTCGCGACGGCGAGTGCGGCGAAGACCACGCTCCAGTTTCGGCGCTCGATCTCCTTGGCGTAGACGTAGAGCACGAGCGCCAGGAGCGGGATCACGCTCCACTGCCAGCGGCTCCCGTCCCGGAGGATCGCGAGCGCTCGCGCTGCCGACTCACTGACCATGCGCCGCCACCGCGAGCTTCTGCGTCTTCATGCACTCCTCCCGACCGAATGGTGTGCAATCCTACTTCGGATGAAACGTGCCGTGCCCAGCCCAAGCTCTCGATGCTCTCGCGAGCAGCCTGCCATGCGACGCCGGCACCCGTTCCGCTTCTCCGCGCGCCGGCCATCTGCTATACGGCCATCCCCCATTCAGCGCTGGCCGCCACGACGACCATGGTTTCCAGCCGAATTGCGGTCAAGGGGGGCGCGCGGCGGCAGCGACGGGGAAGACGGCATGACGAGCGAGCTAGAAGTCGGGCTGTACATCTTCATGCTCGCCGGCTTCCTCGGCTACCACATCATCACCCGCGTCCCGCCGTTGCTACACACGCCGCTTATGTCGGCGACCAACGCGATCGCGGCGATCTCGCTGGTCGGGTCGCTGGTGGTGGCGGGGAGCGACTACAGCCAGGTGCCCAACGGCTGGGTGTGCACCCTCCTCGGGCTTGTCGCGGTCATCTGCTCGTCGACGAACGCGTTTGGCGGCTTCCTCATCACCGACCGCATGCTGCGGATGTTCCGGACAGCCGAGGAGCGCGAGCGGGGCACGCGGCGGCCGGTCGGCCTGCCGGTGCTGGCTGGCGCGCTCGCCGTCGTCGGCGTCGTCGTGGGGGTCCTGTACGCCGCGAAGCCCACCGGGATGGGTGCGGGAGAGTTCGTCCGCGAGCACGTCGCTGCGGACGCGCTCCGCTACGCCTACATCCTCTCAGCGGCGATGTTCGTGCTGGGACTGAGGGGGCTCAGCCACCCGAAGTCGGCGCGTTCGGGGATGTTGCTCGCGGCCGTCGGGATGCTGGTTGCCGTGGTCGGCACGCTCTTCCACCCGCACATCGTCACGTACAGGTGGATCGCGCTCGGGATCTTCGTCGGGGCCGTGGTCGGGGGCACGATGGGACTCCGCATCCCGATGACCGCCGTGCCGCAGCGCACCGCGCTGTCCCACTCGCTGGGGGCGCTGGCGGCCTGCCTGGTCGGCGTCTCCGAGTACTTCCGCTACCAGGGCGAGCTCAGCCGCGTGACACTCACGGCACTCGACTTCGAAGTGGTCGTCGGCGGGCTTACGTTCACGGGCAGCTTAATGGCCGCGGCCAAGCTCCAGGAGCTGCTGCGCGGGCAGCCCATCACGTACCGCGGCCAGAACGTCTTCAACCTGAGCCTCCTCGCCGTGATCGTGGGCTGCGCCGTCTACCTGGTGAGCACGCAGACGGCCACCCCCTTCTTCTACGTGATGGTGGCGCTGGCGTTGGTCTTCGGATTCATGCTCGTCATCCCGATTGGCGCGGCGGACATGCCCGTGGTGATCGCGCTGTTGAACTCGTACGGCGGACTTGCGGACGCCGCCATGGGCTTCGTGCTGATGAACAAGATCCAGATCATCACGGGCTCGCTCGACGGCACCTCGGGCTTCCTGCTCTCCCTCCTCATGTGCCGTGCGATGAACCGCTCGGCGACGAACGTGCTCTTCGGCGCGTTCGGCAAGGTCTCGGAAGAAGACGCGGCCGCGGCCGCCGAGGCCAAGGGCACCGTGCGCAGCATCACGCCCGAGGAGACGGGCGTACTCCTCGAGAACGCCCGCTCGGTCATCGTAGTGCCCGGCTACGGCATGGCCGTCGCGCAGGCGCAGCACGCGGTCGCTGAGCTGGCGAGCATTCTCAAGGAGCGTGGCGTGGACACGAAGTACGCGATTCACCCGGTCGCCGGTCGTATGCCGGGCCACATGAACGTGCTCCTAGCCGAGGCGAATGTCCCGTATGAGCAGCTCTACGAGATGGAGCAGGTCAACCCCTACTTCGCGGAGACCGACATCGTGCTCGTGGTGGGCGCCAACGACATCACCAATCCCGCCGCCAAGAACAACAAGAGCAGCCCCCTCTACGGCATGCCGATCCTCGAGGTCGAGCGCGCCAGGTCCATCATCGTGCTCAAGCGCAGCATGCGCCCGGGCTTCGCCGGGGTCGACAACGAGCTCTACTACAACGAGAAGTGCATGATGCTCTTCGGTGACGCCAAGAACAGCATCACCAAGCTCATCAGCGAGATGAAGGCGCTGTTGTGAGCTGAAGGGTCTCGAGCACACGCGGGTGGATCACGCTGCCCCCGCGCGCGACGAGCGTCTCCCGGGTGATCTCGTCGTTCTCGTCGAACACGAGTCGGCCGTCCTTGACGAAGTGGAGCAGGAACGCGGTGACGGTGCGGGCGTACATCTGGCTCGCATGCCAGGCGACGGTGCTCGCGAGGTTCACGGTACCGAAGATCGTCACGCCGTGGGCGACGATGGTCTCCCCCGCCCGCGTGAGCTCGCAGTTCCCGCCGCGCTCGCTAGCGAGATCGACGATCACCGAGCCCGGCTTCATGCCCGCCACCATGTCCGCAGTGACCAGTAGCGGAGCCTTCTTGCCGGGCACCACGGCCGTCGTAATGACGACGTCGCTCTCGCGTACTGCCGTTGCGATGAGTTCGCGTTGGCGCTGATAGAAGCTCTCGTCCAGGGTCCGCGCGTAGCCCCGCTCGTCCTCGGCTCCCGCGGCTTCGAGCGGCAGCTCGAGGAAACGGCCGCCGACGCTCAGAACCTGCTCCTTGACCGCGGGCCGCACGTCATAGCCCCAGATCGCAGCCCCGAGCCGCCGCGCCGTCGCGATGGCCTGGAGGCCGGCCACACCGGCTCCCATGACGAGGACGCGGGCGGGCATGACCGTACCTGCAGCGGTCATCAGCATGGGGAACATGCGTGGTAGCGTGGAGGCCGCGAGGAGCACGGCCTTGTAGCCACAGATGGTCGCCATCGCCGAGAGCACGTCCATGGCTTGGGCGCGGGTGGTGCGGGGGATGAGCTCCACGGCGACCGCCGTGACGCCGCGCTCGGCGATCGCTTGCACAGTACGCGGCGACCCGAGCGGGCGGAGGAAGCCGAGGAGGACCTGGTCGCGGCGCAGCAACGGGAGGTCCGTGTGCCCGGTTCGGTCGTTGGCGCCGTGGCAGAGGACCTGGATCAGCACGTCTGCGGCCGCGAACACGCTCGCCCGCTCGGGCACGCACCGCGCGCCCTTCTCAATATACTCGCCGTCAGGGTAGCCCGCGGCGTCGCCGGCGCCGCTTTCGACAACGACCTCCAGACCTGCGCGGGTCAGCGTCGGCACCACGGCAGGGACGAGGGCCACCCGGCACTCCCCGGGGTAGATCTCCTTGACGACGCCGACGACCACCAGTCCCCTCACTGCCTCCGGCGGTTCTTCTCCCGCAGACCGCCCCGAGATTGTGCCAGCAGCAGCGAATACGTCTCGACGATCAGACGAAGAGACGCTTCACCTGCCATAGCGCCGGGCGACGGCCTCGCCCACGTGGCGGTACTTGTTGCTTGAGACGTCGCTGAAGTTCGTATGAACAGTGCCCGCGAGCGCAAGGGAGCGCGCGTACGGGCGTCGTGCGGAGGTTCTCCTGATCCCTGCGACCTCCCGCAAGAGGGAGTGCTCGAGGCGATCGACGAGCCGCCGACGCTCCCTCGCTGAGAGTCGCCCTGCCTGCTCAAGAAGGTTCTCGACAGCGCTCATGGCGGGACTCGCTCCGGCTCTGCTTCTACTCGAGAGGGGGACCACTTTCCAACCATCCCCGGGCGGCGCAAAGACCACGAAGACGATCGAGCCCGTGAACCAGGGCTCGGAGGTCCAGTCGGTCTTCTTCGACATGTGGCGCCAGGACCACCCCGACGTCGCACTCGAGGATGTGCCAGGCGATCTCGTGACGACTTCCGGATCGGGTCTCGATCCGGACATCACGCTCGACAACCCCCGCTACCAGCTGGATCGGGTAGCGTCGCGTGGGCGCAGGACGTCAAGCGCGAGCCGAGCGAAGTTCGCAAGGAGATCGACGAGTTGCTGCAGCAGAAGGCCCGAGCGCCCTTCGGGGGCCTCGCAGGCGTTGACATGCTGAACGTGCTCGAGGTCAACCTCGAACTCCGGAAACGGTACGGCGAACCCGGCGGCTCGGCGATGTGAGTGAGAGCAGTGTTTCGGTGGCTCCGGTCGAAGGGGCCGCGGTAGGTCCGGTGATCCGCGCTCGACGGCCCGCGCAAGCCCGCAGAAGGCCTGCAGACGGCGGCTCGTATGCGGGAGTGATGCAAGCCGCGGACGCGCCGTCTTCGCATCGCGATCGCCGGTCCCCCGTTCGTATGAACCGGCCATGGTCTCAAGCCGTCAGTTGCAGCTTGCGATCCGGTAGCGAGTGCAGCTGTCTCACGACGACACTGCCGGGGCCGGCCGGTCGGTTCGAGGTGGGCAAGGAGGAAACGAGCGTGACCAACCAGCGCAGACGATCGATCGCAGTGGCAGCCGCTCTTGCAGCCCTGGTGGTGGGCATGCCGATCAACGCCGCGGCGAAGAAGAACGGGAAGCGGATCAAGTTCACCCGGAACGTGCGGCTGACGGCCGGCGGCACCACCGTCGCCTTCTTCGCCGTCGCGCAGACGCCGGCGCACTACGGCGGCATCCTCCGGACGATTGCGGTCGGCTGCGCCGATTTCCCCCCGGCGACGATCCCCGGGACGTCGATGTTCTGCACCTCCAACTAGCAGGAGACGAAGATCGGCCGGCACCCGACGATCAAGTTCTGGGCGCGTCCGGGGGCGGATCAGCAGGTGATGTTCCAATCGTACGACGGGAGCCAGGTCGTGGGCAGCTTCGGGGGCGACATCCCGAGCACCACGGGCGGTCCGTCGGTCACCGTGCAGGCCCAGTTCCGCGGTCACATCCTGCTCGGCCACTAGCGCGAGGAGCCGCGACGGCGCCGTCGTCAGCGGGTCGCGCCCGAGGCGCGAGCGAAACACACGACGCTGATCGCGACCGCCGGGCTCCGGCCGTCGGGATTGCGATAGCCGTGGCGCTGGTCGCCGCGGAAGACCAGGGCGTCGCCCGCGGCGAGCTGCCAGCGCTCGCCCGCGGCGGTGAGCTCGACGTGGCCGCTCTCGCAGGTCAGGTATTCCCGCGTGCCGGGTGTGTGCGGGATCCCGGTGAGGGAGGCGCCCGGCGGCAGCTCCATGCGCGACACTTCCAGGCCCGGGATCGCCTCCGGAAGAAGGGGTCGCAGCCGCACGCCCTGGCGGCGGCGCTCCGGGATCTCCGCCGCACGGTAGAGCTGGCAGGCCGTGCGTGGCGGGCCGATCAGCTCTTCGATCGACACCGCGAGCGCGGCCGCGACCCGCGTCAGCACCACCAGCGTCGGGTTGGCGACGCCCGATTCGAGGCTGGCCCACGTCGCGCGCGGGATGCCGGCGAGACGGGCGGCCTGCTCCTGGGAGAGGCCGCGCATCTCCCGCAGCCGCCTCAGGTTCGTGCCCAGGTGGTGCCCCGGGTCGTCGATCATGCCAGCGGAGTAGCACCCTGCCAGTATACTGGCAACTCGGTTGACTCATCGTCAACCGTGCGCGATCCTCCGGCCAACCGAAAGGAGCGGCGCATGATCGAGATCTCGGGTGTCTACGAGGTCGCCATCAAGGTGCGGGACCTCGAGCGGGCGGAGGCCTTCTACCGCGACGTGCTGGGGCTGGAGGTCGGCCTGCGCGAGGAGAAGCGGCGCTGGGTGTTCCTGCGCGCCGGCGGTCTGGCGGGGATGGTGGTGCTGCAGGAGGACCGGGGCGAGTGGCCGCAGCAGCACTTCGCCTTCACGATCGCGGAGGCTGGGCTCGAGCGCGCCGTCGACGAGCTCGGCCGCAAGGGCGTGCCGCTCTTCGGCCCCATCACGCACGAATGGATCCCGGCGCGCTCCGTGTACTTCGCGGATCCCGACGGGCACGACCTCGAGCTGTGCGCGGCCATTCCGCCCGCGGGGCGGGTGTAGCCCGGCGCTAGGGCAGCCCGGCGTGCGGGACGTCGACGACGGTGGTGAGCAGCACGGCCTGTCGCGCGGCCGACCGCCGCGACTCATCGAAGTCCGGAGCGCAGCACAGGAGTAGGGTGCGACCGTCCGGCCCCCCGAGCATGCAGGCGAAGACCCGGAGACCGTCGGGCGCGTGCACCTCGTCGATGACGGCGCCGCCCTCGCGCACGAGGATGCAGCGGCCGCGGGTCGCGTCCGCGCACCAGATGCGTCCCTCGGCGTCGAGGCAGCATCCGTCCGGCGCGACCGTGACCTGCGGCAGCAGCTCGGCGAAGGAGCCGAGCCTGGGCGTCGGCGCGAGCTGGGCCCAGACGCGCCGCTCGGTCAGTCTGCCGTCGGCGGCGATCGTGAACGCGCTGTAGCGACAGCCGAACGTCTCGCCCACGACGAGCGTCGAGCCGTCGGGCGTGACGACGGAGCCGTTGGGGAAGAGCATGCCGGTCGCTGCCTCGGTGACGGCACCGTCGGGATCGACGCGCCACACCGACGAGGGGGCGGGGTCGTCGCCCGCCATGAGGTCGAAGCCGAAGCTGCCGACGAACGCCCGCCCGGCGGCGTCGACGACCATGTCGTTCAGACGGCCCACGGCCCGCCCGCGGAGATCCGCGTGGAGCGTGACCTTCCCCGAGCGCGCGCGGCGCAGCACGCGCTGGTCGTTCATCGAAACGACGAGCAGGGAGCCGTCGGCGAGCCATCCGAGCCCGGACGGCTGGCCGGGCACCTCCATGACCTCCTCGCACGTGCCGTCGGGTCCGACCGCCAGCACGAGGTGGCGGTAGAAGTCCGACACCCACCAGCGCCCGTCGCGCCAGCGCGGACCCTCGAAGAAGGAACCTCCCCGGAGGAGCGGCGAAGGCGTCGCGCGGGGCATCGAGGACGCCCCTAGCACACGGACCTCGGGGCGGCCTAGACGTCCTCGGATCTGCGCGAGCGCTGGCGGGCGGCGCCGCGAATCGGCTAAGCGAGGTGCTCCGTATGTCGATCCCCCGCCGACTCGTGCTCGCGGCGTCGATCCTCGTCCTCGCGCACGCCGCGCCCGCGGCGCACGCGCCGGCGCTGCTCTCCGCCGACGACACCCCGGCGAACGTCGACTCGACCTACGGCAGCGGCAACTTCGGCGCGTGGTTCACCGACCGCTTCGGTCTCCCGGCGTTCCGCTACGACGCCGACGAGCAGTCCGACGCGCGGGCGCGGCAGCCGGAGCTGGCGGGCGCGACCGAGGCGCAGCACCAGGTCGGGAACGACCACATCGTCGCCGCGGCCTTCAACCACGGCTACACGCAGCTCTGGAGCCAGGACCGGCTGTCGCAGTGGGCCAACTTCTACGACCCGGCGAGCCAGCACTGGGCGGGCGGCTACGGATACCTGAACGTCGGCGGCACGGTCGCGAGCACGCTCTACGCGGACCGCGCGTCCGCGGCCCCGTTCGAGCGTGACTTCGGCGTCGGCTACGTCCGCAAGACGACGAGCGCGGCCGGTCTCGAGATCGAGCAGGTGGTGTACGCGCCCTTCGGCGACGACCCCCTCCTGCTCGACGACGTCACGATCACCAACCGGACGGGCACGCCGCAGACGGCGTCCTGGTTCGAGTACTGGGATGTCAATCCGTACGACGTGAGCGGGAAGACGAACCGCGGCGTGGGTCAGGCGACGTGGGACCCGTCGGCGGCGACGCTCTCCGCGTCGCAGTCGGGCGGCTTCGCCAACGACGCGATGCCGCTCGCCCTCTTCGCCGCCGTGCTCCAGGGCCCGATGGACGGCTACGAGACGTCGCTCGCCACGTTCTTCGGTGCCGGCACGCGCGCGGCTCCCGCCGAGGTCGTGGCCGACGCCGCGAGCGGCACGCTGGCGCCGCCGTCGCCGGCGGGCGCGCCGGGCGGCACGCTCTTCGTGTTCCGCGCCCCGCTCGCGCTGGCGCCCGGGGCGGCGGTCACGCTGCGCTACGCGTACGGGATGGCGCACGCGGAGCAGATTCCCGCGCTGGTCGCCAAGTACCGCGCCCTGCCCGACCCGCTCGCAGTGAGCGAGCGCGCCTGGGCGAGCTGGGTTCCGAAAGCGGACTTCGGCGCCGACGATCGCTGGGTCGCGCGCGAGCTGGCCTGGGACGCCTACCTCCTCCGCTCGGCCTCGGTCTACGAGGAGCTCTGCGGCGCGCACACCATCACGCAGGGCGGCTACTACCAGTACGCCACCGGCTTCAACCTCGGCACCCGGAGCTGGCCCCACTACCTGCTGCCGATCGTGTACACGGCGCCCGAGCTGGCGCGCGACATCCTCCGCTACACGATCGCCCTCCAGCCCGAGGTCGGCGGTCAGCTGCCGTACGGTACGGGCCCGCTCTGCGCCCGCTTCGACCTCGGGACCTCCAGCGACCTCGACTTCTGGGTCCTTCTCGCCGCGGTGGAGTACGGCCTCGGGTCGCGTGACATGGCCTTCTTCGACACCCAGGTCCCGTTCCTCGACACGAAACGCCCCGAGACACTCTGGACGCACTTGAAGCTCGCCTACCGGCACCAGGAGAGCCTGCGCGGGCCCCACGGCGGCTACCTCGCCGGCTCGAACGGCGACTGGTCCGACTTCAGCACGAGCTTCCTCAAGATGACGGAGACGATGCTCGTCGCCGCGCAGCTCGCCTACGTCTACCCGCGCCTCGCCGAGCTGGCCGACCGCCGCGGCGACGGCGCCTTCGCCAAGGAGCTGCGTACGCGCGGGAAGCAGCTCCGCCGTGTGGTCGGTCACGAGTGGACGGGCAAGGGCTGGTACTCGCGCGGCTACGGCGGCGACCGGCAGATCGGCTCCGGCGCGATCTTCGGCGAGCCGCAGCCGTGGGCGATCCTCGCCGGCGTCCCGTCGCGGAAGAAAGCGGCCCGGCTGGTCGCCAACATCCAGCGCTTCCTCGACGGGGTGGGCGCCCCGCGCGGGCCGTCGCGGATCGGCTCGTCCCTCACCCCGGCCCACGACGACCCCGACGTGACGGAGCGCTCCGCGGGCGCCGTCGGCGTCGGCGACAACAACTCCAACTACGTCGGCGGCACCTGGTTCGACGTGAACGGCTGGCTCACCTGGGCGCTCGGCGAGCTCGACGGCGTCGTGCCGAAGGCGCGCGACCTCGCGTGGAGCGAGTACACGCGCAACACGCTCGCGAACCACGCGCAGCAGTTCCCCGACCACTGGGCCGGGACCATCTCGATCGACGACACCTGCTACGCCTACTACTCGAGCAAGCCCGAGCAGTGCGGCAACGACCTCTACCGGCAGTACGACGGCCAGATCACCGAGCAGCCGACGTGGATGGTGATGGACGCCGTCCGGCTCGCGGGCGTCACGCCCACGAAGGCGGGCTACCGGATCGCGCCGCACCTGCCGTTCGCGCGCTTCTCGCTCCGCCTGCCGCGCGTCGGCGTCGCCGCGGAGTCGCGGCAGCTCCGCGGCTACGTGCGGCCCGAGCAGGCGGGGCCGATCGAGCTGCGGGTCGCGCTTCCGCGCGGCGTCGCGTCCGCTTCGCTCGTGACGTGGGCCGACGGACGGCGGGTACGCCACCGCGGCGGCCGCGGATTCGTCGTCTTCCACGTGACGGCCAGCGCGGGCGCCGCCGCCGACTGGGCCGTCACATGGTGAGACGGCCGGTGGGTCAGGCTCCGGCCGGCGCTGCCGCGGCGGGCTCGACCGCCACCGGGAAGCCGTTCAGGAAGGCCATCCCGGCGAGCGGCTCGATCACGCGCTGATCGGGTCTTCTCCTCGGTCATGATCCGTTCCTCCACGCGTGCACGGCGGTCGGCGGCGCCTCGCCGGGGACGGCGCCGTCGGCCACGGGCGACGAGGTGACGAGCTTCACCGGGACGTGCCCCGCCCAGCAGGGCCAGCCGAGGTCCTCCTCGTCGTCGAGCGGCGGGCCGGTGCGCACCTTCGCCGACGCCTCGACGATTCCGAGGCGGAGCACCATCGTCGCCTTGAGCTCCTGGGCGGTCGGCGAGCGCACCGCGGACCAGCGGTCCGGCGCCATGTGCTCGACGAGCGCGCGGAGCGCGCGCAGCTTCTCGACCTCGTCCGTCACCTCGGCCGCGACGCCGAGGACGACGACCGAGCGGTAGTTCATCGAGTGGTGGAAAGCCGAGCGCGCGAGCACGAGACCGTCGAGCAACGTGACGGTGACGCAGACGGGCACGCCGTCGCGGAGGCCCCGGAGCATCCTGCTCGCCGCCGAGCCGTGGAGGTAGATGGTGTCGCCGAACCGGGCATACGTCGTCGGCAGGACGAACGGCTGCGCTTCGTGCACGAAGCCCACGTGGCAGACGAGGCCCTCGTCGAGGATCGCGTCGATGGTAGTGCGCTCGTAGGAGCCCCGGGCGGGGAGGCGGTGGAGGCGCGTGCGGGGCGTCGCGGCGAGTTGGGTCATTGCGTGCGCCGCCAAGCTTTGTTACAGTACGAAACAGTGAACATACTGGCACAGTATGGCATCCGGGGAACCGGGGCAAGCGGGATCGTCACGAGCGTGGAGACGGCGGTGCGCGAGGGGCGACTCGCGGCCGGCGCGCCGCTGCCGACGGTGCGCGAGCTGGCGCGCGGGTTGCGCGTCAGCCCGAGCACGGTCGCGGCGGCCTACCGGACGCTCCGCGTGCGCGGCCTCGTCCGTGCCGACGGCCGGCGCGGCACGCGCGTGAGCCCGCGTCCGCCGCTCCCCGTCCGCTTCCTCATCCCCGCGCCGGCGCACCTGCGCGACCTCTCGCTCGGCAACCCCGACCCGGCGCTGTTGCCGTCCTGGCAGCGCTCGCTCGGGCGCCTCGCCCGGCGCTCGGGCCTCTACGGCGAGCCGGCCAACCGGCCCGAGCTCCTCGCCCTCGCGCGCCGGCAGCTCGAAGCCGAAGACCTCCCGCACGACGCGCTCGCGATCGTGGGCGGCGCGCTGGACGGCATCGAGCGCGTGCTCCAGGTGCATCTGCGCTCCGGCGACCGCGTGGCGGTCGAAGACCCGGGTTACGTCGCCGTCTTCGACCTGCTCGCCGCGCTCGGGCTCGTCCCCGAGCCGGTGGGCGTCGACGACGCCGGCCCGCTGCCCGACGAGCTCGCGCGCGCGCTCCGCCGCGGGGTCCACGCCTTCATCCTCACGCCGCGCGCGCAGAACCCGACGGGCGCCGCGCTGGACGCCGCGCGCGCGCGCGACCTCCGACGCGTGCTCGCACGCCACCCGGGCATCCTCGTCGTGGAGGACGACCACGCGGGGCCCGTGGCAGGTGTCCCGGCCCTCACCGTGTGTCACGGGCGCGAGCGCTGGGCGCTCGTGCGTTCGGTGTCGAAGTCGCTCGGGCCCGACCTCCGGCTGGCCGTGCTGGCCGGCGATCCCACCACGATCGCCCGCGTCGAGGGACGGCAGAGCGTCGGCACCGGATGGGTGAGCCATCTGCTCCAGGACCTGGTCGTGGCCTCGTGGTCGGCGCCGGCGACCGAGGAACTGCTGCGCCGCGCGGCCGAGTCGTACGCGACGCGCCGCGAAGCGCTCCTGCGCGCGCTCGCGGCGCGCGGCATCCCGGCGCACGGGCGCTCGGGCCTGAACGTCTGGGTGCCGGTGCCGGAGGAGGCCGCGGTGGTCACGGCGCTCGCGAACGAGGGCTGGGCGGTGCGCGCCGGCGAGCGCTATCGGCTGCGCGCAGGTCCCGCGGTCCGGATCACCGTCGCGGCGCTCGCGCCGCGCGAGGCGGAGCGCGTCGCGGCGGCGCTCGCGCGGAGCTTGCAGCCCGAGGCGCGGCGCGCCTCCGCCTGACCTCAGGCCCCGGACGAGACCGCCGGCGCGCCGCGGAGCAGACGCGGGCGCACGCGCGCGAACCAGAGCCGGAAGCGGTCCAGATAGAGGTAGACGACCGGCGTCGTGTAGAGCGTCAGCAGCTGGCTCACGATGAGCCCCCCGACGATCGTGATCCCGAGGGGCCGGCGCAGCTCGGCGCCGGTGCCCGTGCCGAGCGCGAGGGGCAGGCCGCCCAGCAGCGCCGCCATCGTCGTCATCATGATCGGCCGGAAGCGGAGCACGCACGCCTCGTAGATCGCCGCCTCGGGCGTCTTGCCGTGCGTCCGCTCGGCTTCGAGCGCGAAGTCGATCATCATGATCGCGTTCTTCTTCACGATGCCGATCAGCAAGACGATGCCGATGAGCGCGATGACGCTCAGGTCGGTGCGGCAGAGGAGGAGCGCCAGGATCGCGCCGACGCCGGCGGACGGCAGGGTGGAGAGGATCGTCAGCGGGTGGACGTAGCTCTCGTAGAGGACGCCGAGGACGATGTAGACGGTCACGAGCGCGGCCAGGATCAGGAGCGGCTCGTCGGCGAGCGAGGACCGGAACGCCTGCGCCGTGCCTTGGAAGCTCGCGTGGATCCCGGCGGGCAAGCCGATCTCGCGCTCCGTGGCCTCGATGGCGGTCACCGCGTCGCCGAGCGCGACCCCGGGGGCCAGGTTGAACGAGATGGTGACGGCGGGGAACTGTCCCTGGTGATTCACCGCCAGCCCCGCCGTCGTGGGCGCGTAGCGCGCGAAGGCGGAAAGCGGGACCATCTGGCCGCCGGCCGACCGGACGTAGACGTCCTTCAGCGTCTCGGGGTGCTGCCAGAACTCGGGCGCGACCTCCATCACGACGTGGTACTGGTTCAATTGCGTATACATCGTCGACACCTGGCGCTGCCCGAAGGCGTCGTAGAGCGCGTCGTCGACCATCCGCGAGCTGATGCCGAGCCGCGCGGCGGTGTCGCGGTCGATCGTCAACGACGCCTGCAGACCCCGATTCTGCTGGTCGCTGCTGACGTCCGTCAGAGCGGGCAGCGTCTGGAGCTTGCGCAGCATGCGCGGCGCCCAGCGCGACAGCTCGTCCAGGTCGTCGTCTTGCAGGGTGAACTGGAAGAGCGCGTTGCTCAGCCGGCCGCCGACGCGGATGTCCTGGACGGCCTGCAGGTAGAGCGACGCGCCCGGCACGCCGGCGAGCTTGGGGCGCAGCCGCGCCATGACCTGGTCGGCGGGGAGCTTCCGCTCGGCGAGCGGCTTGAGCGCCATGAACATCCGCCCCGTGTTGCTGGTGCTCTGGTTGCCGCCCGTGAAGCCGACGACGGTGTCGATCGCCGGATCCTGCATCACGATGCTCATGAACGCCGCAAGCTTCTGCTGCGTCGCCTGGAACGAGCTGTCCTGATCCGCCTGGAGGGCGCCCATGAGGCGACCATTGTCCTGCTCCGGGAAGAAGCCCTTCGGGACGACGACGAAGAGATACACGTTGACCGCCGCCGTGATCGCCGCCACCGCGAGCGTGAGCCGGGCGTGCCGCAGGACCCAGCCGAGGCTCGTCTCGTAGAGCGCGAGGAGGCGGTCGAAGGCGCGCTCGCTCGCCAGGGCGAGGCGGCCGCGCCCGCCGCGCCGGTCGTGTCGTAGGAGCCTGGCACACATCATCGGCGTGGTCGTGAGCGAGACGACGAGCGAGACCGCGACCGCGACGGAGAGCACCACCGCGAACTCCCGGAACAGCCGGCCGACGATGCCGCCCATCAAGAGAATGGGAATGAACACGGCGATGAGCGAGGCGCTCATCGACAGCACGGTGAAAGCGACCTCGCGCGAGCCCTGCAGGGCGGCGTCGAGCGGCCGGAGCCCGCGCTCCAGGTGTCGCGTGATGTTCTCGATCACGACGATGGCGTCGTCGACCACGAACCCCGTCGAGATGGTGAGCGCCATGAGCGACAGGTTGTCGATGCTGTAGCCGAGCAGGTACATGACGCCGAAGGTCGCGATCAGGGAGAGCGGGACGACGACGCCGGGAATCATCGTCGCCCACACGTTGCGCAGGAACACGAACACCACCAGGACCACGAGCGCGATCGAGACGAGGAGCGTAAGCTCGACGTCCCGGATGGAGGCGCGGATCGTCGTCGTCCGGTCGATCATCACCGACAGGTCGATGGCGCCGGGGATCGAGGCGCGGAGCTGCGGCAGGAGCGCCCGTACGCGGTCGACCGTCGCGATGATGTTCGCCGCCGGCTGGCGGAAGAGGATGACGAGCACGGCCGGCTTGCCGTTCGCCAGCCCGCCCGTGCGCATGTCCTCGACCGAGTCGACGACGTCCGCGACGTCGGCGAGGCGAACCGGCGCGCCGTTCCGATACGCGACGATCAACGGCGCGTACTGCTCCGCCTTGAGCAACTGATCGGTGGCGGCGAGCGTCCACGCCGTCCTGCCGTCCGCGAGCTCGCCCTTCGGCCGGTTGGCGTTGGCGGCGCCGAGCGTCGCGCGCACCTCGTCGAGGCCGATGCCGTACTTGTTCAGGACCGTGGGGTTGAGCTCGACGCGAACGCCGGGGAGCGAGCTGCCTCCGACGACCACCTGCCCCACCCCCTCCACCTGCGCGAGCTTCTGCTGGAGGATCGACGAGGCGGCGTCGTACAGCCGGCTCGTGTCGATGGTGTCGGAGGTGAGCGCCAGGATCAGGATCGGCGCGTCGGCGGGGTTCACTTTCCGGTAGTTCGGGTTGTTGGGCAGGTTCGTCGGGAGCTGGCCGCGCGCCGCGTTGATCGCGGCCTGCACGTCGCGGGCCGCCGCGTCGATGTTCCGTCCGAGGTCGAACTGGAGGACGATGGTGGTCGAGCCGAGATAGCTCGTCGACGTCATGTCGGTGACGCCCGCGATGCGGCCGAACTGCCGCTCGAGCGGCATCGCCACCGCCGACGCCATCGTCTCGGGGTTCGCGCCCGGCAGCGCGGCGGTCACCTGGATGGTCGGAAACTCCACCTGCGGGATGGGCGAGATCGGGAGGAGCCGGAAGGCGAGCGCGCCGGCCAGCGCCAGCGCGATGGTGAGCAGCGTCGTCGCGACGGGTCGCCGGATGAAGGGCGCGGAGATGCTCACCGGGCCTCGAGCGCCATGCCGTCGTCGGCGGCACGACGGAGCCGGCGGCGCGCGAGCCGTTGCGCCAGCCGGTCGAAGGCGAGGTACACGACGGGCGTGGTGTAGAGCGTGAGGAGCTGGCTCACGAGAAGGCCGCCGACGATCGTGATCCCGAGCGGGCGACGCAGCTCCGCGCCCGTCCCCGTGCCCAGCGCGAGCGGCAGCCCGGCCAGGAGCGCGGCCATCGTCGTCATCATGATCGGCCGGAAGCGGAGCAGGCACGCCTCGTAGATCGCCGCCTCGGGCGTCTTGCCCTGCGTCCGCTCGGCCTCGAGCGCGAAGTCGATCATCATGATCGCGTTCTTCTTCACGATGCCGATCAGGAGGATCACGCCGATGAGCGCGATGATGCTGAACTCCGTGCGGCAGAGGAGGAGCGCCAGGATCGCGCCGACGCCGGCGGACGGCAGCGTGGAGAGGATCGTGAGCGGGTGGATGTAGCTCTCGTAGAGGATGCCGAGGACGATGTAGACGGTCACCAGCGCGGCGAGTATCAGCAGCGGCTCGTTGGCGAGTGACGCCTGGAAGACTTGCGCCGTCCCCTCGAAGCTCGCGCGGATGCTCGCAGGGAGGCCGATCTCGCGCTCCGCCCGCTCGATCGCCGCGACGGCGTCGCCGAGCGCGGCGCCGGGGGCGAGGTTGAAGGAGAGGGTGACGGCGGGGAACTGCCCCTGGTGGTTGACCGCGAGCGGCGCGGTCACCGGCTCGAAGCGGGTGAAGCTGGCGAGCGGCACGGCCGCCCCGTTCGCCGAGCGCACGTAGAGGCTCTTCAACGCGTCGGGGCCCTGCTGGAAGTCGGGGCCGACCTCGAGCACGACGTGGTACTGGTTCAACTGGGTGAAGATCGTCGACACCTGCCGCTGCCCGAAGGCGTCGTACAGCGTGTCGTCGATCATCTGCGGGGTGATCCCGAGCCGCGACGCCGTGTCCCGGTCGATGACCAGCGACGCCTGGAGCCCGCCGTTCTGCTGATCCGTCGCGACGTCGCGCAGCTCGGGGAGCGTCTGCAGCTTGTCGACGAGCCGTGGCGCCCACGCGTGCACCTCCTTCGGATCCGCCGACTCCAGCGTGTACTGGAACTGCGTGCGGCTGACGCGATCCTCGACCGTCAGGTCCTGCACGGGCTGCAGGAAGAGGCCGATGCCCTGGACGCCGGCCAGCGCCGGCTGGAGGCGTCGGATGACGGCGCTCGCGCTCACGCGTCGCTCGTCGAGCGGCTTCAGGTTGATCTGGATGCGTCCGCTGTTGGGCGTCGTGTTGACGCCGTCGACGCCGATGAAGGACGAGAGGCTCTGCACCGCAGGGTCCTGGAGGATGACCCTGGCGAGCGCCTGCTGGCGTTCCGCCATGGCAGTGAACGAAACGGTCTGCGGCGCCTCGGACACGCCGAGGATCACGCCGGTGTCCTGCACCGGGAAGAAGCCCTTCGGCACGACGACGTAGAGCAGGACCGTCGCGGCGAGCGTGCCCGCGGCGACGAGCAGGGTCGCCGTCTGGTGCCGGAGCACCCAGCGGAGCGACGCGCCGTAGCGCTCGATCGTCGTGTCGAAGAACCGCTCCGACGCGCGGTAGAGCCGCCCCCGCGCGGCCTCGGGCCGGTGCCGGAGCAGCTTGGCGCACATCATCGGCGTCAGCGTGAGCGAGACGACCGCCGACACGAGGATCGTCACGCTCAAGGTGATCGCGAACTCGCGAAAGAGCCGCCCCACGATGTCGCCCATGAAGAGCAGCGGGATCAGCACCGCGATCAGCGAGACCGTCAGCGACACGATCGTGAAGCCGATCTGCGCCGAGCCCTCGAGCGCTGCCTGGAGCGGCGACTTGCCCTCCTCGACGTAGCGGGTGATGTTCTCGATCATGACGATCGCGTCGTCGACGACGAAGCCGGTGGAGATCGTGAGCGCCATCAACGACAGGTTGTCGAGGCTGTAGCCGAGCAGGTACATGACGCCGAACGTGCCGACGAGCGACAGCGGCACGGCGACGCTCGGGATGATCGTCGCAGAGAGGCTGCGGAGGAACAGGAAGAGGACCATCACGACGAGCACCACGGTCAGCATCAGCTCGAACTGCACGTCGTGGACCGACGCCCGGATAGTGATCGTGCGATCGGTCAGGACGGCGACCTGCACCGACGACGGCAGCGCCGTCGTGAGCTGCGGCAGCAGCCGCTCGATGCGGTCCACGACGCCGATGATGTTCGCGCCCGGCTGGCGCTGAATGTTGAGGATCACGGCGGGGACGGTGTTCATCCAGGCGGCCTGCTTCACGTTCTCGGCGTCGTCCGCCACCTCGGCGACGTCGGAGAGGCGGACGGGCGCGCCGTTGCGGTACGCGACCACGAGCGGCCGGTAGTCGTCGCTGGTGAGGAGCTGATCGTTGGCGCCGATGGTGTACGCCTGGTGCGGGCCGTCGAAGTTCCCCTTCGCCTGGTTCACGTTCGCCTGCGCGACGGCGGTGCGTAAATCCTCCAGGCCGAGGCCGTAGGCGGCCAGCGCCGTCGGATTCGCGCGGATGCGGACGGCAGGCTTCTGCCCGCCGCTGATGCTCACCAGCCCCACGCCGGGAAGCTGCGCGATTTTCTGCGCGAGCCGCGTGTCCGCGAGGTCCTGCACCCGGGAGAGAGGCAGCGTCTTGGAGGTCAGCGCGAGCGTCAGGACCGGGGCGTCGGCGGGGTTCGTCTTGCTGTAGACGGGCGGGTTCGGGAGGTCGCGCGGCAGGTAGGTCGAAGCCGCGTTGATCGCCGCCTGCACCTCCTGCTCGGCGACGTCGATGCTGAGGTCGAGCGCGAACTGGAGCGTGACGATGGAGCTCCCGAACGAGCTCGTCGACATCATCTGGTTCAGCCCCGGCATCTGCCCGAACTGCCGCTCGAGCGGCGACGTCACCGACGACGCCATGACGTCGGGGCTCGCGCCGGGGTAGAAGGTCAGCACCTCGATCGTCGGGTAGTCGACCTGCGGCAACGCCGAGACGGGGAGCTGGTGGTAGGCGACGGCGCCCGCCAGCAGGATCGCCGCCATGAGGAGCGAGGTCGCGACCGGCCGCAGGATGAACAGCCGCGACGGGTTCATGCGCCCGGCTTCGGCTTGGTCGCGTCGCTCTCGGGGGTCCGGATCCGGACGGCACTTCCGGCGCGCAGCTTGTCGACGCCGTCCGTCACGACGACCTCGTCGGCCGACACGCCGCTCTCGACCGCGACGTCGGCGCCGGCCGTGGGGCCGATGCTGACGGGCCGCACGTCGACGGTCTCGTCCGGTTTGACGACGTAGACGAACGTCCCCTGCGGGCCGCGCTGGATCGCGGGGACCGGCACGATGACCGCCCCGCGCTTCACGTCGAGCAGCAGCCGGACGTTCACGAACTGGTTCGGGAAGAGCGCGCTGTCCTCGTTCGGGAAGACGGCCTTCAGCCGCGTGGTGCCGGTGCTCTGGTCGATCTGGTTGTCGACGGTGAGGAGTGACCCCGTGGCGACCTGGTTCTGGTTGGCGCGGTCGTATGCTTCGACGGAGAGCGGCTCCCCCGCCGTGAGCTTCTTCATGATGGGAGGGAGGTTGTCTTCCGGCAGCGTGAACAGCACCGAGACCGGCTGGAGCTGCGTGATGACGACGATGCCGTTCGGGTCGGTGGCGTGAATCACGTTGCCGACGTCGACTCGCCGGAGCCCGGCCCGTCCGCTGATGGGCGCCGTGATGTGCGCGTAGGTGAGCTGGAGCTTCGCACTGTCGATGAGGCCCTGGTCGAGCCCGATCATGCCCTCGTACTGCCCGGCCTTTGCGGCCTGATCGTCGAGCTCCGCCTTCGCGACGACGTGCTGGGCGTAGAGCTCCCGATAGCGGGCCAGCGTGAACCGCGCATCCTCGAGCAGCGCCCTGTCGCGGGCCATCTGCCCCTCGGCCTGCGTGAGCTGCACCGCGAAGGGCCGCGGGTCGACCTCGGCGAGCACGTCGCCCTCGCGCACGAACTGCCCTTCGTGAAACACCACCGTGACGAGCTGCCCGTCGACGCGGCTCTTCACGGTGACCGTGTTGAAGGCGGCCACCGAGCCGAGGCCCGTGAGATAGACCGGCAGGTCGCCCTGGCGCGCGGTCGCCACCACGACGGGCACCGCAGGTGCGCCCGTCTTCGCCGCGGGCTCCCCGCCGGCCGGCGCGCGTGCGCCGGATCGCGCGAAGAGCGCCCACACGCCCCACGCGACGAGCACCAATGCCAGCAGCCACGGCCAGCGGCGCCGACGCGCGACGGATGGGTGCGTCGTCTCCGGCACGACGTCGAGCGACGGCGCGCGACGGCTCATGCCGACGCCCTCGCGCGCGTCTGCGCCACGATGCGGCGTCCTTCCGGCGTCCCGACCCCGCGCATGAAGACGTCGACCACCGCCGTGACGAGGGGCTCGAGGCGATCGTCCTTGGTGCGGTAGCGGTTCACGCCGCGCATCATGCCGAGCAGCATCTCGGCCGCGATGCGCGCGTCGACCCGGCGGACGTGCCCGGCCGTCATGGCGGCCCGCAGCGTCTCCTGGAGGACGTCGGACAGCGCGGCGCGGTGTCGGAGCCACTGCCGCGCTTCGCCGTCGGGTTTGTGCTCGCTCCGGTGGATGAGGGAGAAGAAGAAGCGACGACCCCAGAAGTACGCCAGCGTCCGGTGCACGATGCGTCGGATCTTCCGCGCCGGCGGCTCCTCCGTCCCGACCGCGACTTCGAGCTCCGCGCGGAGGTCTTCGATTCCCTCGAACATGACCGCGAAGTACAGATCCTGCTTGCTCGGAAAGTAGCGGTAGAGGGTGCCCTTGCCCACCCCGCTCGCCTCGACCACGTCGTCCATCTGCACCTCGTGGTAGTCCCGACGGGCGAAGATGGACTCGGCGGCGCGGAGGATGGTATCCCGCAGACCGGGCGTCGGCGGGCGGCCACGACGGGGGGCGGGGGCGCTCATTTGTTTACGGACCAGTCAGTATCGAAATTGGCCCGCCCGTCGGGCGGTGTCAAGACGGGGAGGCACGGGATGCCCACCGAGGAGACGACGCAACGCGCCCGGCGCGAGGCCGTGGTGCGCGAGCACATGGAGTCCGCTCCGCCTCCGGGCTCGTAGCGTCTAGCGTCTTTAGTGCACCGCCTCCTGGGCCTGGGCGTTTACGCGTGCGCTGCCGAGCGATTCCAGGAACGCCAGCAGCTCGTCACGCGCCCGCTCGGCCTCGTCGCTCAGGCCGCGTAGCTCGTTCACGCGCCAGTGCTTCAGCAGCACCGGGCAGAGCACCTGCTCGTGATGGATGCGGAGATCGTAGATGCCCGCGGCCGCGATCGTGATCGCGCGCTCGCGAAACCCGCGGAGCTCGAAGCCGGGCATCGCGAAGCCGAGGACCTGCCGCTTCATGGCGAGCATCATCGCCGACGGGTCGAGCGCCAGCGCCTCGGCGGCGACGTCGCGGTAGAAGGCGTAGTGCAGGTTCTCGTCCATCGCAATTCGGACGAGCAGCCGCTCGGCCGCCGGTTCGCCCGTGATCGCACCCGTGTTGCGGTGGGCGATGCGCGTGGCGAGCTCCTGCAGCGTCACGTAGACCAGCCCGTCGAGCGGACCCGCGATGTGTCGCGGGTAGTAGCCGCGCGACATGTGGTCCATGCGCTCGCGCTCCAAGGCGACCGGATCGACGGCCCGCGTGACCAGCAAGTAGTCGCGGATCGCCATCGAATGGCGGGCTTCCTCGGCCGTCCACCGTCGGGCCCACTCGCCCCAGGCGCCCTGCCCGCCGAAGAGGCTCCAGATGGCAAGATGATAGTAGGGGAGGTTGTCCTCGGTGAGGAGGTTGAGCTCGAGCGCGGTGCGCGCGATCGGGCCGAGACTCGAGTCCGACGGCTGCCAGGGTGCGTCGGCAAAGCTGCGTCCGACGTCCCACGGAACGTAGTCGTGCGGGAACCATTCCTTGGCGGTCTCGAGATGGCGGTCGAGCAGGCGCGCGACGGCCGGCTCCAGGTCGGCGAGCGGACCCTCGGGAACCAAGCTGGCGGAGGTGTTCAAAAGCGTCTCCTTCTCAATGGGTTGGGGTTGTAAGCTACGGCTTCGTAAGTTACGGTTGCGTACCTTACGCTAGCGTAGTAATTGTGTCAACGTGGCGAAAATGAGCACCCCGGAACGACGTCCGCGGCTCGCCGCTTCGGCGCGACGCGCGCAGCTGGTCGAGGTCGGAGGGAAGGTCTTCGCCGAGCGCGGCTACGAGGCAACCTCGGTCGAGGAGATCGCGGATCGGGCCGGTATCTCCAAGCCCATCGTGTACGAGCACTTCGGCGGCAAGGAGGGGCTGTACGCCGTGATCGTCGACCGCGAGGTCGAGCACATCGTGAGTCGGATCACCGAGGCGATCTCGACGGGCTCGCCCCGCCAGCGGCTCGAGCAGGCTGCGATGGCCTTCCTCACCTACGTGCAGGAGCACCCGGGCGGCTTCGCGGTGCTCCTCCGCGACGCCCCGCCCTCGAAGCGCAGCGGTGAGATGCCGGCGCTGATGTACGACCTCGCGGATCGCGTCGGCGCGATCTTCACGGACCAGTTCCGGAAGGCCGGCTACGACGCCAAGGCGGCGCCCATCTACGCGCACGCGCTGGTCGGCATGGTGGCGTTCGTGGGGCAGTGGTGGACCGAGACCCGGAAGCCACCGCCCGTGCACGCGGTGGCGAGTCACATCGTGGCGCTCGCGTGGATGGGTCTCCGCCACCTGCCGCGGCGGCCGGGCTTGCTGGCGACGGAAAGGCGACGCTCGTGACGGCCCGCGAGGTCTGCCTCCATGGCCACCGCATCACGTATCGGACCGCCGGCAGCGGTCCCGTGCTCCTCCTCATCCACGGCATCGCCGGCAGCTCCGCGACCTGGGGAGAGGTGTTGCCCTGGCTCGCCGAGCGGTACTGCGTCGTCGCGCCGGATCTCCTCGGACACGGCGATTCCGCCAAGCCGCGCGGCGACTACTCGCTCGGCGCGTACGCGAGCGGCATCCGCGACCTGCTCGGCGTGCTCGGGCACGAGCGGGCGACCATCGTCGGCCATTCGCTCGGGGGCGGCGTCGCGATGCAGCTCGCCTACCAGTTCCCCGAGCGCTGCGAGCGGCTCGTGCTCGTGTCGAGCGGGGGACTCGGGCGTGACGTCCACTGGATCCTCCGCGCGGCCGGGCTCCCGGGCGCGGAATGGGTGCTGCCGCTCCTCTGCGCAACGGGGATCCGCGACACGGTCGACGGCGTCGCTCGCTTTCTCCGCCGCGCCGGGCTCCGTGCCGCCCCCGATCTCGAGGAGATGTGGCGCGGCTTCAGCTCCTTCGCCGACGCCGAGTGCCGCCAGGCGTTCGTGCACACGCTGCGCACCATCGTCGACCCGGGGGGCCAGCGCGTGAGCGCCGCCGACCGCCTCTACCTCGCGGCCCACGTCCCGATGCTGATCGTCTGGGGCGAGCGCGACGGCATGATCCCCGTCGCGCACGGCCGCGCGGCGCACGAGGCCGTCGCGGGCAGCCGCCTCGAGGTGTTCCCCGACGCCGGACACTTCCCCCACCGCGACGCGCCCCGGCGGTTCGTCGAAGTGCTGGTCGACTTCATGGAGTCCACGCAGCCGGCGCACGTCGACGAGACGCAGTGGCGCGCGCTCCTGCGTCAGGGTTGCTGAGCGCTCACGCGATCGCGACCGTCGCGAGGAAACGTTCTACCGACGCCTCGAACTCCTCGGGGGTCTCGAGGTGCGGCGCATGCCCCGCCGGGAAGGTCTCCAGCCGCGCGTCGGGAAAGCGGCCGATGCCCGCGCGGCTCCGCCCGAGCGACACGAACTGGTCGCGACGGGCCCACGCGAACAGCACGGGACACCCGACGCGCGGCGCGAGCGCTCGCACGTCCGCGTCCGGCGCCGCGAAGCTCCGCCACGCCTCGGCCAGGACGGGGGCCAGTTCGTACGCCGTGGCGACGATGCGCCGGCGCTGCGGGCGCGCGGCGGCCCGCTGGAGGACGCAGAGCCGATAGTACGCCGCGAACGCCGCGGGGAACCACGGCGCGCCCCGCGCGCCGGCCGCGAAGAAGCGGGCCATGCCCGCCAGCGCGGCGCGCGCGGCGAGGTCGGACGTCGGCGCGAGGCCCCCCGGGTTCTCGAGCACCAGGCCGCGGACGGCGTCGGGGTGTGCGGCGGCGTAGCGGATGGCAACCGCGCCGCCGATCGAGTTCCCGACCAGGACGGGACGCTCGACGCGCGCCGCGGTGAGGAAGCCCTCCAGCAGCTCGGCGTACCGCGCTCCGCCCGCGGGGTGCGAATCGGCGGCCGAGCCGCCCTGCCCCGGCCAGTCGAGCGCGACGACGCGATGCCGTCCCCGCAGCCGCTCGCGCAGCCGGGCGAAGTCGCGTGCGCCGTGGCCGATCGCGTGCAGGCAGACGACGGGCGGTCCGGCGCCCTCGTCGTCGAAGGCCAGGGCGACCCCGTCGACGACGAGCCGCTGGCCGGCGGCGCTCGCACCCACGGCCGCGCGTCGGGTGGTTGGAGCGACCCGCGCGAGGGTGCCGACGTCCATCCGAATCGCGTCGGAGGAATTCATAGTGATAGCGCTATCACTATCGTCAAGTCGCGGCAACCCTGGTAGGACAGGTGCCGCATGGGTGGGACGCGCGAGACCCGTCCGCGGCGGGGGAAGCCCGAGGAGACGCGGGCGCGCTTGATCGCCGCCGCGGCGACCGAGTTCAACCGCGTCGGCTACCGCGGCACCGACTCGAACCGGCTCGCCCGTGCCGCGGGGTACGCACCGGGGACGTTCTACAAGCACTTCCCGGACAAGCGCGCCGTCTTCCTCGCCGCCTACGAAGCCTGGGTTACGGCCGAGTGGGCGGAGGTCGGAGAGGTTCTCCGCCGGGGGGGAAGCCGTGACGCCGTGGCGGCTCGACTGGTCGAGGCGACCCTCGCGTTGCACCGGCGGTGGCGCGGGCTGCGTGCCAGCCTGCGCGCGCTCGTGGCCGAGGACCCGGTCGCCCGGAGGTTCTATCGCGGACAGAGACGCCGCCAGCTCGGGCTGCTGGCGCGCCTCGAGGGCGCGCGCCGAGGTGGCCGGCGCCGCGAGGAGGACGCGCTCCTCCTCTATACTCTCGAGCGAGTGTGCGACGCGGTGGCCGACGGCGAGATCGGCGAGCTGGGCCTGGGCGTCGAGGCCACGATGGCGCTCCTCCGAGGCCTCGTCAGGGCGCACGTCCCACGGCGCACCGCACGCCGGCCCGCGCCCGCCCGCCGCCGACGGGGTCGCGCGTAACGCGTCGGATCCCCACGCGTTGCAGCGCCGCCGTATCCTGGACTAAGCACACGGCATCCAAGAACCCGGGGCCCTCGTATCATCGGAGGGCAAACCCGCCCGACAAGGAGGAATCGTCGATGAGGACCAGTCGAGGACTGCTGATCGCGAGTGCGGCCGCGGGGCTGATCATGGCCGGTGCGGTGGCGGCGAGCGCCGCCGACGAGAAGAAGGCCGGCGGCGACATGGTGAACTGCGCGGGTGTGAACTCGTGCAAGGGGCAGGGGAGCTGCGCCGGTGGGGCGGGCGGCAACGCGTGCGCCGGCAAGAACGAGTGCAAGGGGAAGGGTGTGGTCGAGCTGAGCGCCGCCGACTGCGCGAAGAAGGGCGGCACAGTCGCGGATGCCAAGAAGCACTGAGCGAGGAGATCGGCTCGTGTTCCCGTACCTCGGCCACGGCGTCGGGCTCCGCCCGCCGCACTTCCCGCGCGTCATGGAGGGGAGCGCTCGTGCCGACTGGTTCGAGGTCATCTCCGAGAACTTCATGATCCGGGGCGGCCGCCCGCTCGCCGTGCTCGAGCGCGCGCGGGCCGCCGCCCCGATCGTCCTGCACGGCGTCTCTCTTTCGCTCGGCTCGACCGATCCGCTGAACGCGACCTACCTGGACGAGCTGCGCGGTCTCATCGCCCGCTTCGACCCCGCCTGGGTGTCGGACCACCTCTGCTGGACGAGCGTCGGCGGGCACTACGCGCACGACCTCCTGCCCCTGCCGTTCACGGAGGAGGCGCTCCGCCACGTCGTCGGCCGCGTCGTCGCCGTGCAGGAGCGGCTCGGCCGGCGGATCCTGGTGGAGAACGTCTCGAGCTACCTCACCTACACCCACTCGACGATGCCCGAGTGGGAGTTCCTCGCCGCGGTCGCCGAGCAAGCCGACTGCGGCATCCTGCTCGACGTCAACAACATATACGTCAGCGCGGTGAACCAGGGCTTCTCGGCCGACGCCTTCGTCGACGCGATGCCGCCGGGGCGCGTCGCGCAGATTCACCTGGCCGGCCACAGCGACAAAGGGACGCATCTCCTCGACACCCACGACGGGCCGGTGATCCCCGCCGTCTGGGCGCTCCACCGGCGGGCGGTGCGTCGCTGCGGGCGGGTCTCGACGCTGGTCGAGTGGGACGACCACATCCCCGACTTCGAGGTCATCCTCGCCGAGGCGGAGCGCGCACGCGCCGCCGAGGGCGAGGCGCTCGACGAGGCGACCGATGCCTGCGCCGTCTCTGCGTGAGCTCCAGGAGATGTTCTGGCGCGCGCTCGCCGAGCGGCCCGGCGCGTCCGGGTCGCCCGCGCTCGCGCGCCCGCTGCTCGAGGTGATTCCACCCAGCGAACGGCTCACGCCCTCCGACCGCCTCGGCATCTACGCCGGCATGTACTTCTGGCGGATCGTGGACGCGTTGCGCGAGGACTTCCCGCGCGTCGCGGCCGTGCTGGGCGACGAGGGCTTCGCCGATCTGGCGCGTGGCTACCTGGCCCGGCACCCGTCGTCGCACCCCTCGCTCCGCCACGCGGGCGGCGCCCTGCCCGACTTCATCGCCGACCAGCCGCCGCCCGGCGCGCCCGCCTTCCTCGCCGACCTGGCGCGCCTCGAGCGGGCGCGCGTCGATGCCTTCGACGCGCTCGACGTCGCGGCGCTGCGGGTGGACGATCTCCGCGCCGTGCCGGCGACCGACTGGCCGGCGCTCCGCTTCGCGGCCGTTCCGGCGGTCGCGGTCCTGGTGAGCGACTGGCCGGTCGATCGCGTGTGGGACGACCCGGCCGCGCGCGACGTGCCGCCGGAGCGGACGACGCTCCGGGTGTGGCGCGAGGGCTTCGCCGTCTATCACGCGCGCATGGACCACGCCGAGGCGCGGGCTCTTGCGCGCGTGCTCGCGGGGCGGTCCTTCGCCGCTGTCTGCGACGTGCTGGATCAGCCCGAGACGGCCGGGGCGTTGCTTCTCCGCTGGATCGAGGACGGCCTCCTCCGCCGGTTCTGACTCGCGGCAACCCGGGGATTGACCTGCGTGATCTCCTGACCACGCTCGACGGCGGCAAGGCGCGCTGAGCGCCGGTTGCCTGCGCCGGGCGGGGCGTGGAAGATCCACCCGGCGCCATGACCGGCTTACGCTACGACGACTGGACCGCGCTGCTCGGCGCGGTCGTGCGGTCGGATGGGCGCGTCGACTACGCGCGCCTGGTGGAGGAGCGCCCACTCCTGGAGCACGTGGTCGCTGCCTTTGCCGCCACCAGCCCCGACGCCGATCCCGCGCGCTTTCCGACCGACGAGGACCGCCTCGCCTACTGGATCAACGCCTACAACCTCTTCACCCTGCACGCGATCGTCGGCGAGTACCCGATCACCTCCGTCTGGAAGACGCGCGACGGACAGTTCTTCCAGCGCCGCCGCCACACGGCCGGCGGCCGCGCCGTGAGCCTGGACGACATCGAGCACGAGATCCTGCGCGGCCGGTTCGCGGAGCCCCGCATCCACTTCGCGATCAACTGCGGCTCGAACGGCTGTCCGCCGATGCGGCCGGCCGCCTGGGAGGGACACGGCCTCGGCGCGACGCTGGACGACGCCACCCGCACCTTCCTCGGCAGCGAGTGGAACTGCCGCGTCGACCACGACGCGCGGCGCGTCGCGATCTCGCGTCTCTTCAAGATGTACGCCGAGGACTTCGCCGGACGGAGCGGCACCACCGAGGACTACCGCCGCGGCGTGCTCCGCTTCGTCGCGCGGCACACGGGCGTGCCGCTCGAGCGCATCGCCGACTACGAGGTGGTCTACAACGTCTACGACTGGGGCCTGAACGACGCCGCCCGCGCGCCGAGCCTCGGCCCCATCCTCTTCCACGAGCCGCTGGAGCACTTCGCCGAGGGCGACCGGGAGCTGCGCGAGCTGCACCTCTACGAGGGCAACTTCTGCAACCGGACGTGCGCGTGGTGCACGATCGACGGCTCGCCCGAGGGCTGGTACCGGCCGCACGCCCCGGCCGTCCTCGACCAGGCGCTCGCCACGCTCGCGCCCGACGGCAACCTCAGGTTCTACGGCGGCGAGCCCACGCTGCACGCACGCGACATCACGGCTGCGATGCGCTACGTCCGCGAGCGCGGCTTTCGCGGTCTCATCACGGTCTTCTCCAACGGTGTGAAGGCCGACCGCTTGATCGCGCTGCTCGAGAGCGACCCGCGCAGTGAAGCCGTCCTCAACTACTCCATCTATCACGGTCGCGATGCCGAGCCGCTGCCCGCGCACGCCAAGGCGCGGCTCGAAGCGTGGGCCGCCGCGCACCCCGGCCGGCTCTTCCAGGGCTACAAGGTGCTCTTTCACGCCGGGGCCGGCGCGAAGCGCGCCTTCGACCGCGACCGCGAGGCCGACTTCCACGGTCTCGGCCGGGGCTGCGTCCGCTGCTTTCCGGTGCTGACGACGGCGGGTCGTTTCCACGCCTGTCCGTTCGCGGCGGAGATCGACTCGCCGCACTACGACCTCGGGCGGGTCGGCACGGCGCCCGACGTCGTCTTCGGCAACTACCGGACCTTCCGCCGCTGGGTCGACGAGGTGCTCGATCCCGCGGCGCGGGCCCGCGACGTGTCGAGCTGCGAGATGTGCCACCGGCACCTCGCCGAGCTGCCCGCCCCTGCGTACGAGCGTTAGCGCGCACTCCCCTTGACGCGCCGGCGTGGTGGGGCCATGGTCGGCGGCAGAGATACACAACGCTGGGGGAGCCGCTCACGCGGTGGCGGCTGAGAAAGCAGGACGCGCCTGCTGACCCCTCGAACCTGAACCGGGTCATGCCGGCGGAGGGAAAGCGCGATGACACAGCTCGAAGCGGCTCGCAGGGGCCTCACCACGGCGGAGATGCGGCGGGTGGCGCAGCGGGAGTGCGTCACACCCGACTTCATCCGCGACCAGGTTGCCCGCGGCGCTCTCGTCATCCCGGCCAACGTGCGGCATCTCGCGGGCAGCGGCGGCGCCGCCCCGAGCGACGCCGGCCGCGTCTACCCGGACGGCGTGCTCGGGCACCCGGGTGCTGTGGCCGACGCCCGTTACTGGGTGAACCAGACGGTCGCGCAGCGCCGCGCGGCGATGGAAGACTCCGCGGTGCTGCGCGGCGAGCGCGCCCCGAAGCGCCTCGACCCGATGGGCATCGGGCGGCGCATCACCACCAAGGTGAACGCCAACATCGGCGCCTCGCCCGTGTCGAGCGACACCGCGGCCGAGGTGGAGAAGCTCCGCTGGGCGCAGCGCTACGGCGCCGACACGCTCATGGACCTCTCCACCGGCGGCGACCTCGACGCCTGCCGCCAGGCCATCATCGACCACGCGACCATCCCGATCGGCACCGTGCCGATCTACGGCATGATCGTCGGCCGGCGCCTCGAGGACCTCACCCACGAAGTGATCCTGAAGGAGATCGAGCGCCAGGCGCAGCAAGGTGTCGACTACTTCACGATCCACGCCGGCGTGCTGCGCGAGCACCTGGCCCTCGTCGGCCCGCGCACCACGGGCATCGTCTCGCGCGGCGGCTCGCTGCTCGCCAAGTGGATGATCCACCACGGCCGGCAGAATCCGATGTACGAGCTCTTCGACGAGATCAGCGCCATCATGCGCGAGTACGACGTCACGTACTCGCTCGGCGACGGGCTGCGGCCCGGCTGCCTCGCCGACGCCAGCGACGCCGCGCAGCTCGCCGAGCTGCGGACGCTGGGGGAGCTGGTGCAGCGCGCGCGGGCGGCCGGCGTGCAGGCGATGGTCGAGGGTCCGGGGCACGTGCCGCTCGACCAGATCGCGTGGAACATGCAGCTCGAGCAGGAGATCTGCGACGACGCGCCGTTCTACGTCCTCGGCCCGCTCGTGACCGACGTCTTCCCCGGCTACGACCACATCACCAGCGCGATCGGCGCCGCCGAAGCGGCGCGCGCCGGTGCGGCGATGCTCTGCTACGTCACGCCGAAGGAGCACGTCGGGCTGCCGCGCGCGGAGGACGTGAAGGCCGGCTGCATCGCGTACAAGATCGCTGCCCACGCGGGCGACGTCGCGCGCGGCATCCCCGCCGCGCGCGCCTGGGACGACGACCTCTCGCGCGCCCGCGCGGCGCTCAACTGGCCGCGGCAGTTCGAGATCGCCTTCGACGGCGAGACGGCGCGCGCGTTACACGACGAGGACCTCGAGGTCGACACGGACTTCTGCGCCATGTGCGGCCACGACTGGTGCAGCATGCGGATCTCGAAGGAGATCGTCGCCTTCGCCAGCGGCAAGGAAGCCGGCTTCCAGCCCGCGCGGCGGGCCGTGGCGAGTCCCGGCGTCGGCGCGGAGGGTCGTGAGCTGCTCCGCCAGCGTGCGAGCGCGCTGCCCGTGATCGACGGCAAGCACGCCTGCCACAGCGACAACGTGCCCGACGCGGCGCGCGCCCAGGCGGTGCAAGAGGAGCTGGCCGCGCCACCCGCGTCGCCGGCCGTGTAGAAACGACCCGGCACCGGGGGGGCGCGTGTCAGGGCGCGCGCGTCCGTGCCGTGGCCGGCACCCGCCGCTCGCGGCGGCGGTGCCGGCCGGCACAAAAGTGACGCCGCGCCCGCCCGGCCGCGGAGCCGCGCGCGCGCTTCCATGGTCGATGCTCTGCGCGGTGCGCGCTGGCCTTTCTCTTGCTGCCGGAAGGCGCGACCGTGCTCCGCCGTCTCGTCCGCTCGGGCGTCCTCGCCCTGCTCGCACTCGTCTTGCCCGCGCTGGCGCGCGCCGGCGCGCCGCAGACCTTCGTCTACCAGAACCTCGACTGGGACGGCACGGACGGCACCGGGTCCAACGCCGTCGGCCGGTTCAGCGCCGACGGATCGGGCGTGCTCACGCCGCTCGGCGCTCCGACCGCGACCAGCGGCGGCAAGGGCAGCGCGAGCGGCGTCGGCGCCGTCGCGCGCGCCGGCCACTTCCTCTGGGTGACCAACCCGAAGACCAACAACATCTCCGGCTTCAACGTGAACGCGACGACGGGCGTGCTCACGCCGATGGTCGGCTCGCCGTTCACCGCGAGCGGGATGCTCAACCCGAGCGGGCTTGCCGTGCTGCGCGACGCCGCCGGCGTGCCGAAGTTCCTCTACGTGGCCAACTACAACGCCTCCGACCTGAGCGTGGACGACACCGTGCAGGTGTTCACCGTCAACGCGAACGGCACGCTCGCGTTCAGCGCGTCGGTCGCCGTCAAGGGCGCCTACGCGATCTGTCTCACCGACCCCGACGCCCGCGCCGCCGGCGCCGTGCGTCTCTACGTGACCAGCGCCGACAAGATCTCGAGCGGCGTCGGCGCGTACACCGTCAACACGGCGACCGGCGCGCTGACGAAGGTCACCGGCTCTCCGTTCGGGACCAAGGGCGGCTTCGGCTGCGTCGTGTCTCCCGATCATCAGCTCTACATCGCGTGGAACAACGGCACGACGAACAAGATCCGCCGCTATCCCATCGGCATCGACGGCAAGCTGGGGAGCGCCGCGAGCTACGCGGGTCGCAGCATGGTCGCCCCCCGCGCCGTCCTGCTCGACGGCGATACGCTCTACGCCACCGCGTTGAGCTCGGGCACCATCACCATCTTCAAGAAGGACGCGGCCGGCGCCTTGAGCGAGCTGCAGACCGGCTCGCCCGTGTCGGGATCGAATCTGGCACAGTTCCTGGCCGCCGACGCCGTGAACGGTACGCTCGTTCTGTCCTACGACACGTTCCTCAGTCCGCAGTTCTCCAACGGCGCGAAGCTGAAGTCGTACGTGATGGCGGCGGACGGTACGCTCACGGGTCCGGTGACGACGTACACGGCCTGGGGCGCCCAGTACCGCGCCGGGCAGCTCGCGGTCTTCTCCGACCGCGACGGCGACGGCTGGTTTGACGACGAGGACAACTGCCCGCTCGACCCCAACCCGTCGCAGGCCGACGCCGACGCGGACGGCGTCGGCGACGCCTGCGACTGCGGCGGCGTCGACAGCGACGGCGACGGCATCGGCGACGCTTGCGACAACTGTCCCGCGGTGGCGAACGCCGACCAGGCCGACGGTGACGGCGACGGCGTCGGCGACGCGTGCGACACCTGCCCCTTCAAGGCGGGGCCGCAAACCGACAGCGACCACGACGGCGTGGGCGACATCTGCGACAACTGCCCCACGGTCGCCAATCCCGACCAGGCCGACTTCGACGGCGACGGCATCGGCGACGCCTGCGAGGTGTGCCCGGACCTCGACCAAGACGGCGTCGAGTGCCACGACAACTGCCCCAACACGTACAACCCCGACCAGATGGACAGGGACGGCGACGGGGTTGGCGATGCGTGCGACAACTGCCCGCTCACGCCGAACCGCGACCAGCGGGACAGCGACGGCGACGGCGTCGGCGACGTCTGCCAGCCGTGCCCCGACAGCGACGGCGACGGTCTCACGGACGGCTGCGACAACTGCCCGATGTCCTTCAACGACGACCAGTCGGACTTCGACGGGGACGGCCTCGGCGACGCCTGCGATCCGCCCGACCTCGCGGGGGCCGTCGGCGCCGCCAACGCGGCGGCCGCCGGTCAGGGGAAGGGGGAAGCGGGCAAGCTCGGCAAGGCGCTCGGACGGCTGCGCGCGAAGATCGTGGTCGGGCGCGATCCGAAGGCCACGCTCCGCAACATCGCGCGGGTGGCAAAGTCGCTCGGCAAGATGCAGGCGCACGGCCTGAGCACGGACCTCGGAGCCAGCATCTCCGCGCCGCTCGTCGGGCAAGCGCTGTACTTCGTCGTGACGGCCCTGCCGCTCGCGGCGGACGACTGCGGCGCGGACGCGCGCTGCGCCAAGGGGGCCGACAAGGCGAGCGATCTCGTCGACATCGCGCAGAACGCGTTCGCCGCGGGTGACTCCGCCGGCGCCGCGAAGACTCTCGCTCGCGCCTACAGGCTCATCGCACGCGCCTTCCGGCACGGCCCCAACCGCGAGCTCGTGCAGAATCCGGCCCCGGACCCCGCCGCCG
>JBGQET010000026.1:0-50302 GCA_041496545.1 Binatia bacterium | reverse complement strand
GGTCGTCCGGACGCTGCTCGAGGTAGCCCTCGTAGAAGGGGATCGCCTCCTTGTGCTCCTCGCGATCGTAGTGGACGTTCGCCATGCCGCGGAGCGCGTCCGCGTTCTTGGCGTCGATGCCGAGCACGTGCTGGAACGCGGCGCGCGCGTCGGCGTAGTACGCCGGGTCGAGCTGCGCGGCCCGGAAGTTCACCTGCCCGAGCTTGAGCCAGGTGTCGACGTCACGCGGCTTCTCCTTCGCCTTCGCGGCGAGATCGGCCACGAAGGACTTCACCTCGGCCGGGAGCGCGATCGGCACCTTGGGATGCCCGGCCGGCAGATCGCCTGGCTGGCCGGCGTCGGCCGCGGTCGGGGGTCGCGCGCCGGCGGGCCCGCCGGGTCCGGGACGCGGCGGGGTGGGCGAGAGGATCGCCGTCCAGATGCCGAGGCCCGCGATCAGAAAGAAGGCGAGGACGCCGCCGCCGAGCGCGGTCGGCTGCCAGCCGCGCGCCGCTGCGGCGCCGGGCACGAGCGGTGCGCCGCAAGCGTGGCAGAAGCGGGCGTTGGCGAAGGGTGGGGTGCTGCACTGCGGGCAGAAGCGGACGGCGGACATCCGCCCGCATCAATACTATTGCAGCGTGCGGCGCGCGAATGCCGCGCCGGCGTCGTCACGACCCTTGACAGCCGGGCGCCGGCGGGTGTGATCGTTGCGCGCATGGGCTGCGACACGATGGTCGCGCTGGCGCCCGCGACCGCCGCCGGCGTCACGCTGTTCGCCAAGAACAGCGACCGGCCCCCGCGCGAGTCCCAGCGCGTGGTGCAGCTCCCGCGCCGCCGGCCCCGCGGGGCGCGGCTTCGCTGTCAGTACGTCGAGATAGCGGACGTCGAGGAGACGGCCGCCGTCCTCGGCTGTCAGCCGTGGTGGCTCTGGGGCCTCGAGCACGGCGTCAACGAGCATCGGGTGGCGATCGGCAACGAGACGGTCTTCGCGCGCGAGCCGCTCGCCGCGACGGGCCTCACCGGGATGGACCTCGTGCGCCTCGGCCTCGAGCGCGGCCGGACCGCCGACGAAGCGCTCGACGTGATGACGGCGCTGCTCGAAGCGCACGGCCAGGGCGGCTCCGGCCACGTGCACGTCGACTGGCCGTACCACAATTCCTTCCTGGTGGCCGATCCGTCGTCGGCGTGGATCCTGGAAACGTCCGCGCGCCACTGGGCGGCACGGCGCGTGCGCGAGCTGGGCAACGTCTCGAACGGCCTCGCGCTCGGCGCCGACTGGGAGCGTGGCTCGGCGGACCTCGCGGTCTTCGCCGTGGCGCAGGGCTGGTGGTCCGCCGGCGCCGGTCGCCTCGACTTCGCGGCCGCCTTCGCCGACGAGAGCGGCGTGCCGGCGAACCTCTCGGCGGCGCGCCGGCGGCGCGCGGCGACGCTCCTCGCCGAGGGCCGCGGGGCGCTCACGCCCGCCGCCCTCCGCGCCGTCCTGCGCGACCACCACGACGGCCCGCTCCACCGCCCGCGGCCGTTCGACGACCCGCACTTCTTCGGCCTCTGCATGCACGCCGACCCGCTCGACAACACGACCGCGGCGATGGTGGTGCGACTCCCCGCCGAGCCGACCGCCGTCGCGACGGCGTGGCTCTGTCTCGGGAGCCCCTGCGCGGGTGCGTTCCTTCCGTGCTGGCTCGAGGGTACCGTGCCGGTGGAGCTCGGGTGCGCCGGCGCCGAGCCCGAAGCCGCGAGCCCCTGGTGGCGCATGCGCGAGCTCTTGTCGCTCGTCGAGCGCGACGTCGCGCGCCTCGGGCCCGTCGTGCGCGCGTACTGGGACCGCTTCGAAGCGGGGGTCGCGCGTCAGACGGCGGAGGTCGAAGCCGAGGCGGAGGCCGCGCGACGCGCCGGGCGCGCCCGTGCGGCCTCCGCCCTGCTCACCTCCTTCATGCGACGGACGTTCGACTCGTATCTCGCGGAGACGGCGGCGCTCGTCCGGGAGATCGGCTGATCCCCCGGACGAGCGCCCGCCGTCACGTGCCTTCTCCGCCGCCCGCTGACGCGGCGTACGCCGTCGGCACGGCCGTCTCACCCGTGCTCGCGCCGGTGGCGCTCTGGGTCTGCTCTTCCACCAGGAACCATTCCATCGGACGCCCCGTGTACTGGGCGATCCGGAACAGCACGTCGGTCGCCGGCACGCGGCCGTTCAGGTAGTTGTAGACGGCCGAGAGGCTCAGGCCGAGGTCGTAGGCGAAGGCCTTGGGCTCGTCGGCCACCACGTCACGGAGCTTCCTGGTGAATCCCTCGACGCTGATCGCGGTCATGCTCTGCTCTCCTCTCGGTTCGCTCCGGACCAAAAAAAAGGCCACCGGACCTTTCGGGCCGGTGGCCTTTCTTCTAGCGGAGGGGTTCAGGGTCTAGGGCAGCTTGCCTCCCGCCGCGGAAAGGCCACCGGGCCAGATTCGGGTGCGCTTCGTCACCAGCGCGCTCGAACCGAGCCCGCAGGTAGCCACGTGCACCCGCGCCGGGTGGCGCTGCGCGTCGAAACTCATCGTGGCGTACGGGGCGAGTTGCATCGGCTTTCCTTCGGCTGCTTCCATCTACTCAAAGGTGCATTGGCGTTGCAAGGGGTTTCTTTCCACGCTCGTCCCTCACTCGTGGCGCAGCGCGATGATGGGGTCGAGCCGCGCCGCCCGACGGGCGGGATAAGCCCCGAAAATCAGGCCCACCGCGCCCGAGAAGACGAGCGCCACGGCGACCGCCGTGGGGGACAGGAGGATGGGCCACTCCGCGAACCGGCCGATGAGGACCGCCGTCCCGACGCCGAGGAGGGTCCCGAGGACGCCACCCGCCGTGCTGAGCACGAGCGCCTCGACCAGGAACTGGAGCAGGATGTGCCGCGCCTTCGCCCCGACGGCGAGGCGGATGCCGATCTCGCGCGTCCGCTCGGTGACCGAGACGAGCAGGATGTTCATGATCCCGATCCCGCCCACCAGGAGCGAGATGGAAGCGATCGAGGCCAGGAGCCGCGTCATCACCTGGCTCGCCATGACCGAAGCGGCGAACAGCTCGGCCATGTTGCGGACGGTGAAGTCCTCCTCCGCGCCCGGCGCGATGCGGTGGCGATCGACGAGGAGGTGCTTGATCTCCTGCTCGGCGGCGCTCGCCTCCCCGGAGCTCGCGGCGGAGGCGAAGATCATGTTGACGGTGCCGAGGAACGCGGTGCCGAGGAGGCGGCGCTCGGCGGTGTTGAAGGGCACGATGACGACGTCGTCCTGGTCCTGGCCCCAGGACGTCTGCCCCTTGCGCCCGAGCACGCCGATCACGCGGAAGGGGACGTTCTTGATGCGGATCGTCGCGTCCAGGGGATCCTCTCCCGGCGCGAACAGCTTGTCGGCGGGGGTGGCGCCGAGCACCGCCACCTTGGCCGCGCTGTCCTCCTCCGCTCCGGTGAAGAAGCGGCCGCTCACCACCGGCCAGTCGCGCACCCTGGGATAGGACGGCGGGCTGCCCTGGATGCCGGTCGACCAGTTCAGGTTGCCGTTGGCGACCTGCGCGATGTCGCGCTTGATGTAGCTGACGGCCGCCACCGACGGGCAGTCCTTCTCGATCGCCTTCGCGTCGGCCACGGTGAGCGTGCTGGCGCCGCCCCATCCGGAGCGCACGCCGCCCACGGTCGTCGCGCCGGGCACCACCATGAGCATGTTCTGCCCGAGGCTCGCGATCTGCGCCTGCACCGAGGCGTCGGCCCCCTGCCCGACGCTCACCATCGCGATCACCGCCGCGACGCCGATCACGACGCCGAGCATGGTGAGGATCGAGCGCATGAGGTTCCGCCGGAGCGCCCGCCAGGCCGCGACGAGCGTCATGCGCGCGAGCTTCACGGCGACGTCTCCGGTCCGACGCGACGGGATGCGGGGGGCCGCCCGTCGGAGACCACGGCTCCGTCCCGCATCGCGATCACGCGGTCGGTCTGCGCCGCGACGTCGGGATCGTGCGTGACCACGATGAGCGTCACGCCCTGGCTCCGGTTGAGCTCGCGCAGGAGACCGATGATGTCGCGCGAGGTCGCGGTGTCGAGGTTGCCCGTCGGCTCGTCGGCCAGGATGAGGCGGGGCCGGTTCACGAGCGCGCGGGCGATCGCGACCCGCTGCTGCTGGCCGCCGGAGAGCTGGTTCGGGCTCCGCTCCGCGGCGTCCGCGAGGCCGACGGCGGCGAGCGCGGCGAGCGCGCGGTCGCGGTGCTCGCCGGGCGGCACGCCGCCGTAGACGAGCGGCAGCTCGACGTTCTCGCGCGCCGTCGTGCGCGTGAGCAGGTTGAAGCTCTGGAAGACGAAGCCGATCTTGGCGCTGCGGATCTCGGCGCGCCGGTCGGCGTCGAGACGCCCGACGTCCTCGCCGTCGAGTCGATACGCGCCGCTCGTCGGGCGATCGAGGCAGCCGAGGAGGTTGAGCAGCGTCGACTTGCCCGAGCCCGACGCGCCCATGACGGCGACCAGCTCGCCGTCGCCGACCGTGACGGTCACGCCGCAGAGCGCCTGGACCGCCACCTCGCCGTCGATGGCGTAGGTCTTGGTCAGGTCGTGCGTCTCGATCACGTCAGTGCGGGCGGCGCATCGGAGAGGCGAACGACGGCGCCTGCCCCGCTGGCGCCGCGACCTGTGCGCGCTCGACCGCGACGATGACCCGATCGCCCTCGTGGAGGCCGCCGGTGAGCTCGGTGAAGCGATCGTCGGAGATCCCCGTCTCGACCGCCACGCGGCGCGGCGCGCCCTCCGCGTCGAGGACCCACACGTGCGGCCCCCGCGCGTCCGCCCCCTCGGCGGCCGCGGCGGCGCCCGGGCTGCCGGCGTGCGCCGGGGGCCGGAAGCGCAGCGCGCCGAGCGGGACCCGCAGCGTGTCGGCGCGCGTCGCGGTGACGATCGTGACGTTGGCCGTCATGCCGGGCTTGAGGCGCAGGTCGGCGTTGTCGACGCTCACCACGACGTCGTACGTCACCACGTTCTGCACCGTGACGGGCGCGTTCCGCACCTGGTCCACGCGGCCGTGGAAGGCGGCCCCCGGGTAGGCGTCGACGCTGAAGCTCGCCTCCTGCCCCGGCGCCACGCCGCCGATGTCGGACTCGCTCACGCTGGTCGCGACCTGCATCTTCGTCAGGTCCTCGGCGACCAGGAAGAGGGTCGGCGTCTGGAAGGTCGCGGCGACGGTCTGCCCGACGTCGACGTTGCGGGAAACCACCACGCCGTCGACCGGCGAGGTGATCTCGGTGTAGGCGAGGTTCACCTCGGCTTCGTGCAGCCGCGCCTCGGCGCTCTGGATGTCCGCTTGGTCGAGGTCCACCTGGGCGGCGGCCTGGCGGTCCTGGCTCTCCGCCAGGTCGTAGTCGCTCTGGGCGACGATGCCCTGGCCGCGGAGGTCGCGCGTGCGCTTGAGCGTCACCTTCTTCAAGACGGCGTCGGCGCGGTCCTTGACCAGCTTGGCGCGCGCGTTGGCGACGTCGGCGACCGCCTGGTCGACTTTCACCTGGAAGGGCCGCGGGTCGATCTTGGCGAGGAGCTGGCCGCGTGTGACCGGCGTGTTGAAGTCGGCGAAGATTCCCTGGATGGGGCCAGAGACGTACGTGCCCACCTGCACGGTGATGACCGGGTTCACCGTCCCGGTGGCGGTGACCGCGGCGCGGATGGGCCCGCGGTCGACCGGGGTCGTCACCCAGCTCGCCTGGCGGTCGCCGCGGCCCGGCGCCCCGAACACGAGGTACGCCGCGACGCCCAGTGCTGCGAGCGCGACGAGGAGCCAGGGCCGTCGCATCCACCCATCATGATGAGGTGCCGCCGGGAGTCAACGCACCCGTCTACGGCGCGGCGGCCGTTTCGGCGGCGGCCTGGCGGCGGACGCGCTCGAGGTCCTCGCGCGTGACGGCGTGGAGCGCCGGGTCGCGCCGCAGGAGGAGCACGAAGCCGCCGGGGACCGAGAGCGGGATCTTCTCGATCCAGAAGCCGAGGTTGCCGATCAGGAACGCCTTCGCGGCCCCCGCCTTGCTGCCGAGCAGCCAGACGAAGACGAGCTCGCGCACGCCTTCGCCCGAGGCCGACGGCGCGACGAAGGTGCCGAACGTCATGACGGCGGAGGCGAAGAGCACCTCGCTCGCGCGGACGTTGCCGGCGCCGAGCGACATAGCGTTGGCGAAGTACATGAGCATGGTCGTGAGCTGTCCCACGACGGCGAGGGCGAGGGCGAGCACCAGGACGTCACGGCGGGTCGCGTACGCGGTGGCGGCGTCGATCACGCTGCCGGCGAAGCGTCGCGCGCGCTGGCTCGGCACGAAACGGAGCAGCGCGCGGAACCACCGGGGCTGGAGGAGGACGAGGACGCCGAGGAGCGCGGTCGCTGCGAGCGGCACCTTCATCGCGCCGACGAGCTCGCCGAACGACTGCCCCTGCGTGATGCGCCCCGCGAACGGCATGAAGACGAGGATCACGAGGAGCAACCCGACCAGGCCGATCACCCGCTCGATGGCGAGCACCGTCGTGCACTCGACCGGCCGTCGGGTGAGGCGGATCGTCTCGTAGAGCCGCCAGGCGTCGAGACCCATCGTGCTCGGCGTCACGATGCCGAAGTAGCGCCCGATGAAGTACGTGCTGGTGAGGTAGCCGAACCCCATCTCGATGCCCTGGCCGCGGAGCAGCACCTGCCAGCGCCAGACGTTGGCGAGGATCCCCGCGAGCTTGATCACCATGGCGGCGAGGAACCAGGGCAGGAAGACCGCGAGGCGGAGGGCCCGGACCTCCGCCCACAGCTCCGACAGCTCCGCCGGGACGAGCTGGAAGCCCTGGATGCGGAACCATACCCGGGACGGGGCGCCCTCGAGCCGGATGGGTCGGAAGCCGCCGTCGCCCGCCGGGACGTATACCGCCACGAGGCCGCCCTCGCCGCAGTGACGCAGCGGCTTGAAGGGCCGGAACGTGCCGTCCTCGCCCCGCACGAACACCCGGTGCTCCGCCGCCTGCAGGCACACCTGGTCGAGCGAGACGGGGACCCAGGCGGGGGGCAGGGGCGTGCCCCGCAGGCGAGCCCGCAGCCGGCCGACGATTCCCGGGAAGGCGGGGTTGGCCACGGCGAAGCCGTCGGGCGCCGAGAGCGCGGCCGTCTCGACCGGGGAGAAGCCGCCGCCGAACTCGATGAAGATGGCGAGGAAGATGCCGATCGTGATGCCGAACTTCAGGAGGAGACTCAGCGTGCGTCGCATGGAGACGGCTCTCGGACGGCGGGGGGTATGCCACACTTTCACTTCCGCCCCAAACGCGCGTCCCCCTCCTGGCAGCGTCCCGAGACGCATGATAGGACGCGCGCAGTTGCCATGACTTCCAGGAGAGGGGGTGAAACACGCATGAGGAGACTCGGATTGTCGCTCGTGACACTGCTCGCGGCCGGATCGCTGCTCGCCTCGCCGGTGACGGCGAAGCGCGCGCACGTCGTGCCCTGCAAGCAGATCAAGGACGCGATCGCAGCCGGCAAGTCGCAGGACGACATCGCCAAGGACCTGAAGACCACCGCGGCGCACGTGAAGGCCTGCACGGCGCCTGCCCCTGCGAAGAAGCACAAGGGGGGAAAGGCCTAGATATTCCCTTTCGGGGTTCCGTGACAAGAACGGCGGAGGGGCTTCCGAGCCCGCTCCGCCGTCTGTTTTCTGGGCGGCGTGAAAGCGTCGCGTCTACGCGTCGAAGTAGAGCGCGAACTCGTACGGATGTGGCCGCAGCCGGATGGCGCTCACTTCGTTCGCCAGCTTGTACTCGAGCCAGGTCTCGATCACGTCCTGGGTGAAGACGTCGCCCTTCAGCAGGAAGGCGTGATCCCGCTTCAGGTTCTCGAGCGCCTCGTCGAGCGAGCCGGGCATCTTGGGGACATCCTTCAGCTCCTCCGGGGTGAGCGCGTAGATGTCCTTGTCGAGCGGGTTGCCGGGGTTGAGCCGGCGCTCGATGCCGTCGAGGCCCGCCATCATCATCGCCGAGAAGGCGAGGTAGCCGTTGCACGCCGGGTCGGGGAAGCGGACCTCGATACGCTTCGCCTTGGGAGACGGCGAGTACATCGGGATGCGCACCGCCGCGGAGCGATTGCGGCTCGAGTACGCGAGGTTGATGGGCGCTTCGAAGCCGGGAACGAGCCGGTGATACGAGTTGGTCGTGGGGCAGGTGAAGGCGGCGAGCGCGGGGGCGTGCTTCAGGATGCCGGCGATGTAGTGCATGCCGAGCTCGCTCATGCCGCCGTAGCGATCGCCGGCGAAGAGCGGCTTCTCGCCCTTCCAGATCGACTGATGCACGTGCATGCCGCTGCCGTTGTCGCCGAAGATCGGCTTCGGCATGAAGGTCGCGGTCTTGTGATGGCGGCGGGCGACGTTCTTGACGATGTACTTGTACCACATGAGGGCGTCGCCCATCTTGACGAGCGGCAGGAAGCGCATGTCGATCTCCGCCTGTCCGGCGGTCGCCACCTCGTGGTGGTGCTTCTCGATGCGCATCCCGATCTTTTCCATCTCGCGCACCATCTCGGTGCGGATGTCCTGCTGCGTGTCGGTGGGCGGCACCGGGAAGTAGCCTTCCTTGTAGCGCGGCTTGTAGCCGAGGTTCTTGCTCTCGGTGAGCCGCCCGCTGCGGTCGTTCGCGGCGTCGACCTCGCGGCCGGTGTTCCACTGCCCCTCGGACGAGTCGATCAGGTAGAAGCCCTCGTGCTGGTTCTGCTCGTAGCGCACCTCGTCGAAGACGAAGAACTCCGGCTCCGGGCCGAAGTAGGCGACGTCACCGATGCCGGTCGACTTGAGGTACGCCTCGGCCTTGCGCGCGATGTTGCGCGGGTCCCGGGAGTAATCTTCCTTGGTGATCGGGTCGGTGATGTTGCAGATGAGGCTCATTGTGGGGATCTCCGTGAAGGGATCCATCACGGCCGTCGTGGGGTCGGGCATCACGAGCATGTCCGAGGCGTGGATGGGCTGCCAGCCTCGGATCGACGAGCCGTCGAACCCGCTGCCCTCCTCGAAGAGGTCTTCGCTCAGCTCGCTGGTGGGGATCGTGAAGTGTTGCCAAATACCGAGGAGGTCGAGGAACTTGAGGTCGACCGCCTCGGTCTTGTTGTCCTTCGCGAACTTCAGCACGTCCTTTGGTGTCTGGGTTGCCATACCGAGCCCCTCCTACGAGCTCTTTCTGTTAGATCGCGTCGCCGCCACGTTCACCCGTGCGAATGCGAACCACCTCGTCGATGGGAAGTACGAAGATTTTCCCGTCGCCGATGCGACCCGTCTTCGCCGCCTTCTCGATCGTCTCGACCACGTCCGCGACCTGCTCGTCGCGCACGATGATCTCGAGCTTCACCTTGGGGAGGAAATCGACCACGTACTCGGCGCCGCGGTAGAGCTCGGTGTGGCCCTTCTGGCGGCCGAACCCCTTCACTTCGCTCACCGTGATCCCCTGCACACCGATGCCGGACAGGCTCTCCTTCACCTCGTCGAGCTTGAAGGGTTTGATGATCGCTTCGACCTTCTTCATGGGTGCCTCCGGGGCCTCCGCTGACGGAACGCGGGCCCCTCGTCTACGTCAACCGCTCTTGGATTGTAAAGATCGCCTTCCATCCTGCCTCAGGCCGTCACGCGCTGCGCGTGCGTGGAGTGCATGCCGCCGAACGACGAGCCGGCGCTCGCGCCGCCGAGGATGTAGGCGTTCTCGCTGTGCTGCGAGAGGTCGAGGCCGGTGAACTCATCGTCCTCGTTGACGCGCAGCCCTCCGGTGACGGCGAGGACCTGCACCTTGAGCAGGCCCCACTCGCCCGAGATGATCAGGACGAGCGCCGCGGAGGTGAGCATCCACGCGTTGTCGCCGGAGTCGACCTTGGCGGCTTCCTCCGCATGGCCGGTGGCGGCGAGTGCGAGCACCGCGAGCGCGGTGACGCCGAGACGCACCGACCAGAGGCGTGTACCGGACGAACGACTCCTCGCTTTCATGGAAATCCCCCCCTGCTGACGAAGAAGCGAAGGAGCAACCCAGGTGCCATGCGGCGGGTCCGCGCGGCAAGCGAAAAGCCCGCGAAGCGGATCCCGCCCCGCGCAACCGCTGCCTAATTCTTGGGCGCCGCCTGGTTTTTATGCAGCTGGAAGCGGGGCTCCGTGCCGGTACGCAGCCGCGCGATGTTTTCACGGTGGCGGACGACGACGACGACGGCCATGATCGTCGCGGCGGCCACCGTTGCGGGCGGGTGCCGGGCGAGGCCCGCGGTCACGGCCGCGCTCGCCACGCCCGCCATCGAGCCGACCGACACCCGGCGCGTGGCGGCGAAGACGGCCACGAAGACCGCGAGTGCCACGCCCGCTGCGCCCGGCGCCAGCACGAGCAGCACGCCGAGCGCCGTCGCCACGCCCTTGCCGCCGGCGAAGCCGAGCGCCACCGGGAAGACGTGCCCCAGGAAGGCCGCGAGGCCGGTCGCCGCCTCCGTCTCCGGATCGCCGGCGAGCCGGCGCGCGAGCAGCACCGGCAGCGCGCCCTTGGCGGCGTCCGCCGCCAGCGTCGCCACGCCGAGGCGGATGCCCGCGCTGCGCGCCACGTTGGCGGCGCCGATGTTGCCGCTTCCCACGCGCCGCACGTCGACCCCGGCGAGGCGCGCGAGGACGACGCCCCACGGCACCGAACCACAGCCATAGCCGAGGAGGACGAGAAGCGGCCGCACGGCCGCTCAGAAGCGCAGGCGACGCCGCTGGCGCCGGTCGCGCCGGCGCTGCACGACGCGGCTCGCGGCCCAGCCGAGGAGGAGCCCGCCCACGAGGAACACGAGCGGCGTGAGCCCGAACGAGCTCTCGGGCGGCGGGTCGCCCGGCGCGCCGCCGGCGACGAGCCGGTCGTCGAGCCGGCGCGCGAGGTCGCGCTGCGCGTTCGTCAAGCGGTCGAGCTCCGTGCGGACGCGCTCCACGTCGGCCGCCGTGGCGGGCTCCGGACGCTGGCGAAGCGCGCTCACGTCGGCGCGCAGGTCACGCACCTCGTCGGCGAGCGAGCGCGGGCCCGACGGCTCGGGCCGCTTGGTCTCCGCCGCCGCGACGGTCGCTTCGCCGTCGGCTTCGGCGAGATGCTCGCCCCACACGAAGCCGCCGCGTCCGTCGGGTGTCCGGACGCGCTTCCAGCCGGCGCTGTCGCCGAGGATGTTGACGCTCGTGCCCGGGTCGAGCTCCCCGAGCAACGCGCTGGCGGCGGTCGGCCCCTCGCGCAGTCGCGCGCGATTCTTGAGCGTGGCGGCACTCGCCTCGCCGCCGAGCACGGCGACGAGCCCGAGCGCCATCCACCACGACCGATTGTGCTTCACGCCACTCCCTGGCTCGCAGACCGGCCGCTGGCAGGAGAGTCGGGGTGACTGGATTTGAACCAGCGGCTCCTGCGTCCCGAACGCAGTGCTCTACCAGGCTGAGCTACACCCCGTGCAATGCGGGCAGCGGTGAGCAGGGGTTAACACAGCCGCTTCAGGAAGGGAAGGTTGCGTCGGGTGCGGGCGACGTCGCGTTTCACGTACGGCTCGCGCGCCGCCGCGACGCCGCCGTGTGGCGCGTTTTCTCCGTGGCACGTCGCTTGCCATGTCCGAGCCGCGAGCGGCGCCGCCGAGGCGCCAACGAGGAGGTGGAGAATGCGACGAGTGACGAGGGCGGTGGCTGCCGGGCTCCTCTGCGGGCTGGTGGCGGTGGGGTATGGACGCGGCGCGATCGCCGCCGGCGCCGCGGCGGTCGAAGCCGGGCAGCGGGTGAACCTCAACACGGCGAGCGCCGACGAGCTCGCCCGCCTGCCCGGCATCGGTCCGGCGAAGGCGCAGGCGATCATCGCGTACCGCGCGCAGGAACCCTTCGCGCGGCCCGAGGACCTGCGCAAGGTGAAGGGCATCGGCGACAAGCTCTACGACCGCGTGAAGGACCAGATCACGGTCGGTGACATCGCGCCCAAGGGCCGCGGCGGCTGAGCCGCGGCGTGTGGCCGGATACGGGGGCGGGTCGTACTAGAGGGCGGGCGGCCCGTCCCCCCGGCTGTCAACTTCCGCGCAGCGCGCGGATCGTCGCGGCATAGTCCTGGGCGTGGAAGATCGCGGAGCCCGCGACCAGGACGTCGGCGCCGGCGGCGGTGACTTCGGCGGCGTTGCTCGGCTTGATGCCGCCGTCGACCTCGATCACGAAGCGCGCCCCGCTCTCCGCGCGCAGCCGGCGCGCGGCGGTGAGCTTCTCCAGCGAGCCCTCGATGAAGGCCTGGCCGCCCCAACCCGGGTTCACGCTCATCACGAGCAGCAGGTCGACGAGCCCGACGAAGGGTCGCACGCGCTCGAGCGGCGTCGGCGGCTTGAGCGACAAGCCGGCGCGCGCACCGTTCTTGCGGATCGCCTCGACGACGGCCGGCACGTCGTCGCACGCCTCGACGTGCACCGTGATGCCGTTCGCGCCCGCGCGCGCGAACTCCGGCACCTGCCGCTCGGGATGCTCGATCATGAGATGGACGTCGAGCGGGATCTTCGTGGCGGCGCGGATTGCTTCGACCACGACGGGACCGATGGTCAGCGGCGGCACGAAGTGGCCGTCCATCACGTCGACGTGGATCCAGTCCGCTCCTGCAGCCGTCACGGCGCGCACCTCCTCGGCCAGCCGGCCGAAGTCTGCGGAGAGGATCGACGGCGCGATGGTCGGCACCGGCCCTCGTCTATCCGACCGGTCGGTGCGACGCCAGTGTCGAGCGCAAGCGGACGGCGAAGAACGCGTCGAGGCCGTGGCGGTGGGGCAGGGTGCGGAGCGCGCCGTCGGCGCCGACGAGGTCGCCGGAGAGGGCGACGGGCTCGGGCACGAAGTCGGGATGGCGCGCGCGGAAGCGTGCTACGACGTCCTCGTTCTCCTCGCGCGCGAGCGTGCACACGGCGTAGACGAGCACGCCCCCGGGCGCCACGCACGGAGCGACGCCCTCGAGGATCTCGAGCTGCAGCGCGGCGAGTCGCGCGACGTCCTCCGGGCGCCGGCGCCAGCGGAGCTCGGGGTGGCGACGGAGCGTCCCGAGCCCGCTGCACGGCGCGTCCACCAGCACGGCGTCGAAGCGCTCGACGAGGGGCGGGCGGCGCGCGTCGGCGGCGAGGGCTCGCACGGCCCGCGCACCGAGGCGCGCCGCTTCGGCGCGGATGCGGCCGACGCCGCCCGGGCGTGGGTCCAGCGCCAGGACGAGGCCGCCGTCGCCGACCAGCGCCGCGGCGTGCGTCGCCTTGCCGCCCGGCGCGGCGCACGCGTCGAGGACACGCGCGCCGGGTCGCAGGTCGAGCAGCGGGACAATGAGTTGCGATGCTTCCCCCTGGAAGGCGAAGCGGCCGTCCCGCCAGGCCGACGTCGCGCGCAGGCGAGCCGCGCCGCCCTCGACCGCGACGCCGTCGGGCGCCCAGCGCGTCGCCGTCGCGCGCACGCCGGCGGCCACGAGCTCGGCTGTGAGCGCGCTCCGCGTCGTCCGCCCGACGTTCGTGCGGAGCGCCGTCGGTGCCTGCCCGTTGTTCGCGGCGAGCAGCGCCGGCAGCTCGGTCGGGTCGAGCGCGCGAGCCCAGCGCTCGACCAGCCAGCGCGGGTGCGACCACTCGACGGCCAGACGCCCCATCGGGTCGGCGGCCGGGTCGGGGAGCGGCAGGCCGGCCGCGCCGAGCGCCGCCGCGCGCCGGAGCACGGCGTTCACCAGGCCGCGCGCGGGCCGCGGCGCAAGGCCGACGCTCGCGTCGACCGCGGCGTAGGGCGGCACGCGATCCAGGAAGAGCAACTGGTAGAGCCCGAGCCGCAGCGTCGCGCGCACGCCGGGCTCGAGCGAGTCGAGCGGTGCGCGCACCAGACCGGCGAGGTGATGGTCGAGACGGCCCTGCCAGGCGAGCGTCCCGTACACCAGGCGGGTGGCGAGCGCGTGGTCGGCGACGCCGAGCGTCGCGTGCGCGAGACGCGCCGCGAGGAGCACGTCGGCGAAGGCCGCCGTCGTCTCGACGCGCACCAGGACGTCGAGCGCGACGTCGCGCGCGCCTACGGGCCGCCGAGGCATATGCCGGGGGCGAGGCGCTGGCCGGCCGTGAACTCCGCGGCGCCGAGCCGGCGGCGGCCCTCGAGCTGCACCTCGAGGAGGCGGAGCGCGCCGCCGCCGCTCGCGACGACGAGGCCGTCGGCGCCGGCGCGCAGCACCTCGCCCGGACGGCCGGCGCCGTCGGCGAGCGCGGCGCGGTGCACCTTGAGGATCCGACCGGCGAGCGTGGTGAACGCCGAAGGCGAAGGCGCGAGGCCGCGCACCTGCCGCTCCAGCTCGATCGCCGGCCGCGCCCAGTCGATCCGACAGTGCTCGCGCTCGAGGCGTGGCGCGAAGGTGACGCCGGCGGCGGGCTGGGGGACGGGACGGACGCTGCCCGCGTGAAGGCCGTCGATCGCCTCGCCGACCAGCGTCGCGCCGATCCGCGCCAGGCGCTCCGCGAGCGTGCCGGCGTCGTCGTTGGGTGCGATCGGCGTCTCGCGTTCGAGGAGGACGTCGCCGGCGTCCATCTCCTCCACCATCTGCATGATGGTGACGCCGGTCACGGCGTCGCCCGCCATGATCGCCCAGTTGATGGGTGCGGCGCCGCGATGGCGCGGGAGCAGCGAAGCGTGGACGTTGACGCAGCCCTGCGGCGGCAGGTCGAGGAGCGCGCGCGGGAGGATCTTCCCGTAGGCGGCGACGACGACCAGGTCCGGCGCGAGCGCACGCAGGCTCTCCTGGAACGCGGGCTCGCGAAGACGCTCGGGCTGGAGCACCGGCACGCCGCGCGCAACCGCGAGCTGCTTCACCTCCGGCGCGGTGACGGCGAGCCCCCGCCCGCGCGGGCGGTCGGGCTGGCAGACGACGCCCACCACCGGATCCGACCGTGCGAGGAGCGCCTCGAGGATCGGGCACGCGAAGGCGGGCGTGCCCATGAAGACGATGCGCCAGGCCGTCGCCGTCGGCGTGCTCAGATGGGGAGCGGCTTCGGGCCGCCGCCGCTCGGGCGCCCCTGCCGCTCGAGCTTGCGCTGGCGGGCCCGGTAGAGGTCGCGCTTCAAGCGCGAGAGGCGGTCGAGGAAGAGCCGTCCGTCGAGGTGGTCGATCTCGTGCTGGAGCGCGACGGCGAGCAGCTCCTCGGCTTCGACCTCGACCTCGCGCTGCTCGGGTGTCCAGGCGCGCACCAGCACGCGACGCGCGCGCTTCACCGGCGCGGTCAGCTCGGGCACCGAGAGGCACGCCTCCTCCCAGACGATCTCGCCCTCGCGCTCGGCGATCTCGGGGTTGATGAGCTTGAGCAGCCGCTTGCCGGGCTCGTCGTCCTCCTTGCGGACGTCGAGCACGATCACGCGCTGGTCGACGCCGACCTGCGTCGCGGCGAGCCCGACGCCAGGCGCGGCGTACATCGTCTCGGCGAGGTCCGCGACCAGCGTGGCGACGTCGCCCCCGATGTTCTGCACCGGACGCGCGCGCTTCTTCAAGAGCGGGTCGGGGTACTTGAGGATCAGGCGGAGAGCCATGGCACGAAAACCGCCCGGTCACCTATAACATGCTGTACGGATCCACATCAATTGTGATGCGCACGCGGGCGCGTGCGAGCGCCGCCTCGTGCGTGCGCGCCTGGCGTGCGAGCGCGCGCACGGCGGGCACGTTCGCGCCACGCAGGAGAAGCTGCCAGCGCCAGCGCCCGCGCACGCGCGCCAGCGGCGAGGGCGCCGGACCCAGCACCGCTTCGTCGCCCAGACCGAGCTCGCGCGCGCGCCGCCGCAGCCGCGCGGCGACCTCGCGCGCGCCGCGCTCGACGGCCCCCGCCTCGCGTCCGTCCAGGCGCACGTTCACCAGGCGCGCGAAGGGCGGGTAGCCGAGCGCGCGGCGGCGCTCGAGCTCGCCCACCATGAAGCCCGCGTGGTCGTGCTGGACGGCGGCGGCGACGGCGGGGTGACCGGGACGCAGCGTCTGCACGACGACACGCCCCGGCGCGTCGCCGCGCCCGGCGCGCCCGGCGACCTGTACGAGCAGCTGGAGGGTCCGCTCCGCGGCGCGGAAGTCGGGGACGTTCAGGGAAAGATCCGCGAGCAGCACCGCGACCAGCGTCACGCCCGGGACGTCGTGCCCCTTGCTCACCATCTGGGTGCCGACGAGGATGTCCGTCGTCCCCGCGCGCCAGTCGCGCAGGATGCGCCGCTGCGCGCCGGCGCGGCGGGCGGCGTCGCGGTCGAGGCGGTCGACCGTGGCGAGCGGGTAGCAGGCGCGGAGCGCGCCCTCGATCTGCTCCGTGCCGACGCCGAACGCCTCGAGCCGGCCGGCGCCGCACTCGGGGCACGCCGCGGGCGGCGGGCGATGATGGTGGCAGTGGTGGCAGACGAGCGCCCCCGCGCCGCGGTGCCAGGTGAGGGTCACGCTGCAATGCGGGCAGCTCGCCGCCGCGCCGCACGCCGGGCACTGGAGGTAGGTCGCGAAGCCGCGACGGTTCAAGAACACGAGGCTCTGCTCGCCGCGCGCCAGATTGCCCTCGAGCGCGGTGCGGAGCTCGTCGGAGAGAAGGCGCGCGCCGCCGTCGCGCGCGCGCGTGCGCAGGTCGACGATCTCGACCCGGGGCAACGAGTGTGCCGTCGGCCGCTCGGGCAGCTCGAGCAGGTGGTGACGGCCCTCGCGCGCGGCGTGCACCGTCTCCGCCGACGGCGTCGCCGAGGCGAGCACGACGACGCCGCCCGCGAGGCGCGCGCGCACGACGGCGAGGTCGCGGGCGTTGTAGCGCAGCCCCTCTTCCTGCTTGTACGCCGCGTCGTGCTCCTCGTCGACCACGACGAGCCCGAGCCGCTCGACGGGCGCGAAGAGCGCCGAGCGCGCGCCCACCACGACGCGCGCTTCGCCGCGCCGGATGCGCCGCCACTCGCGCCACCGCTCGCGCGGTCCGAGCCCGCTGTGCAGGACCGCAACCTCTCGGCCGAAGCGTCCGCGTACGCGCTCGACCACCTGGTGGGTGAGGGCGATCTCGGGCACCAGGACGATCACGTCGCGGCCGCCGGCCCGCGCCGCCTCGGCGGCGGCGAGGAAGACCTCGGTCTTGCCGCTGCCGGTGATGCCGTGGAGGAGAAACGACGCGTGCGCGCCGGTCGCGAGCGCGTCGGCGAGCGCACGGGCCGCCGCTTGCTGCGCGGCGGTCAGCGGCGGCCGCAGGGGTGGGACGCCGATCTCGAGCGGCGCCGGTGCCGCTTCGCGCTCCTCCAGGGTCGCGACGCCCCCCTCGACGAGCGCACGCAGCGCCGCGGGCGCCACCCCGGCGCTCCGGGCGGCGGCCACCGCCAGCACCGCGCCCGGGGCGGCGAGGAGCGCCTGGTAGGCCCGGGCGCGAGCCGGGGCGCGGCGGGCGAGGCGCGCGGCCGCCTCCGCGTCGAGCCGGCGGACCAGGCGGACGACCCGCTCGCGGTCGGGACGCGGCACGGCGGCGGGGACGATGGTGCCGATCACCTCGGCGAGCGGCGCCAGGTAGTAGCGCGCCGTCCAGCGGCACAGCTCGAGCAGGTCGGCGGGCAGGAAGGGGTCCGCGTCGAGGACGTCCAAGATCGCGCGGAGCTGTCCGGGCGGTGGGGCGGTGGCGAAGCTGGCCACCACGCCCGTCCGGGTCTGGCGGCCGAGGGGCACGCGCACCCGCATCCCGGGCTGGATGCGCGCCGAGAGCCCGTCGGGCACCCGGTAGGTGAGGAGGTCGTGCAGCGGGACGCGCGGCACCGGAGCCACCTCCACCAACCGAGTCATCGCGAACGTCCCCGTTAGAGGCCTGGCGGTGCGCTGTCAATTTCGAACGGTCAGTTTTTTGGCTCGTCGGCTCGAGTCGTCACGATCGCGTCCCCGGTGGCAGGAAATGAACGCTCGCGTTGCGGTGCGCGCCGGCGTCTTCGTGCAACTGCGGGCACTTTCTCCGCGCGCCCGATGGCACCTCGCTTGCACTTCACGCGACCAGCCCCTCCTTTCTGCACACGAGGAGACCCGGTTGCGGAGACGCGATCGGGTCTTCTCGTTTGTGGGGTCGAAGAGGGCATGCCGGTTGGCTTCTGCGGTGCATGGGGGAAGAGGTCGGAGGACGAACTTCGGCGCGTTCTGCTTTGACAACCCGGGCCTCGGGGCGCATACTTCAATCGAAATCTCCTTGCGCGTCTGAGGCTTACCGCGCCGCCGGGGCAGGAGATGGATGGGGAGTGATGATGAGGAGGATGATGCCTTGGCGTTCACAGAGATCCTGAGCGGCCGCGTCAACCGTCTACTCGGCGCGAAGCTCCGCAACCCCTTCCGGCGCGGCAACGGCTTCCTGGTGCTCGACATCGGCTCGAGCAGCGTGAAGCTGGCCGAGGTACAGCAGGGCTCGAGCGGCCCGCGGGTGAGCGCGATCGGGATCGCGCCGCTGCCGCCCGGCGCCGTGCAGTCGAACGTCGTCCAGGACCAGGGGCCGGTGGTCGAGGCCATCCGGGCGCTGATCGCGGAGAAGGGGGTCAAAGCGGACCAGGTGATCACAGCCGTCCCCGGGCCCGCGGTGATCGTGAAGAAGATCATCATGCCGGCCGAGGCCGGTGCCGCGGTGGAGAACGCGGTCCTCGCCGAAGCCGGCAACCTGATCCCCGACTCGCTCGACCGCGTCAACCTCGACTACCAGGTCATCGACTGGATCGAGGCGGGCAACAAGATGGAGGTGCTGGTGGTCGCGGTGAAGCGCGACATCATCAACAGCTACACCGACACCATCCGCGCCGCCGAGCTCGAGCCGGTGCTGGTCGACGTCGACTACTTCGCGCTCGAGAACATGTACGAGCTGAACTACGACCCGCCGAACGGTCATCCCGTGGCGCTGGTCAACATCGGCGCCCGGTACTCCTCCATCAACATACTGAAGGACGGCCGGTCGACCTTCACGGGCGACGTCGCGGTGGGCGGGGCGGAGTACAGCGACGCCATCGCGCGGCAGCTCGGCCTCACGCCCGAGCAGGCGGAGACGCTGAAGCTCGGCCACCCCGTGCCGGGGGTCGAGAACGCGACCGTCGAGCCGATCCTCGGCTCGGTCACCGAGTTCATCGTCGAGGAGATCCAGCGCGCGCTCAGCTTCTTCTGGACCGCCGCCACCGACGAGCCGCTCGGCGGCATCGTGCTGTCGGGTGGCACCGCGCGCACGCCGGGTCTCGCAGCACAGCTCAAGCAACGGCTGCAGTGCGACGTCGAAGTGGCGGATCCCTTCCGCCGCGTGCCCGTCGCCCGCGCCGCCGACCAGGAGTTCGTTCAAGCGCACGGCCCGGCGCTCGCGGTCGTCATGGGCCTCGCCACGCGCCGTCCGGGGGACAAATGATCCGCATCAACCTGATTCCCGCCGCGGAGACCGAGCGCGCCGCCGGACGCCGCCGCGACCTCGCCGTCGGGACACTCGTGGTCGCGGGGGCCGTCGGACTCTTCGTCGTCGCGCATCTCTGGCAGCAGATCCAGATCACCAGCGCGACCTTCGAGCTCAGAAACCTCCACACGCGACTGAAGGACATCGCCGGGCCCTACGCCGACGTGACGCGCATGGAGCAGCAGAAGAAGGAGCTGCGCGAGAAGCTGACCGTCATCGGACAGCTCGAGGCGAAGAAGGTCGGACCCGTACGCATCCTCGCCGATCTCGCCACCGCGACGCCCGACAAGCTCTGGCTCACCGAGTTCTCCGACCTGAACGGGACGCTCAAGCTCACCGGCCTCGGGGTCGACGAGCACACGGTCGCCGACTTCCTCCGCCGACTCGGGACGCTGCCGTTCTTCCGCAAAGTCGATCTCGACGAGACCAGCCAGGCCGAGCAGGACGGCGCCAAGCTGAAGAAGTTCGTCATCGAAGGCCAGGTGGACTACGCGGCCACGATGCCGGGCACCCAGGCCGCCGCGGCCAAGCCGGCCGCCTCGGCGCCGGCCACGCCGCCGGGAGGTGCACGATGATCCTCGGCGTCCTCGACGATTTCCTCGAGCGACCGCCCGCGCAGAAGATCGGGCTCATCGTCGGCGTGATCGTCCTCGCCGGCTACCTCGACTGGCAGATGTTCTACGGCGCGCGCATCGAGACCCTGCAGGATCTGCGCAGCCAGGTCAGCCAGCTCCACGCCGACCTCGAGGTCCGGGAGGCCAAGACGGCGAAGAACGCGCGCACCGCGGCCGAGCAGGAGCTGAAGGACCTGAGCGCGGAGCTGAAGCGGGCCCAGGCGCGACTCCCCGACCAGCGCGAGATCGCCGATCTCCTCTCGAACGTCGCCGCGAGCGGCCGCGCCGCGGGGCTCGAGATACTCCTCTTCAAGCCGAAGGCCGAGGTCTACCGCGATTTCTACGCCGAGGTTCCGGTCGAGATGCAGATGCGCGGCACGTACCACGACGTCGCGCTCTTCCTCGACAGCGTGAAGCGGCTCGACCGCATCGTGAACGTCACCGACATCCAGTTGAAGAAGCCCCGCGTCGAGAACGAGAAGCTCATGCTCGACGCCTCGTGCACCGCGGCCACCTTCCGCTTCCTCGACGAGGCGGAGCGCCAGCGGATCAAAGAGGAGAAGAAGAAGGACCCGGGGAAGCCGGCATGACGACATACACGAGGTCCGCGTTGGCGATCGCGTTCGCAACCTTCGCCATCGGCGCCGCGTCGCCCGTGCGGGCGGCGCAGCCGGCGGCGCAGCCGGTGCTCGCCGTCGAGCCGGCCGAGGACCCGCCCTACGATCCGTCGAACCGGCGTGATCCGTTCCGGCCGCCCAGCGCGGGCGCCTCGCGGCGCAGCTCGGACGAGCCGCGCACGCCGCTGCAACGCTACGAGGTGGGGCAGCTCAAGCTCGTGGCCATCATCTACGACACGCGGGAGCCGCGCGCCGTCCTGGAGGACGACGAGGGCATCGGCTACATCGTGAAGGTCGGGACGCCGGTCGGGTTGAACGACGGGATCGTCCGGGCCATCGAGCGCGGGCGCCTCGTGATCGAGGAGAGCTCCGTCGACTTCTACGGAGAGGCGCATCCGAGCGATCTCGTCCTGGAGCTGCGCATGGCCGACAAGGGCAAGTAGCATCGGCCGAGAGTCGGCCGAGAGGGGGAAGTGATGAGGGGGTTGGGTCGGGGACTCATCGTGCTGGTGCTCGGCGCGGCGTGCGCGATGCAGAAGGCGCCGGAGCAGGTCGCGGCGCCCGACGCCGCGACGACGGAGGCGGCGACGCCCCCGCAGGAGGTCGCGGCCCCTGCCGCGATCACACCTCCCGCACCCGAGTCGGAGTGGCTCGGCGTTGAATCCGTGCGCATCGAGTCGGCGGGAACGGGGCGCCGCCTCGTGATCGCGCTCAGTCGCGCGCCGACGCGGGTGCGCGACTTCACGCTCGACGGGCCGACGCGCGTGGTCCTCGACCTCGACGGGCCGGTGGCCCGCGACACGCGGCCGCTGGCGCGCTTCCCGCTCACCGACGAGGCGATCGCGGGCGTCCGCGTCGCCCCGCACGAGCGGTCGCTGCGCGTGGTCGTCGACCTCCAGGGGCAAGCCGCCGTTCCCGTCATCCGGCAGGACGGCGCCCGATTGATTGCCGATCTGGATGGTGCCACGCCCACCGCCGAGGTGGCGTCCACGCCGGAGACGCGGGCCGCGCCCGCCGCGATCGAGCCCGCGGTCGACGGCAGGCTCGCCGCCGCCGTCGCCGTGAAGCCGGGCATCGACGAGCCGAACGGGCCCGCGTATCCGATGGTGATCCGCGCCGCGGCCACGACCGCCGAGCCGGCGGCCGCGCAGCCCGCCGCCGGCGTGGCGGCCGCGCCGGCGGAGAAGGTGCAGGTCGAGACCTCGCCCCAGCCGCTCAAGCCGAGGGTCCTGCTGCCGCCGCCGACGAAGGTCTACACCGGCCAGCGCATCTCGCTCGATTTGAAGGACGCCGACATCCAGAACGTGCTCCGCGTCCTCGCCGACGTGAGCCAGCTCAACATCATTGCCACCGACGACGTGAAGGGGAAGGTCACGCTGCACCTGACCGACGTGCCGTGGGACCAGGCCCTCGACCTCGTGCTGCGCTCGAACCGCCTCGAGAAGACGCAGGAGGGGAACGTCGTCCGCATCTCCACCGTGACCCGTCTGAAGGAGGAGCGCGAGGCGCTGCGCGCCGCCCAGGACGCGGAGAAGGAGCTCGAGCCGCTCCAGGTGCGCTACATCAAGGTGAACTACGCGCGCGCCGACGACATGCTGGTCGACAAGGTGAAGGGCGTGCTCACCGACCGTGGCAGCGTCACCTTCGACGACCGCACCAACACGATCATCGTGCGCGACATCCGGGTCGGCGCGGAGGACGGGGCGGAGCTCATACGCCAGCTCGACACGCAGAGCCCGCAGGTGCTGATCGAGGCGAACATCGTGGAGGCGACGGAGGACTTCGCCCGCGGCCTCGGCGTGCAGTGGGGCTACGGCTACAAGGCCGGACCCCAGACCGGCAACCCGACGGGGACGAACTTCCCCGGCTCGGTCGGCATCGGCGGCTCGGGCCTCGGCGCCGGCTCTCCCGCGCCCCCGACGGGTTCCAGCGGGGTGCGGCTGCCGATCCCGTTCCTCGCCGACTTTCCCGTCCCGCCCGGGTTCGGGACCGGGTTCGGCCCCGGGGGGGGCTCGGCGCTCGACCTGGCGCTCGGCTCCATCGACGGTACACAGTCGTTGACGGCCCGCTTGACCGCCCTGGAAGAGCAGGGCAAGGGAAAGGTGATCAGCCGCCCGCGCGTGATCACGATGAACAACGTGGCGGCCACCATCCAGAGCCTCACGATTCTCCGCGTCAAGCTGCCCTCGACCGGCACCGTCATCAACACCGGCACGGGCGGCGCGGCGGGAGGAGCGACCACCGCTACCGAGAAGATCAACACCGGCATCACCCTCGTCGTGACCCCGCAGGTCTCCGCCGACGGGTACGTGCTCATGAGCATTTACGCCAAGTCGAGCCAGCCCGACTTCACCCGCACCGTCGACGGCATCCCGAACGAGGTGAGCCGCGAGGCCAACTCGAACGTGCTCATCCCCAACGGCGAGACCGTCGTGCTGGGCGGCATCTTCCGCAACACCTCCGACGACCGCGAAGCCGGGCTGCCGTGGCTGCGCAACATCCCGGCCGTCGGCTGGCTCTTCAAGCGCCTCCTCATCAACCACCATCACGAGGAGCTGCTCGTGTTCCTCACGCCGCGCGTCGTCGCGAGCGGCACCGTCCCGCTGCCGGCGGCAGACCGGCTGTGGGAGGAGCGTCGTCAAGGCGGCTGAGCGGGATGGCGCTCCGCTTCATCACCGCGGGGGAGTCGCACGGCCCCGGCCTCATCGCCGTGGTGGAGGGCTTCCCCGCCGGGATCCCGGTGAACGCGGAGTCGCTGAACCGCGACCTCAAGCGACGGATGCAAGGGTACGGACGCGGCGGACGCATGAAGATCGAGTCCGACGAGGCGGAGATCCGCTCCGGCATCCGCTGGGGCGAGACGCTCGGCTCGCCGATCAGCCTCTGGATCGAGAACCGCGACTGGAAGAACTGGCAGACGACCATGTCGCCGCGCGCGGAGGACCGTGACCCGCATCGCGCCGTCACGCGACCGCGCCCGGGCCACGCCGACCTCGCCGGCGCACTCAAGTACAACCACCACGACGTCCGCAACATCCTCGAGCGGGCGAGCGCCCGCGAGACCGCGGCGCGCGTCGCGGTCGGCGCGCTCTCGAAATGCCTGCTCGCGCCCTTCGGCATCCGCGTCTTCGGGTGGGTCTCGGAGGTCGGCGGCATCAAAGCCGATCACGCCGCGCTCGGCGCAGAGGAGATCGCGGCACGGGCCGAGGAGTCCGCCGTCCGCGTCGCGGACGCCGCCGCCGAGCGGCGCATCATCGCGCTCGTCGACGAGTGCAAGAAGCAGGGCGACACGCTCGGCGGCGTGGTCGAGACCGTCGCCCTCGGTCTGCCGCCCGGGCTCGGCAGCCACGCGCAGTGGGACCGCAAGCTCGACGGCCGGCTCGCGCAGGCGCTGCTCAGCGTGCAGGCCGCGAAGGGCGTCGAGGTGGGGCTCGGGTTCGAGACGGCCCGCCGGCGTGGCTCGGGGGTCCACGACGAGATCTTCCTCGACGACAAGGGCGGCTTCGTCCGCCGTACGAACAATGCGGGCGGGACCGAAGGCGGCATGACCAGCGGCGAGCCGCTCGTGGTGCGCACCGCGTTCAAGCCGCTGTCGACGCTCATGAGCCCGCTCCAGTCGGTCGACATCGCCACCAAGGAGGAGTCGAAGGGTGCCATCGAGCGCTCCGACGTGATGGCGATCCCGGCCGCCGCCGTGATCGCCGAGGCCGTCGTGGCCTTCGTCCTCGCCGACGCGTTCCTCGAGAAGTTCGGCGGCGATTCCCTGCTCGAGATCCGCCGCAACCTCGACGGCTACCTCGAATACGTGCGGAGCTTCTGAGCGTGACGCAGATCATCCTCACCGGCTTCATGGCGACGGGGAAGACGGCGGTCGGCCGCCGGCTGGCGCGCCTGCTCGACCGCCCGTTCGTCGACACCGACGGCCTGGTCGAAGCGGCGGCGGGACGCCCGATCGCGGAGATCTTCGCGACCGACGGCGAGGGCCGCTTCCGCGTCCTCGAGCGCGCCGCGGTGGAGCAGGCGTGCGCGGTCGAGAACGCCGTCATCGCGACCGGGGGCGGCGCGCTCATCGACCCGGAGAACCGCCGGCGGCTCGCGGCCGCGGGCCCGATCGTCTGCCTCGCCGCCGACCCCGAGGAGATCCACCGCCGGCTCGGCGACCCGTCCACCCGCCCCTTGCTCGCCAACGGCAACGGGCAGGGCGACCGGCTGGCGCGCATCCGGGCGCTCCTCGCCGAGCGTACCCCGGCGTACGCGCTCGCCGCCTACACCATCGACACCTCGAAGCTCACCGTCGACGAGGTCGCGGAGCGCGTACGGGTGCTGGTGGCGGGGCAGTGAGGCGGAGATGGCGAGCGGGGCGGTGGCGCGGGTGACGGCGGTGCGGCAGACGGAGGAGGTCGTCGTCGACCTCGGCGCGCGGAGCTACCCGGTCGTGGTAGGCGCCGGCGTGCTCGACGGGGTCGGCGAGCGCCTGGCGGCGCTCGGCTTCCGCGGTCGCGCGGCCCTGGTGACGAGCGAGCGCGTCGGCAAGCTCTACGGGGCGCGCGTCGGCGGCGCGCTCCGCAGGGCCGGGCTCGAGCCCGTCGTGGTCGAGATGCCGGACGGCGAGGAGCACAAGAGCATGGCCTGGATGGCCCGCATCCAGGACCGGCTCCTCGAGGCAGGGCTCGACCGGCGCTCGCCGGTCGTCGGGCTCGGCGGCGGCGTGCTGACGGACGTGGCGGGGTTCGCGGCGGCGACGCTGCTCCGCGGCCTCCCGACCGCGCTCCTGCCGACCACGCTCGTCGGCCAGGTCGACGCCGCGATCGGCGGCAAGACCGGCGTGAACCACGCGCGCGGCAAGAACCTGATCGGACTCTTCCACCAGCCGCGCTTGGTGATCGCCGACGTGACGACGCTCGACACGCTCCCCGAGCGCGAGCTCCGCGCCGGGCTCGCCGAGGTGATCAAGTACGGCGTCATCGGCGACGCGGCGCTCTTCGCGCGCCTCGAGCGCGATCCGAAGGCACCCCTCGGTGACCCCGAGGCGCTCGTCGCCATGGTCGCCGGGTGCTGCCGCCAGAAGGCCGCCGTGGTCACCGCCGACGAGCGCGAGGAGACCGGAGCGCGGGCGGTGCTCAACTTCGGGCACACGGTCGCGCACGGGCTCGAGGCGCTCACGGACTACCGCGAGTGGCTCCACGGCGAGGCCGTCGCCATGGGCATGGTGGCCGCCGCGCGGGTCTCGCGGGAGCTCGGCCGCTGCGGGGCCGAGACCGTGGGGCGGATCGAGGGCACGCTCAAGCGCGCGGGCCTTCCGACCGATATCCCGAAGGGGATCACCGGGCCGGCGCTCGCGCAGGCCATACGCAGCGACAAGAAGTCGGCGGGCGGGAAAATCCGCTTCGTCGTCGTCGAGGACATCGGACGCACGGGATTCGTCGAGTTGTCGAGTGAGGAAATCGTGAGCCGTCTCTGACGCGTGCAGGCGTCGGGGCTGGAGGGGCGGGGAGGAATGTCATGAGGACTCTGGGACGTTGGCGGGTGGCGGCCGCGATGTTGGTCGCGATGCTGGGGGTGGGGCCGGCGCGGGCCGCGAGCAACCCGAACGGCGCCGTGTTCCGCGCGGTCGGCTGGTACAAGGGCAGGAGCACCGTCTCCTCGGGGACGATCACCTGCGAGATCCCGACCATCACCTCGGCGATCGCCGACGGCGCCTTCGCGGTCGGGCTCTGGAACACCTACGGCTTCCAGACCATCTTCTTTCCTGACCCGAACCAGCCCTTCGCGAACCCGTGCGGCGGCTGGCTCCAGCTGCGCAACAACCTCATCGACCAGGCGATCGTGATCGATAGCATCGACTTGCGCTTCTCGCTCGCCGGCGCGCGCCGCTATCGCGCGTTCATTCCCATCCGCAACGGGTTCCCGGTGGCCTGCCGCGCCATGCGGCGCGCGACGCTCTTCGCGGGGTCGGTGCTGAACCCCGTGAACAGCACGGACGACGTGTCCGGCAGCGGCGCGCCGAACGTCACCTTCGTGCAGGCCGTGCCCATGATCTCGCCCGAGCTCGTCAACTGTCTGCGGTCGCAGTTCACACCCCTCTCGACCTCGACCTTCACCTCGATACCGATCGTCGCCACGGTCACCGCGCACGGCACGAGCGACTCGGGCGACCAGTACCGCTCGAACACGGTCCGCTACACGACCAACCTCCGCCACACCTGCGGCAACGGCCGCGTGGACGACGGCGAGTTCTGCGACCCGTACGCGCCCAGCACCTGCTCCGGGTTCTGCAAGATCGCGCAGGGCGAGGCCGTCGGGACGTGCAGCCAGGACGACAGGCTCGGGTGCAAGATCGACGCGAACTGTAGGGGCGACTGTCTCCTGCCCGGCGACCCGAGCGAGTGCATTTGCGCGTTTCACTGACCCGTCCGCGCCGCGGTTGCGCCGGAGAGCCGCCCGCGGTTAGATGCCGCCGGTCCCCGGCGATGGAGCACGTACGATCATGACGAGGTGGACGGCGAGCGTCGCGCTCGTCCTCCTCCTGGCGCTCTCCGCGGCCGCCGGCGACGGGCGGCCCCGCCTGGTCCTCCCCGAGCGCAGCTTCGACTTCGGCACCGTGGACCGTGGGGCGCGGATCGAGCACCTCTTCCTGGTGACGAACCGCGGCGACGCCCCGCTCCACATCGAGAACGTGAAGAGCACGTGCGGCTGCACGGTGGCCGTCCTCTCCTCGCGCGACGTCCCGCCGGGCGGCGAGGGACGGGTGACCGTGACGCTCGACACCGCGCGCTTGAGCGGCCGGACGAGCAAGGTCGTGACGCTGTACACCAACGACCCCGACGCCCCCGCCACCGGCCTCGGGCTCGGCGGGCAGGTGGTGACCGACGTGGTGGCCGTGCCGAGCCCGCTCTACCTGGGCAAGATCCGGCGCGGCGAGCCGGCGACGCGCGAGGTCCTCGTCACCTCGGGCCGGCCCGGCGAGGTCTATTCGGTCACGGCCGTCGACCATGCGAACCCCTCGCTGCGGGCGGCGCTCGAGCCGCGCGGCGACGGCCCGGGGCAGCGCGTCGTCGTCTCGCTCGCGCCCGACATCCCGCTCGGTCACTTCAACGACCAGCTCACGCTGCACACCACGAGCCCGCGCGAGCCGGTCGTCACGGTGGCCGTGTTCGGCAGCGTCGAGGGCGACGTGATCGTGCTGCCGCCGCAGGTGACCTTCGGCGTCACCCGCGGGGGCGCCGCCGAGCGGGACCTCTTCGTCCGCAACCGGGGCACGCGCCCCCTCGTCGTGACGCGGGTCAGCGTGCCCGCCGACGTCGCCACGTACGAGCTGAAGACGGTGGAGGAGGGTGCGGAGTACCGGGTGACCGTCCGCCTGCGCGACGGGCTCCCGGCGGGCAAGGTCGAGGGCGCGATCGAGATCTTCACCGACCACCCCGACGAGCGGCGCATCGTCGTCCCGCTCTACGCCATCGTGCGCGACGGCGGCCGTCGCGGCTAGCGGGGGCGCGCGTGCGCATCCCGGTGGCGGTGCCACCCGCGCGGGCCGGCGGCGTCGACGTCGTCGGGCTCGGGCAGAACACGGTCGACCATCTCTGTGTCGTGGGCGCGCACCCGGCGCCCGACTCGAAGCAGCGGCTCGCCGGCTACGCGGTGCAGCCGGGCGGGCAGGTGGCGACCGCGCTCGCCGCGCTCGGCCGCTGGGGCGCGCGCACGGCCTACGTCGGGACCTTCGGCGACGACGACGGCGGCCGGCGGTCGCGGGCCTCGCTCGAAGCGCACGGCGTGGACGTGTCGAGTGCGCCGCCGCGCGCCGGCACGCCGAACCAGCTCTCCGTCATCCTGGTCGACGCGGGGAGCGGAGAGCGGACGGTCCTCTGGCACCGCGCCGACGCCCTCGCGCTCGCGCCCGCCGAGCTACCGCGCGAGCGGGTCGAGACGGCACGGGTCCTGCTGCTCGACGGCGTGGATGTGCCGGCGGCGCGGGCGGCCGCGGGCTGGGCGCGCGCCGCCGGCGTGCCGACGGTCGCGGACCTGGATCTCTCCTGCGCGGCGGCGGCGGAGGTGATCCCGCTGGTGGACGTCCTCCTCGTGTCGCGGGAGTTCGCCGCCGGGCACACCGGCGAGCGCGACCCCGAGGCGGCGCTCGGCCTGCTCGCGCGCGCCGGCGCTCCCGTGGTCGGCGTGACGCTCGGGCGCGACGGTGTCGTCGCCCGCGCAGGCGCCGACGTGCTGCGGCTCCCCGGCTGCGCGGTCGACGCCGTCGACACCACGGGCGCCGGCGATCTCTTCCACGCCGGCTTCGTGTGGGCGATGCTCGGCGGCCTCTCGCTCGAGGAGGCGCTTCGCTTCGCCAACGCCGCGGCGGCCCTCCAGTGCACGCGGCTCGGCGGGCGCGAGGCGATCCCCGCGCTCGCGGCCGCCCGCGCACTTGCCGGGCTCTGATTCCGCCGCTATCGTCGGCGGTCGCCTCCGATCGTTTTCGTGTCGGCCGTCTCGCTCACCGAGCTGGTGGCGCGTCTCGCGCACGCGCTGGACGCGTCGCCGTCACGTCCGCTCCGCGCCTCGGGGCTGCGCGGGAGTGCGCCCGCGCTGGGGCTCGCCCGCCTGCTCGCGCGCCGCCCGGGTCCGGTGCTCGTGCTCCTCGCGAGCGCGGCGGAAGCCGAGGCCTTCGCCGCCGACCTGCGCTTCTTCCTGGGCGACGCGGGGCTCGCCGGGCCCCTCGGCCGGCGGGTCCACTACCTGCCGTCGTGGGAGGTCCCGCCCTTCGAGGCCTTCTCTCCCGCGCGCGAGACGGTGGCGGCGCGCGCCGAGGGCCTCTACCACCTGGCGCAGACGCGCGACCCGGTCGTCGTCACGACGGCGGAAGCGTGGGGGCAGCGCGTGCTGCCGCGCGAGCGCTTCGCCGAAGCCGTGACCTACGTCGTGGGGGGCGAGACGCTCGCGCCCGACGTCCTGGCCGGACGGTTGACGGAGTGGGGCTACCACCGGGTGCCGCTGGTGCAGGACCCGGGCGACCTCGCGCTCCGCGGCGGCATCGTCGACGTCTTCCCGGCCGGCTACGTCCGACCGGTGCGCTTCGAGTTCCTCGACGACACGGTGGAGAGCGTGCGCGAGTTCGACCCCGGCTCGCAGCGCTCGCTCGACCGCCTCGAAGACGTCCTGCTCCTGCCCATGCGCGAGTTCGCGCTCTCGCGCCTCGGACCGGCCGCGGCGCGGGCGGTGGACGACCGGGCGGCCGAGATCGAGCTGGCACGCGATGAGCGTCGCGAGCTGGTCGAGGCGGTGCGTGGCGGCCTCGTCCTCCCGGGCACCGAGATGCTGCTCCCGTACCTCTACGAGGCGCCGGCGACGCTCGCCGACTACCTGCCACCCGGAACCCTCGTCTGGGTCCAGGGCTCGGCCGAGGTCGAGGCGGCGGTCGATGCCGGGTGGGCGCAGGTCGAGGAGCACGCCGCGGGCGCGGCGCGCGAGGGGCGCTTCTTTCCGCCCCCGGCGACGCTCTACCTCCCGCCCGCCGCCTGGCACGCCGGGCTGGAGGGCCGGCCGCGTATCGAGGGCGAGACGCTCGACCGCCTGGAGGACGAGGGCTTCCGCGCGGCGACCTACTCGACCGAGAGCTTGGCACTCCGCACCTCGCCGGCGGGCGAGAGCCCGCTGGCGGCCGCCGCCGCTCGCATGGCCGAGTGGCAGGGTGGCGGGGCGCGGCTCGTGCTGGTCGCGAGCAGCATCGTGCAGCGCGACCGGATGCAAGCGCTGCTCGCCGCCCACGGTGTCGCGGCCGCGCCGAGCGGCGCGCCGTTCCCGCAGGCGCTCGGCGCGCCGGGGCACGGCGCGCTCGCGCTCGCCGGCGAGCTGACGCGCGGGGCGTGGCTCCCCGAGGACCGGCTCGCCGTGGTCACGGAGGCGGAGATCTTCGGCGAGCGCCGCCAGGTCCGCCGCGGCCGCCGCGAGCGCCCGACCGACTTCCTCTCCACGCTCGCCGAGCTCAAGCCCGACGACTACGTCGTCCACGTCGACCACGGGATCGGGCTCTACCGGGGGCTCCGGCACATGCAGGTGGCCGGCACCGAGGGCGACTACCTGCACCTCGAGTACGCGGGCGGCGACCGGCTCTACCTGCCCGTCGACCGCATCAACCTCGTGCAGCGCTACGTGAGCGGCGAGGGCGCCGCGCCGGCGCTCGACAAGCTCGGCGGCACGTCGTGGGAGCGGGTCAAGGCGAAGACGCGCGAGTCGGTGCTGGCGATGGCGCACGAGCTCTTGCGCGTGTACGCCGCGCGCGAGGCGCACGGCCGGCCGTCCTACCAGACCGACGAGCAGCTCTACCGCGAGTTCGTCGCCCGCTTCCCGTTCGAGGAGACGCCCGACCAGCAGCGGGCCATCGAGGACGTCGTCGCCGATCTCGAGCGCGACAAGCCCATGGACCGCCTGGTGTGCGGCGACGTCGGCTTCGGGAAGACCGAGGTGGCGATGCGCGCCGGGTTCCTCGCGGTGCTGGCCGGCAAGCAGGTGGCCGTCCTCGTGCCGACGACCGTCCTCGCCCAACAGCACCTGGAGACCTTCCGCGCCCGCTTCCAGGGCTACCCGGTCACGATCGACATGGTGTCGCGCTTCCGCTCGGCGGCGGAGAACCGGGAGACGATCGCGAAGCTCGCGGCCGGCCAGCTCGACGTCGTGATCGGCACGCACCGTCTCCTCCAGAAGGACGTCGCGTTCAAGCAGCTCGGCCTCCTGGTGGTGGACGAGGAGCATCGCTTCGGCGTCAAGGACAAGGAGCGCATCCGCCAGCTCCGCGCCACGGTGGACCTCCTGACGCTCACCGCGACGCCGATCCCGCGGACGCTCAACATGTCGCTCTCCGGCATCCGCGACCTCTCGGTGATCGAGACGCCGCCCGTCGACCGCCTCGCCATCCGCACCTACGTCACGCGCCACGACGAGGCGGTGATCCGCGACGCCATCGCGCGCGAGCTCGGCCGCGGCGGTCAGGTCTTCTACGTCCACAACCGGGTGGAGACGATCGACCGCGCCGCCCGGCGCGTGGCGGAGATCGTGCCCGAGGCCAAGGTCGCCGTGGCGCACGGGCAGATGGCGGAGCGCCGGCTCGAGGACACCATGGTCGGCTTCATGCACGGGAAGACCAACGTGCTCGTCACCTCGGCGATCATCGAGTCGGGACTCGACATCCCGCGCGCCAACACGATCATCATCGACCGTGCCGACACCTTCGGCCTCGCGCAGCTCTACCAGCTCCGCGGCCGCATCGGCCGCTCCTACCATCGCGCCTACGCGTACCTGTTGATCCCCGGCGAGCACCTGATCACGCCCGACGCGCAGAAGCGCCTCCGTATCCTCCAGGAGCTCGACGACCTGGGCGGCGGCTTCCGGCTCGCCGCGCACGACCTCGAGATCCGCGGCGCCGGCAACCTGCTCGGCAAGCAGCAGTCCGGGCACATCACGGCGGTCGGGCTCGAGCTCTACACCAACATGATGGAGCAAGCGGTGCGCGAGCTGCGCGGGGAGCGGGCGGAGACGGAGGTCGAACCCGAGATCCAGCTCGGCATTCCCGCCTTCGTCCCCGAGACCTACGTCGCCGACGTGAGTCAGCGGTTGATGGTCTACAAGCGGCTCGCCGGCATCCGCGGCGTGCCCGACCTGGACGAGATCGCCGCCGAGCTGGCGGAGCGCTACGGGCCGGTCCCGCCGCTGGTGGACACGCTGCTCCGCCTGATGGAGCTGCGCCGCTGGCTGAAGGACCTGCGCGTCCTGCGTGCCCGGCGCCGCGCGGGGGCCGTCGTGCTCGAGTTCGACGAGGCGACGCCGGTGGGCGTCGACCGGCTCGTCGAGCTGGTGCGCGGCGGCCGCGGTCGCTTGCGGCTCACCAGCGGCTCCGCGCTCGCCGTCACGCTCGAGGCCGAAGACCACGACGGGCAGATCGCAGAGCTGCGTGCGCTCTTGCAGAAGCTTGCGAGCGCATGATACGCCGCGCCGCGATGCCTCCACGCAGCAGAGTCCGCGTGGCGGCCGTTCTCGTCCTTGGCCTCGGCGTGTCGCGGGGTGGTGCGGAGGTCGTCGACCGGATCGTCGCCACCATCGACGGTGAGCCGGTGACCGCGCACGAGCTGCGGCGCTACGCAAAGGACCGGAACACCGGCACCGTGCCGGAGTCCCAGGTCCTGGACGCGCTGATCACCGACAAGCTCCTCGAGAAGGAGATCAAGGCGCAGGGGATCGCGGCGCGCGACGACGAGATCGATCGCTACCTCGACGAGATCCAGAGCCGCAACGGCATGGACCGCGGGCGCTTCGCGAAGGCGCTCGACGCCCAGGGCATCACGCTCGAGACGTACCGCGCGCGCGTGAAGGCGGAGATCGAGAAGGTCCAGCTCGTGAACCGCGAGATCCGCCAGCGCGTCAACGTCAGCCCGGAGGAGATCCAGCGCTACTACGACGCGCACCTCGCCGACTACGGGGTGGACGAGCGCATCCGGGTGCAGGACATCCTGTTCGCCGTGGGCGCCGGCGTCGACGACGCGGGCGTCGAGCACGAGCGCCTGAAGGCCGTCGAGGTCCGCGAGCTGGCGCTCAAGGGTGCCGACTTCGGCGAGCTGGCGAAGCAGTTCTCCGAGGGCCCCGGGGCCGACAACGACGGCGAGCTGGGCACGTTCGCACACGGCGAGATGGACGGCACGCTCGACGAGGTGGCATTCGCGCTCAAGCCGGGCGAGGTGAGCACGCCGGTGCGTACCAGCGCCGGCTTCCACCTCCTCCGTGTCCGCGAGCGCATCGCCTCCGGCCACCGGCCGCTCAAGGAGGTGCAAGACCAGATCCGCGAAGCGTTGTATAACGAGGCGCTGGAGCAACGCTTCCAGGATTGGCTCTCACGCGATCTCCGGGAACGACACCACGTGGAGGTGCTGAACTGAACCCCGCCATCTTCCGCGAGTACGACATCCGCGGCATCGCCGAGAAGGACTTCGACGCCGGCTTCGCGCGTACCCTGGGCCAGGCCTTCGGGACGCTCGCCGGCGAGGCCGGCAAGCGGCGGGTGAGCGTCGGCCGCGACTGCCGCGTCACCTCCGACCGCTACGCCGCGGCCGTCGCCGACGGCATCCGCGCGACGGGGCTCGACGTCGTGGACATCGGCGTCTGCCCCACGCCGCTCATGTACTTCACCCTCTTCGAGTGGAAGCTCGAGGGCGGTGTCCAGGTAACCGGCAGCCACAACCCGGCCGACTACAACGGCTTCAAGGTGTGCGTCGGCACCGAAGCGCTTCACGGCGAGCAGATCCAGGACCTCCGCCGCCGCGTCGAGGCGGGGAAGTTCCGGAGCGGCAGCGGCGGCACCGAGCAGCGCCCCGTCGTGGCGCCGTACCAGGACTACGTCGTGGAGAAGATCGGCAGGCTCGCGCGCGAGATCCGCGTCGTGGTCGACTCCGGCAACGGCACCGCCGGCCCGGTCGCGCCGGCGATCTTCAAGCGGATCGGCGCGCAGGTGACGGAGCTCTTCAGCGACATGGACGGCCGCTTCCCGAACCACCACCCGGACCCGACCGTGCCCGAGAACATGCAGGACCTGATCCGCGCCGTGGCGAAGACCGGCGCCGCGCTCGGCATCGCGTTCGACGGCGACGCCGACCGCATCGGCGTGGTGGACGGCAAGGGCCGCATCATCTGGGGCGACGAGCTGCTCGTCGTCTACTCGCGCGACGTCCTCGGCCGCAATCCGGGCGCCACCATCGTCTCCGAGGTGAAGTGCTCGCAGCGGCTCTACGACGACATCGCGGCGCACGGCGGCCGCGGCATCATGTGGAAGGCGGGACACTCGCTGCTCAAGGCGAAGATGCGCGAGACCGGCGCCCTCCTCGGCGGCGAGATGAGCGGCCACATGTTCTTCAAGGAGCGCTACTTCGGCTACGACGACGCGGTCTACGCCGGCGCCCGGCTGCTCGAGATCCTCGCCCGTACCGGTCGCACCGTGGAGCAGCTCCTCGCCGACCTGCCGCCCTCGGTCTCGACGCCCGAGATCCGCGTCGACTGCGCGGACGAGGTGAAGTTCAAGGTGGCCGACCGCGTGTGCGCCCGCTTCCGCGCCGAGGGGCGCGACATCGTCGACGTGGACGGCGTGCGCGTGAAGTTCCCGCACGGCTGGGGGCTGCTCCGCGCGTCGAACACGCAGCCCGTGCTCGTCATGCGCTTCGAGGCGCAGACCGAGGAAGAGCTGGCCGAGTACCAGCGGACGGTCGAGCGCGCGGTCGCGGACGCGCGCGCGGAGCTCGGCGGGTAGGACGCGTGGCGGGCAGCATCGTCGTTCGCGGAGCCCGCGAGCACAACCTCAAGAGCATCGACGTCGAGATCCCGCGCGACCGGCTGGTCGTGATCACCGGGCTCTCGGGGTCGGGCAAGTCGTCGCTGGCCTTCGACACGCTCTACGCCGAGGGGCAGCGTCGCTACGTCGAGTCGCTCTCGGCCTACGCCCGCCAGTTCCTCGAGCAGATGCGCAAGCCCGACTGCGACGCGATCGACGGGCTCTCGCCCGCGATCGCGATCGAGCAGAAGGGGACGGGACGCAACCCGCGCTCCACGGTCGGCACGGTGACCGAGATCGCCGACTACCTGCGCCTCCTCTGGGCACGGGTCGGCCACGCGTTCTGCTCCTCGTGTGGGCGCGAGATCGCGGCGCAGACCGTCCAGCAGGTGGTCGACCGTCTGACCGCGCTCCCGCCCGACACTCGGCTCACGCTCCTGGCGCCCGTCGTCCGCGACCGCAAGGGCGAGCACAAGAAGGAGCTCGACGAGCTCCGGCGCGGCGGCTTCGTCCGCGTGCGCGTCGACGGCGCGCTCCGCGAGCTGGGGGAGGAGATCACGCTCGGCCGCACCACCCGGCACACGATCGAGGTCGTCGTCGACCGCCTCGTCGTGCGGCCCGGCGTGGAGCGCCGGCTCGCCGACTCGCTCGAGGTCGCCTTCCGGCACGGCGAGGGCACAACGCTGGTCGAGGCGGTCGAGCCCGGCAGCTCGCCGCGCGAGCTGTTCTTCAGCGAACGGCACGCCTGCCCCCGCTGCGGCGTCTCGTACCCGGACCTCTCGCCGCGGTTCTTCTCCTTCAACAGCCCACACGGCGCCTGCCCGGCGTGCGCCGGCCTCGGCGTCCAGCGCCGCTTCGACCCGGCGCTCGTCGTGCCGCGGCCGGACGCGCCGCTGCCCGAAGCGCTCTCGACGGTGGTGCTGCGGGCCCTTCCCGGCCTCGAGCACTCGCTCGCGGCCCTCGCCGCCCACTACCGCTTCGGGCTCGACACGCCGTGGAAGGCGCTGCCGGCCGGCGTGCAGAAGGTCCTGCTCGAGGGGTCGGGCGAGGAGATCATCGAGTTCGTCCGCCAGCGCGGGCAGGTGGTACGCCGGCCGTTCCGCGGCATCGGGCCGCTGCTGCTCAGACGGCAGACCGAGACGCGCTCGATGTGGCTCCGCGACGAGCTGGAGGGGCTCGTCGCCGACCGCGCCTGCCCGACGTGTGAGGGGACGCGGCTCCGTCCCGAGGCGCGCTTCGTGCGGGTCGGAGGGAAGAGCATCATCGAGGTGAGCGCGCTCTCGATCGGCGAGGCGGCCGCCTTCTTCCGGAGCCTCGCGCTCGCCGGCCAGGAGGCGGAGATCGCGGCTCCGATCGTGAAGGAGATCGTGGCCCGGCTCGGGTTCCTGGTGGACGTCGGCCTCGACTACCTGGCGCTCGACCGCGGCGCGGCGACGCTCTCGGGCGGCGAAGGGCAGCGCACCCGGCTCGCGACGCAGATCGGCTCGCGGCTGGTGGGCGTCCTCTACATCCTCGACGAGCCGTCGGTCGGCCTCCACCAGCGCGACAACGAGCGGCTCCTCGCCACGCTCTACCGGCTCCGCGACCTCGGCAACACGGTGCTCGTCGTCGAGCACGACCGCGACACGATCCTCGCCGCCGACCACGTGGTCGACATGGGTCCCGGCGCCGGCGTGCACGGCGGCGAGGTCGTCGCCGCGGGCTCGCCCGAGGCGATCATGGCGAATCCGGCGTCGCTCACGGGGCGCTACCTCTCCGGGGCCGAGGAGGTGCCGGTGCCGCGCCAGCGCCGCCGGGGGGCGGGCTGGAGCCTCGGCGTGCGCGGCGCGCGCGGCAACAACCTCCAGGGCGTCGACGTCGACATCCCCCTCGGCACGATCGCCTGCGTGACGGGCGTCTCGGGGTCGGGGAAGAGCACGCTCGTCATCGACACGATCTACCGCGCGCTGGCGCGGAAGCTCGGCGCGACGCGCGAGGAGCCGGCGCCGCACGACGACCTGGTCGGCTGGCAGATGATCGACAAGGTGATCGAGATCTCGCAAGCGCCGATCGGCCGGAGCCCGCGCTCCAACCCCGCGACGTACACCGGCGCCTTCGGGCCGATCCGCGAGCTGTTCGCGCAGCTCCCCGAGTCGCGCGCGCGCGGCTACGGTCCCGGCCGCTTCTCCTTCAACGTGAAGGGGGGTCGCTGCGAGGCGTGCGCGGGCGACGGCCTCATCGCCATCGAGATGCACTTCCTGCCCGACGTCTACGTCACCTGCGAGGTGTGCGGCGGGCGTCGCTACAACCGCGAGACGCTCGAGGTGCAGTTCAAGGGCCGGAGCATCTCGGACGTGCTGGATCTCACGGTCGGCGAGGCGCTCGACTTCCTCGCCAGCGTGCCTGCGGTGCGCCAGCGCCTGGAGGCGCTGCGTGAAGTCGGCCTCGACTACATCCGCCTCGGCCAGTCGGCGACCACCCTCTCCGGCGGCGAAGCGCAGCGCGTGAAGCTGGCCCGCGAGCTGGCCCGCCGCGCCACCGGGCGCACCCTCTACGTCCTCGACGAGCCGACCACGGGGCTCCACTTCGACGACGTCCGCCGCTTGCTCGAGGTCCTGGGGCGGCTGGTGGACGCGGGCAACACGGTGCTCCTGATCGAGCACAACCTGGACGTCATCAAGACCGCCGACCACGTGGTCGACCTGGGGCCCGAGGGCGGGGTGCGGGGCGGCCGGGTGCTGGCGAGCGGAACCCCCGAGGAAGTGGCCCTCTCCCTGGCGTCCCACACCGGAATTTTCTTGCGCCGGGTCGTACAACCGCCCAAGGCCCGCAAGGTGACCGTTTCATAAGGCTATCCCTCCGAATTTGCTGGTGAGTTCACCCCTCCAAATGGCTTGACACTGGCGCCATCCAGATATACTGGAGTCAATAGGTCCGAATTGACTACAAGGGGGGAAGACGCGCATGCAGCCTAGGGCGGTCTACATGGACAACCACTCCACCACACCCGTCGACCCGCGGGTGCTGGAGGCGATGCTGCCCTACTTCACCGAGGTGTACGGCAACGCCGCCAGCCGCAGCCACCCCTTCGGCTGGCAGGCGGAGAAAGCCGTCGACCTTGCGCGCGAGCAGATCGCGCGCCTGATCAACGCCAAGCCCAAGGACATCGTCTTCACCAGCGGCGCCACCGAGTCGGACAACCTCGCCATCAAGGGCGTGGTCGAGTTCTACAAGGACAAGGGCAATCACGTCGTCACGTCGGTCCTCGAGCACAAGGCGGTCCTCGACACCTGCAAGGCGCTCGAGCGGAAGGGCCTCGCGACGGTCACCTATCTGCCGGTCGACACCTACGGGATGGTCAGCCCCGACGACGTTCGCAAGGCGATCACCGACAAGACGGTGCTCGTCTCGATCATGTACGCGAACAACGAGATCGGCACCATCAACCCGATCGCCGAGATCGGCAAGATCACGCGCGAGAAGGGCGTGCTCTTCCACTCCGACGCCGTGCAGGGCGTCGGCAAGCTGCCGCTCGACGTCGAGGCCATGAACATCGACCTCATGTCGCTCACGGCGCACAAGCTCTACGGCCCGAAGGGCGTGGGCGCGCTCTACGTCCGCTCGAAGGGACCGCGCGTGCGCCTCACGCCCATCATCGACGGCGGCGGGCACGAGCGCGGCTTCCGCTCCGGGACGCTCAACGTCCCGGGCATCGTCGGTTTCGGCAAGGCGTGCGAGCTCTGTCGCGTGAGTATGCCCGACGAGTCGCAGCGCGTGCTCGGCCTGCGCGAGCGGCTGCGCGAGGCGCTCTTCTCGCAGCTCGAAGAGATCTACGTGAACGGCCACCCCGTGCACCGGCTGCCGGGGAATCTGAACGTGAGCTTCGCCTACGTCGAGGGCGAGTCGCTGCTCATGGGGCTCAACGGCTCGACCATCGCGGTCGGGCAGACCGTCTCGCCCATCGCCGTGTCGTCGGGCTCCGCGTGCACCTCGGCCACGCTCGAGCCGTCGTACGTGCTGAAGGCGCTCGGCGTCGGCGACGACCTGGCCCACACCTCGATCCGCTTCGGCCTCGGTCGCTTCAATACCGAGGACGAGGTCGACTACGTCGCCGAGCGCGTCGTGCACGAGGTCCGGCGGCTGCGGGATCTCTCACCGCTCTACGAGATGGCGAAGGAAGGCATCGACTTGAAGTCCGTCGCGTGGCAGCGCGAGTAATTGGGGAGGAAGCAATGGCATACAGCGACAAGGTCCTCGACCACTACGCGAACCCCCGCAACGTGGGCTCGTTCGCGAAGGACGATGAGAACGTCGGTACCGGCATCGTCGGCGCGCCGGAGTGCGGCGACGTCATGAAGCTCCAGCTGAAGATCAGCGACGACGGCATCGTCCAGGACGCCAAGTTCAAGACCTTCGGCTGTGGCAGCGCGATCGCCAGCTCGAGCTACGTGACCGAGCTGGTGAAGGGCAAGACCGTCGACGAGGTCATGCAGATCAGGAACACGCACATCGTGCAGGAGCTGTCGCTCCCGCCGGTCAAGATACACTGCTCGGTCCTCGCCGAGGACGGCATCAAGGCCGCGATCCAGGATTGGAAGAAGCGCCGCGGCCAGGTAGTACCCGCCGAGGAGGCGAAGGCGAGCTGAGATGATCTCGATGACCCACGAGGCAGCGCAGAAGATCCAGGCGCTGGCGGCCGCCAAGGGCATGCCGGAGGCCGGGCTGCGCGTGAAGGTCGTGGGCGGCGGCTGCTCGGGTCTCTCCTACAAGATGGACCTCGACCAGCCGCGCGACGGCGACAAGATTTTCGAGCACGCCGGCGCGAAGCTGGTCGTCGATCGGAAGAGCTTCCTGTACCTGAACGGCACCGAGCTCGACTACAAGGATGAGCTGATGGCCTCGGGCTTCACGCTGCGCAACCCGAACATCAAGCGCGCGTGCGGCTGCGGCTCGTCCTTCTCCGTCTGACGGGGCGATGAGCGGATCCGAGAATGACGATGCAGGCAGCAGAGGCGAGGCGACGGCAGTGCTGGCGGTGCGGGGCCGAGACGGCCGGCGCACTCGCCTGCCCGCGCTGCGCGGTGGTGCAGCCTCTGGCGGCGGGGACGGATCTGTTCGCGGTTCTGGGGCTGCCGCGCGGGCTCGCGGTTGACGCCGCGGACCTCGAGCGCCGCTGGCACGAGGCGTCGCGCGCCGTCCATCCGGACCGTCATCAGACGGCCGGCGCGCGCGAGCAGGAGTTGAGCCTGGCGGCCAGCGCGGCGGTCAACCGCGCCTATCGCACGCTGCGCGACCCGATCGCGCTCGGCCGGTACTGGCTCGAGCTCCACGGGGCGCGCCTCGGTGAGGACAACAACCAGGTCTCGCCCGCGCTCGCGGCCGAGGTGTTCGAGGCGCAGGAGAAGCTCGCCGAGCTGCGCGCGGGCGCCGCGGTCGGCGACGAGGTGCGCGCGCTCCGCGACGACCTCGCGGCGCGGCTCGCGGCCATGCGCGAGGAGCTCGTCGCGCGCTATGCGGGCGCAGACGCGTCGCTGCCCGATCTGAAGCGCCGTCTCTCGGAGATCGCCTACCTGACGACGCTGCTCGGCGACGTCGAGACGAGCCTCGGAGCCGCGTGATGGAGCGCATCGTCGGCATCGACCTCGGCACGACGAACAGCCTGGTCGCGGTCCTCGAGGACGCGGGGCCGCGCGTCCTACCGGATCCCGACACGGGCGCCGTTCTCCTGCCCTCGGCGGTGGCGTTCCTCGACGACGGCAGCGTCGTCGTGGGCGAGCGCGCGCGCTCGCTCACCGCCGAGCGCCCGCTCGACACCGTCCTCTCCGTCAAGCGCTTCATGGGCCTCGGCGCCGAGCACGTGACGGCCGAGGACCGGCGCCGCTACCGCATCGTCGAAGGCCGCGAGGGTCCCGTGCGCTTCGCGGTCGGCGGCCGGGAGCTGACGCCGCCCGAGATATCGGCGTACATCCTGCGCGAGCTCAAGCGCTGGGCCGAGGCGGCGTTCGGCGAGCCTGTCACCAAGGCGGTCGTCACCGTGCCGGCGTACTTCAACGACAGCCAGCGCCAGGCGACGAAGGACGCCGGCCGGCTGGCCGGCCTGGAGGTGCTGCGGCTCGTCAACGAGCCCACCGCGGCGTCGCTGGCCTACGGCCTCGACAAGGAGGCCGAGGGCGTGGTCGCCGTCTACGACCTCGGCGGCGGCACGTTCGACGTCTCGATCCTGAAGCTCCGCGGCGGCGTCTTCGAGGTGCTCGCCACCAACGGCGACACGCGCCTCGGCGGCGACGACCTCGACGACCGCGTCGCGGAGCTGGTGCTCGCCGCGCTGCCGGAGCCCGTGCGTGCCCGTCCCGAGGTGCGTGCCCGGGCGCGCGCCGCGGCCGAGCGTGCGAAGCGTGCGCTCAGCACGGCGGAGCAGACGGAGATCGTGCTCGACGTGCCGGGCGGCCCTCCAGTCCGCCACCCCCTCGGGCGCGAGGAGTTCGAGGCCCTCGTGCGCGACGTCGTCGAGCGGACCACGGCCCCCTGCCGGCAGGCGCTCCGCGACGCCGGCCTCGGGACCGCGGACGTCCGGGAAGTCGTCGCGGTCGGCGGCTCGACCCGCGTCCCGCTCGTCCGCCGGCACATGGAGGCGCTCTTCGGGCGCCCGCCGCTCGCCGACATCGACCCCGACCAGGTGGTCGCGCTCGGCGCCGGCATCCAGGCCGGCATCCTGTCCGGTGGCCGGCGTGACATGCTCCTCCTCGACGTCGTGCCGCTCTCGCTCGGCATCGAGACGATGGGCGGTGTGTTCACGCGCCTCGTGGACCGCAACACGACCATCCCCGTCGCCGTGAAGGACACCTTCACGACGGCGGCCGACAACCAGACGTCGGTCGACATCCACGTCCTCCAGGGCGAGCGCGAGCTGGCCCCCGACAACCGGAGCCTGGCGCGGTTCAAGATCCCGATCGCACCACTCCCCGCGGGCGTGCCGCGCCTCGAAGTCACCTTCCTGGTCGACGCCAACGGCATCCTGAGCGTCACCGCGGCGGACCTCCGCACGGGGCGCGAGCGCTCCGTCGAGGTGAAGCCATCTTACGGCCTCACCGACGAGGAGATCGAGCGCATGCTCGAGGAGTCCATCGACCACGCCGAAGAGGACGTCCGTCGCCGCCAGGTCGAGGAGGCGCGCGTCGAGGCCGACGTCATCCTGCACGCCACGCGCGAGTCGTTCCGCAACCACGCCGGCATGCTGGAGCCGGGCGAGGGCAACCGCATCCGCGCCTCGCTGGCGGCGCTCGACGCGGCGCGTGCAACGGAGGACTACATCGCGATCCGGGACGCCGTGGACGCGCTCAGCCGCGAGACCGAGCCCTTCGCCCGTCGCATCATGGACACCTCGCTGCAGGAAGCGCTGGGCGACCGGCGTCTCGAGGAGCTGTGATGGCGCTCACCTGGGACGATCACGAGGACATCGCCGAGCGGCTCGCCGCGACGCACCCGGACGTGGATCCGTTGAGCCTCCGCTTCACGGATCTCCAGCGGTGGGTGACCGAGTTGCCGGAATTCGCCGACGACGCGAAGGCGTCCACCGAGGGGAAGCTCGAGCGCATCCAGATGGCGTGGGTCGAACAGCGAGAGTCCTGAGGAGGTCCCATGGCGATCATGCAGGTCAGCCGGAAAGTCGACTACGCGCTCCGCGCCGTGATCCACCTCGCCAACGAGGAGGCGAGCGAGCGCGCGTGCTCGGTCAGCGAGATCGCCGAGCGCGAGCGCGTACCGCGGCAGTTCCTGGAGAAGATCGTCCAGGACCTCATCCACAACGGCCTCGTGCGCTCGCAGCGCGGGCCGCACGGGGGCTACGTCCTCGCGCGGCCGGCCGACCAGATGACGTTCCGGCACGTCATCGAGGCCGTCGAGGGACCCATCTCCTTGAATGCATGTACGGGCGAGCACGCCGACTGCTCGCTCCTCGGCGCTTGCGGCATGGAACGCGTGTGGCGGGAGGGCCAGCGACGCGTGATGGACCTGTTCGACAAGACCACGATCGCGGACGTCCGCCACTCGCGAGGGAGTCTGAATACGCACCGGCCCGAGGCGTCTAAGGCCTAGTTTTCGCACGGTTGTGAGAACAGAACGGGTCGGCAAGGAAGGAAAATCGAGACTATAATGGGTGATCAGGGGACTTCCATGAAGGAACGCGAATACGGACTCGACGAGCGGGTCTCGGGCGGCATCTTCCAGCCCGACACGCTCCTGCCTTCGCAGTATTTCGACCGCATCCGCGGCCGCAAGCAGCTCGACGGCGAGCGCCGGCTCATGATCGCGGTCCTCGAGGACGCGGTCGACGTGTACCGCAAGCAGGTGGGCGCGCACGACCCGCGTGGTCAGTCGCTGTTCCGCGACGCCGAGGACTGGATCGAGGACCGGGACAAGTCGTGGCTCTTCTCGTTCGAGAACATCTGCGACGTGCTCGACCTCGAGGCCGACTACGTCCGCCGCGGGCTGCACGCCTGGAAGACCCGGGCGGCGCAAGCGCGGCGCGGCGAGCTGATCAGGCTCCGCACCGACGAGCGCGACCAGGACCTCCGCGAAGCAAGCGGCGGCTGAGCGGGTCCAACGCGGAAAGCGAGCGGCCGGGCGAAGAGCCCGGCCGCTTTTTTCTTCTGGGGCCCCGGGCGCCGATGTTTTCGGACCGGCGATTGGGCTAGAGTCCGGCGCCGTGCCGCTTCGTCAAAAAATCGACTGCCCGCACTGCGGCGCTCCGCTGGTGCGCAAGCCGGGCGGGCGGTGCCCGGCGTGCGGCGGCGAGGTGGGAAGGCACGTCGAAGCCGAGCGTGCCCGTGAGGAGCGCATCGAGCGTGTCGTCGCGGTGGTCGGGACGGGGCTCGTGGTGCTCGTGTTCGCATTGACGGCGGGCCTCGGGCTGGTCGAGGGCGTGCTGGCTTACGCCGGCGCCGGCGCGCTCATGTTCTTCCTGGCCAAGAAGACGTTCGGGTAGGAGGGGATCGTGGTGAAGGTCGAGATCGCGCGCGGGGGCGCGCGAGCCGCGCGGGGCGAGGTGCTGCTGGTGCCGGTGGAGGAGGGACGGGCGGCCGCGGTCACGCGCCGGCTCGAGCGGAACGCCGCGACGGCGCTCGCGCGCCGCGTGCGGACCCTCCAGTGGCGCGGCCGCGGCGACGACGTGCTCACCCACCAGGCCACGCGTGCGGTGACGTTGCTCGGCCTCGGGCCGACGCCCGCCGGAGCCGACGCGTGGCGCCGCGCCGGCGCGCGCGGGCGACAGGAGGCCGAGCGCCAGCGGGCGAAGCGCGTGACCGCGTACGTCGGCGAAGCCGGCGCCGCGGCGGAGGCGCTCTCCGCCTTCGTCGAAGGCTTCGTGCTGGCCGGCTATCGCTTCGACCGCTACCTCTCCGAGCGGAGCGGCCAGCGCACGGTGCAGAGCCTCGTCGTGCTCGGCGAGACGATGCCCCGCGGGGCGGCCGGCCGGCTGATCGTCGCCGCGGTCGAGGCCGTCACGTCGGAGGTCTTCCGCGCGCGCGACCTCATCAACGAGCCGGCGTCCGTGAAGACGCCGCGCTACATCGCCGAGCAGGTCACGCAGGTCGCCCGCGGGGTCGCCGGTCTCGAGGCCGAGGTGTGGGATCCCAAGCGGATCGCGAAAGAGAGCCTCACCGGCATCCTCGCCGTCGCGCGTGGCAGCCGCGAGGAGCCGCGCTTCATCACGCTGCGCTGGGCGCCGCCCGGCGCGCGGCGGCGCATCGCACTCGTCGGCAAGGGCATCACCTTCGACTCGGGCGGGCTCTCGCTCAAGCCCGCCAAGTCGATGGAGATGATGAAGTACGACATGGCCGGCGGCGCCGCCGTGCTCGGCGCCGTGACGGCCGCCGCGCGCCTGCGGCTCCCGGTGGAGGTGACCGGCTACGTGCCGGTCACCGAGAACCTCCCCGGCGGACGGGCGCAGAAGCCCGGTGACGTCATCCGCTACTTGAATGGCAAGACGGTCGAGGTGCTCAACACCGACGCCGAGGGCCGCCTGATCCTCGCCGACGCGCTCGCGCTCGCCAGTCGCGCCAAGCCGGAGGTCATCGTGGACCTCGCGACGCTCACCGGCGCCGCGCGCGTGGCGCTCGGCTCCCTCGTCGGCTGCGTGATGGGGAACGACCAGGCTCTCGTCGACGCGCTCGTGGCCGCCGGGCTCGCAAGCGGCGAAACGCTCTGGCAGCTCCCGCTCGTCCGCGAGTACCGCGACGACCTGAAGAGCGCGGTCGCGGATCTGAAGAACGTCGGGGGCGAGGCCGGCAGCATCATCGGCGGGCTCTTCCTGCAAGAGTTCGTCGACGGCGTGCCCTGGGCGCACCTCGACATCGCCGGCCCCGCCTTCACGGAGAAGGACCTGCCGCACGCCCCGCGCGGCGGCACGGGCTTCGGCGTGCGGCTCCTGGTGCGCTGGCTCACCGACCTCGCGCGCTCGGCCTAGCGCGCGAAGCGTTCGGCGACGAAGCGCTCCGCGTCCTCGCGGGTCCGCACCTGGCCGTCGAGCTGCGCCTCCTCGAGGGCGCGCAGGATCTCGCCGACGCGCGGGCCTGCGGCGTAGCCGAGCGCGAGCAGGTCGTCGCCCCCCAGGAGCCGCCGGGGCTTGATCTCCTCCTCGGCCAGCTCGGCGCGGCGGCGCTCGCAGAACTCGACGTAGGTGAGGTCCTTGTTCGACGCCAGCGCGTCCATGCGGGCGAGGGCGAGGAGCTCGTCGAAGCCGTCCTGGCGGAGCATCTTCTTCAGCGTCGAGAGACGCATCTCCGGCGCTTGCACGAGGCGGAGGTGGTCGTGAACGAGATACGCGACGCGCTCCCACGTCATCCGGCTCCGCCGCAGGCGCTGGCAAATCTCGACCGCCATCTTCGCACCCTCGGAGGTGTGGCCGTAGAACGTGATGCGGTCGCCGTGGACGCCGGCGGTCTTCGGCTTCGCGACGTCGTGCAGGAGCGCGCCGAGCGCCAGGGTCTGGGAGACCCCCGCGGGAAGCTGCGCGAGCAGGAGCAGCGTGTGCACCCAGACGTCTCCCTCCGGGTGGAAGTCCGGCGACTGCGCGACGCCGCGCATGGCGGCCGCCTCGGGCAGAACGGGGTCGAGGAGGCCCGTCTCGGCGAGCAGCTCGAAGCCGCGGCGGGCGCCCCCTTCGGTGAGGATCATGACGATCTCGTCGCCGATGCGCTCCGCCGCCATGTCGGTGATGGTCGGGGCGGCGGCGACGATGGCGGCGTGCGTCGCGGGCTCGATCGTGAAGCCGAGCCGGGCCGCGAAGCGGAGGGCGCGGAGCATGCGCAGCCGGTCCTCGGCGATGCGCGCGCCGGCGTCGCCGATGGCGCGGATGATCCCCGCGCGGAGGTCGCGCTCGCCGCCGACGAAGTCGACGACGGCGCCCGTCTCGGGGTCCTGGAAGAGCGCGTTGATCGTGAAGTCGCGCCGGCGCGCGTCTTCCTCGGCCGAGCCGAAGTGGACGGCGCTGGGGCGGCGGCCGTCGACGTAGGCGTCGTCGGAGCGGAAGGTCGCGACCTCGAACGAGCGTCCGTCCTCGACGACGAGGATCACGCCGAACTTGGCGCCCACCGGCACGGTGTGCGGGAAGAGCCGCTGCACCGCCTCGGGCGGCGCGCTCGTCGCGACGTCGAAGTCGAGCGGCTCGCGGCCGAGCAGCTGATCGCGCACGCACCCGCCCGCGAAGTACGCGACGTGTCCGGCCTCGCGCAGGCGCCGGACGATGCGCACCGCGAGCTCGCGCGGATCGGCCATGGCGCGCTCAGGGTAGGCCGGGGAGGCCGCCCCCGCAACGCGGATCAGATTCCCGCCCAGGGTCCGCTTCAACGGGCCTTGAAGCGCAATGAAACGTGATCGTTTCGCGCGGCGAGGCTCGGCAGTGAGCAGCGGGCACGGCCCTCGCTGGAGCGGGGGCGTGGCCTTCGTCTACACCCCGCGGGCCCCGACCGCCGGCGTGCTCTATGAAGTGGTGCGGGGCCACCTCAATGCCTTCCTCGCCACGCTCTGACCCGCCACATCTTGACGTGCCGCTGGCTCCGTAATACGCCCCGCGCCAGCCGGGGGGCCGGGGGCGAGAGTCGGGTCAACGTCCGGATCTGCGGGTTACGTTCACTTCGCAGGATTATCCGGACTACCGGCTCCGTCGGGCGGGCACTGCCGCGCGGCCGGCGGACCCTGCTGGAGGCCACGCGAGCGCGTCGCGAGTGCGACAGCTCAGCCGTCGTACGCGAAGAGCACTTTCACCGCGCCCGACTTGCCCTGCTCTCCACAGGCGAGGAAGGCGTCGCGCCACTGCTCGAGCGGGAAGCGGTGGGTGAGGATCGGGGTCACGTCGATGCGGCCGCTCGCCACCAGGTCGAGGTAGATCTCCATGGCGTGGCGCCGTCGCCCCTCGAACTCCTCGACGCCGAAGGCGTTGGAGCCGATGACCGCGATCTCCTTGAAGTAGAGCGGTGTCCACTCGAAGCGCTGCGGCGCTTCGACGCCGGTCACGACGATCGTGCCGCGCGCCGCCGCGATGCGGATGTCGACCTCGAGCGTCGCCGGCAGCCCGACGGTGTCGTAGATCACGTCGACGCCGCCGCCGTAGAGCCAGGGCCGGCCGTACCACGGCTGCAGCACCTGCGCGCCCGTCTCGCGCCCGACGCCCTCGACGATCGCCTCGACGGGCTCGTGCGGCAGCACCGCCGCCGCGCCGAACTGCTCCGCCAGCCGCTTCTGGTGCGCGAAGCGCGCGATCGCGAGCACGCGGACGTCGGGATGGAACGCGCGCAGGATGGCGATCGCGAGGAGGCCGAGCGTGCCGCAGCCGTAGACCAGCGCCGTCTCGCCCGGCGCCGGCGGGCGCTTCAGGATGCCGTGCAGCGAGACGGAGAAGGGATCGGCCAGCACGGCCTGCCGGTCGGTGACGGCGTCGGGGATCGGGATGCACATCGACTCGTGCGCGGGCACGAGCGGCGCGAAGCCGCCCGTCGCCTTGGCGCTGTTGCCGGTGTGGATGCCGGGGGGCAGCAGGCCGCGCGCGAAGTTGCGGCAGATGGAGTACTGCCCTCGCGCGCACTCGGGGCAGGGCGGCGTGACGCCCCGCGGCCCGCAGGAGAGCCAGGGGTTCAGGACGACGCGCTCGCCGACCCTCCGCGTCGTCACGCCCGGCCCGACGCGCTCGATGCGGCCCACCACTTCGTGCCCCAGCACCTGCGGGAACGAGATCAGCGCCGTCATCGGGTTGTCCATGTTGCCGTTCAGGAACATCTGCTTGTAGTCGCTGCCGCAGATCCCGCAGAGGCCGGTGCGGATCGTCACCCAGTCGGGCGCGGGCAGCTCGGGGTCGGGGATATCCTTCAGCGCCGCGGGCGAGAAGGGGCCCAGGAAGAACCGCTTGTCGAGACGCCCGAGCAGCGCCGAGACGACCTGCCGCGGGATGCTGAGGTCGCAGACGAGCGCGCGCATCGTGCGTACCAAGCACGCCGCCCGCGACGGAAGCAAGCGGCGTGCTCCCTTGTCGGGTGGGGCCGGCGTGGGGAATGATGCGCGCGTGGCGACGCCCGCCTCCAAGAACCCGCGCCGCGCCATCCCGTCGGTCGCGCGCTTGCTCGACGACCCCGCCGCCGCGGCCCTGCTCGCGCGCTGGCGACGCGAGCACGTGCTGGAGGCGACCCGCGCAGTGCTGGAGGAGGTGCGGCGCGACGCCGGCGCCGCGCCCGTTCCGCCCCCGGAGGCCATCCTCGCTCGCGTCGGGGGCCGCCTCGCCGCGCTCGGGACGCCGCGCCTGGTGCCGGTCGTGAATGCGACCGGCGTCGTCCTCCACACGAACCTCGGACGCGCACCGCTCGCCGAGGAGGCGGTCGCGGCGCGGGACGTCGCCGCGCGCGCGGCGACCAACCTCGAGCTGGCCCTGGTGACCGGTCGCCCCGGCGACCGCGACGCGCTCCTCGCCGACGACCTGCGCGCGCTCACCGGCGCCGAAGCGGCGCTGGTCGTCAACAACAACGCCGCTGCCGTCCTGTTGGCACTCAACACCCTTGCCGCCGACCGCGAGGTGATCGTGTCGCGCGGCGAGCTGGTCGAGATCGGGGGCGCGTTCCGCATCCCCGACGTGATGGCGAAGAGCGGGGCGCGCATCCGGGAAGTCGGGACGACGAACCGCACGCACCCGGACGACTACCGCCGGGCGCTCGGCCCGGCGACGGCGCTCGTCCTGAAGGTCCACACCAGCAACTACCGCATCGTCGGCTTCACGGCCGCGGTCGAGCTACCCGCGCTGGTCGCACTCGCGCGCGAAGCCGGCGTGCCGGTGATGGAGGACCTCGGCAGCGGCGCGCTCGTCGACTTGGCGGCGCTCGGTCTCCCCCCCGAGCCGGTGGTGCGCGAGCGCATCGCGGCCGGCGCCGACCTCGTCACCTTCTCCGGGGACAAGCTCCTCGGGGGGCCACAGGCCGGCATCGTCGTCGGCCGGGCGGACCTCGTCGCCCGGCTCGCCGCGAACCCGCTCCGCCGCGCGCTCCGTCCCGACAAGCTCACGGTCGCGGCGCTCGCCGCCACGCTCCGTCTCTACCGCGAGAGCCCCGACCTCGCCCGCGCGCTGCCGGCGCTGCGCTGGTTGACGCGTCCGCTCGACGATCTCGAGCGGGTGGGGAAGGCCGCGGCGGAGCTCCTCCAGAAGCGCCTCGGCGCGGGCTGGCGCGTGTCCGTCGTCGCCTCCGAGTGCGAGGTCGGGAGCGGCGCCGTGCCGGCCGTCCCGCTGCCGAGCCGCGCGCTCGCCGTCGAGCACGACGGCGTCGCGGCCGACGACGTGGCGGCCCGCTTCCGCGCCGCGCGGCCGCCCGTGCTCGGCCGCATCCACGACGGCCGCTTCCTCCTCGACCTGCGCGGCATCTTCGACCCCGCCGAGCTCGCCGTCGACTTCTGACCCCGCGATGCCGCTCATCATCGGCACCGCGGGGCACATCGACCACGGCAAGACGTCGCTCGTCCGCGCACTCACCGGCCAGGACACGGACCGCCTGAAGGAGGAGAAGGAGCGCGGCATCTCGATCGACCTCGGCTTCGCGTTCCTCGACGCGCCGGGAGGCGAGCGGGCCGGCATCGTGGACGTCCCCGGGCACGAGCGCTTTGTCCGCAACATGCTCGCCGGTGCGCACGGGATGGACCTCGTCCTCTTCACCGTCGCCGCGGACGACGGCGTGATGCCGCAGACCGAGGAGCATCTCGACATCCTCCACCTGCTCGGCGTCCGGCGCGGCATCTTCGTCGTCACCAAGACGGATCTGGTCGACGCGGCGCGCGTCGCGGCGGTGCGGGAGGAGATCGAGATCCTCGTGCTCGACTCGTCGCTCGAGGGCGCGCCGATCCTCCCCGTCTCGACGGTGACCGGCGCGGGGCTGGACGCGCTGCGGGCGGAGATCGCGACCCGGCTGACCGTGCC